>NKIQ01000010.1 GCA_002256005.1 Alphaproteobacteria bacterium PA4 | reverse complement strand
GGCGTCGTTGCGGTCGCTCGCCGGGGGGCAAAGCCCCGCCAGCGCGCCCGCGCCTAGCCATTTCGCCTCTCCAGCCCATGCCGACCCCTGTAATTTATGAGTCCGGACCCTAATCCGCCTCATCCTCGCGCCCGACCAGATCGAGCGCCCGCGCCCGGATCTGGCGCAGGCGGCACCAATGCACCAGCGCCTCCTCGCGGCCGTGGGTGACCCAGACTTCGCCGGGGGCGAGTTCGGTGATGGTGTCGGTCAGCTCGTCCCAATCGGCATGGTCGGAAATGATCAGCGGCAGCTCGACACCGCGCTGCACGGCGCGCTGGCGCACCCGCATCCAGCCTGATGCCATGGCGGTGATCGGATCGGGCAGGCCGGCGGCCCAGCGATCGGCGAGCGCCGAGGGTGGTGCGATGATGATGGCGCCCTTCAGCGCCGCCTTGGGCCCGGCAGCGGGGCGGACATCGCCGAGATCGACGCCGAAGGCCGTGTAGAGATCGCAGAGTTTCTGCACGCCGCCGTGCAGGTGGATGGGGCCATCATGGCCGGCGGCGCGCAATTCGGTGATCACCCGCTGCGCCTTGCCCAGCGCATAGGCGCCAACGAGAACGCAGCGATCGGGATTGGCGGCCTGGGCGGTGATGATCTTTGCCACCTCGCCGGCGGTCGGCGGGTGGCGGAACACCGGCAGGCCGAAGGTCGCTTCGGTGACGAAGACATCGCAGGGCACCGGCTCGAACGCGGCACAGCTGGGATCGGGCCGGCGCTTGTAATCGCCCGACACGACGATGCGCTGGCCGCGGTATTCCAGCACGATCTGCGCCGAGCCGAGGACATGCCCGGCCGGCACGAAGCGCACGCCGACCTCGCCCAGCTGCACGGTTTCGCCATAGGCGACGCCCTGCCCGCCTGGTTGCGGACCATAGCGTGCCGCCATGATCGCCAGCGTCGCCGGCGTCGCCAGCACCTTGCCATGGCCGGCGCGGGCATGATCGGCATGGCCATGGGTGACCAGCGCCGCCGACCGCGGCCGCGACGGATCGATCCAGACATCGGCGGGCACGATGTGGATGCCGTCGGGGTGCGGGACCAGCCAGTCGGGGGATGCCATCGGCGGAATATGGGGCCGGTTGGCGTCGCTGCCTAGAGTCGCTTGCCGTCTTCACTTTAATGCAATCGACTCTAGCGTGGCGATGCGCCGGGGCGGTGATGACCGCAAAGATGGCTGTCCTGCCGCCGAATTGCCCCTATGTTGCGGCAAGATACCGGAGGAACCCCCCATGATCCTGACCATCGCGGCGCTGCTCGCCACCGCCCAACCCGCCCTGTGCCAGCTGGAGCCGGCCGACCCGGCGGTGCCGACGATCCTGGCGCTGAAGGACCGTGCCGCGCTGCAGGATCGCTGGCTGAAGGAGCGGCTCGATACGATCGTGCCGAAACTGATGCGCGCGCATGGCATCGACATGTGGGTGCTGGTGGCGCGGGAGTATCTGGAAGACCCGGTGGTGGCGACGATGCTCGATGCCGAAAGCTTCAGCGCGCGGCGGCGAACCATCCTCGTCTTCTTCGATCCGGGTGAAGGGAAACCCGTCGAGCGCTTCACCGTCAGCCGCTATGGCCTGGCCGGGCTGTTCGAGCCGAAGTGGAAGCCCGAGCAGCAGCCCGACCAATGGGCGGCACTTGCCGAGATCATCGCGGCGCGCAATCCGAAGCAGATCGCCCTCAACGTTTCGGCGCTGTCGGCCTTTGCCGATGGGCTGACCGCCAGCCAGCGCGACGGGGTGCTCGGCGCATTGACGCCTGAACTGCGCGCCCGCGTCGTGCCGGCGGAACCGCTCGCCATCGGCTGGCTGGAAACCCGCATCCCGGCCGAGATGGCGGTCTATCCGGACATCGTCCGCACCGCGCACGCCATCATCGCGGAGGGCTTTTCCGGCAAGGTCATCACGCCGGGCAAGACCACGGCCGATGATGTCGTCTGGTGGTATCGCGAGCGCATCGCGGCGCTGAAACTCGCCACCTGGTTCCAGCCGTCGGTCGGCATCACCCGCCAGGGAGTCGCCGGCACGCTGGAAGGCGATACGGTCATCCAGCCCGGCGACCTGCTGTGGACCGATTTCGGAATCAAATACCTCGGCCTCAATACCGACACCCAGCATATGGGCTATGTGCTGAAACCCGGCGAGACCGATGCGCCGGCCGGGTTGAAGGCTGGCCTTGCTGCCGCCAACGCCGTGCAGGACGCGCTCACCTCGTCCTTCAAGGTCGGCGCCACCGGCAATCAGGTGCTCGCCGCGGCACGGGCCAAGGCGATCGCCGCCGGCCTCGACCCCAGCATCTATTCGCACCCGATCGGCTACCATGGCCATGCCGCCGGCACCCCCATCGGCATGTGGGACAATCAGGGCCCGCGCATCGAAGGCGAATGGCCGATGCACGCCCCCACCGCCTGGTCGATCGAGCTGGCCGCCAAGGCGAAGGTGCCGGAATGGGGCGGCCAACTGGTCGGCTTCAAGCTGGAGGAGGATGCGTTCTTCGACGGCACGACGGTGCGCTACATCGACGGCCGGCAGACGCGGTTTCATCTGATCCCGCGGACGGGCGCGGCCACGAGCGGGTGCGGGGCGTAGCTGCTGCGATTTCGCGGGGGCAGCGCACCTGCTCCCTCCCCCTTGCGGGGAGGGCGACTCGGCGCCAGCCGAGCGGGGTGGGGGTTCCTGCCCGAGCCCGCGTGAGACCCCCCACCCCGCTCACCTTCGGTGAGTCGCCCTCCCCGCAAGGGGGAGGGAGGGGCTTGCTCAGCTGACCAGCGGCGCCACGGCCGGCGCCATGTCCAGCCAGCCCTCATAGATCATCTTGCCGGCGACATAGACGATGACGGCGAGGCCGACGAAGGCGATCCAGCGATAGCGGTCGATATATTTGGCGATCATGTTGGCGGCGAGGCCCATCAGCGCCACCGACAGCAGCAGGCCGACGACCATGATGCCGGGATGCTCGCGCGCCGCGCCGGCGACGGCGAGGACATTGTCGAGGCTCATCGAGACATCGGCGAGCGCCACCGACCAGGCCGCAGCGGCAAAGCTTTTCGCCGGCGGCGGGCCACCATGGGCGCTGAAATCATCCTCGCCGGGGCCATCTATGATGGTCTGGTTGTGCTGGATTTCCCGCCACATCTTCCACGCCACCCAGAGCAGCAGCAGGCCGCCAGCGAGGATCAGCCCGACGATCTGCAGCAGCTGCGTCACCAGCAGCGCAAAGCCGATGCGCAGCACCAGCGCCGCGCCGATACCGATCAATATCACCTTGCGCCGCTGTTCGGCCGGCAGGCCGGCGGCCAGCGCGCCGACGACGATGGCATTGTCCCCGGCCAGCACCACATCGATCAGCACGACCTGGCCAAAGGCCGACAGCGCCGCCGGCGTGAAGAATGACATGATGTCCATGTGCCGGCAGGTAGGGACTGGCAGCCGCCAGCGCTACCCCTAATCCGCCAGAACGTGCACCAGTTCGTCGAGATAGTCGCGGCCGGCCATCAGCGATGTGACGCGGATACGTTCGTTGAGGCCATGGACGCCATTGCCATCGGGATCGATGAACAGGCCGGGCGCGCCATAGGTCGGGATGCCGATCGGCGACAGGAAGATGGCATCGGTGGCCCCTGTCGACATGGTCAGCCCCAGCAGCGTGCCGGGGAAATGCTTTTCGGCCAGCGTCTTCATCGGGCCAAGAACGGCCGGGTTCAGCGGTGGCGAAACGGCAACCGGGCGTATCGGCGGCGTCAGCGTGATGGCGACCTTGGGATTGCCGATGGCGGCCGCCAGCTCGTCGCGCACCGCTTCCGGCGCGGTGCCGGGGAACATGCGGCAATTGACATTGGCGGTGGCGCGCTGGGCCAGGGCGTTGTTGGCATGGCCGGCGCTGATCAAGGTCGTGACGCAGGTGGTGCGCAGCGTCGAATGATATTGCGGGTCCTGGCTGACGATGGCGTTGGCGGTGGCATCGGCCGGGTTGGCGAGCAGCGTGGTGATGGCTGTGCTCAGTTGCGGCGGTGTCACCTTGGCCATCAGCCCGAAAAAGGCGCGGGTGGTGTCGTTGAACTGCACAGCGAATTCATGGGTATTGACCGCAACGATGGCGCGCGACAGGTCGGTGATGGCATTGTCGGGTCGCGGCACGCTGGAATGGCCGCCGGGGTTGGTCGCCTCCAGCTGGAAATTCTGCACGGTCTTTTCGCCGACCTGCACGGCCATGCCCAGCGGCTTGCCATTGCTGTCATAGCGACCGCCGCCGCCTTCATTGAGCGCATATTCGGCAGCGATCAGCTGCGGCTTGTTCTTTGCCAGCCAGTCGGCGCCGTTGAAGGCGTTGGTGGTTTCCTCGCCGCAGGTCAGCGCCAGTTTCAGCGTGCGCTTCGGCGCCTTGCCCGACGCCTTGTAGCGGATCATCGTGTCGGTCCAGATCGCCGCCTGGGATTTGTCGTCCAGCGTGCCGCGGCCGTAGAAATAACCGTCTTCCTCCACCATGACGAACGGGTCGCGCGTCCAGTCCTCACGCCTGGCCTCGACAACATCGAGATGGGCGAGGAGCAGGATGGGTTTCGACTTGGCATCGCTGCCCTTCAGGATCGCGACCAGCCCGCCTTCCTTCGGCTTTTCCGGCGTCGCGAACAGGGTGATGTCGCTGTCGCTGTAACCGGCTGCCTTCAGCCGCGTCGCCATGCGTTCCGCCGCCAGCGTGCAGCTGCCTGCCGACAGCGAGGTGTTGGTTTCGACGAGCTCCTTGTAGAGCGCGCGGAAGGCGACCTGATCAGCGCGCAGCGGCGCCTGGGCGGCAGCCGGCGCCGCAATGACAAGGGCAGCGAGCAACAGCGATTTCACGGTCATTTCATGTCCTTGGCATTGGCATAGACCTGGATGAGGTCGAACAGATAGTCACGCTCGGCATAGATGCCGGCGACGGATTTGCGCTCGTTGAGGCCATGGACGCCATTGCCGTCGGGGTCGGAAAACCGCCCCGGCACGCCATAGGTCGGGATACCCAGTGCGTTGAGATAGCGGCCATCGGTGGCGCCGGTGGTCATCGCCGGCAGCATCGGCACGCCGGGGAAATGCTTGGCCGCCAGCTTGACCGCCGGGTCATAGACCTGGGCGGACAAGGGTGGCGGTGGCGGCGTCGGGCTGATCTCGCCGACCGGCGTCACCGTCAGCGTCGGATCGGCCAGCGCCGCGGCGATCTGGCCCTGCACCTTGGCAATGCTGTCGCCGGGGAACATCCGGCAATTGACATTGGCGGTGGCACGCTGGGCCAGGGCATTGTTGGCATGGCCGGCCTCCAGCCGCGTCGCGACACAGGTGGTGCGCAGCATCGAATGCCAGCTCGGATCGCGCGAGACGATGGCGTTGGCGGCAAGGTCCTGCGGGTTGGCGATCAGGCGGCGCATGGCGTCACCGGTTTCGCCGCCGACGATGTCGGCGGTCTTGCTGAAATAGGCGCGAGTGGTGTCGCTGAACTGCGCCGGGAACTCATACTGGCCCAGCCGCGTCAGCCCGGCGGTCAGCTCGTAGATGGCGTTGTCGGGGCGCGGCCGGCTCGAATGGCCGCCGGGGTTGCGCGCTTCGACGACGAAATCCTGATAGACTTTTTCGCCGGCCTGGAAGCCGAGGCTGATCTGCTTGCCCTGGGCATCGCGGATGCCGACGCTGCCTTCGTTCAGCGCAAAGGCGGCGTCGATCCAGTCCTTGTGAGTCTTGGCCAGCCATTCGGCGCCGTTGAACGGCCCGCCTTCCTCGCCGCAGGTCAGCGCCAGTTTCAGCGTGCGGCGCAGCGGCTTGCCGGCCTGTTTCAGCCGGATCATCGTGTCGGTGAAGATCGCGCCATGCGCCTTGTCGTCACTGGCGCCGCGGCCATAGAACCAGCCATTCTCCTCGATGAAGGCAAAGGGATCGCGCTCCCAATCGGCGCGCTTCGCCTCGACGACATCGACGTGCGACAGCAGCAGGATGGCCTTGGCCCGGGCGTCCTTGCCCGGCAGCGTCGCCACCAGTCCGCCATCCTGCGGGCGATCGTCCGGCCCCTTGAACAGTCGGATGTCGGCATCGCCATAGCCCGCCGCCTTCAGCCGCGCCGCCATCTTCTCGGCGGCCAGCGTGCAGCTGCCGACGGAGACACTCGTGTTGGTTTCGACCAGTTCCTTGTAGAGCGCCTTGAACGCGCTCTGATCCGGGCGTTCGGCGGCGGCAACGGGGGCGGCCAGCAGCGCCGCAACCAGCAGAGCCTTCATTTCACCCCCGCATAGGCTTTGACCAGATCGAACAGATAGTCGCGGCCCTTCATCAGCCATTTCACCGAGGTGCGTTCGTTGAGGCCATGGGCATTGGTCGTGCCATCGCTGAGCAGGCCGGGCACGCCATAGGTCGGCACGCCGGCAGCGATCAGGAAGCGGGCGTCGGTGGCGCCGGTGCTCATCGACGGCACAATCGGCACACCGGGGAAATGCAGTTTCGCCAGTGCGGCGGCCTTGTCATAGACTTCACCCTTCAGCGGCGGCGGCGCATTGACCGGGTTCACCGGTGGCACGGCGGTCACGGTCACCGGCGCATCGCCGACGGCGGCGATCAGCGCGGCGCCGACCTCTGCCGGCGTGTCGGTCGGGAACATCCGGCAATTGATGTTGGCAAAGGCGCGCTGCGGCAGCGCGTTGATGGCATGGCCGCCTTCGATTTGCGTCGCGACACAGGTGGTGCGCAGCATCGAATGGAAACGCGGGTCCTTCGACACGATCTGATTGGCAGCGGCGTCATCGGGATTGGCGACGAGGCGCAGCATCGCCGGGCCCATCGGCGCCGGCGTCATGGTGCCGAGCGCGGTGAAGGTGGCGCGGGTGATATCGCTCATGCGGATCGGAAATTCATGCGCGCCGATCCGGGTCAGCGCCGTCGACAGGGCATAGATCGCATTGTCGGGGCGTGGCACCGAACTGTGCCCGCCGGGGTTGGTCGCCTCCACCTTGAAATTCTGGCTGACCTTTTCGCCGGCCTGGAAGCTCAGCGCCAGCGGCGTGCCATCGGGCTTCAGGCCGCCGCCGCCGCCTTCGTTTAGGGCGAAATCGGCCTTGATCCAATCGGGGTGCCTTTCGATCAGCCAGCGGACATTGTTGATGCGCGCACCCGATTCCTCACCACAGGACAGCAGCAGCTTCACCGTGCGCTTCGGCTTGGCGCCGGCCTGTTTCAGCCGTGCCATCGCATCGGTCCAGATCGCCGCCTGCGCCTTGTCGTCGGCGCTGCCGCGGGCATAGAAATAGCCGTCTTCCTCGATCAGCGTGAACGGGTCGCGCGTCCAGTCCTCGCGCTTGGCATCGACGACATCGAGATGCGCCAGCAGCATCACGGCGCCGAGCGCGGGGTTGCTGCCCGGCAGCGTCGCGATCAGGCCGCCATCGAGCGGCAGGCCGTCGGGAACGAAGATGTTGAGGTCGCTGTCGGCAAAGCCCGCCGCCTTCAGCCGCCCCGCCATGCGTTTCGCCGCCAGCGTGCAATCGCCGGTGGCATGGCTGGTGTTGGTCTCGACCAGTTCCTTGTAGAGCGCCCGGAACGCCATTTCATCGGGCGTCGCCGCCTGGGCCGATACCGCCACACCGGCAGCCACCGCCGCCGCCATCAAAGTCGCGCGCAAAGCCCCATCCCCCTTACGGTTGTTTTGCCGCAGTTTGCGGGCAAGTGCTGCGCCCGGCAAGCGGCGATTTGATAGGTGCGCCGCTGCGCGCTGCGCTTCAGCGTTCGCCGCGCTCGGGCGCCTTCACGCCATATTTGGCGACATCGGCAACCGTGACCTTGGCCTTGTAATTGTTACCGAAATGCGTGCGGACATAGCCGATGACATCGGCAATTTCCTGGTCGCTGAGATCGCCGCGGAACCAGGGCATCGGGCCCTTGCCGCCGGTGACGATGGTGATCGGATATTCGGGATAGGAGAGGTTGGGGTTGGCCGCCAGCGACGCGATGCGCCCGGCGCCGACCGCGCCTTTGGCATTGGCCATGTGGCAGGCCTGGCAGACCTCGCGATAGACCTTCTCGCCGGGGTGCGGCGCGGCCGGGGGGGCTGCCAGCGCCGGCGCGGCGGCAAGGGCCATGAGCGGAAACAGCAGCTTCATCGATCAGGCCTCCAGGGCGCGCTTGTGCAGGCGGGTGATGGCATCCAGCGAGGAGAGCAGCGCCCCCTCCATCCAGCAGCCGATGTAGGAGGCATGCTCGCCGGCCAGCACCAGCCGGTTATCGACTGCGCACAGCGTCTGATAATGCTGCTTGCGCGTCGCCTCGTTCCATTGCGCGCAACAGCCGAGCGTGAACGGCACCCGGCTCCAGGCTACGGCAACGCCATTGCTGAACTGTTCCTTGTACTTGCCCGGATGGAAGACCGCGCCCTGCTCCAGCGCGGTGGCAACGCGCTCTTCCGGCGTCATGCCGGCGAATTTGTAGCTGGCGGGGCCGAAGGTATAGGCACCGAGGATGACGCCCGGCCCGCTGCTGTGCATGCCGCCGCTGGGATAGGAAATCTGGGCGATCTCCTGGTCGGTATAGCTGATGCCGCCATAGATAGCCTCATCCTCCTCCCAGAAGCGCGTCTTCATCTCCAGCCCGACCTTGACCGAATTGGAATAGGGCACGGCGGCGATGGCGTTGAGCAGTGCGTCGGAGGCGGTGACATCGATCTGGCTGAGAATGCCGAGCGGGATGGTGCAGACACAATAATCGGCGGTCGCCGTCTCGACGGTGCCGCTGGCGACATCAGTGTAGGTGACGGTCACGCCCTTGGCGTCCTGATCAATCTTGGTCACCTTGGCGCCGAAGCGCACCTTGTCGGCCACCTGGCGGCCAAAGGCCTTGCCGATCATGCCCATGCCGCCGACCGGCTGGAACATCGTCGTCTGGTGATCGGTCTGCATGTGCTGGGCAACCGTGCGCCAGATGCCCGAATCCATCACATCCTTGAAGGCAAAGGGTTCGTTGGGGATCGGCGCCGCATTGACGCCGCCACCCGGCGGCCGCTCATAACCGCGCCGCCGCGACGGCCGACCCTTCACATAGCGCATGTCCTTGTCGAGCAGGCCCCATTCGCGCAGCGCCATCTTGAGCTTGTCGCGGTCCTCCGCGGTCATCACGCTGTCGAGGCCCTTGTTGTCGATGGCCTTGCCCAGCAGCTCGGCGACATTGCCCTCGAAATCCGACGACAGTTCGCGATAGCGCTGCGGCTTGCCGCCAAAGGCCTTGCTGCTGTGCACCAGCGCCTGATGGTTGAGCTGGATGAACGGCTCCAGCGCCACGCCGAACGCCTTGCAATAATGCAGGATGGTGCGGTGGTGATAGGGAATGCGCCACGGACCGGGGTTGAGGTAATTGCCCTGGGCAAAGCCGACCTTCTGCGTCGCGCCGCCCAGTTCGGTGTAGGTGTCGCCGCCATAGAGCGACCAGTTCCGGCCACCGGGGCGATTGTTGTACTCGAGGATCCGGACCGTGTAGCCGGCCTTGCCCAGCTCATAGGCCGCCAGCATGCCGGCGAGGCCCGCGCCCAGCACCAGCACCGTCGCCCCCGGCCGCGCACCCGACAGATTGGGCGGGCCGGTGAATTGCGATTCCGCCGCATGCCCCATCACGGTCATCATCTGATAGAGCGTCGCCGCCCCGCCGATCATGCCGATCGTGTGCAGCACTTCGCGCCGCGTCGGCCCCCGTCCCAGCCCGTCGATCACCCGCATGTCCCCCGCTTGCGCCGCGATTGTGCGTTGCAGCACGCATAGTGACGCGGGATTTTCGGCGCGGCAACAGGGGCGATGCAATAATTATGTCGCATGGCCAAGCCGCCGCGGCGGGCGGGCGCGGCGATGGGCCCATTGGTGAAGCGATCCGGCCCCGATACCGGATCTATTGCCCCGTCAGAACGAACTTTTCCGGGAATTTCGGCGTCGCCGGCGCATAATAGCTCTGGATGATGGCGAGGTCGGCGGCATAATCGCCACTGGGCCACAATGTTGCCGGCAGGCTGACGGTGCGGGTGGCATAGTCCATGACGGCGAAGGTGATCGGCACGCCGGCGCCGACGGCGATGTGGTAAAAGCCGGATTTCCACTTTTCGACGCGGTCGCGGGTGCCTTCCGGCGGCACGACCAGCACCAGATCGTCGGTGGCGGCGAAATTCGCCTTCATCGCGGCGACGACATCATTCTTCTGTGACCGGTCGATCGGCACACAGCCCGACCAGCGCACGACGAAGCCGAAGGGGCCGGTGGTCAGGCTCTTCTTCCCCATATAGCGCAGCCGCGCCCGCCACATTCCGGCGGCGGCGATCATCCAGATGCCGTCCCAGTTCGATGTGTGCGGCCCGGCGGTGATCACCACCTTCGCATCGGGCGGCCAATCCCCGGCGATCTTCCAGCCGCCCGCGGCCATGAACAGCCGGCAAAGGACGTGCCAGACGGCCATGCCGATACTGTGCGCCGGGCGCGGCCGCGCCGTTGTCAGGTCATGGACGATGAGGGTGCCGGGCGCTGCCATCGCGGGCGCTTAGCAGAGCCCGGCAAAGCTTGCCATGCTGTCATATTTGCGGTGCGGCGACGACAATAACGCCGGGTCTTTTCTCCCGGCAAATCCATCCTACATCGGTGCGAACTCCTGTTCCCACGCGAAAGACCGATCCTCCCATGGCAGATTTTCCCGATTGGCACGGCACCACCATCGTGTCCGTGCGCAAGGCCGGCCGCGTCACCATCGCCGGTGACGGCCAGGTGACGATGGGCAACACGGTGATGAAACCCAATGCGAAAAAGGTCCGCCGGCTGGGGCCGAAGGGCGATGTCATCGGCGGCTTCGCCGGTGCCACCGCCGATGCCTTCACCCTGTTCGAACGGCTGGAGGCCAAGCTGGAGCGCTATCCCGGCCAGCTGACCCGCGCTGCGGTGGAACTGGCCAAGGACTGGCGCACCGACCGCTATCTCCGCCGGCTGGAAGCAATGATGATCGTTGCCGACAAGGATGTGACCCTGGTACTCACCGGCACCGGCGATGTTCTGGAGCCGCTGGGCGGCGTCGCGGCCATCGGTTCGGGCGGCAATTATGCGCTGGCCGCGGCGCGGGCGCTGGCCGATTCGGAGCATGACGCCGAGCATATCGCCCGCCGCGCCATGGCCATTGCCGCCGAGCTCTGCATCTACACCAACGATCAATTGACGGTGGAAACCATCGCCGGAGAGGACAAGTGAACATGATGACCGGCATGACCGCCGCCGAGGCCGGGCTGACGCCGCGCGATATCGTCACCGCGCTCGATCGCCATATCGTCGGCCAGGGCGATGCCAAGCGCGCCGTCGCCGTGGCGCTGCGCAACCGCTGGCGCCGGCAGCGGCTGGGCGATGACCTGCGCGACGAGGTGACGCCGAAGAACATCCTGATGATCGGGCCGACCGGCTGCGGCAAGACCGAGATCAGCCGCCGGCTGGCGCGGCTCGCCGGCGCGCCGTTCCTGAAGATCGAGGCAACCAAGTTCACCGAGGTCGGCTATGTCGGCCGCGATGTCGATTCGATCATCCGCGACCTGGTCGAGGAATCGATCCGGCTGGTGCGCGAGACGCGCCGCGCCGGGGTGAAGGACAAGGCCGAGGCAGCGGCGATGACCCGGCTGCTCGATGTGCTGACCGGCAAGGACGCCAGCGAGGCGACGCGGCTGGCCTTTCGCAACCAGTTCGAGGCGGGAAACCTCAAGGACCGCGAGGTCGAGATCGAGGTCGCCGATACACCGCCCAATTTCGAGATGCCCGGCATGCAGCCCGGCCAGGTCGGCATGATCAACCTCAGCGACATGTTCGGCAAGGCGATGGGCGGGCGCACCAAGCGCCGCAAGATGAGCGTGCCGGCGGCCTGGGAGGCGCTGCTCGCCGAGGAATCGGACAAGCGCCTCGACGATGAGGAGATCGCCCGCGACGCGGTGCGCAGCGCCGAGGCCAATGGCATCGTCTTCCTCGACGAGATCGACAAGATCGCCGTCAGCGATGTGCGCGGCGGCAGCGTCAGCCGCGAAGGCGTGCAGCGCGACCTGCTGCCGCTGATCGAGGGCACCACCGTCGCCACCAAATATGGCCCGGTGAAGACCGACCATATCCTGTTCATCGCATCGGGCGCCTTTCATGTGTCGAAGCCCAGCGACCTGTTGCCGGAACTGCAGGGCCGCCTGCCGATCCGGGTGGAGCTGAAGGGGCTGACGTACGAGGATTTCCGCCGCATCCTGACCGACACCGAGGCGTCGCTGATCCGCCAGTACACGGCGCTGCTCGCCACCGAAGGCGTGACGCTGCTGCTGACCGAGGATGGCATCGACGCCATCGCGCGCACAGCGGCCCAGGTGAACGATGCCGTGGAGAACATCGGCGCCCGGCGCCTGCAGACGGTGATGGAAAAGCTGCTCGAATCGATCAGCTTCGACGCCAGCGAACGCGCCGGCGAAACCGTCAGCATCGACGCCGCCTATGTCGAACGCGAACTGGGCGCGATTGCGCGCGATACGGATCTGTCGAAGTTCATCCTGTAACGGGCGGCCCCGGCTTCGGAAAAGTGTCGGATTTTCTTACACTTTTCTGAATACGGCAGGATCAGTGTCAATGATTTCAGTATCTTGCCAACCATCGCCCAGCGGCACGTTTCTTGCAGACCCTCATTTGCCCGCCGAATCAACAAGATAGGCGGGCGATGACGCAGGGGGACTGAATGACGAACCGTTTGTACCGCGCCATTGTGGCGGGGCTGATGCTGGGCATGGCGGGCAGCGCCGGGGCCGCGACACAGATTTTCACCGGCGTCGATGAAGGCGCCGTGCCGGGTGGCAACACCACCAACGCCTCGCTCGCCCAGGCGGCGTTCCTGGCCGCCGCCGCGCTGAAGGGCCCGGTGTTCACCAATTATCTCGACAATGAAGCGATCGGCGATCGCGCATCCTATCATATCGCCGGCGGCCTGCAGGTCGATATCTTCGGCTGGACCCCGCAGGCGCCGTTCCCGGGCATTCCCGAACGCGGCATCCAGAACACCAGCTTCAACGCCAATCCTTCCATGCCGTTCAGCACCACCGAAGGCCCCGCGGATCAGGGCAAGTGGATGCAGATTCCCATCCAGGCGAACCGGCTCACCTTCGACGTGCCGACCTACAGCTTCGGCTTTTTCGTCACCGGCCTCGACAAATATCAAAGCAGTGTGTTCAACCTGTACTTCGATGAGGCGCAATTCGCCTATCTCAACCCTTACACCATGCCGATCAATGTCAGCGGCGGCATCATGTATTATGGCATCGTCTTCGACACGCCGGTGCACAACGTCCAGTTCCAGCGCGGCATCAACAACGCCGGCTATGATTATTTCGGCCTCGACGGCATTTCGTTCAACGTCGCGCCGCCACCGCCGCCGCCCGGCCCGGGCGTGCCGGAACCCGCCAGCTGGGCGCTGCTGATCGCCGGTTTCGGCCTGACCGGTGCCGCCTTGCGCCGCCGCCGCGCCGCAGCGGGCGCGACGGCGGCCTGACAGGCCGGCGACGACACTCAACAGAAAACAGGGGACTGCATGATGATGGAATTGCGTCACGCCATTCTGGCGGGATTGCTGCTGGGGATGGCGGGCAACGCCGGGGCCGCGACACAGATTTTCAGCGGCGTCGATGATGGCGCCGTGCCGGGTGGCAGCACCACCAATGCCTCGATCGCCCAGGCGGCGTTCCTGGTGGCGGCAGCAGCCAAGGGCCCGGTGTTCACCAACTATCTCGACAATGAACCGCTCGGCAATCTGCAATCCTATCATATCGCCGGCGGCCTGCAGGTGAACCTGAGCGCGGGGTCCTATGACGCGAACAACACGGTGCAGGGCATCCGCAACGACAGCGCCAATGGTGACCCCAATCTGCCGTTCAGCACCACCGAGGGGCCGGGCGACCAGGGCAAATGGCTAGGCATCCCGATCTATTCCACCACCTTCACCTTCGACGTGCCGACATACAGCTTCGGCTTCTACACCACCGGGCTGAACGTTGCGGCCGGCGCCTTTTATTCGGTGACGTTCGACGACACGCCGGCGACGGTCCAGTACATGCCGGTCAACGCCAATGGCGGCATCAGCTATTGGGGCGTGGTGTTCGACGCGCCGGTGCAGAAGGTCGAGTTTTTCCGCAGCCGCAACCAGAGCATCGACGTCTTCGGCATCGACGGCATTTCGTTCAACGTCGCGCCGCCGCCGCCACCCCCTGGCCCCGGCGTGCCGGAACCCGCCAGCTGGGCGCTGCTGATCGCCGGCTTCGGCCTGGTCGGCGCCGCGCAGCGCCGGCGGCGGAGCGCTCTAGCCGCGTAAGGCAGCTTGCATCCCGGCGGGGGCCGGACCACAAGACGGCGGTCGCCGCCGTCTTGCGGCCGGCCCAATGTCGGGATGCCCGTTCATGCGTTTGCTTGCTTCCGTTGCCCTCGCCAGCCTGTCCATCGCCGCCCAGGCCGCCGACATTCCGCTCGGGAAACTGCCCGCCGGTGTCGCGCCCACCGCCTATCGCCTGGACCTGACCGTCGATCCGACGCAGCCAAACTACAGCGGCCATACCGAGATCGACGCGACGGTCGCCACGGCCACACGGCAGGTCTATCTCCACGGCCTCGGCCTCAAGGTCAGCCGGGTGACGGCGATCGCCGGCAAGCAGCGCATCGCCGGCCGCTATGCCGAGGTCGATGCCTCCGGCGTCGCCCGGCTCGATTTCGCGACGCCGCTGCCCGCCGGCAAGGTGACGCTCATGTTCGATTACACCACCGGCTTCCGCAGCGGCGCCGAAGGCCTGTTCCGCGCCAGGGTCGGCGCGGACTGGTACGCCTGGACGCAGATGGAGCCGCTCGACGCGCGCCGCATGTTCCCCGGCTTTGACGAACCCGGCTTCAAGACGCCATTCACCGTCACCGTCACCGCGCCCGCGACCGTCAAGGCCTTTGCCAATGCGCCGGAGGTCAGCGCGACGGCAAAAGGCGCGATGACCGTCCACCGCTATGCGCCGACCAAGCCGCTGCCGACCTATCTCGTCGCCATCGGCGTCGGGCCCTTCGATGTCGCCGGCGTCACCATTCCGGCCAATGCCGTGCGCAAGACGCCGCTGGAATTCCGCGTCATCGGCACCCGCGGCCAGGCGCCGCGCATGGCGACGACACTCGCCGAAACCCCGAAGATCGTGGCGATTCTCGAGGATTATTTCGGCATCCCCTATCCATATGAAAAGCTCGACTACATTGCCTCGCCGGTGATGGGCGGCGCGATGGAGAACGCCGGGCTGATCGTCTTTCAGGACACACTGATCCTGCTCGACAAGGCGGCACCGCCCAGCCAGTTTCGCCGCTTCGGCACCGTCGTCGCCCATGAAACCGCGCACCAATGGTTCGGCGATCTGGTGACGCCGGCCTGGTGGACCGACATCTGGCTGAACGAGAGCTTTGCCGAATGGATGGGCAACAAGGCGTCGGACCGCTGGCGCCCCGACCTCGGCATCGCCGCCGGTGAATTGAGCGACGCCTTTGAAGCGATGGACACCGATTCGCTCGGCCGCGGTCGCCCCATCCACCAGACCATCACCCGCAACGACCAGGTGATCAGCAGTTTCGATTCGATCACCTACCTCAAGGGCGCGCAGACGGTTTCGATGTTCGAAGCGTTCGTGGGCGAAGCGAATTTCCGCAAGGGCGTGCAGCTGCACCTCAACCGCTATGCGTACAAGAATGCCACCGCCGAAGACTTCTTCGCCTCGGTCGGCGAGGCGGCGGGCAATGCGAAACTGGTGCCGGCGCTGCGCACCTTCACCGACCAGACCGGCGTGCCGCTGGTCAGCGTTACCGACACGCCGGCCGGCATCACGCTGGCCCAGTCACGCTACACGCCGCTGGGCGTCGCCACCGATCGCATGCTGCGGCGCTGGTCGATCCCGATGGCATTGTCGCGCGGCGAAGGCCGCACCGCGACATTGCTGACCGAGGCCAGCGCAGCGCTGCCGCCGCTGATCGGCACCAGCCCGGCGCTGATGCCCAACGCCGGTGGCGCCGGCTATTATCGCTTCACGCTCGACCAGGCCGGCTGGGACCGGCTGATCGCCGCCATCCCGGCGCTGCCGGGGCGCGAGGCGATGGCGACCGCCGACAGCCTGTGGGCCGATTTCGCCGCCGGTCGCGCCGATTTCGCCACGGTGCTGCGCGCCGCCGAAGCGCTGGCCGGGCACAAGGAGCGGCTGGCGGCGCTGTACATGGCCGACAAGCTTTACGGCCTGCGCGTCACCACGCTGAGCGAGGCCGAAGTGCCGGCCTATCGCCGCCTGATGACGCGGCTCTATGCCGGCCGCATGGCCGCCATCGGTTTCGATCCCGCCGTCGCCGGCAAGGCCGGTGACGATGCGGCGACGCTGTCGCTGCGCGAATCGCTGCTGCCCTATGTGGCGATGGAGGCGCGCGACCCCGGCATCCGCCGCCAGCTCGCCACCGCCGCCACCGCGCTGATCGCCGGCGACAAGGCAGCCGTCGCCGCGCCTTTCCGTTCGACCGCGCTGGGCGTCGCGGTGCAGGACGGCGGCATCCCGGTCATCGACCGCCTGTTCAAGGCGCTGACCGCGTCCGACGATCCGCTGTTTCGCTCCCAGGCTGCCCGCGCGCTCGGCCGTGCCGAAGGCGCCGACGCCGTGGCGCATGTCCAGCAGCTGGCGATGGGCGACGGGTTGCAGAGCCTCGAACGCACCAATGTGCTCGCCAGCCTCGCCGCCAGCCCGGCGGCGCGCGATGCGACGGTCGCCTTCACCACGCAGAACTTCACCCGCGTCGTCGAAAGCTTCCCGGGCTTCGGCCGCGCCGGCATCATCGGCTTCTACAATGGCTATTGCAGCAGCGCCGACATTGCCCGGGTGGAGGCGCTGATCCGCCCCAACCTGAAGATCCTCGGCGGGGGCGAACTGGAGCTGGAACAGACCAAGCAGCGCATCGGCCAGTGCGTCGCCCTGAAGGCCGCCAAGGGCGCCGAGATCACGGCAGCGCTGGCGGGTTACTGAGCAATATCGATACGACAGCCGGGACCGTTCCGATATAGCGCTGTCGTGCCGCTGGATTGGAAACATTCCGGAAATTGCCCGGCCCAATCCAGCTCGTAGGGCGCCCGCCGGCGCGCAGCCAGGTTGTCGACGACGGACTGATGAATGACGACATGCCCCGACCTATACAGGCCGTCGGTCATGCGCTGGCGGATGGCGAGGGTTCGGGCCAGCCGCCCGCCGATCGGCGCGCTGCGATAACCATCGCCGGACGAATCGAGCGGGCGGGCCGGGAAGGGCGCCGCACCCGGCAGCAGCACCAAAGCCGTAGCCCGCGACAACATCCAGTTGAGTGTGACACCGCCCAATTGGCGTTGACGATAGCTGCCAGCTTCGCTGCCACCAACATCACTGTGCGCGCCGGTGAACCAGACCTCATCGACCCTGGTATCGATAACGCCGTTGCCGGCGCCACCCGGGCAGTCGGCCAGCAAATGGCCGCCGGTCAGCAGAACCGGCCGATAGGTGCGGTTGCGGTTGTCATCAGCGGAAATGGCGTGCGCCGCGTGTTCGACATTGCAAAGCTGATCGCCGTAGCGCGTGTTGGGCAGGTCGTAGAGGTTTGCGCCATCGAACGGGTCGCCGAGCGCCTCCACCGTGTCCCACAACCCCATGAATGTCACGGGGATATGCGGGGTCAAAACCGGATAGCCTTTGTTCGCCGCGACTTCACGGGCCTTTTGCAGGCGCCTGGCGGCGCTGGCCTTGCGTTCCTTGATGGCAAAAAACAGGGAACTGGCCATGGCAACAGAGCGGTCGCGGTCCGCGATGGGCTGCGCCGGCAAGCCGCCATATTCCAGCATGCCGGCGACGGCACGACCGCTATAGGCCCCGCGACTGAACCCGAAGATTGCGATATGATCGCCCGGACGCCATGTACGCAAAAGCCAGGCATAGGCCTGTTGCACGCGCTGGGCGAAGCCGACGCCGGCGACGGCGCCAGCGATATCGGCGCCGGTTCCAACCCCTTCGATGTAAAAGGCAGCAGTGTCGACACGCCCCGTCGTGGCCCGATCAGTAACCACGGCCCTGAACAGCTTGTAGACATTGGTGTTGCTGCCCGGATCATTGCGGGTACCGTCCATGAACACCAGCAACGTCCGTGGCCCCGACGGCGGCGGCGCGCCCGGCGCGGCCAGCGGATCGAAAATGCGCGGGGCGGGACCAAAGGCCGAAAGCAGCAGCCATGTACCGATCAACAGCAGTCGCTTCATCGCAGCCCTCCGCATCGGCCCTCCGGTTACGCCGTCACGCCTTCGCCAGCATCTCGCCCATCATCTGGTGCAGCATGTTGACCGCCTTCAACGGCCGCACCATCACCTTGAAATGGGTGATCTGGCCATCGTCGTTCCAGGTGATCATGTCGATGCCATCGATGCTGATACCATTGATCGTATTAGTGAATTCCAGGATGGCGCTGTTCGGCGCGTGCCATTCGCCGATATAGGCAAAGCCCGGCCCGCCCAGCACCTTGTCGGCGCTGGCCAGATATTTGTAGACGATGTCGCGGCCGCGCTGCGGGGTGTGCACCACCGGGCTTTCGAACACCGCATCGGGGTGCAGCATGTCCCACAGCGCCTGCTTGTCGTGGTTGCGGATATAGCTGTGCCAGCGGTCGAGATGCGGGTTGGTCATCGGCGCGATCCTTTTTCTGCTGGCGCCATTATCGGCGGCAGCGACGCGATTGCAGCCCGCAAGATGCGTTAGGCCCGGCTGTGTTGCTGATGTACAACACATACCGGCGTTTGCAAGCGAGACCGGGCCGACTGCCTTGCAACCCTACGGTCCCCGACGCTAAATCGGCGCCGGGGCAGAATCATCGCAGGGAGAATGATGATGCCCGGTCTGCCGACACTGTTGTTCACCGCCGCGCTGCTGGCCGCGGGCCAGGCGACCGGCCCCGCACCCGCCGCCGATCCCGAATCCGAAACCATCACCATCACCGGCGAACGGTTCAACCGGCCGCAGATGCGCGCCCGCAGCTACGCCTATATCCGCCAGACTCTGGCCGATACCAACAATGGCCAGCATGCCCGCTGGTTCGGCAGCATCTGCCCGCGCGTCATCGGCGCCCGCCCGGAAACCGCGGCGATGTTCATCGATCGCATCGCCACTGCCGCCGCGGTGCTGAAGGTCCGGGTGGAGCCGGAGGGCTGCCGCCCCAACATCGCCATCTGGTTCACCGAAGATGCCAAGGCGCTGATGCACAAGATCGCCGACAAATCGCCGCGCGCGCTCGATTCGACCAGCATGGCCGACCAGCGCCGACTGCTGAATGGCGATGATCCGGTGCGCTGGTTCTATGACACGCGATCGGAAGGCGAGTCCGGCCAGACCATCGGCGAGGGCAGCGCGGCGCTTGGCGCCCAGCTGGGCAGCACCAACGCCCCCAACAGCAACAATCGCGCCAGCTCGACCCGGATGAGCGCCGGCTCGCGCGTCGCCCTCATCGGCGCCACCGTCATCATCGATGTGCCGCGCGCCGAAGGCCAGGCGCTGGAGGCTCTGGCGGCGCAATCGGTCATGCTGGTGTTCTCCCGCACCCGGCTGGCGGCGAAGCGCGAAGCGTCGTCGAGCATCCTGACGCTGTTCAGCCCACGCCCGCCGGAAACCCGGCCCACCGACCTCAGCCCGGTCGACGAGGCGTTTCTGGTGGCGCTCTACAAGACCGACCCCAACCAATGGGCCAGTCAGCAGGGCGCACTGATCGTCAACGCCATGATCGACGATCTGTTCAAGCGGCGCGAGACCGGCACCCCCTGATCGACACGCGCGGAACCCGGGTGCGCTCCCGCGGGTTAAGCCGCCGTTGCAAACAGGAGTGTCGCATGGGCAAGGGCTGTCTTCTCTGGGTCGTCGGGATCCCGATCCCCGTCATCATCCTGCTCTACCTGTTCCACGTCATCTGAGGCGGCGGCGGCCGGCTTGCCTGTGCGGGCCGGCTGCGTTACCGCCCGGTGATGCAACGCCCCGCCACTGCCGCCCCCGTTGCCGAGCTGGCGGCATTTCTTGCGGCGCACCCCGGCATCCGCTTTCTCGATGTCTATTTCACCAATCTCGCCGGCGTGCCGCGCGGCAAGCGGCTGCGCGCGCACGAGTTCCGCAGCGCCTATGAACAGGGCCGCTTCCTGCCGGGATCGGTGCTGGTCGTCGACATCACCGGGCTGGATGTCGAGGAATCGGGCATGGTCTGGGAAGATGGCGACGCCGATCGCATCGGCTGGCCGGTCGCCGGCACGCTGGCGCCGGCGCCCTGGCTGGGAGCCGATTCCGCCGAGGTGATGCTCGCCATGCACGAGCTGGACGGGGCGCCCTGCGGCCTCGATCCGCGCGCCGTGCTCGCCAATGTGCTGGCGCGCTTCGCCGCCGACGGGCTGACGCCGGTGGTGGCCTGCGAGCTGGAATTCTACCTGCTCGATGCCCGGCGCAGCGCCGATGGCGGCATCACGCTCCCGGCTGGCCGTGACGGCCGGGTGCCGCAGCACCGCCAGGTCTATGGCCTCGATGCCCAGGATTTCGACGGCGCCTATCTGCGCGCGCTATGGGAGGCCTGCGACGCGCTCGGCCTGCCGACCGGGGCCGCCATCGGCGAATATGCCGCCGGGCAATATGAAGTGACGCTGGCGCACAAGCCCGATGCGCTGGCCGCCTGCGACGATGCCGTGCGCTTCAAGCGCGCGGCCAAGGGCGTCGCCGATGCCCGCGGGCTGGCCGCCACCTTCATGGCCAAGCCCTTTGCCGATCTGTCGGGCTCCGGCCTCCACATCCATGTCTCGGTGCTCGACGAGCGTGGCCGCAACATCTTTGCCGACAGCAGCGCGGCTGGCAGCGCCGCGCTCGGCCATGCCATCGGCGGCGCGGCGCAGCTGATGCCGGCCTCGATCCTGGTGTTCGCGCCCAATGCCAACAGCTATCGCCGCTTCCGCCCCAACAGCTATGCGCCGGTGCGCGCCGGTTGGGGGGTGAACAACCGCACCGTGCCGCTGCGCGTGCCGGTGGGGCCGCCGGCGTCGCGGCATCTCGAACATCGGCTGGCGGGCGCCGATGCCAACCCCTATCTGGCGGTGGCGACGGTGCTGGCCGGCATCCACCATGGCCTGACCCATGCCATCGACCCCGGCCCCGCCGTCACCGGCGATGGCTATACCACCGGCGAGCGCCTGCCGACCGATTGGGCGCATGCGCAATCGCTGTTCGAAGGCTCGCGCCTGCTGGCGGATTATTGGGGCGGGCGCGCCGCCGAAATGTTCGGGGTGATGAAGCGGGTGGAGCAGGAACGCTATAATGCCGTCGTGACGCCGCTGGACTATGATTGGGTGCTGCGCTCCGCCTGAGCTTGGGCTAGGAACGGCAAAACCGCAGCCGAAAGCGACCTTCCATGAAATTCTTTGCCGACACCGCCGACACCGCCGACATCGCCGCGCTGGCCGCCACCGGGCTGCTCGACGGCGTCACCACCAACCCGTCGCTGATCGCCAAGTCCGGCCGCAATTTCCTGGAGGTGATCCGCGAGATCTGCACGCTGGTCGATGGCCCGGTCTCCGCCGAAGTCGTCGCCACCACCACCGCCGACATGCTGCGCGAAGCCGAAGTGCTGAAGAAACTGGGCGAAAACATCTGCATCAAGCTCCCGCTGACCCTCGACGGCCTGACCGCCTGCAAGGCGCTGAGCGACGAAGGCACGATGACCAATGTCACCCTGTGCTTTTCGGCCAACCAGGCGCTGCTGGCGGCCAAGGCCGGCGCGACGTTCATCTCGCCCTTCGTCGGCCGGCTCGACGACATCGGCTTCGACGGCATCCAGCTGATCGAGGACATCAAGATGATCTATGACAATTACGCCTTCGAGACCGAGATCCTCGTCGCCAGCGTCCGCCACCCGGTGCATGTGCTGCAGGCCGCCAAGCTGGGCGCCGATGTCGCGACCATGCCGCCGGCGGTGATCCGCGCGCTCGCCAACCACCCGTTGACCGACAAGGGCCTGGCCGCCTTCACCGCCGATTGGGCCAGCACCGGGCAGAGCATTCTGTGACCCTCCCTCCCCGCAGGGGGAGGGAGTTTGGCGACTCTCACCACCATTTGGCTCGCCAGCCTCGCCGATGCCCGCCGCCTGTCGCCGCACACCGTCCGCGCCTATGCGGCGACGCTCGAAAATTTCCATGATTTCCTCGGGCCCCACCTCGGCGGCACCGCCACGCCGGCGGCGCTGGCATGCCTCACCGCCGCCGATTTCCGCGCCTTTCTCGCCGCCCGGCGCAGCGACGGCCTCGCCAATGTCTCGGTCGCCCGCGACGTTTCGGCGCTGAAAACCTTCTTCGGCTGGGCGCGCCGCAACCACGGCATCGCCTGCGACGGCATCGAAGGGCTGAAATCGCCGAAACTGCCACGCCGGGTGCCGCGCCCGGTCTCCCCCGCCGATGCCCGCGACCTCATCACCCATGTCGGCGATGCCGCCCGCGCGCCCTGGACGGCGGCGCGCGACACCGCGGTGCTGCTGCTGCTCTACGGCGCCGGCCTGCGCATCGCCGAGGCGCTGTCGCTGACCGGCGCGGTGCTGCCGCTGGGCGCCACCATCACCGTGACGGGCAAGCGCAACAAGACGCGCAGCGTGCCGCTGCTGCCCATCGTCGCCGACGCGATCATGGCCTATGTGGCGCTGGCGCCCTGGGCGCCGGACCGCGACGCGCCGCTGTTCCGGGGCTTGCGCGGCGGCCCGCTCGACCCCGGCATCGTGCGCAACGCCATCCGCGCCGCCCGCCCGGCGCTCGGCCTGCCGGCCAGCGCCACGCCGCACGCGCTGCGCCACAGTTTCGCGACGCATCTGCTCGCGGCGGGTGCCGATCTGCGGTCGATCCAGGACCTGCTCGGCCACGCCAGCCTGTCATCGACGCAGATCTATACGGCGGTCGATGCGGCGCAGCTGCTCGATGTGTATCGGAACGCCCATCCGCGGGCGTGAGGGGTTCCCCCTCCCTCCCCGCAAGGGGGAGGGAGGCGGCGCTCAAACCCCGCTCGCCGCCACCAATTCATCCCCGCGTGCGAACCACGCCCCCGGCTGCGCCGCCAGCCAGGCCAGCAGGCCTTCGATCGCGTCGATGCGATAGGGCAGCGCGCTGATGTACGGCGTCAGGTGGATCGGCAGCAATCGGCCGCCGCCGGCGTCGACTTCGCCATCCAGCCACAGATAGGCGTCGCGCAATTGCTCGGCATAGCTGTCGGCGGATTGCTGGCAGGTGGCGATGATCTGGCGGTCGCTGAGTTCATGGTTGAGCGGCAAATTGACCAGCGGGCCCGCCGGCGTCGTCATCCGGTACGGCAGTTCGTCGTTCACCCAATCGCAGCAATAGGCCAGCCCGGCCTCGGCGAGCAGGCGCGGCGTGTTCCAGCTTTGCGAGCGGGCGATCGAGAGCCAGCCGGTCGGGCGCACGCCGGTGACGGCTTCCAGCCCGGTGAGCGACGCGGCGATCAGCGCGCGTTCGTCGGCTTCGGCAAGGCCGGTGGCGATAGTGCCGTTCATGTCGGTCGAATGCGCGATCACCTCATGCCCGGCAGCGACAATGGCGCGAGCGAGATCGGGATAGCGTTCCGCCCAGGCGCTGTTCATCGCGAAACTGGCGCGGGCGCCAACCTTCGCCAGCGCCTCGACCAGCCGCGGCACGCCCAGCCGCGAGCCATAATCACGCGCGGTGAAATGGCGATAATCGGGAAACGCCGTCTGCATATGGCCCGGCGCGCGGAACGGCGTGTCGCTCGGCGTCAGCGGGAAGAACTCGCAGGAAATGACGATGGCGACGGCAACGCGCTTGCCATCGGGCCAGGCAATCGGCGGCCGGTCGGCGATGTTCGACCAGGGGTAAAGGTCATGGTCCATGCCGCGCCGGCGGTGCGGGTATTGGAGATAGGCCGCATCGAGACTCATGCCTGCTGCTCCCGATAGGCATCGGCGATGGCGCCGGCGGTGGTGATCCAGGCGCGGCCGTCCCTGGCGATATGCTCCAGCACCCGCTCGAACGGCCCGATGCGGTGCGGCTGGCCGATGAGGTAGGAATGCAGCGGGATGCACATGACGGTGCCGCTCGCCGCGCCCTCGCGTGCCAGCCGGTCGTACTGGCGGATCAGCGCATCGGCATAATCGCGCGGCGACATGTTGTAGATGAAGAAGCCATAATGGTCGTTGACCTCCAGGCTGTAGGGCATCGAAATCAGGTCGCCGCTCGCCGTCTTCACCCGCCCCGGCCGGTCGTCGTGATAAAGGTCGCAGGTATAGTCGAGGCCATATTCGGCGATCAGGTCCATGGTGCGCACCGTATGGGTCAGCGCCGGGGCCAGCCAGCCGCGGATGCGCTGGCCGGTGGCGCGCTGCACGGTTTCGATGCTGTCCTCGATGATGGCGCGTTCCTGGGCCTCGTCCATGTCATAGGCGTAGCGGGTGTTGTAGATGCCGTGCGAAAAGAACTCCCAACCGCGCGCCACACCGTCGGCGACGACCTCGGGAATATGGTCGCACAGCGCCACCGACAGGCTGACCGAGCCCGGAAAGCCCTGCCGCGACATCGCCTCCGCCATCCGCCAATGGCCGACGCGGTTGGCATGGTCGCGATGGCTGTAGCCGACGACATCGGGATGCGGCTTCGTCCAGCTCTTGCGACGCGGATGCGCCGGCGGATCGAGCTCATAATATTCGAGATTGGGCGCCACCCACACCGCACAGGTCTTGCCGCCGGGCCAGCGCAGCGGCGGCGCGAGCGGGCTGGGATCGTAAAGGCCGGGATCGGTGATCATGGCGGCAGCATAGCAAGGCTGGCGGGCGTGAAAAGCTGTCCGGACAAATTTGGGGGTGGGCTTCCGGGCGTATCGACATTCAGGTTTTGAGAGGCCTCCGCCCCGGATCAAGTCCGGGGTGACAGGCTGGGGCCGTAGGCTCTACTATCATCGCAATCAGCGTTCAGAGTGGCTGAAAGGCTGAATGTCGATACCCCCCTACCCCACCTGCCGCCCATCCTTCGGCCAATAGGGCGCGCGCAGATCCTTCTTCAGGATCTTGCCCGACGGGTTGCGCGGCAGCACATCGATGAAATCGACGCTTTTTGGTACCTTGTAGCCGGCGATGTGCTGGCGGGCGAAGGCGATGATGGCGTCGGCGGTGATGTCGCCCTTCCTGACGATGATCGCCTTCACCGCTTCGCCCCAGCGCTCGTCTGGCACGCCGATGACGGCGCAATCGGCGACATTGGGGTGTTCGTGCAGGGCGTTTTCAACCTCGGCGGGGTAGATGTTCTCGCCGCCGGAGACGATCATGTCCTTCACCCGGTCGAACAGTGTCAGATATCCGTCACTGTCGACGAAGCCCGCGTCGCCGGTGCGGTACCAGCCGTCCTGCACCGCCTTTGCACTCGCTTCGGGATTGCCATGATAGCCGGACATGACGCTGACCGAGCGGATGGCGACTTCGCCGATCTGGCCGGTGGGCGCCTCGTTGCCGGCGTCGTCAAGGATGCGGATGGCGTTGCCGGGAAAGGGCTTGCCGCAGCCGAGCATGCGGGCGTTGCCGGCGACATCATGGTCGTAGGGCGGCAGATAAACGACAGTGCCGCAGGTTTCGGTGGCGCCATAGCATTGGATGAAGCCGGCGTTGGGAAAGGCCGCCATCGCGCGGCGCAGCACATCGAGCGGGATCGGCGAGGCGCCATAGAGCAACTCGGTGAGGCTCGACAGATCGGCCGGCGCCGCCTCCAGATGCGCCAGGATGGCGGCGAGGACGGCCGGCACGGCGAACATCTTGGTGATGCGCTCATGGGCAATGGCGTCGACGATGCCGGCGATATCGGGGCGCGGCAGGATGACCATGGTGGCGCCGGCCTCCAGCGCGTGCAGCGCCCAGCCGGTGCCGCCGATGTGAAACAGCGGCATGGCGACCAGCGCCACATCCGCCTCGTCCCAGCGGCTCCAGTCCTCACCGGTCAGGCTGCCCTTTTCGATGGTGCCGAGCAGCGAGCGGTGCGAGAGCAACGCCCCCTTGGGAAAGCCGGTGGTGCCGCTGGTATAGAGTTGCAGGGCGATATCGTCGGGCTGGCCGGGGTGCGCCGCCGCGTCGGGGGCGTGTGCGGCAATCCAGTCGGCAAAGGCCGGGCGGCCGGCATGGGCGGCATCGATCAGCACGATGGTCTCGACACCCGCGGCGGCCTGCGCCTCGCTGGCGACGGCGAGGAACTGCTGCTCGCTGATCAAAAGCCCGATGCCGGCGTCGGCGAGAATATAGGCGATCTCGCGCGCCACCAGCCGGGCGTTGATGGCGACCAGCACGGCACCGAGGCGGAAGCAGGCGTTCATCACCGTGACGAAATCCGGGTGGTTGAGCCCCAGCCAGCCGACGCGATCGCCGGGCTGCACCCCCGCCGCGCGCAGCGCCGCCACGCAGCGCAGCACATCGTCGTGCAGCGCGGCATAGCTGCGGCGCCGGCCTTCAAACACCAGCGCGCATTTGTCGGGCGCCGTCGCCGCATGGTGCGCGGTCATTTCGGCAAGCGTCGTGAAGGTCATGGCAATCTCCCCGCCCCTTATTGCCGCGTCGGGGGGCGCCGGGTCCAGCGGTGATTGCCGCCGCGCAGCCAGATCGCTAAGGCAGGCGCAGCCCCATCCGTTATGCGAAACGGCCGCAATCCATGAACACCCTCATCGTCTTTGTCGACATCTTCACCATGGCCCTGCAATGGGTGATCTGGGCGTTGATCGCCTGGGCCATCCTGTCCTGGCTGATCGCCTTCAACGTCATCAACATGCACAATGGTTTCGTGCGCGGGCTGGTCAACGGCCTCGACCGTTTCTTCGATCCGCTGCTGCGCCCCATCCGCCGCATCCTGCCCGATATGGGCGGCATCGATCTGGCGCCGATGGTGCTGATCCTGCTGATCATGCTGGTGCAGCGCGCGGTGCCCGCCCTGCTGCTCGATACGGGCATGCTGTGACGGCACGGATCATCGATGGCAAGGCGCGCGCTGCAGCGTTGCGCGCCGAAGTGGCGACCGGCGTCGCTGCCTTCACCGCCGCCCATGGCCGCGCGCCGGGGCTGACGGTGGTGCTGGTCGGCGACGATCCGGCCAGCGCCGTCTATGTCGGGTCAAAGGGCAAGGCGACCACCGAGGTGGGCATGATCTCGGCCACGCACCGCCTGCCCGCCGATACCAGCGAGGCGGAGCTGCTGGCGCTGGTCGCAGCGCTGAACGCCGATGAAACGGTCGATGGCATCCTCGTCCAGCTGCCGCTGCCGCGCCATATCGACAGCGACCGCGTCATCGCCGCCATCGACCCGATGAAGGATGTCGATGGCTTCCACCCCGTCAACGCCGGCCGACTGGCGACGGGGCTCGATGCACTGGTGCCGTGCACGCCATCGGGCTGTATGCTGATGATCCGCGAGGCGCTGGGCGATGTCACCGGGCTGGAAGCACTGGTCATCGGCCGCTCCAACATCGTCGGCAAGCCGATGGCGGCACTGCTGACCGCCGCCAGCGCCACGGTCACCATCGCGCACAGCCGCACCCGCGACCTCGCCGGCCATGTGGCCCGCGCCGATATCGTCGTGGCCGCGGTCGGCGTCGCGCATCTGGTCAAGGGCGCATTGCTGAAGCCCGGCGCCTGTGTGATCGATGTCGGCATGAACCGTATCGACGCCGGCGACGGCAAGACGCGGCTGACCGGCGATGTCGATTATGAGGGCGCGCTGGCCCGCGCCGGCTGGATCACGCCGGTACCCGGCGGCGTCGGCCCGATGACCATCGCCTGCCTGCTCGCCAACACGCTGAAGGCCGCACGCGCCCGGGCCGCCGCCTGATGGACGGGCCCCTGTTCGCGCTGTTCATCTCGGCCTTTGTCACGCTGTTCGTGGTGCTCGATCCGCCCGGCTGCGTGCCGATCTTTTCGTCGCTGACCAACGGCACCAGCGCCGCCCACCGCCGCAGCATGGCGCTGCGCTCGGTCGCCATCGCCACCGGCGTCATGCTGGCCTTCGCGCTCGGCGGCCAGGCCTTCCTCGGCGCGCTCGGCATCAGCCTGCCGGCCTTCAAGATCGCCGGCGGCGTCATGGTCTTCCTGATCGCCATCGACATGGTGTTCGAAAAGCGCACCGAGCGCCGTGAAAACCGCGCCGAGGAGGTGCTCTCTGCCGCCGCCGCCAAGGCGAAATCCATCGAGGAAGAGGATATTTCGGTGTTCCCGATGGCGATCCCGATGCTGGCCGGCCCCGGCTCGCTCGCCGCCATCATGCTGTTGTCGGCGCGCAGCCATTCGACGGAGGAAATCCTCGTCGTCCTCGCCGCGCTGATCGCCGTGATGCTGATCACCCTGCTGTCGCTGCTCGCCGCCGGGCCGCTGATGAAGCTGATGGGCGAGAAGTTCGAAGGCGCGCTGACGCGATTGCTCGGCGTCGTGCTGGCGGCGCTCGCCGCGCAGTTCGTCGTCGATGGGGTGAAGCAGAGCTTCGGGATCTGAAAGACCCCTCCCTCCCCCTTGCGGGGAGGGCGACTCGGCGCCAGCCGAGCGGGGTGGGGGTTACTTGTGCGGCCACACGGGGACCCCCACCCCGCTCACCTTCGGTGAGTCGCCCTCCCCGCAAGGGGGAGGGAGGCGTCCTTACCGCCCGTCGCGGCGCCCCAGCAACCGCAGCCGCAGCGCGTTGAGCTTGATGAAGCCCGCGGCGTCGCGCTGGTCATAGGCGCCGGCGTCATCCTCGAAGGTGACGATGCCCGCCGAATAGAGCGAGTTCGGCGACTTGCGGCCGACGACGCCGACACTGCCCTTGTAAAGCTTCAGCCGGACGGTGCCCGACACCTTGGCCTGCGAATGATCGATGGCGGCCTGCAGCATCTCGCGCTCGGGGCTGAACCAGAAGCCGTTGTAGATGAGCTGCGCATATTTCGGCGCCAGCTCGTCCTTCAGATGCGCGGCGCCGCGATCGAGGGTGATCTGTTCGATGCCGCGATGGGCGAGGTGCAGGATGGTGCCGCCCGGCGTTTCGTACATGCCGCGCGACTTCATGCCGACAAAGCGGTTCTCGACGAGGTCGAGCCGGCCGATGCCGTGCAGCTTGCCGAGGTCATTGAGCTTCGCCAGCAGCGCTGCCGGCGCATAGGCGACCCCGTCGATGGCGACCGGGTCGCCGCGTTCGAAATCCATGGTGATGTACTGCGGCGCATCCGGCGCGGTTTCCGGGTCGTCGGTGCGCGAATAGACATAGTCCGGCACTTCTTCCCACGGATCTTCGAGCACCTTGCCTTCGGACGAGGTGTGCAACAGGTTGGCATCGGTCGAGAACGGGCTTTCGCCGCGCTTGTCCTTGGCGACCGGAATCTGGTGCGCCTCGGCAAAGGCGATCAGCTGTTCACGGCTGTTGAGATCCCATTCCCGCCACGGCGCGATGATGCGGATGTCGGGGGCGAGCGCATAATAGCCCAGTTCGAAGCGCACCTGGTCATTGCCCTTGCCGGTGGCGCCATGGGAGACGGCATCGGCGCCGACCGCCTTGGCGATCTCGATCTGCTTCTTGGCGATCAGCGGCCGGGCGATGGAGGTGCCGAGCAGGTACAGGCCCTCGTAAAGCGCATTGGCGCGCATCATCGGGAAGACATAGTCGCGCACGAATTCCTCGCGCAGATCCTCGATGAAGATATGCTCGGGCTTGACGCCCATCATCACCGCCTTGGCGCGCGCCGGCTCCAGCTCCTCGCCCTGGCCCAGATCGGCGGTGAAGGTGACAACTTCGCAGCCATAGGTCTGCTGCAACCATTTCAGGATCACCGAGGTATCGAGACCGCCCGAATAGGCGAGGACGACGCGGTTGATCGGGACAGGCGCCTTGGACACGGGCAGGGCTTTCATATGGAGAACGGGCGCAGTCGCTATAGCGGCGACGGGCGCTGATGCAATGCCGGGCTGCATGCGATGAAGCGATGCCGCGCCGGCTTCATCTTTCATTTACGGCGGTCTCCTGACATGGCAATGACTTGGGTCTTCAACAGCAGTGTGATTCGCCTGACAGCGACTGGAAGGATCCGGCCCGGATGATGCGTCTTGCCCCGATGATGGCCCTGGCGGCCGCGATGCTGGTGCCGGCGGTCCAGGCGCATGGCCAGTCGATCGGCACCTTCACATCGCTGCCCGACTCCGCTCCGCCGGCCCGGCTGATCACGCTGAAGAATGCCGACAAGATCACCGCCCGGACGGTGACGACCAAAACGCCGATCTATGGTCCGGTCACGAACAGCAGCGGCCAGGTCATCGGCCAGCGCATCATCGGCTATAATTCGACATCGGTGCGGGTGGCGACGGTCGCCCCCAGCCTGCGCATCTTCTCATCGGCCGGCACGTCGACCGCCTTTTCCTCACCCATCGTCGCCTTCACCTATCAGGTGCCGCTGCCGGCAGCGCTGTCGAGCTGGGTTTCGGGGCCGCAGCGCGCCAATTTCACGCTCGATGCCACGGCGACCGCCGTGCCGGTCAGCACGACCATCGGCGGCCAGCCGGGCTTCAGCCTCGATGTCGGGCCGGGCCGGATGTCGTTCATCCGGACGGTGCCGGTGCAGCTCTACAGTGCGGTTGCCGTGCCCGATGGCCCGTTGCGCCGCAATCTGCTGACGGTGACGTTCCAGTCGGCGCGCATCACCACCGTGGCGGGGCAGACCAACTTTATGCTCTCGGCGACCTCGCCGGACCAGTCGCTTGTCTACACCTCGGATTTTCTCGATCTGTCGGCGCTGAACCGTTACGATTTCAGCCTGTCGATGACCGCGGACAGCCCGGGCCTCAGCATCGCGCCGCTCGACCCCATCTATGCCAGCGTCACGGGCGGCCGCAGCTTTGCCAGCACCAAGGCAAGCGTGACCCCCGGCCTGTCGGCTGCAGCCAGCCGCACGCTGCTGTCGAGCGGCCTCGCCTTTTCGGCGCTGTCGGCGGTGCCGGAGCCGCAATCCTGGGCGCTGCTGCTGACCGGGTTCGCGCTGGTCGGCGCCGTGCAGCGCCGCCAGCCGCGCCGGGCCGGGGCTATTTCTGCCGGTTGATGAAGCCGCGGATATCGGCCGACAGCTTCGCCAGATCGGCATCGTGCACATACATCATGTGCCCGGCCTGATAGTAATGGAACTCGACGCGGCCGGCCGGAAAGCCGGGGCGGGTCAATGACTGTTCGGCGCCGAAAAAGGGCGTCGCGAAATCATAATAGCCCTGGCCGACGAAGACCTTCAGCCCGGAATTCTCGCGCAACGCCCGCGACAGATAGGGCGCGACATTGACATAGGTGGTACCGTCGCGGCGGCCACCCAGCTTCCAGTCCCATTCGCCGACGCCGCCGATGGTGACGTAGGACCGCTCGGTCTTGTAGCCCAGGTCACCGCGGGCATAGCTGTTGATGGCGGCGGTATAGGAGCCGTCGATGCCATAGAAGCTCGGATCATTGTCCGGCCCTTCGCCGGCATTGTCGTAATCGATGCCGACATAGCGGGCATCGAGCCGGCCGACCGTGGTGCCGCGCGTGCGCAGCAATTCCTTGTAGAAGCGATCGGGGCTGACGCGCAGATTGGCGCGCTCCAGATAGTCTTCCGACAGGCCGGTATAGCCGGCAAGCTGCTTGCGCACGCTCGCCCGCTCCTCGGCCGACAGGGCATTGCCCTTCAGCAGCGCCGTGATGTACGGCCCGCGCGCGAATTCGCGGGCGGCATCGAGGAACGGCTCCAGCGCCGCCGGCTGCTGCGGCAACGCCTTGTGATAATGCGCCACCGCCGCCATCGACGGCAGCGTCACCACATATTGCATCTCATTGCCTTCGGTTTCGGCCTCGGCACCGAAATCGAGAATGGTCGAGATGAGGATGACGCCGTTGACGGCGACATCATTGTACTGGCCCTCGAGCTGGTTGATCAGCGCCGCCGAGCGGGTGGTGCCATAGCTTTCGCCGCCGATGAACTTCGGCGCGTTCCAGCGGCCATTTTCATTGAGCCACAGCCGGATGAAATCGGCCACCGACTTGGCATCCTGGGTGACGCCCCAGAAGACCTTCCCTTCCGTCTTGCCGAGCGGATAGGACCAGCCGGTGCCGACCGGGTCGATGAAGACGATATCGGTGACATCGAGCAAAGATTCGGGGTTGTCGATGATCGGATAGGGCGGCGCGCCGTCGTCCTTCGCATCCGGGATCTTCACCCGCTTCGGCCCGAACGCCCCCATGTGCAGCCAGACCGAGCCCGAGCCCGGCCCGCCATTGTAGAGAAACGTCACCGGGCGTTTCGGATCAGCGGGGCCATCCTTCACATAGCTGGTGGCATAGATCGCCGCGATCGGCTTGCCATCCTTGTCCTTCAGGAACGTCTCGCCGGCGGTGGCGGTATAGCTGATCGGCACCCCGCCGAAGACGCCCTTGTGTTTGGTCACCGACCGGTTGGGCGCCGGCGGCGGCGCCTCGGCCTTGCTCTCGGGCTTCGCGGCCTCCTGGGCAAAGGCCGGGGCGGCGAGGAGCAGGGCGGCGGCGAGGCTGAGGCGGAGCATGGTCATGGCGATGACCTTAACGCGGGCGGCGGCGAGAGCAAGATGCCTCCGGCGGCTGGGGCCTGAGGCCCCAGACCTCCTTTTATGAGAACGGCATGTGCAGCCCAGCCACACCCCAAACAATTGGGGTCTGGGGCCAAGGCCCCAGCCGCCGGAGGCATCTTCTAATGCACCGCACGCGCCTGGTTGCGCCCCTTGCTCGCCAGCGAAAACCGCGCCGGCGCCGGGGTGCCCGCCAGCGCCAGTGCGGCGGCGAGGCGACCGACGGCGGGGCCGTGCTTGAAGCCATGGCCGGAGCCGCCGCCGAGCAGCACGGCGTTCGGCCAGGCCGGGTGGGTGTCGATCAGGAAATCGCCATTGGCGCTGTTTTCATATTGGCAGACCCGGCTTTCGACCAGCGGTGCGCTGGCCAGCGCCGGGAAACGGCGGGCGAGATAGGCATGGGCAAAGGCGATGCGCGCCGGACTGGCGGTGCGGTCGCCGCCATCGGGGTCGATGGCCGGGCCATGGCCGTCCTCGGCGATCTTGAAGCCGCGGTTTTCGAGATCGGGAAAGCCATAGACGATGTTGCCGCCGTTCCAGTCGGCCCAGCCGGGCAGCCGGGCCGGGCCGAAGCGATCATCGCCGGCGGGCGGCGCGAAGAAGAACACCTCCTGCCGGGTCGGGAAGATGCGGTCGCCGAGCAGCGCCGGGAACAGTTTCGGCAGCCAGGGCCCGGCGGCAAAGACGAAGCGGCGGGCGCGCAGGCGTTCGCCATCGGCGAGGGTGATGGCATCGAAGGTCGGCGTGTCGGCCGGTGGCTGCACCAGCGCACGGCGGAAACTGCCACCGGCGCGGACAAAGCCATCGACCAGCGTCTGCACCGCCCGCCGCGCCATCAGCGCGCCGAAATCGGGTTCGTGCAGGCCGAGCGTGATATCGTCGCTGGCGATCTGCGGCCAGCGCCGGCCGAGCGCGGCGCGGTCGAGCACATCGAGGCGCAAGCCGAGGCGCTGGTGCACGGCGATGCTGTCGCGGGCATAGGCCTCATCCTGCTGGAACAGGAACAGCACCCCGGCGCGGTGGAACAGCGGCAGGCCGGCGCGGGCGGACAGGGCGATCCAGTCACCCAGCGATTCATGCGCCAGCCGCGAATAGATTTCGTCGGGGCCATAATCGCTGCGCGTCATCCGCGATTCGCCGCCGGACGAGGCGCGGGCGTGCGCCGGCCCCCAGGCGTCCAACAGCAGCACGCGCTGGCCGGCGGCGCGCAGCCGTTCCGCCGTCCAGGCGCCGAACACGCCGGCGCCGACAACGATTGCGTCCCACACATCCGGCGCCACCCCGGCACGCGCCGCGGCCGGCGCCGCGGCGCTGGCGGCGAGCAGGGTGCGGCGGTCGATGCCGGTCACCGCGCCGCCAGCACCGCCTCGGTGGCGGCGATATAGTCGCGGCGGATGGGCAGCGTGTCGCGGCGCTTGGTCAATTGCAGCTGCACATTCATATGGCCGTCGTTGTTGAACGCCGACATGGCGGCGGCGAGGTAGAACATCCACATCCGGTAGAAACGCGCGTCGTACAGCGTCTCGATCTCCGCCTGTTTCGCGGCGCAGCGGTCATACCAGTGGCGGATGGTATGGGCGTAATGCAGGCGCAGCACCTCGATATCGGTGATCCACAGCCAGGCCCGCTCCACCGCCGGCACGATCTGCGACAGCGCCGGCGAATAGCCACCGGGGAAGATATACTTCGCCGTCCAGGGATCGGTGGCGCCGGGGCCATCGGCACGGGCGATGCTGTGGATCAGCGCGACGCCATCGGTGGCGAGCAGGCGCTCGACGGTTTCGAAATATTGCCGGAAGTGCGGCAGGCCGACATGTTCGAACATGCCGACCGAGACGATGCGATCGAACTGGCCGGTCAGCGCGCGATAGTCGATCAGCTCGAACTTCACCTTGTCGGCGATGCACAGTTCCTCGGATTTGCGGCGGGCATAGGCGAGTTGCTCTTCCGACAGCGTGATGCCCAGCACCTCGGCACCCGACACCTTGTGGATATAGCGCGCCATGCCGCCCCAGCCGCAGCCGATGTCGAGCACGCGCTGGCCGGGCTTGAGGTCGAGTTTCGCCGCGATATGGGCGAGCTTGGCCTCCTGCGCGGCTTCGAGGCTCATCTCCGGCGTGTCGAAATAGGCGCAGCTGTATTGCCGGTGCGGATCGAGGAACAGATCGTAGAGCCGGTCGTCGAGATCATAATGATGCGCGACATTGCGCTTCGAGCGCCGGGCGAAATTGATCTGGTCGAGCTTGGCCGCGATGCTCGCCTGCCGCCACAGCGCGAAGCGCACCGGATTGTCGCGCTGCCAGCGGAGGTTCCAGGTGACGAGATCGACGAGGCCGGCGATATCGCCCTGCTCGATGACCAGCCGGCCGTCCATGAAGGCCTCGCCGGCACCCAAGGCCGGGTTGAGGGCGATGGCGCGGGCGGTGGCGTTGGTGGTGAAGCGCACCGTCACCGGCGGCTTGGCGGGGTGCGGCGTGCCGTATTCCCAGCGCTTGCCCTGGTGGTCGATAACGGTGAGCTGACCCTCGCGGATCATCTTGGTGAACAGGCGATTGAGCAGGAACATGACGATCTAGATAACCGGGCCGCTTGGCTTCGCCTAGACCGCATGCGGCCAAGACGGCTATGGCGTGTCGATGCTTGTGCTCGGCCTTGAGTCTTCTTGCGATGAAACGGCGGTGGCGCTGCTCGATGACCAGCGCCGCATCCTCGCCCAGCGCATCGCCAGCCAGGATGCCGAGCATCGCCCGTTCGGCGGCGTGGTGCCGGAACTGGCGGCGCGCGCCCATGTCGACCGGCTGACGCCGATGGTCGCCGATGTGCTGGCGGAGGCCGGGGTCAGGCTCGCCGATGTCGACGCCATCGCCGCCACCGCCGGGCCGGGGCTGATCGGCGGCGTCATGGTCGGGCTGGTCACCGGCAAGGCACTGGCCTGGGGCGCCGGCAAGCCGCTGATCGCCGTCAACCATCTGGAGGGCCATGCGCTGAGCCCGCGTCTGGCGGATGCCGGGCTGGAGTTTCCCTATCTGCTGCTGCTCGTCTCCGGCGGCCATTGCCAATTGCTCGGGGTGGAAGGCGTCGGCCGCTATCGCCGGCTGGCGACGACCATCGACGATGCCATCGGCGAAGCCTTCGACAAGACGGCGAAGGTGCTGGGCCTGGGCTTTCCCGGCGGCCCGGCGGTGGAGCGGGCGGCGGCGCACGGCGATGCGCGGCGCTTTCATCTGCCGCGCCCCCTGCTCGGCAGTGACGAGCCGCATTTTTCCTTCGCCGGGCTGAAATCGGCGGTGCTGCGGCAATGGCAGGCGCTGCCGGCGCCCGACGATATTGACCGCGCCGATCTCGCCGCCGGCTTTCAGGCCGCCGCCACCGACTGCCTGATCGACCGCACCCGCCGCGCCATGGTGGCGTTTCCACAGGCAACAGCGCTGGTGGTGGCCGGCGGCGTCGCCTCCAACCAGGCCATTCGCGCCGCGCTCGCCGGGCTGGCCGCTGTCGCCGGGCTGGCGTTCGTCGCGCCGCCGCTGTGGCTGTGCACCGACAATGGCGCGATGATCGCCTGGGCGGGGGTGGAGCGCTTCCGATTGGGGCTGGTCGACACGCTCGACGCACCGGCGCGGCCGCGCTGGCCGCTCGATCCGGGGGCGGAGCCGGTGCGCGGGGCGGGGGTACGCGCGTGACCATCGGCGTCATCGGCGGCGGTGCCTGGGGCACCGCGCTGGCGCAGGTGATGGCGGCCGATGAGGATGTGCGGCTCTGGGCGCGCGAGGCGGAGGTGGTCACCGCCGTCAATGACGCGCAGGAAAACCCGCTGTTCCTGCCCGGCGTGGCGCTCAGCCCGCGTATCCGCGCCACCGCCGATCTCGCCGATCTCGCCGCCGCCAGCGCCTGGCTGGTCGTTGTGCCGGCCCAGCATCTGCGCTCTGTGCTGGCCGCAGCGCCGGTTGGCGACCAGCCGCGCATCCTCTGTGCCAAGGGCATCGAATCCGGCAGCCTGAAACTGATGGCCGAGGTCGCCGCCGACACCGGCCCGGCGCCGGTCGCCGTCCTCTCTGGCCCGACCTTCGCCGGCGAAGTGGCGCGCGGCCTGCCCACCGCCGTCACGCTCGCCACCGCCGATGCGGCGCTGGGCGCGGCGCTGGTGGCGCGGCTGGCGCGGCCGACGTTCCGGCCTTACCTGAGCGATGACGTCACCGGCGCCGAAATCGGCGGCGCGGTCAAGAATGTGCTGGCGATTGCTTGCGGGGTCGTCGAAGGCGCCGGCCTCGGCCTCAATGCCCGCGCCGCGCTGATCGCGCGCGGCTTTGCCGAAATGACGCGCTTCGGCCTCGCCCGCGGCGCCCGCGCCGAAACGCTCGCCGGCCTGTCGGGGCTGGGCGACCTGGTGCTGACCTGCTCCTCGACCAACAGCCGCAACTTCTCGCTCGGCCTCGGCATCGGCCGTGGTGAGCCGGTGGCGACGCTGCTCGACACCCGCACCGTGGCGGAGGGCGCGGCGACCGCGCCGGTGCTCGCCGCCGCCGCCCGCGCCGCCGGTGTCGACATGCCGATCTGCAATGCGGTGGCCGCGCTGCTCGCCGGGGCGGCGGTCAGCGATACCATCGCCGCGCTGCTCGCCCGGCCGCTGACCGTGGAATGAGGAGGCCCATGATGCTGCGAATCCTGACGCTTGCGCTGACCCTCGCCGCGCCGGCGCTGGCCCAGAGCAGCGCGCAGCGGGTGCAATGGGTGCAGCCGCTGGCGCCGTTCCGCATCCTCGGCAATGTCCATCATGTCGGCAGCCAGGGCCTGTCTGCCTATCTGGTCACCGGGCCGCAGGGCCATGTGCTGATCGATGGCGGCCTGCCCGAATCGGCGCCGCAGATCGCCGCCAGCATCCGGGCGCTCGGCTTCCGGCTGGCCGACGTCAAATATATCCTCATCAACCACAGCCATTATGATCACGCCGGCGGCCTTGCCGAGCTGAAGCGGCTGACCGGCGCCCGCCTCATCGCCACCGCCGGCGAAAAGCCGGACCTCGAAGCCGGCAGGACACTGGGCCGGCCGGAGCTGGAGGGCTTTCCCGCTGTCACCGTCGATCGCATCGTCGAGGATGGCGAGCAGGTCCGGCTCGGCCCCGTCACCCTCACCGCCATCGCCAGCCCCGGCCACACCCGCGGCGGCGTCAGCTGGCTGACCAGCGCCGGCGGCAAGACCGTACTCTTCGCCACCAGCCTGACCGTCGCCGGGCAGCCCCTGGTCGGCGACCGCGATTACCCGCAAGCTGCCGCCGATTTCACCCGGACCTTCGCCCGGCTGCGCCGCGTCCGCGCCGATGTCTTCCTCAACTTCCACCCGGAATTCTTCGATCTCGCCGGCAAGCGCCGCGCACTGCTTGCCGGCAACGCCATGGCCTTTGTCGACCCGGGCGAAACCCGCCGCCAGATCGACCGCGCCGAAGCCGATTTCAAGGCCGAGCTGGCGCGCCAGCAGGCGGCACGCTGACGGCCTGGATTGGGTCGTGAACTCATGAATGTCATGCCCCGGCACGGCCTGTAGCAGCCCTTCGGGTGACCCGAGGTGGCCAAATGGCGTCGTTGCACGAGCTTGCCGGGGGCTGCAGGCCCGCCAGCGCTCGCGCGCCTGGCCATTTGGCCACCTCGGGTCATGACGGAGAATGACCTTTATGAGTTCACGACCCACCCCAGAGCATTTCTCCAACGATGAAAATCAATATCTCTCGGCAGATGCCAAGTTCAAGCTACAGTCATTTCTAAACTCCATGGCATATCTAGCGTTACCTATAAATAACAAAGCGATGGATGACAAGATATGCATTCAGTTTGGAGAGGCACAGTCTTAAATTAACTTCTTTGACTTCTGTCTTATATTCTTATGGCTAGAGAATGTGCCGGCAATGCTGCTCTTTATGCTGAATAAGAGAACCTAGCTCGCGGCTGGGACAATAATCTGTGATCTCGGATGCTGCGGTCGTGGCATTGCTGGAAGAAGCGCAGAGATGCGGATTCAAGGATGGCGTAGTTGGTGAGGCATTATTTCTTTACCAGAAAAATTACGACAACGTCCATACTTCAAGCCCTGCGCTAACGCCGGCGGAACTTGACCGGACCGTGCTCCTGCCAACTGCCATCATGGGCGTTGCGACAATAGCTCAAATCGAAAATAGCGATTCCTCGTCTCTTTGACTGTTTGCAAGGAGGATTGAACATGGCGGAACGCGATCTGGCCGCCGAAAGTATAGCATTGGTTAACTTTCTGGTTCGTTAAAGCGAAGTTGATTTTATGAAAAGGCAATGGTTTAATCGTCGCGGCGTCAATGCTTCAACCGTAAACATTCGGATTGTAGGTAGGGGGGGCCAGAAAATGACCGTTACGAAGAGAGGGGTCGCTTTCTTGGAGAACGCGCCTGTGCGCGCGGCTCGGAAGATCGGGTCCGGGTCTAGCTTACCAGACGACACGCTGCGTGCTTACAGATTGCGGTATCAGGAGACCGATGGCGGCCGAGGGCCTTTAAATGACTTGCGCATCCCCGGTCTTCTAAAAGTTGGCGTGAGTACGGTCGTGCTCGGGCTGCTGCTGGCGCATCGGCCGGCAATGGCGCAGATCTGTCCTACTGAAATCGGCAATATCGAACTCGCGAACCCAATTATCGTACCGAAAAATTCGTCCAACGATGAGTTTTTTCTCACTAATGGGCAAAGTATAATCGTGTCGACCGGTGCGAATACCAGCGGGAAGGTGAATCTCGATTCGCCTGCCACGACAATTCCATTCGCAATCGATGGCGCGGGCGCCAACCGGTTCGTCGTGTGCGGAACAGTCGGTGTCACACCGGGCAAACTTAACCCCGGCGGTGGCATCCGGACGGGATCAAACAGCGAAGTGCGGGTGGCCGCCGGCGGCACGATATTTGGCAACCGCAACGCCTATCTTGTGTTTCCAGGGATCGAGCTACTCGGCCCGGGATCCAGCGTCACTGTCGACTCGGGGGGGCTGATCCAGGGGAATTTCGCACCCGCCGTTCGCGCCAATGCGCCAATCAATCTTAACAATTTCGGCACGGTCGCAGTGACCGGGGCTGATGGCTATTTGACCGTTGGTATCGATCTCGCAAGCGCAGTCGGATCGGTCATCACGAACAGCGGCGCTATTGACAGCGGCTCCGCATCGGCTCTGACGTTCCGGGACGCCCGCGGCATCCCCGGCGGCGAAACGCAAATTACCAATAGCGGCACGATTATCGGCAGGGTTGCACCCGGACTATTTGGCGCTGGTGCCCCCCGTTTTGACTCAATCGACCTGCGACGCGGCCTTGTCAGGATCGACAATACCGGCAGTATCGGCGGGATAGCGATCAACCAGAATCCCGATGACGACGGCTTCAGTCCGGCAAGCGGACTGGTGATCGTTAATCATGGCGGCAGCATCGGCCCGGTGAGCGTTGCAAAACTCGCAAGCGGCCAATCGCCAACCCAGGGTTTCTCTTCCGACCTGCGTTACGATCTCGATATTACCAACGGCGCAAACTCTCGCATCGGCTTCATTCCGGGAGAGAATTTCGCGTTCTTCGATGCGCCTCTCGGTTTGGCCTCGCGAGGGGTGACCCATGCTTCCGACGGGAAAGTACGCATAACCAATGCCGGCACCATCGAAGGCCATATCAACAGTATTTCCTTTGCCGGTGGCGACGCAGTCATCGTCAACCAGGCCGGCGGCATCATCCGGACGAGCAACATCACCTTTTTTTCGCCCCTGTTCTATGAAGGGCACGGGATTTTCGGTTTCGAGACAACCGGAATTGGCCCAGTGCGGCCATCGATCGACAACAGCGGTACCGTCTATGGCGCTATCTCGGGCATCAGCGTCTTCAAAGCGGCTGCCAATGTCATCAATCGATCGGTCCTTGACGGTGTCGGGGCGGTGGTCAGTGGTGGCAGCATCGGTGGCAACGTCAGGGGCATCAGCCTCGGCGGCGGATCGGTAATCAATGAACGCGGCGCCACTATTTTCACGAGCAACTCGGCTGGACCCGGCTTTGCGCCGGATGGATCCACAAGCGCCGTTAACTTCTCGGAATCCCTCTTGTCCGCTGCTTTGGTTAATCACGGGACCATCACGAGCTCAGGGTCGACGACCGTTTATGCGGCAGGTCCGCTGCTTTTTTATAACGGGCCAGATGGTCGAATTGAAGAAACTTCGGCCAGTTCGGGATTTGGTCGCGGTGTCAATGCACGCGGCAACCTCGCCTCCAATTTTGTCAACGACGGCCTCATAACGGCCTATGCGACTACGGTCACCGTCGCCGGGCGCCTCAACAGCGCTCTCGCCTTTGATATCGTCAATAACGGAACAATAACGTCCCGCAGTGACGGCACGGCTGTCTTCATCGAGGATGCCGGCGGTCGATACATCAACGCACCAAATGCTGTCACAAACGGCACCGTCAGTCTTGGTGGACTGCAGAATGGATCGTCGTCTCCGTCCAGTGGTTCGGTCGACAACAGCAGTCTGATCAAAGGCAGCGTTTCGTTTAACTATGGCGGCACGCTTGACAACCGATCTTCGGGAACAATTACGTCAACATCGACATCAAATGCGGCTGTGCAGGCATCGCTATTCAATAATTTTGCCAACACGGTGTTGACCGTCCGCAACAGCGGTAGCATCTCCGGTGTCAACCAGGGCATTCATGCGAACAAGTCGCGCGTGCACGTCGACCTGGTCAATCGCACTGGTGGCAACATTGCGGCGACCGGATTCTTCGGCGTTGGTGTCGAGGTCGACGGAAGCCTTTCGCTGGTGAACGAGGTGGGGGCGAGCATCAGCGGAACGTTGGTGGGCGTCCAGGCCGGACGCGCGACCCGATTTGACAACGCAGGCAGCATTTCAGGCCGGGATCAAGGCGCTGTAATTCAGGAATTTGCGGGAGCCGACTCTGAATCGAGCGTTTTCCGGAACAGTGGCTCCATTTCGAGCAGTGCCGGCGTCGCCACGTTCGTCAAGTTCAGCGCGACTGGCCGTCTGGAAAACAGTGGCATCATCAGCGGCAATCTCGGGCTCAATCTCGAAGGCCAGTCGGGTGATACAACGGCGATATTCAACACCGGAGATATCACGGGAAGCGAAAGCTATGGCATTTTTCTGGCGCGTGATTCGTTTGGCACGCTCGAGAACTCCGGCCTGGTCGAGGGCTTCGACAACGGCATCCATGTCAGGATATTCGGCGGCGCCAGCATAACCAACAAGACGGGCGGGGTGATCCGCACCAACGCTGCGGGTACCGGCAAGGCTGGTATCGCCATCCTCGAGGGGAGTGGCTCCATCCTGAACGAGGTCGGCGGGACGATCAGCGCGCCGCTCGGCAATAACCAGGGACGCGAAGGCGCAATCTATATCAGCAGCGATGCAGGTGCTGTGAGCGTTGAGAACCGGGGCCTGTTGCGTGGGGTCAACACCTTTCAGGCAGACAACGCCACCGACTTGCGCAATTCGGGCGAGATTCTTGCGACACAGACCGACGAGGGCGATGCCGTGAACATCATCCTGGGTGGGGTGTTCCGAAACGAGGCAGGTGGCAAGGTCATCGCGAGTCGCGATGCTGTCTATATCTTTGATGCCGCTGACAATGGCACCGTCACGGACATCTTCAATGCTGTGGGAGCGACCATATCCGGCGATTCGGATGGCAATGGCACCGGCTTTGGCATCGCCTCCGACGATGACAGTGCCACTGTCTCGGGGATCGAGCGTGTCTTCAATGCGGGCGCGATAACCGGGGGCATCTCGCTTGGGCTGAACAATGATCGACTGGAGCTTACGGCTACAGGGACGGTTTCAGGCGCCTCCGTCGGTGGCGGTGGCGTCGATGTTCTGCGGATTGACACGGCGTCGGGTTCGGCACGGACGCTGACGGAGGGGCAGTTTGCGCAGTTCGAGGACATTGTACTGAACCCGACCCTGGGCGCTGCGGGCCGCTACGTGATTACGGCTGCTGCCGATCCGGCGACTACGGCGACGCTGGATGCCGGATCCGTGAACTCATCGATCACACTGGCGCGGGGCGAGCTCAATGTGCGTGACAGTGCCAGTTCGGTGCGCGCCGCATTGGTGACGACTGCAGCGGATTCTACACTATCCGGTAACGGCACGGTGTTTGGCAACACCAGCGTTGCAGGTACGATCTCGCCTGGCAACAGCGTCGGCCATTTGACCATTGCGGGGAACCTCACACTCGCCTCGACGTCGCTTTTGGCCTTCGAACTCGGTGCCGCAGACGTTGTCGGAGGCCCACTCAACGATCTTGTCAGCGTCAACGGCAATTTGGTGCTCGATGGCCGGCTGACCGTTGCGCAAAGCGGGGGTGGCAACTTTGCCGCCGGTGTATACCGGCTGATCAACTATGGCGGTAGCATCACCGACAATGTGCTGGATATTGCCGGCGTTTTGCCGAACGGGCTCTTGGGCACCGTGCAGACTGGCGTTGCGGGTCAGGTCAACCTAGTCATTACTGGCGGCGGGGGCGGACCGATCGACATCGGCTATTGGGACGGCACCGGCACCACCCCTGGAAACATTGTCGGGGGCCGTGGCGGCACTGCCAGATGGGATTCGACCACGACCAACTGGACCACCCAGCCGGGTGACGGCAACGGCCCGTGGGACCTGGGTGTCGGTGTGTTCGGCGGCGCAACCGGCAAGGTCACCGTCGACGGTGTGCAGGCCTTCATGGGCCTGCAATTTGTCACCAACAACTATCATCTGGTTGCGGGCGCCGACGGCGCGCTCGCGCTGGGCGCCGGTGCGTTCATCCATGTCGATGAAGCACTCGACACGCGCATCTCGGTTGCAATCAAAGGTGCCGGCACGCTCGACAAGCGGGGGGCCGGACGGCTGGTGCTTGACGGGGTGAGCAGCTATGGCGGCGGCACCCTTGTAAGCGCCGGGACGTTGGCGGTTGGGAGCGATACGGCGCTGGGACGCGGCGCAGTCAACCTTGCCAACGGCACAACATTGCAGGCGGCCGCTGACGTGGCCCTTGCCAATACAGTCGTGGTTGATGCGCCGACAGATACGCGTGTCACTATCGATTCGCAGGGCTATGTCCTCACTTTGGCATCCGGCCTGACCGGCAACATTGACGATAGCGTCCGCAAGGCTGGCGGTGGCAGCCTGGTACTGGCAGCAGACGGCTCGATAGGAAGGGCGGATCTCGCCGGCGGCACGTTGCGGGTGGCGAGCAATGCCACCTTTGCCGTTGCGCGCGAACTGCAGATGGCGGCGAGCACAACGCTCGCAGTCGATGCAGGCTCGGCGCTGACAACCGGATTGGCAGGCGTTATTGGGGAAGCGGGCTCGCAAAGGGTAATCAATGCCGGACGCATCGATGGCGCGGTTACCCTGGGCCGCGACGACGACCGCTACGAGCTTGCCGATCGTGCCCTGCAAAACGGTGTTGTAGATGGTGGTGCCGGCGCCGATGTCGCTGCATTCGATGTGCGCAATGGCAACCTGCGCGTTGTTGACGGCGACAACTTCCAGAACTTCGAGCTCGTCGAGAAGACCGGGCTGGGCACACTTCGGCTGACCGCTGGAGACCTTGCCGCGGCGCGGGTGAGCATCCTTGGTGGCCGGGTCGAGAACGAGACTGTGGTCATGGTCACGGACCAGGTTGTGCTTGGTGCTTCCGCTATCGTCTGGGCAAACAATGCCGACAGCGTCGTCACTGCACAGGCGGGAAGCACGGTCGCGATTTCTGCAACAAGCGCGCGTGTCGGTGTGGAGAACGCCGGCACGATATCGGGCGACGTGCGGTTCAGCGGCAGCGGCAACAGCTATGTCTTGCTCGGAACCGGCATCCAGGCGGGCAGCGTTGATGGCGGCGGCGCCCGGATCGACAACCGCCTCCAGATCGAGACGGCGACAAGAGCCGTGCGGGAGCTCGGCGCAGCCGATTTCGTGAATTTTGACACCGTTATCCTCAACAACGACGCACTCAGCACAGGCATGATTACGCTCCAGGCCTCGACCGACCCGGTAGCAAGGGCAACGTTGGATGCGGGGGTTGGGCCTGAAAGCTCGATCACGCTTGCGAATGGCGAGCTCAAGCTCCGCGATGCGGCGTCGTCGGTTCGTGCCACGAGCGTTACGGCAGGCGTGTCGACCACAGTGTCCGGGAACGGGACTGTGTACAGCTCCAATGCGTTGGTGGCGGGCCGCCTTGCGCCCGGCAACAGTGTTGGTCAGCTCAACGTTGTGGGCAACCTGGCGCTGGCGCCGACCACGCTTCTCGACTTTGAACTTGGCCAGGCCGATGTTGTAGGGGGGCCGCTCAATGATCTCGTGACGGTGACCGGCAATTTGGCGCTGGACGGTCAGATATCGGTAACGCAGAGCGTCGGCGGCAATTTCGGGATCGGCGTTTATCGCTTGATCAACTATGGCAACGCTCTGACGGACAACGGCCTCGATATTCTCTCGCCGTTGCCCAATAACTTGTCGGGCGTGATCCAGACGGCGGTGAGCGGACAGGTCAATCTCATTGTGTCATCCGGTTTGGGGCCGATCGACATCGGCTACTGGGACGGACCCAACTCGACTGCTGGCAACGTGGTCGGCGGCCGCGGTGGCACGGCGGTCTGGAACGCTGCAAACACCAACTGGACGACACCGACCGGCAACGCCAACGGGCCGTGGGATAGTGACGTTGGGGTGTTTGGGGGCGCAACGGGAACAGTCACGGTCGATGGCGTGCAGGCGTTTACCGGTCTTCAGTTCGTGACAGGTGACTATCGTCTCCAGACGGGCGCGGGTGGCGGCCTTGATCTGGGAACGGGCGGGTTTGTGCATGTCGACACCGGCCTTGATGCCACGCTTGCCGTTGCGGTCAGTGGCACGGGCAGCCTGTCGAAGCAGGGCTTTGGGCGGCTGATCCTGACAGATTTCAACGGCTATTTGGGCGGGACCGTTGTCAGCGCCGGGACGCTGGCGGTGGGGAACAGCGGCGCGCTCGGAATGGGCCTTGTGAGCCTTGCCGACGGGACCATGCTGCAGGCCTTCGCTGCCGGCCTGACGCTCGCCAATGATGTGAGCATCGATGGTGTGGTGCCGTCGGTGGCTACGGTTGATACCCAGGCGCATACGTTCACCCTTTCCGGGATTGTCTCGGGAGTTGGAATCCTCACCAAGATCGGATCGGGCACGCTGGTTCTGAACGGCGCCGACGCTTACACCAGCGGCACGGCGCTGACCGCGGGAACGATTCGGGTTGGTACCAACAGCGCGCTGGGTAGCGGTGGCCTGGCGATGTCAAGCGGCACGACCTTGCAGGCCGGTGCCGCCAACCTGCTCGTCAATAACGGCATTGCCATTGCCGGTGGCGCCACGGTCGATGTGAACGGGGAGTTGTTCACGCTGGCCGGCGTGATCTCGGGTGAGGGCCCGCTGTCGGTGATCGACAGCCGGCCTGTCGCCGGTGCAGTTTTGGTGCTGACGGGTACCAACAGCTATACTGGCGGCACCGTCATCACCGGCACCACCGTGGCGGTCGGCCAGGATGCCAGCCTTGGCATCCCGGCCGCCGGCATCACTCTGGCCGGCGGCACACTGCGCACGACAGCCAGCCTTGCGACCACCCGCGCGATAACCCTGGGCACTGGCGGCGGCACACTCGAGACGATAGCCAGCACGGCGATGAGCAGCATTGGTGTCGTCAGCGGCACCGCGCTGACCAAGGCGGGTACCGGCACGCTCGCACTCAACGCTGCCAACACCTACGCTGGCGGCACGCGTCTCAATGCCGGCACGATCTCGATAGGCACGGCGAGCGCGCTTGGCACGGGCATATTGGCTATGGCCGATGGCACCACATTGGTTGCGGGCGCCAATAACCTCTCGCTTGCCAACACGATCTCGACAGCAGGCGTTGGCACGTTGGCCACGGGCGCCAATACGCTGACCGTAACGGGTGTGGTGAGCGGCAGCGGCGGCCTCGTCAAGACGGGAACCGGGCTGCTGACCATGTCGGGTGCCAGTCGCTACGCTGGCCCGACCGTGGTTGCAGGCGGCACACTCAACGTGCCTGGCAGCCTGGCCTCCGCGGTGACCGTCAACAGTGGCGCGGCCCTGACCGGCACAGGCACCGTTGGTGCCATCAACGTGCAAGCGGGTGGCTCGGTCAGTCCCGGCGCGCCCGGCACCACCAATGTCGCAACCCTGACCGCGACCGGCGCAGCGTCACTGGCAGGAGCCTATAGCGTCGACATCGTGCCGACGGCCAATGACCGCATCACGGCGAGCGGCGCGCTGAGCGTCGCGGGGACAATGGCCGTGTCGCCGACAGGATCGTTCCAGTTCGGGGCAAGCTACACGGTGGCCAGCGGCTCGGTGCGGTCGGGCACGTTCGGGACCGTAACGGGCCTCGACCGGTTTGGAGCCGTGTTCGATCCGTTCGTGGACTATACCGCCAATGCCGTGATCATCCGGCTCCTGCCGCAGCGACTCGAGACCTTGTGCGGTCCGGGTCTTGGCGGCAATGCGCTCGAGACGGCACGGTCTCTTGATCGCGCTGTGGCCGGAGGGTTCAACCCGCAATCGTTCTTCCAGCTGTATGTGGCCTGCCCAACGCCGCCGGAGGCCCTGCAGCAGATCTCGGGTGAACAGCGCGCCATCGAGCGTCGCGTTGTTCTCGACAGCACGCGTGTGATCCGTGAGACGGCTTTCGACCGCCTCAACCTTGGCATTGCTGCCATGGGCGGCAGCCAGCGAACCGTCGACAAGGGCGATGCCGCAGTGACGGTCTGGCTGCGCGGTGCCGGGGCCTGGGGCAGTGCGCGGTCCAACCCGAACGCCAGCGGCTACTCGACAACGCAAAAAGGTGTGCTGACTGGTGTGGACTGGTCACGCGACGGACTGACCCTGGGCGGCATGTTCCATTATACCGCAACCGATATCGACTATCGCACGTTCGCAGGCACCAGCGATATCGAGAGCACCGGCGGCAGCCTTTACGCCGGCTATCGCAAGCCGGGTGGGATCATCGCCAATGTCGGCGCGAGTGTGGCCGGGCTCAGTGCCAGGGGCAACCGGGTGGTGTCGATTCCGGGCTTGGCGCAGACGCTTGTCGGTACCACCCACGGCACCGGATATCAGGTCTTTGCCGAGCTTGGTTTTGACCTCGGCAAGCGACCCGATACACATATCGAGCCATTTGCCAGGCTCAGTTATGTGAAGGCGGCGATGGGGGCTCTGAACGAAGCCGGTGGAACTGCGGCGCTGTCGGCTGCAAAGCAGAGCTACGACATCACTCTGACCAATCTTGGCATGCGAATCGGCGGCGAGGTCGGTGCGACGGGTGTCCTCCTCAACAGCAGCGTCTCCTGGCAGGCCATTGCCGGCAACCGTGATGCGGCAACGCTTATCGGTCTTCCGGCAACGGGTCAGACCAGCCGCATCCGCTCGGTTGCCATGGATCGCTCATCTGCGCTTTTGCAAACCGATGCCGCATTTAACCTCTCGAAGCGCGCAAAACTCTCGGTGAGCTACTCCGCACTCTTCGGCAACGACAATGACGATCAGGCCGTCAGGGCAACCTTGGGAATGTCCTTCTAAGATCACGAAAGGTTCAGCAACACTCTGTGTGGCGCTGCCATATCGTTCGAATTGGCGATGTTCCGCGCAGTCATCGCCATCGCCAGCCCCGGCCATACCCGCGGCGGCGTCAGCTGGCTGACCAGCGCCGGCGGCAAGACCGTGCTGTTCGCCACCAGCCTGACCGTCGCAGGGCAAAAGCTGGTCGGCGACCGCGATTACCCGGAGCCTGTCGCCGATTTCACCCGGACCTTCGCCCGGCTGCGCCGCGTCCGCGCCGATGTCGTCCTGAACTTCCACCCGGAATTCTTCGATCTCGCCGGCAAGCGCCGGGCACTGCTCGCCGGCAACGCCGAAGCGTTCGTCGACGCGAGCGAAACCCGCCGCCAGATCGACCGCGCCGAAGCCGATTTCAAGGCCGAGCTGGCGCGCCAACAGGCGGCGCGCTGACGGCCTAGATTGGGTTGCGGAGTCATCAAGCGGCGGGTCCGCTATCGCCCAATTGCGGACGGAATAGACGCAGGTAGGTTACCCCTTCGCGGCAATATCCTCTGCCTGTTGCACTGAAAGGACCCTAAGCGGTATGAAGTTCATCACTACGTCGCTCTGCCGTAGGATGATGGTCTCTTTTCCTTTGATGATCTTTACAAATTCGACCCACTGGAACTTGGAATTTCCGCGGTTAGAGACAAAAGATATGGTGTCATCAGACCAATTCACGGTGGTAATGTCGTGCAACGACTTCTGTTGACCGTAAATTCGCCTCACCTGACGAGGCAGCCGAAGATAGGCTGATAGCAGAATCAGTGAGAGAAATATAAGCCAATAGGCGACACCAATCGCAGCACCAACAATGATCGGTCCTAGCTGCCACACCCAGAATACATACGCTGTCACGGCCCCAACCGCCAAGCTGCCTAGAGCGAAGGATTTTGCAATCCGCCTCGACTTAACGGTCGCCATGAAGTTCAGTCGATTGGCGGCAAGAAGGTCTTCTGCGGTGGGTTGAAATGCGATCGAGTTCATAAGGCTAAGATGCCTTCGAACGCTTGTCCATGCAACGTCCGCTTCCCACCACTTGCAGACGTCCCCGCTTATGGGTCTACGGCCTAAATTCCGTGACGATGACTCAATTGCAGGCAACAGAGCCGCCATGAACGGGCTGCCGCACGGGACCGCAGGCAAAATTCCAGGCCAAATTAATGCGAAATGGGGTCTGGGGCCCAAGGCCCCAGCCGCCGGAGGCTCTTTTCTACGAGCGTATTTCCTTTCGATCCGGCATCACTCCGCCGCCATATAGGCGTCCAGCGTCTCGTGATAATGGCGCAGCCGGCTTTCCTGATAGGCGGCGAGCGTTACCCCCGGCTTTTTGGACGCGCGCAGGCCGCGCTGGATGCGGCGCAGATTGTCGGTGTCCTGGTCGGCGACCATGGCGGCGGAGCCGAGTTCCTTTGCGTTGGCCCAGGGCTCGTCGATGCCCAGCCAGGTGATCGGGGGTGGCGGCGGGTGGCTGCCGTCCGGCGCCTTGGCGAACAGGAACATGATTTCCATGATCGATTCTTCGGGATTGTCGCCGTGCGGGCGGAAACGATAGCAGATCGGCAGCGATTGCCCGCCCCAGGGCACCATGTTGGGGAACAGCATATATTCGATCAGATCGAGCGATTCGCTGTCCGACAGGCTCGACATGTCGCGGCCCGACGAGCGCCCGATCTTTTCGCGGGCGCGATCGGCGAGCGCGGCACGGGCGGTGCTGCCGGGGGCGATTTCGATGGGCTTGCCGGCGAAGAAGGGGATGTCGCGGCGCATCTGCTCGATGGTCGTTTCGGGCGGGATGCCGGCGCGCGCCGGGCTGGGCACGCCCTGCACGCTGATCATGCGGCTGACATGGCGGATGCCGGGCCAGACATCATATTGGGTGTTCTCGTCACCATAATAGCCCATCACCTGCGGGTGGGCGGTGCTGACATGATAGGCCTCGCAGAACGCCTCCATCGCCAGCTTCCAGTTGCACGGCATGATCTTGGCGACATGCGCGGCCTTCCACCGGTCCTCCAGCCGGAAATCGGCGAAATGTTCGGGCAGGTTTTCGAGATAGGTTTCCAGCGGCTCGGCATCGGCATCGAAATTGACGAAGACAAAACCGGCCCAGATGCCGACCCGCGCCTCCGGCAGGGCGAAGTTGGCGCGGTCGATGGTCGGGAAATCCCAGGCGCCGGGCATGCCGATGAAGCGGCCATCCAGGCCCCAGGTGAAGCTGTGGAACGGGCAGCGGAACTGTTTCACACAGCCGCCGCTGGTGCGCAGCAGGGTGCCGCGGTGCAGGCAGGAATTGACCAGCGCCTTGATCTCGTCCGGCCCGCTGCGCACGATGATCAGCGAATCATGGACGATTTCATACAGGACATGGTCGCCGACATGGGGGATGTCCTCCACCCTACAGGCCAGCTGCCAGGTCTTCTGCCAGACATGGGTGATCTCGCGTTCGTGCCAGGCGCGGTCGAAATAGCGATCGATGGAGACATCGCCGCTGCCCAGCCCGGTCGCCGGCGATTCGACCCGCATCAGCGGCGGCGGCGGCACCGGATCGGTGTCGAACACCTGCTGCACCGATGGCCCGGGCCGGCCGGCCGGAATGTGCGCTGTCATCGGATCTTGTCCCCCTGCCGCTTATATGTTTCGAACGATTAGAGCCGATGGCGACGCCAAAGACCAGCGGCAGGGGGAACGACCATGGACACGCTTGCATCCCGGCACCTCACCACATTGACCGTCGCCGTCGACTGGAAGGGCATCATCGACACCGGCAGCAACGCCAATGGCCGCCGCCGCTTCGCCCCCGTCGCCGGCGGCCGCTTCGAGGGCGAGCGCCTGTCGGGCAGCGTGCTGCCCGGCGGATCCGACTGGGTGTTCAACCGGCCCGACAGCGCCATGATCGTCGATGTGCGGCTGCCGCTGCGCACCGATGACGGCGCCATGCTGTCGCTGGCCTATCGCGGCGTCATGCGGGCGACGCCGGAAGCCATGGCGCGCTTCGGCCGTGGTGCGTCGCTGGCGGCGGACGAATATCAGCTGCGCACCATCGCCAGCTTCGAAACCGGCGATCCGCGCTATCTCTGGCTCAACGACCTGCTCGCCATCGGCGTCTCGGGGCCGACCACCGCCGACACCCGCTATGTGATCCACGAGATCCTGTAGCGGTCAGGCAAGGGCACAAGGGAGAGCCTCCGGCGGCTGGGGCCGCAGGCCCCAGACCCCAATCGATTGCCGCCCAAGGATCAACACGGTCGCGCTTGGGCCGAGCCCCCGCATGGGGTCTGGGGCCTGCGGCCCCAGCCGCCGGAGGCTATTTTTTGCCGGCCTAAACGCCCGGAACGGGCATCAGGCCCCCTGCTGGGGCAGGCCGTCCGCGATGTCGTAATAGTCGCCTTTGTCGGCGACGAAGATGTGTTTGCGCAGGCGCTGGCCGGTCGGGGTGTCGAACGCCCCCATTGCAACATCGATCGTGTCGAGCGTCAGTCGGTCCCAGAACAGGAATGATCCGCAGGTGCGGCAAACGCCGCGCCGGACATCGGGGCTGGACTGAAACCAGTTGAGACTGTCGTCACCCGTGATGGTGAGCGCCGCCCGCTCCACCTCGATGGCGGCCCAGTAATGGCCGGATTGTTTGCGACACTGGCTGCAATGGCAGGCGTCGGGCGGCGCAAGCGATCCGATCACCGTGAAGGCGACGGCCCCGCACAGGCAGGACCCTTCATGCTGTTCCGCCATCAGAAATCGACCGCGATGCCGCCCTTTTCCCAGTCGCCATAGCGGACGGGATCGAGGCCCTGGCGGCCGCCGACTTCGGTGGCGGCATCGGCGGCAGGCAGCGGATCGGGCTGTGGCACCGGCGGCGATTGCGGCGGAACATAGTCGGTATTGGGCGGGCGGGGCATGGCCGGGTTTCCGTATCGCGCATAACTGCGCTAGGTGGCGGCATATTAGGCCCGGCCGGGCCATCGGGAAAGGGTCAGCGGCAACATGGCCGACACGTTCGACAACAGGGTGATCGCCATCACCGGCGCCGGCAGCGGCATCGGCCGCGCACTGGCGCTGGGCCTGGCCGAAAGGGGCGCGGTGCTGGCGCTGGCCGACAAGGATGCGGCGGGCCTTGCCGAAACCCGCGCCCTGCTCGGCAACCGCCCGGCCAGCATCACCACGCTGGACGTCACCGATACCGGCGCGCTGACCGCCTGGGTCGATGGCGCCGTCGCCGAATTCGGCCGGCTGGATGGCATCATCAACAATGCCGGCCTCACCGTGTCGGCGCCGTTCGAACAGACGCCGCGCGCCGATTTCGACCGGGTCATGGACGTGAATTTCGGCGGTGTCGTCGAAGGCTGCCGCGCTGCGCTGCCGCATCTGCGCGCGCAGGCAACGCAGACCGGCAGTGCCTGGCTGGTCAACATCTCCTCGGTGTTCGGCCTGATGGGCTACCCCACCCAGAGCGCCTATAATGCCTCCAAATATGCCGTGCGCGGGCTGACCGAGGCGCTGCATCTGGAGCTGGGGGTCACCGATCCCGGCATCTGCGTCATCCGCGTCCACCCCGGCGGCATCAAGACCAATGTCGCGAAGAACGCCAAGATGATCGCGACGATGCCCGGCACCCGCACCGATCTCGATTTCGCCGCGGAGTTCGAAAAGGCGGCGCGGACGACGCCGGAACAGGCCGCCGCCACCATCATTGCCGGCATGGAGCGCCGCCAGCATCGCGTGCTGATCGGCCCCGATGCCCGCTTCATCGACTGGATGACCCGGCTGTTCCCGGTGAATTATTTCAAGCGGATCGGCGCGTTCATAGGAGGCCGTGATCGCTAGGGACCTGCCCCCGCCCGCCGTCACCGGTGTCGCCGCCCGCCGCGGCGCGCTGCGCCTGCTTATGGCCGTGCTCGGCCGCGGCACGCCGCTGGAGCTGGCGCTCGACAATGCGCTCGACGGGATACCACTCGCCAATGACCGCGCGCTGGCGCGCAACCTCGCTGCCACCGTGCTGCGCTGGCTGCCCGATCTCGACGCACTGATCGATTCGGCGACGCCCAAGCCGCTGCCCGACGATGCCCGCGCCCGGATGGTGCTGCGCATCGCGCTGGCCGGCTGGCTGCGGCTCGGTACGCCGCCGCACGCCGCCGTCGCCACCGCGCTGCCGCTGGTGGAAGGCGGCCCCCGCCGGCTGGTGCATGGCGTGCTCGGCAACCTCATCCGCCGCCCCGCCGAACTGCCGCCGGCGCCGCACCTGCCCGATCTGTTCGCTATCCGCTGGGCGATGGACTGGGGCCCCGAGGTTGCCGATGCCGCCGCCCTGTCGCTGGCCGAGGAACCGGCGACCGACCTGACGCTGCGCGACCCGGCCGAGAGCGAGCATTGGGCCATGGCGCTGGGCGGTGTGTCGCTGCTGCCCGGCCATGTCCGCGTGCCGCGATCGAAGGAGCGCGGCGGCAATGTCACCGAATGGCCGGGGTTCAGCGAAGGCGCCTGGTGGGTGCAGGACCTCGCCGCTTCGCTACCGGTGCGGCTGCTGGGCGTGCAGCCCGGCGAATCGGTGCTCGACCTCTGCGCCGCGCCCGGCGGCAAGACGCTGCAACTCGCCGCCGCCGGCGCCGAGGTCACCGCCGTCGATGTCTCCGACGCGCGGCTGGAGCGGGTGCGCGAGAACCTCGCCCGCACCGGCCTGTCCGCCACGCTCGCCGCCGGTGACGCGCTGCGCTGGGAACCCGGCCGGCTGTTCGATCACATCCTGCTCGATGCGCCCTGTTCGGCCACCGGCATCTTCCGCCGCCACCCCGATGTGCTGCACCTGAAGGGCAGCCGCGACCTCACCCCGCTGACCATGTTGCAGGCCGCCCTGCTGCGCCGCGCCGCCGCCTGGCTGAAACCCGGCGGCACGCTGATCTACGCCACCTGCTCGCTCGACCCGCGCGAAGGCGAACGGATCGCCGAACGCGTCGTCGCCACCCTGCCGCGGCGGCCGTTCGAGGCGGCGGAACTGCCGCTGGGGCTGCTGCCGACCGCGGACGGCTGGGTGCGGACGCTGCCGGGCGCGTTGGCGGCCGAAGGCGGTATGGACGGGTTCTTCATCGGGCGGATGCGGAAGCTCTGAGTTTTGCCTCCGGCGGCTGGGGCCTCAGGCCCCAGACCCCGATCGATTTTGTACCGGGTTACCAACAGAGTGCCCTGAAGAATGGGGTCAGGGGCCAAGGCCCCAGCCGCCGGAGGCATCCCCGTCCGATAACCCGCAACCCCCGAACGTCACACCGCCCCGTCGAGAAATGACGCGAACCCCGCCGGCGCGTACGGCCCGAAGCACACCTGCTCCAGCACGCCGGTGCCGCTGCGGCTGCCGTCCGACGCGCGCACGACCTGTTGCACGTGCAGGTTTTCCGGTGCCAGCAGGTCGAGCGCCAGCGGGTCGAAGGCTTCGCCGCCGATGGCGAGTTCGCCCTTCCACATCCCCTGGCCCCAGACCGGATGGCCATAGCCCAGCCCCTTCATCTGGAAGCGCAATAGGGGGTCGAGCGTGATCGTGCGCGTGTCGCCGGCGTGGCTGACCAGATCGATTTCGGCATGGGCGGCCAACCGTGTGCCGGGGTGGTAGCGGACGCGGTGACGGGCGGTGGCCATGCGCTGGTCGCGGCCATCCTCGGTGCCGGGGATATCGGCCTCGGCGGCGTAGAGTGGCGCAATGATGCCTTCGCGGACCAGCGCTTCGCCCTTTGATCCGTCAAAGAAGATGGCGTGGCTGATGTGATCGTCCCAGACCAGCGGCGCCCAGAGGAACATGATGCCGCCGGGCAGCGATGGCGCGCCGCCGGTTTCGGGCTCGCCGACGCGGCGCACGCCCCAGCTGCGGTCCTTGGTGCCGCGGCAGATGCTTTCGTCGACGTGGATGTCACCCACCGGCGTGCGGATGCTGCCGGACCAGCGGCCGAACTGGTCGAAGCGCGTGGCGTCCATCACCCGGCGGCCATGCTGCCACAGCGTCTGCCGGGCTTCCTCAATGGCGGCGGTGCGGGCGGAAAAGGTCAGGTCGCAGGCAAGCCCCGTCTCATTGTCGTCGAGGATGACGCGGGTGCGCCGCATCGGCTCGACAACCTCGATGCGGAACGGACCGACCTGCATCTCGGTGCGCTCGATGGGGGCGCGGCGCGAGCCGTAGAAACAATGTTGCAACCCGCCCGGCCGCACCACCGAAAAGGCGCAGTCGAGGATGCCGCGGTGCGGATAGACCGCCATGCCAATGCCGAAATAATAGCTGCCATCGGGCGCATAGCCGTTGAACCAGGTGCGGTCATAGGCATTGCGGTCGCTGGTCGCGAGCACCGCCAGCGGCTCCGGCGTCTGGTGCACGGGATAGTCGTCGAGCCGGTTGAGCATGGGCAGCATCCTGTTGGCGGATGCCGGTGTGTAGCACGCCCGGCCGGCACGGCGCCCTGCCGGGATGGAGAGCCTTCAATCGGCCAGGAAGTCCAGCAGCGCCGCGATGACCTGGTCCTTGTGGCTGGCAAGCAGGCCGTGCGGGCCGCCGTCGATCTCCAGCAGCTGCGCCTGCGGGATGCCGGCGGCGGCGGCGCGGCCGCTGATGTCGATCGGCACGATGGCGTCGGCGGTGCCATGGATGATCAGCGTCGGCATGGTGAAGCTGGCGAGATCGGGGCGGAAATCGGTGCCGGAGAAGGCATCGATACAGTCGAGCGTGCCCTTCAGCCCGGCCTGCAATGCGATCTGGAAGGATTGTTCGGCGACGGCATCGCTGACCTGGCCGCCATAGAATTGCTGCAGAAAGCCCTTCAGGAACGCCGGCCGATCAGCGCAGATGCCGGCCTTCATGCCGTCGAACACGGCCTGCGGCGCCCCGGCGGGATGGTCCGCGGTCTGCAGCAGGAACGGCACCACCGACGCGATCAGCACCGCCTTGGACGCACCGCCGTGGCGGCTGAGGAAACGCGCGACTTCGCCACCGCCCATCGAGAAGCCGATGATGACCGGATCTTCCGCCTCGGTGACTTCGATGACGCTGGCGAGATCATCGGCGAAGGTGTCATAGTCATAGCCCGACCACGGCTGGTCCGACCGGCCGAAGCCGCGGCGATCATAGCTGATGACCCGATAGCCGGCCGCAGCGAGCGCGAGCGCGACATTGTCCCAGCTGTCGGCGCTCAGCGGCCAGCCATGCACCAGCACCACCGCCGGGCCTTCGCCCCATTCCTTGAAATAGAGCGCGGTGCCATCGTCAGTTTCGATCATCGGCATGGGATCGGCCTCCCTGTGGCTGTCACGGGCTGTGCAACGCCCGAAACATGGCAGGGTTGCATGACAGCGTCATGGCAGGCCTGTGACAGCGACGCTCTGGCCAAGCGCCGGGCATCTGCTATCCTCACACGCGTTCACTGCCCCAAAGGCTGGTCCCGATCATGTCTCCCGCAACCCGTTCGCGTCTGAAGCTGGCCCTGCCGTTCGTGGCGCTGGCGCTGATTCCCGGCGCCGTCGCCGTCAAGGCCGCCGCCGAAAGCGACACCTACAAGCAGCTCGACGCGCTGATGGACGTGTTCGAGCGGGTGCGCGGGCAATATGTCGACAAGGTCGACGACAAGACGCTGATCGAAGGCGCCATCAACGGCATGCTCGCCAGCCTCGATCCGCACTCCTCCTATCTCGATGCCCGCGATTACCAGAACATGCGGCAGACGACCGATGGCGAATATGGCGGTCTCGGCCTGACCGTCACCACCGAGGATGGCGCGGTCAAGGTCGTCGCGCCCACCGACGATACGCCGGCGGCGCGCGCCGGCATTAAGTCCGGCGATTACATCACGCATCTGGATGGCGAACTGATCTATGGCGCGACCCTGCAGGACGCCGTCGACAAGATGCGGGGCGCGCCGGGCACCACCGTCAAGCTGACGGTGGTGCGCGAAGGCGCCACCAAGCCGCTGGAGTTCACGCTGAAGCGCGAGATCATCCAGATCAAGCCGGTGCGCTTCGAAACCCGCGGGGCCGTCGGCGTCATCCGCATCTCGACCTTCAACAAGCAGACCGGCGACGCCACCCGCACCGCCGTCGCCAGCATCGACAAGCAATTGGGCGCCAACCTCGCCGGCTATATCGTCGATCTGCGCTCCAACCCCGGCGGCCTGCTCGATCAGGCCATCGAGGTCAGCGACGTCTTCCTCGACAAGGGCGAGATCGTCTCGCAGCGCGGCCGCAGCAAGGCCGACATCCAGCGCTATTATGCCAAACCCGGCGACCTGACCGGCGGCAAGCCGGTCGTCGTACTCGTCGACGAAGGCTCGGCGTCCGCCGCCGAAATCGTCGCCGGCGCGCTGCAGGACCAGCGCCGCGCCATCGTGCTGGGCCAGCGCAGCTTCGGCAAGGGCAGCGTCCAGACTTTGATCCCGATGAGCCAGGATACTGCGCTCCGCCTGACCACGGCGCGCTACTTCACCCCATCCGGCCGCAGCGTGCAGGAAAACGGCATCGAGCCCGATGTCACCGTGCCGCAGCTGAGCGACGCCAGCCGCGGCGACCGCCCGCGCCTGCGCGAGGCCGATCTGCGCAAGCACCTCATCAACGAGTTGAAGGAAGGCACCGACAAGATCGTCGAGAATGATGCCAAGCCCGACCCGCGCTTCACCGCCACCGCCGAGGAGCTGAAGAAAAAGGGCATCATCGACTTCCAGCTCGATTACGCGACAAAGCTGCTGACCCGGCTGGCGCCGGGCGCGCCGGTGCAGATGGCGGCGGGTGCAACGCCGGCGGCGGCGCGGAAATAGCGGGTTCGGCGCAAATCCTCGCGCTGCCTAGGCTGAATCGACATTCAAGGTTGAAGCGGCCTCCGGCGGCTGGGGCCGTAGGCCCCAGACCCCATTTCGCTCAGATTTTGCCTGAAAGGCCGCCTGTGTTGCCATGCGGTAGCCAATAAATGGGGTCTGGGGCCTACGGCCCCTGCCGCCGGAGGCTCTGGTTTCTTCGCAATCAGCGTTCAGAACGGCCGAAATGCTGAATGTCGACACGGCCTACTCCCCGCGCCGCGCCACGACCAGCCGCACGCGCAGCGCATCGCCGCCATGGCCGGATTCGCCATAATGATAGCCATGGCAGGTCGCACAGGTCGCCGGCGCCGCCGTCGCCAGCTGCGGTCCGCCGTGACAGGTGGCGCATTGCGACAGCGGCGGCAGCAGCACATCACTGGCCAGGTTCGAGCGCGGCACGCCGCTGTGGCAGCTGATGCAGGCGGCGTCGCCGGTCCTGCCGTCATAGCTCAGATGGCGTTTGTGCGGGAACCGGCCCTTGGGCAGATAATGGTCGGCGAGCGTCACCGGGCTGATGGCGAAGCGGGTCAGCAGATTGGCGCCGCCGGTGTCGGTGATGGCATGGCATTCGGCGCAGGTGCCGCCCTTGCCGAAGATGCCGGCGATGGCGGCATCGGCCTGGGCGCGGGCCTGCGCCGGGCTGGTGAAGGCCAGCGTGCGCAGCCGCGCCTCGCTGCCCGGCAGGCGGCGATCGGCGGCGGCGACACCGGCGCGCGGTGACAGCGCCTGGCCAAGGTAGAAATCGCGGATGATGCCGGCGGCCTGTTCGGGCTTGCCATGCGGCAGGGTGCGCACGACGCCGCCATCGCGGGCAAAGGCGAGGTCGTGGCAGGCGGCGCAATTCTTCTCCATGCTGATCGGCTGGAAGCGTTCGCCGTCACTGTCCGGCACATGGCAGTAATTGCAGGCGAGCAGGCCGTTCTTGCCCGGCAGGCCCTGCGCCCGCACCATATTGGCGACGCTGTTGCGCGTCGAAAGGTGCAGCTGGTGCGGATAGACGAGGCCGGACGTCTCGCGCGCCCCGGCCAGCGCCACGCGTTCGAAGCGCGGCGCGGTCAGCGATGGCTGCACCACCAATGTCGGCTTGAAGGCGGGATGGCCGCCCCAGTCCGGCACATTGGCGAGGCGCGTGTCGGGCAGCCGCGCCGCCAGCCCGCGATGGCAATCGGTGCAGAAGTTTTCCGCCACCTGCAGCGCGCCGTCCGGCCCCTCATGCTCCTTGTGGCAGCTGGCGCAGCGGCCTTCCGGCAGGTTGAATGCCTTGTGCACGTCCGCGACCAGACCGGTGGCCGGCACCTGCCCGCGCGCCAGCCGCGCCGCCGGGGCGTGCGCCGGGATGGCGGCGGGCGTGTGGCAGGCGATGCAGGCGGTATCGGTCGTCGCCTCGAACGGTTTGGCGTGGCAGGCGCCGCAGCTGTTGGCGAGGCCGGCATGGGCGGTGGACAGCGGCCCGCTGCTCCAGACGCGGTCGGGCTGCCAGCCGCTTGCCGGCGTTGCCACCGGTGCAGCGTTGCGGGCAGCGGCCGTCACCAGCGCCGGCGGCAGCACCGTCTGTCGCCCGGCCATCACCCACAGCGGCAGCGCCAGGCCCAGGCCCAGGATCAGCACCACCAACCCCCAGGCCAGCCGGCGCTTGCTGGGCAGCGTCTTTTTCAGCGTGAAGACCTGCGCTTCGCTGGCGGCATCGCTGCCATCGCCGGCGGCAAGCACGCGCTCGGCGGTGACCAACACGCCGCCATCTTCGCCGCGCGCCAGGGTCAGCCGATGGGCGGCCAGCATGATCGTCGGATTGTCGCCGGGGTCGAGGTCGGCGCGGGTGACGAAGGCGCCGGCGATTTCCAGCGGCACGCCGCCCATCGCCTCCACTGCCACCCGGCCATCGCCGGCCAGCCGCAGCCGGGCATGGCGCAGCATCAGGCCGAGATCGGCAAGTTGGATATCGCAATCGCTGCCGCGGCCGACGCTCAGCTCGGCGCCGTCGAAGGCGCGGGTGCGGATGATCTCCCCGCCATCGGCGCGGCGTGCGATCTGGCGAACGGTAAAGCCCATCGCCGCTACCAGTAGAGAAAGACGGAGAGGATGTGCGCGACCAGCGCCGCCAGCAGCGCAAAGGTCGCCGGCACATGCACGTAGAGCCACAGCTCCAGCCGCGTTTTCAGCGCGACATGGCGGCGGGCCTGGGCCAGCGCCGCGCCCTTGCGCTCCAGCAGGAACAGAATCTGCACCAGCCGCGGATCGGCGGTGCCGGTGCGGCGCTGGCCATCGACCAGCGCCGCCACCGCCGCTTCGGCGCGGCTGTTGCCGCAACCGGGGTAGCGGCCGGTCAGCCGCGCCCACAGGCTGCCGCCGATATCGCAGCCCTCGATGCTCATCCGCACCAGATCGGCCTCGTCCCGGCCGAGCGGCTGGGCGGCGGTATCGAGCTGGCGGTCGAGCGCCGCGATGGCGGCGAGCATCTGCGGCTGCGTCATCTCGTTGCGATTGGCCGAAAGCAGCGCCGGCAGCCGGGCGTAGACATAGATGCCCCACAGGCCGGACAGGATGACGAACATCATCAGCACATAGGCGAGGCCATGGACATTCAGCCCGAGCTGAAAGCCGCTGTGCAGCGTCGCGATGACGATCAGCGACAGGCCGAGCCAGACATGCGCGCTGGTCCAGCCCTTCAGCGAATAGGGCCCGGTGGTGATGATGCGCTTCCTGAGGCCGATGAGGCTGAGCCAGACGATCAGCCCCGCCCCCAAAGTGCCGAGCGCATAGCCGAGCGCGGTGCCGCCATTGGGGCGCGGCGTCTGGTCGATGAGGGCATAGGCGAGGATCGCGGTCAGCGACAGCGCTGCCGAAACCTTCAGCCAGCGCCCGCGGCGATGGCCGAGAAAGCCCTCATGCGCCGTATCGCGCGGCGCGCGGGCCACCGCCCGCCCCATCGCCTTCGCCCGCACCGCCATCAGCCCTGGCCCCGATCGAGCAGCGCGACGGTGAGGAATTGTTCGGGCGAGACGCGGATGGCGGCGCCGGTCGGGCAGGCACGCACACAGGCGGGGCCGCCGCTCTGGCCGGAGCACATGTCGCACTTGATCGCCTTTTTCGGCGCTTCGGCGTGGGCGTGCTTCTTGCTCCATTTGGCATCGGGCTCGCCGGGGCCGGGGCCCTGGCCGAACAGCAGCCAGCTCAGCAGCCAGGGCTTCTTCGGCGGCACCTTGTCCATGCGGATGACGCCATAGGGGCAGCCGCGCTGGCAATTGCCGCAACCGATGCAGCTGTCGTCGATATAGACTTCGCCGGTCGGGCCGCGGTGGATGGCATTGGGCGGGCAATCGGCCATGCAATGCGGATGTTCGCAATGCCGGCACGATGTCGGCACGTGCAGATGCGCATAGGTGCGCCCGGCCTCGCGATCGAGGCGCGACAGGCCGTCATGACTGTCGGCGCAGGCCTTTTCGCAATTGTCGCAACCGACGCAGAGCTTTTCATCGATGAGCAGCACATCGGTGGCCTCGCCGACGCCATTTTCGACCAGGAAGTTGGCGACGCCGGTGTACATGTCGACCAGCCCGCGAAAACTGTCCTTTTTCGACTCGATCATCGCGTTCATCGCGGTGCGCGTCGCCATTTCGGCGCGCAGCCGGGCCAGCAGGTCGGGCTTGGCGGCCAGCAGGTCGCGGAAGGCGGCGCCGCCCAGCCGGATGACATCGGATTTGACCGCGGCGCGCACGGTGGCGCTGCGGGTGCCGCCGTCGATGACCGCCATTTCGCCGACGAAACTGCCCGCCGGCACATAGTTCAGAAACACCGGCTTGCCGCCGATCTGCCGCTCCACCACCATCGAACCCGAGCGGATGATGAAGATGTCGTCGCCGCTGTCGCCTTCGGATATCACCGCCTTGCCGGCCGGGATGGTCTCGACCTTCGCCGTCGCCACGATGGCGGCGATCTGGAGGACGCTGCGCTCGGTGGTGAGGCGGTCGACCTCGCGCCGCGCCGAGGGCACCGCCGACATCAGCCGCAGCGCCGCGGTGCGCGAGATTTCGACAAGGATGCAGTCGCTGCCGGCGCGCACCGTGGCGCCGCGGCGGCGGCCGGAGATCAGCCCGACCTCGCCGACGATGCTGCCCTGCGGCAGTGCGACGGTGATGGCGGGGTTGCCGGGGTCGATTTCCACCCGCACCTCGCCATCGGCGATGCCGAACAGCGAGGAGCCCGGGGCGTTGCGCTCGAAGATCACCTCCCCGGCGCGATACAGCCGCGCCTCGCTGTCGAGCATGAATTCGCGCATCTGGAGGAGACTCATGCCGGCGAGGATCGACACCCGGCTGCGCAGGAATTCCAGCCAGTCGCTGACCGAGCGGTTGCCGGGCAGGCCGGTGAATTTTTCAGCCAGGATCGGTTCGTCGGCGGGCAGCAGCGCGGTGTTGCCGTTGATGAACTCGACGACGTCATGGCCCTGGTTCATGCAATGCTTGATGAGCGGATAGCCGGCCAGCGCCCCGACGACGAAGATGCCGGGCGCCGTCGATTCGAACACCGCCGACAGCTTCGGATAGGCGAGCCGGTCGCTGCTGGCGAATTCGACGCCGCAGCCTTCGATGAAGCCGCGCGGCGGCGCCGAGCCCATGCGGGCGATCAGCCGGTCGCAGCGGGCGCGCACCTCGCCCTCCGGCGTGTCGAGCACCACCCAGCCGGGTTCGATGGCGCGGGTGGTCGTGCCGGTCATGATGCTGATGCGGCCGGCGTCGCGCGCCGCCAGCAGCGCCTTCACATTGGCGTCCTTGGCGGTCGAGAATTCCGCCGAGCGGTTGACCAACGTCACGACATTGCCCTGCGCCGCATCGGCCGCCAGCCCCAGCGCATTCTCGATACCGGCATCGCCGCCGCCGATGACGAAGATATGTTCGTCATTATAGGCCGCCGGATCGTCGAGCTGATATTGCACATGCGGCAGCGCCGCGCCGGGACAGGCCATCAGATTGGGATTGCCCTGGGTGCCGATGGCAAGGATCACCGTGTCGGCGATGATGGCACTGCCATCGGCCAGCGTCAGCCGATAGGGCGGCGCGTGGCGCTGCAATTCGCGCGTCTCGCTGCTGCCGTCGCGCTTCCGTGTCACGATCGCCTGCACGCTGCCGGGGATGGCGTCGCCGGCGCCGGCGATGGCGGTGACTTCGGCATTCAGCCGCACATTGACCCCGGCGGCGGCGATCCGCTCGCCCCAGCTGCCCAGAATGGCTTCACGCTTGCCGGCGGCAAAGGCCAGACCGCCGCCGGCACGCAGCACCAGCTGCGCCGGCGTCGCCATGACATGCTTGCCCTTTTGGTATTTGTAGATCGTGTCCGACAGATGGTCGGTCTTTTCGAGCAGCACATGCGACAGGCCCAGCTGCGCTGCATGCGCAGCCGCGCTCAACCCGGCCGGGCCGGAGCCGATGATGGCGATGCGAAACCGCTCTGACACGCGTGAAAACAGCCCCCTGTTGCCGCCGGCAGCGCCTGCGACTGTAATCCACTCTACCATCTCCCGCCGGGTCGGCTAGAGTGGCAATGCAAGGCCGGTGCGCAATCTGCGCGCCGGCGGGAGGTTGTGTTTCCGCATGTTGGCTGAAATCGGGCACTTCGCCCTTATCCTGGCGCTGCTGGTGGCGCTCGCCCAGGCGGTGCTGCCCATGGTCGGCGCGGTGCGCGGCGATGGCGCGCTGATGGATTTCGGCCGGATGGCGGCGCAGGTGCAGGCGCTGCTGCTGGTCAGCGCCTTCGTGCTGCTGATGATCTGCTTCGGCCGCGCCGATTTCTCGGTGGAACTGGTCGCCGAACATGCCTCGCTCAGCCAGCCGCTGCCCTATCGGCTGGCCGCGACCTGGGGCAACCACGAAGGCTCGATGCTGCTCTGGGTGCTGATCCTTGCCATTTTCGGCGCCGGCATCGGCCGCTTCGGTGACAATCTGCGCCCCAGCCTGCAAGCCCGGGTGCTGTCGGTGCAGGCGATGATCAGCGTGGCGTTCCTCGCCTTTTCGCTGTTCACCTCCAATCCCTTCGCCCGGCTGTCGCCCGCCCCGCTCGACGGTGCCGAGCTGAACCCGCTGCTGCAGGACCCCGGCCTCGTCTTCCACCCGCCCTTGCTCTACCTCGGCTATGTCGGCTTTTCGGTCACCTTCAGCTTTGCCGTGGCAGCGCTGCTGGAAGGCCGCGCCGATGCCGCCTGGGCGCGCTGGATGCGGCCCTGGGTGCTGGCGGCCTGGGTGCCGCTGACCTGCGGCATCGCGCTCGGCAGCTTCTGGGCCTATTATGAACTGGGCTGGGGCGGCTGGTGGTTCTGGGATCCGGTCGAAAACGCCTCGCTGATGCCCTGGCTGCTCGGCACCGCGCTGCTGCATTCCGCCATCGTCACCGAAAAGCGCCAGGCCCTGGCCGGCTGGACGATCCTGCTCGCCATCCTCGCCTTCTCGCTTAGCCTCATTGGCACCTTCCTCGTCCGCTCCGGCATCCTCACCTCGGTGCATGCCTTTGCCGTCGATCCGGCGCGCGGCGTCTTCATCCTCGCCATGATCATCGGCTCCACCGGCACCGCGCTCGGCCTGTTCGCCTGGCGCGCGCCGCAGCTGAAATCCGGCGCCTTGTTCTCGGGCGTCAGCCGCGAGGCCGGCCTCACCCTCAACAATCTGTTCCTGATGGCGGTGACCGCGGTGGTCTTCCTCGGCACCTTCTATCCGGTGATCATGGAAGCGGTGGCCCCCGCCGACAAGATTTCGGTCGGCCCACCCTATTACAACCTTGTCTTCGTGCCGCTGTCGGTGCCGCTGCTGCTGCTGGTCACCGTCGGGCCCATGTTGGCGTGGAAGCGCGATGGCCTTGCCGCCGTCGCCGCCAAGCTGAAATGGCCGGCGCTGCTGGTCGTCGGCGTCTTTGCCGTGCTGGCGCTGGCGCTTGGCCTGAAGCAGGTCAGCGCCGCCTTCGGTTTCGCGCTCGGTTTCTGGCTGATCCTCGGCGGGCTGATGGTGCTGGCGCGGCGCTGGCAGGGCGGCGCCGGCTTTTCGTGGCGGCTGGTGCGCACCACGCCGGCGGCGGTCATCGGCATGGCACTGGCCCATGCCGGGCTGGGCGTCACCGTCTGCGGCGTGACGGCGATGAGCGGGTTCGCCGAATCGAAGATCCTCGTCATGCGCGTCGGCGAAACGGCGACCCTGGGCGGCCTGCAGGTGAAGCTCGCCAAGGTCGGCGAGGTCGCCGGCCCCAATTATCAGGCCATCCACGCCGATTTCCGCATCACCCAGCGCGGCAACAGCTATGACCTCGGCAGCGAAAAGCGTTTCTACCCGGTCAGCCGCAACCAGACGACGGAGGCCGGCATCGGCACCGCCTTCCTCGGCAACGCCTATATCGCGGTGGGGGACAGTCAGGAGGGGCCGCAGGGCCCGGGCATTGTCGTGCGCATCTACAATCACCCGCTGGTCGGCTGGATCTGGTTCGGCGGGCTGATGATGGCGATGGGCGGCGCCGCCAGCCTGGCCGATCGCCGCTTCCGCATCGGCGCGCCGACACGGCTTGCGCCGGCGCTCCGCCCCGGCCTGGTACCGGCGGAGTAGACCCCTCATGAACCGCATCCTGTTCCTGCTGCCGGTCGGCGCCTTCATCGCGCTGGTCGCCTTCTTCGCCATCGGCCTGACCAAGGACCCCAAGGTGCTGCCCTCGCAGCTGATCGACCGGCCGCTGCCGCAGTTCGCGCTGCCCGGCATCGCCGATCAGCCCGGCGGCGGCCCCGGCTTTGCCAGCGCGGCGTTCACCGGCGAGCCCCGGCTGCTCAACATCTTCGCCAGCTGGTGCGCCGCCTGCCCGCAGGAACATCCGGTGCTGACGCGGATTTCGGGCGAAGGCTTCCCGGTCTATGGCATCGCCTGGAAGGACAAGCCGCAGGACAGCCGCGACTGGATCGCCCGTTTCGGCAACCCCTACCGCCAGATCGCCGCTGACGAGACCGGCCGCACCGCCATCGATCTGGGCGTCACCGGCGTCCCCGAAACCTTCATCGTCGACAAGCGCGGCCGTGTCCGCTTCAAGCAGATCGGCCCGATCAGCCCGGAGGTGTGGGAGAAGACCATCCGGCCGCTGATGCAGCAATTGCGGGCCGAGGCATGAAGCGCGCGCTTCTCGCCCTCATGCTGCTCACCGCCCCGGCGCTGGCCGTGCAGCCCGATGAAATGCTGAAGGACCCGGCGCTGGAGGCGCGCGCCCGTGCCATTTCGGCGGAGCTGCGCTGCGTCGTCTGCCAGAACCAGTCCATCGACGATTCGGATGCGCCGCTGGCGCGTGACCTGCGCATCGTCGTCCGCGAACAGCTGACGCTGGGCAAGTCGGACCAGGACACCATGGCCTATATCGTCCAGCGCTATGGCAATTTCGTGCTGCTGAAGCCGCCGGTGGAGCCGGCGACCTGGGCGCTGTGGGCGGGGCCGTTCCTGGTGCTGGGCGGCGGCGGGCTGGCGCTGCTGGGCTGGAGCCGCCGCCGGAAACCCGCCGATGTCGCGCCGCTGACCGCCGCCGAAGCCGCCGAGCTTGACCGGCTGGGCTGAACCGCCTTTACCGCCGCCAACGATTATTGCTGGAACACTGATGACCCTCTGGATCATTCTGACCCTGATGGCGGCCGTTGCCGCCGCGGCGCTGACCATTCCGCTGGTGCGCCGGCAGGAAGCCCGCGCCGATGCCCGCGCCGCCACCATCGCCGTGCTGAAGGACCAGCTCGCCGATGTCGATATCCAGCTCGCCGCCGGCGCCATCCCGCCCGCCGATGCCGAAGGGCTGCGCATCGAGATCAAGCGCCGCATGCTCGCCGCCGGCCATATCCCCGAAGACGCGATGCGGCCGCTGGGCGCCCGCGCCCTCTCCGGCGTCGCGCTGGGCCTCGCCGCCATGGTCGCGCTCGCCGCCGGTGCGCTCTACGCCACGATGGGCAAGCCCGGCCTCGCCGGCACCAGCGCGCCCGTCGGCACCGCCGCCGCAACGGCCCCCGCCGCGCCCGCCGCCGACAATCCGCAGGCCGCCGAAATCGCCCAGCTGATCGCCGGGCTGGAAAAGAAGGTCGCCGCCAACGCGTCGGACCCCGAAGGCTGGCGGATGCTCGGCTGGTCCTATTTCCAGACCGGCCGCTATGCCGATGCCGCCACCGCCTATGGCAAGGCCGTGGCGCTGAAGCCCGATGGCCCCGGCTTCCAGTCCGCCTGGGGCGAAGCGCTGGTGCAGGCCGCCGATGGCAATGTCACCCCCGCCGCCGCCGCCGCCTTCACCGCCGCGCGCCAGCAGGATGGCAGCGATGCCCGCGCCCGCTATTTCCTCGGCCTGAAGAAGCAGCAGGAAGGCGACGCCAAGGGCGCCATTGCCGACTGGCTGGCGCTGCTTGGCGAATCCGCCGCCGATGCGCCCTGGGTGCCGCAGCTGCGCGGCATCATCACCGAAACGGCCAAGACCGCGGGCATCGATGTGACGGCCGAGCTCGCCGCCATCAAGCCGCCGGCCAGCGGTGGCGCCACCGTCGCGCCGCCACCGGGTGCGGCGCCGGCGGGCGTCATGCCCGGCCCGTCACCCGATCAGGTCGCCGGCGCCGCCGCGATGAACCCCGCCGATCGCAACGCGATGATCGCCGGCATGGTCGATCGCCTGTCCGAAAAACTGAAGGCCAATCCGCGCGACGAGGCCGGCTGGCTGCGGCTGATTCGGGCGCGCAGCGTGCTCGGCGATACGGCGGCGGCGGTGAAGGCGCGCAACGATGCGCTGGCCGCCTTTGCCGGCGACAGTGCTGCGCAGGGCCGCATCCGCGCCGCCGCCACTGATATGGGCATCAGCGGCTGAGCGCGCGGCTGACCCCCATCGGCGAATTCGGTGGCAACCCCGGCGGGCTGGCAGGTTTTGTCCGTATCCCGCCCGGGCTGAAACCCGGCGCGCCGCTCGTCGTCGTGCTGCACGGCTGCACGCAGAGCGCGGCGGATTATGATCGCGGCAGCGGCTGGTCGCGCCTCGCCGATGGGGCCGGCTTTGCCCTGCTGTTTCCCGAACAGCAGCGCGCCAACAACGCCAATCTCTGCTTCAACTGGTTCCAGGCCAATGACACCGCCAGCGGCCGCGGCGAGGCGCAATCGATCATCGCGATGATCGACACGCTGCTCGCCCGCCACACCCTCGATCCGGTGCGCGTGTTCATCACCGGGCTGTCGGCCGGCGGCGCCATGGCGATGGCCCTGCTCGCCACCCACCCCGGCCGCTTCGCCGGCGGCGGCATCATCGCCGGGCTGCCCCATGGCGTCGCCAGCGGCATCCCCGACGCGTTCGAACGCATGCGCGGCCAGGGCCTGCCGCCGCCGCCCCGCCTCGCCGCGCTGGTGCCGGCCCACAATGGGCGCTGGCCGCGCCTCTCGGTCTGGCACGGCGACGCCGATACCACCGTCGCCCCGCTCAACGCCGAAGCCATCATCGCGCAATGGCTGGGCGCCCAGCACCTGCCACTGGCGCCGACCAGCACCACGACGCTGAACGGCGCCCGCCTGCGCCGCTGGGGCGACCACGTTGAGGCCATCACCATCCCCGGCCTCGGCCACGGCACCCCCATCGCCACCACCGGCGCCGAAGCCCTGGGCCGCCCCGCCCCCTTCATGCTCGACTGCGGCCTGTCCTCCACAAGGCGGATCGCCGCCTTCTGGGGCATCGCGCCCGCCGTGGCGGACGGCGTGGCGATGGCCCGCCCGACCGCCGCATCCCCGCTGACCGGCGTCGCCGCGACGATCGACGCAGCGCTGCGGCGGGCGGGGTTGTTGGGGTAGGAGGAAGGGGCCTCCGGCGGCTGGGGCCGTCGGCCCCAGACCCCGGTTGGTGTAGTGGTCGTTAGATCACGACATTATGCAGAGCGTTGTGAACAGCCCAAACTAGGACTTTCCTGCCGTTGCCGCGCTATGCGTAGAACGGCAGAGTTTGCGAGAAACCGGCATTCAGCGATTGTCTGGCCTGAAACGCAGAACGCAGAACGCAGCAAGTGAGCCTATTACAGCTAGTCCGCTCACCGGAAAGACGCCGTTCGTACAACCGCTTACTAAAACGTCGTCTGAGTGCGGCAACGAAAAGAAGTTTGATATAAACTTGCGCTTAAGTGTCTGATAAGGCTAAAATATATAATTTTCAGTTGCGACGTTGAATTAATCCTGAATATTCAATTTGACGAAATCGGCATCTGCGCTACAACCCGAATCGGGCAGGAAATTATTTGCCAGGAGATCGGGGGGATTATGAAACGCATCGCGATTGCGGCATCCGTGTTGGCGCTCGCTGGATGTACTGACCTGTCTGCTGTGCGCGATATTTCATTGCGTCTTACCGTAGCATCGAAGAACTGGAACGACGTAAGTGGCGAAATCTCGGGTTCTTGCGAACGCGAGCGTGCCCTTAATCCCGCTCTCACTAACTGCGTAAGCGAGTTAAAGGCGTCTGCAGGACTCGTTGCTGCGAATGATGTACTTGGAGGCTACTTCAAGGCGCTTTTCTCTGCAGCTACAGAGAGCAATTTTTCAGTACAGCCGGGACTGGACGCAGCAACCGGATCCGTGTCCGCCATTCCTGGTATCGACCAAGGGCAGGTCAATGCGGTCTCGGGACTGATCGGCCTCCTCGTCAAGTTCGCCGCGGAGAAGATGCGCGAAGACACACTCAAGGAGTTGATCGGCGATGGCGCACCTGCCGCTCAGCAGGTCCTTGATGGGCTGTTGCGTCAAATCGTTTTGCCTCGGTTAAGGGGCCGGCTCGACGCCGAGCAGTCCAATCTCTCCAACTATTTTTCCACGGCAATCGGCCGGCTGGGAGACCCAATCGGTACTGACGTTCCGGCGATTTGCAGTGGGTCAGTGGCATCGAAGTTCAGCAGCAGTGGGTTCCTGCTCGCGCAAGAATATTGCAAGCGGCTTGCTGTGTTGACGAAACGCAGAAGTACTCTCGAAGACTATGACGCGTCCCTCGCTTCGGCCTCAAAAGCTCTAACGGAACTGCAGTCTTCGAAGACAAAGCTGAAGGCAAAAGATCTGGCGCAAAAGCTGTACGCCATCGGGGCCGAACTTGACGAAAAGGTTGCGGCCGTCCGCAAAGCATTTGGCTAGGAGACGTAAAGTGGCAATCGCTAATGATCTCGGTCGTGTCGCCGACCTCTGCGCTGAGGGCGCAAAAAAGGTTCTTGCGGCCAAGCTTTCTCTTGGCCCAAAGCCTCAAGGACACGCTGATGGGCTCCTCTGGGAGTTACAGGTACAGCGCCTTGATGGCCAACTCAACAGCCTTACGGCGCTCAACTCAAAGCTGACTGCGGCAAGCGTGCTTGCTGGACTTGCGGATTTCGAGGACGAACTCGCGACTGTCGGGAAAGTGTCGGCAGACGCGCAAGCTAAAATCAAAAAGATAAACGATATTTCGGAGCTTTTGAAGAAGCTGGCCAAAGTTCTCGACCTTGGCCTTGCTCTGGTGGCTGCAGCAGCAGCTCCATCGCCGGCAACCATGGCGGCTGTCCTTACCGCCGGGACTGCAATGGCCGAAGGAATTTGAACGGAGCTCCGGCCGAAAGACTGGGGACTTCAGTTCAGATGACCGACGCGATCGTTAATCGGCCATTACGGAGGGCGCATCGCATCAACTTGAAGGGGCCATCGCTGCGAGGACGGCATGCGTAGAAAATCAGAACGCCTCGTCGTAGAGGTTAATGTCTATCGTGGCGAGGCAATTTGCGTGGGACACAGTTAAAGGCAGTTCGGCTACGTCACCCTCAATCAGACAAATAAATCACGCGGCCCGTTTCCAGCATAATGACGGAACGCGATTAGGATGCACTGCTTCCAGACCACTTCGAGCGCGCTGATGACAGGCTCCAGCAGAAGCTGCCGTTCCAAATCCCGCCGGCTAACGACTGAGTTAGAGTCGGAAGCGGACAATCCGCTCAACAGCGCGCCTTTGAGGCCTTGCCAAAAGACGAATGGGGTCTGGGGCCAAGGCCCCAGCCGCCGGAGGCTCTTTTTCAACTACCCACGCGCTCCACCCCTCACCCAAACACCCGATCGAAAATCGTGTCCACGTGCTTCAAGTGATAGCCGAGGTCGAACAGCGGTTCGAGTTGGGCGCGGGGGAGGAGGGCGGTGACGTCGGGGTCGGCGGCGAGCAGGTCGAGCAGTTGCAGCTGGCCGTCGGATTCCCAGACCTGCATCGCGTTGCGCTGGACGAGGCGGTAGCTGTCTTCGCGGCTGGCGCCGGCTTGCGTCAGGGCGAGCAGGATGCGCTGGGAGTGGATGAGGCCGCCCATCTTGTTGAGGTTCTTCAGCATGCGATCGGGATAGATCAGCAATTTGTCGACCACATTCGTCAGGCGGTGCAGGGCGAAATCGAGCGTCACCGTCGCATCGGGGCCGATCATGCGTTCGACGGAGGAGTGCGAGATGTCGCGTTCGTGCCAGAGCGCGACATTTTCCAGCGCCGGGGTGACATAGCCGCGGACGAGGCGGGCGAGGCCGGTGAGGTTCTCGGTCAGCACCGGATTTCGCTTGTGCGGCATGGCGCTGCTGCCCTTTTGGCCGGGGGCGAAATATTCCTCCGCCTCCAGCACTTCGGTGCGTTGCAGGTGGCGGATTTCGGTGGCGAGCCGCTCGACGCTGCCGGCGACGACGCCGAGCGTGGCAAAGAACATGGCGTGGCGATCGCGCGGGATGACCTGGGTGGAAACCGGCTCCACCGCCAGCCCCATCGCCCTGGCCACATGCGCTTCGACGGCGGGATCGATGTTGGCAAAGGTGCCGACGGCGCCGGAAATGGCGCAGGTGGCGATTTCTTCACGGGCCATCACCAGCCGGGCGCGGCAGCGACTGAACTCGGCATAGGCCTGGGCGAGTTTCAGGCCGAAGGTGGTCGGCTCGGCATGGATGCCATGGCTGCGGCCCATCGTCGGCGTGTGCTTGTGCTCCAGCGCCCGGCGCTTGATGGCGGCGAGCAGCGCGTCGGTATCGGCGATGAGGATATCGGCGGCGCGGACGAGCTGGACGTTAAGGCAGGTGTCGAGCACGTCAGAGCTGGTCATGCCCTGGTGGACGAAGCGCGCTTCCGGCCCCACATGTTCGGCGAGGTTGGTGAGGAAGGCGATGACGTCATGCTTCGTCTCGCGCTCGATCTCGTCGATGCGGGCGACCTCGAACTTGCCGCGTTCCCACACCGCCTTTGCCGCATCGGCGGGGACGACGCCCAATTCCACCAGCGCGTCCATGGCGTGCGCCTCGATCTCGAACCAGATCCGGAAGCGGGTTTCGGGTTCCCAGATGGCAACCATGTCGGGGCGGGAATAGCGGGGGATCATCAGGGGCTCCGTTCGTTGCCGGCGGGTTACGACACCCTCCCCCTCCCTTGCAGGGAGGGGGAGGTGGGCATTACGTGCACGGGGTGAGTGAAACCCCATCCGTGCGTGTCGTCGTGTTCCAGCATGGGCTGGGGGCGCTGGATTACGCCGTGCCGGCGGGCATGGCGCTGGCGCCGGGCGATGCCGTGCTGGTGCCGCTGGGGCCGCGTACCATCACCGGGGTGGTGTGGGATCGCGAGGCCCTGGACGCTCCCGAAATCCCCCGAAATCGCCTGCGCCCGGTCAGCGCCCGCCTCGATGTGCCACCGCTGGCCGCACCGCTGCGCCGGCTGTGCGACTGGGTGGCGGATTATTATCTGAGCCCATTGGCCGGCGTCATCCGGATGGTCTGGCCGTCGGTGGCGTTCATGGACGCGCGGCAGGTCACCGAATATCGCCCCGGTGGCCCGCTGCCGGAGCGGATGACCCCGGCGCGGTTGGCGGCGCTGGAGAAGCTCGATGGCCGGCAGGGCGTGGTGCGCGACCTCGCCCGCATCGCCGCTGTCTCGGATGCCGTCATCCGCGGGCTGGTCAGCGCCGGCACGCTGCTGCCCGTCACCGTCAGCAGCGATGCCGATCCGGACGTGCCCGACCCCGATCACGCCCCGCCGCAGCTGGAGGCGGCGCAGGCCGCGGTCGCCGGCGAGATCGCCGCGGCGGTGACGGCGGGCGGCTTTGCGCCCTTCCTCCTCGAAGGCGTCACCGGATCGGGGAAGACCGAGGTCTATTTCGAAGCGATTGCGGCAGCGCTCAGGGGTGGCGGCCAGGCGCTGGTGCTGCTGCCCGAAATCGCATTGACGGCGCCCTGGCTGGCGCGCTTTGCGGCGCGCTTCGGCGTGGTGCCGCTGGCCTGGCACAGCGATCTGAAGACCAGCGAGCGCCGCGCCGCCTGGGCCGCCATCGCCGATGGCCGGGCACGGGTGGTGGTCGGTGCGCGCTCGGCGCTGTTCCTGCCGTTCCGGGATCTGCGCGTCACCATCGTCGATGAAGCGCATGAAACCAGCTTCAAGCAGGAAGAGGGCGTGCATTACCACGCCCGCGACGTGGCGGTGATGCGGGCGCGGGAGGAAGCGGCGACGGTGGTGCTGGCCACCGCCACCCCGGCGATCGAGACGCAGGTGCAGGCGGCGCGCGGCACCTATCGCCATCTGAAACTGCCGTCCCGCTTCGGTGGCGCGACGATGCCCGACATTCGCGCCATCGACATGCGGCGCTATCCGCCGCCGCGCGGGCATTGGCTGAGCCCGCCGCTCGTCGCCGCGGTGACGGCGACGCTGGCGAAGGGCGAGCAGGGGCTGCTGTTCCTCAACCGGCGCGGCTATGCGCCGCTCACTTTGTGCCGGCACTGCGGCACGCACATTCATTGCCCCAATTGCACGGCCTGGATGGTCGAGCATCGCCTGTCGCGGCGGCTGGCCTGCCATCATTGCGGCCATGTCGCGCCGGTGCCGCAAGCCTGCCCCGAATGCGGCGAGGCCGATTCGCTGGTCGCCTGCGGGCCGGGTGTGGAGCGCATCGCCGAGGAGGTGCGGCGGCTGTGGCCGGAGGCGCGGCTGGCGCTGGTCACCTCCGACACCATCAATTCCCCAGCGCGGGCGGCGGCGCTGGTGACGGCGGTGGAAGCGCGCGAGATCGACCTGCTCATCGGCACGCAGATGGTCACCAAGGGCTATCATTTCCCCGATCTGACGCTGGTCGGCGTCGTCGATGCCGATCTCGGCCTGTCCGGCGGCGACCTGCGTGCTGGCGAGCGCACCTTCCAGCAGGTGGCGCAGGTGGCGGGCCGGGCCGGGCGCGGCGCCAAGCCGGGGCAGGTGCTGATCCAGACCCACCAGCCGGAGGCGCGGCTGATGCAGGCGCTGGTCGCGGGTGATGCCGCCGCCTTCTACGCCGCCGAAACCGAGGCACGGCGCGACCTCAACCTGCCGCCGTTCGGCCGGCTCGCCGCCATCATCGTGTCGAGCGAGGATGAAGCCGCCGCGCTCGCCGCCGCCCGCGCCATCGGCGCGGCCGCGCCGCAACGCGAAGGGCTGAGCGTGCTCGGCCCCACCCCGGCGCCGCTCGCCATGCTGCGCGGCCGCCACCGCCAGCGGCTGCTGGTGCAGGCGCGGCGCACACTGGCGTTGCAGACGATCATCCGCGGCTGGCTGGGGGCGATGACCTTTCCCGGCACTGTGCGGGTGGTGGTGGATGTCGACCCCTACAGGGCGGAGCTGTTCGAAATCACGGCAGAGATAACACATTGGCTGACGACAGAGCCTCCGGCGGCGGGGGCCTTAGGCCCCAGACCCCATTTTGCTTTGATCTGGCCTGGAAAGCCGCCCGTGGTGCCTTGCGACAGCCAGCCAATGGGGTCTGGGGCCCGAGGCCCCAGCCGCCGGAGGCTGCTTCCTGTCAGTCCCTCTCCATCCAAATTCGCAGAAGGCGTCAGCAGCCGGTCGCCGCCGGCGCCTGCAGCAGTTCCGCCCGCGCCGCTGCCACATCGGCGCGGAACGCCGGCAGGGCTGCCAGCTTCGGGTAGAGCGCATCGGCGAGTGTGCGCCCGGCCGCGACATCGCTTTGCCAGTGCACGCGGCAGACGAGGCGGTTGTCGCCCAGCCGGTCACCCCAGGCGCGCAGCGCGGCGGCGCGGTCCGGCAGCACCGCCGCCAGGGTGAGCGCCGTGATGCGGCCGAAGGCGGCATGACCGCTGGGATAGGCATAGCTCAGCACGCCGCCGGTGCTGCCGCCGATGCCGCCGAGCGTGCGCGGATCGCAGGTGCGCGTGTCGGCGGCGCCGACATAGGGCCGGTTGCGGCGATAGGCGCGCTTCGCGGCTTCGGCCGGACCCTGCATGTCGGTGGCGGCGCGGGTGACCAGCCGGATGGTGGCAGGCGTCGTGTCGGCCGAGATGCGCCGGCCGAGCGCACAGGCGATTTCGGCGGTGACGGCATCGCTGGACGGATAGATTTCCGTCGCCGCCTGCCGCCAGCGCGGGCCATCGATGCCGGCGCCGGTGGCGGCAAAGGCGGCGCGATCGGCACGATCCACCGTCGAACCCGCAGCCGGCGGCCCCGGCAGCAGCGCAGCCCAAGCGATGGTGGCGCCATAGCCCGGCGGCCGGTCGAGCGCCCAGCCCAGCGCCGCCGCGCCGGCGAGCAGCACGCCGGCGCCGAGCAACAGCCGCCGCCGCATCAATTGCTGCACTTCAGCGGCGGCGCCTTGGCGAGCTCGTCGCGCGCGCGCTCGACATCGGCGCGATAGTCCGGGGTTTCGGCGATGCGCTGGTAAACGGCGGTGCCGAGCACGCGGCCGGCGGCGACATCGCTCAGCCAATGGACGCGGCAGGCGATGCGCAGGTCACCGGTGGCGACGCCGAAGCTGCGCAGCGCCTCGGCATGCGCCGGCGCCGCGTCCGACAGGATCAGCGCCCACAGCCAGCCGATGCCGGAATGGCCGCTGGGATAGGACCAGCCCAGCCGGGCGCCGACGCCATCGTCGCTGATGGGGTCGCAGGCCTTGCCCTTGTCGGTGGTGAAGGGCCGCGGCCGCTTGTAGAATTCCTTGGCCACCGTCATCGGCCCCGACAGGTCGATGCCGGCGCGGGCGAACATCTGGAAGGTGAAGGGCGTTCCCTGCGGCGAGATCTGCGTGCCGAGCGCGCAGGACAATTGCTTCACGAACTCCGGGCTGGTCGGGTTGAGCTGGCTTTTGGCGCGCTCCCAGATCGGATCGCCGATGGTGTTGGCGGTCAGCGTATAGATTTCGCGGTCGGCATAATCCGCTGCCGAGCCCGGCTTCGGTGGCGGCGGCAGCAGCTTCAGGATCTCGACCGGCGGCTTGCCGGCAAGATAGCCCGGCGGCATGGCGCTCATCGGGGCGGCGGGGGCGGCCGGGGCCGCCGTCATCGTCTGGGCCTGGGCCGCCCCGGCCAGCAGCAGCGCCGCTGCCATCATCATCCGCTTCATCGCTTTTCCCTTCAAGAGTTCCGGAATGCCGCCGTCACCATAGGACGGGGAATGGGGCGGGCCAACCATCGCCAAATCGGCAGGGTCCGGCCTGTGCGGTCTCGCCGCGCAGATGCCCCCTTGATGTTTCGCACATTGAGGGTGACATTCCCCTGTGTTGGATCGGACACCCCGCCCGATCAAAGCGGAGACAGGCATGCCCTCTTTCACCCGCGAGCTGGAAAAGACCCTGCACAACGCGCTGGCCGAAGCCGCGCGGCGCACCCATGAATATGCCACGCTGGAACATCTGCTGCTGGCGCTGACCGGCGATACCCATGCGCTCGCCGTGCTGAAGGCGTGCAGCGTCGACATCGAGGAGCTGCAGAGCCAGCTCAATCGCTATATCGACACCGAACTGACCGCGCTGAAGGCCGATGCCTCGGTCGATCCGTCGCCGACCGCCGGCTTCCAGCGCGTCGTGCAGCGCGCCATCCTGCACGTGCAATCCTCGGGCCGCGAGGAAGTCACCGGCGCCAATGTCCTCGTCGCGCTGTTTTCGGAGCGCGAGAGCCATGCCGTGTTCTTCCTGCAGCAGCAGGACATGACGCGCCTCGATGCCGTCAGCTACATCAGCCACGGCATCGCCAAATCGGGCCAGAGCGAGAACCGCGCCGTCAAGGGCAGCGGCGACAAGACCGACGGCGAAAAGTCCGAGCGCGCCGACAAGGGCGACCGCGGCGAGAAGGCCGAAAAGGGCGACAAGGCCAAGGGCAAGGACGAGTCCGCCCTGAAGCAGTACACCGTCAACCTCAATGAAAAGGCGCTGCTCGGCAAGGTCGACCCGCTGATCGGCCGCGGGCCGGAGGTCGATCGCACCATCCAGATCCTCTGCCGCCGCTCGAAGAACAACCCGCTCTATGTCGGTGATCCCGGCGTCGGCAAGACCGCCATCGCCGAGGGCCTGGCGCGCAAGATCGTCGAAGGCAAGGTGCCCGATGTGCTGCTGCCCGCGGTCATCTACAGCCTCGACATGGGCGCGCTGCTCGCCGGCACCCGCTATCGCGGCGATTTCGAGGAGCGGCTGAAGAATGTCGTGTCGGAGCTGGAAAAGCTGCCGCACGCCGTGCTGTTCATCGATGAAATCCACACGGTGATCGGCGCCGGTGCGACCAGTGGCGGCGCCATGGACGCGTCGAACCTGCTGAAGCCGGCACTGAGCTCGGGCGCCATCCGCTGCATCGGCTCGACGACCTACAAGGAGTTCCGCAACCATTTCGAAAAGGACCGCGCCCTGCTGCGCCGGTTCCAGAAGATCGATGTCAACGAGCCGAGCATCGAGGATGCCATCAAGATCCTGATGGGCCTGCGCCCGTCGTACGAGGAGCATCACAAGCTGAAATACACGCCCGACGCCATCAAGGCGGCGGTCGAGCTGTCGGCGCGCTACATCAACGATCGCAAGCTGCCCGACAAGGCCATCGATGTCATCGATGAAACCGGCGCCTCGCAGATGCTGGTCGCCGAATCGAAGCGCAAGAAGCTGATCACCGTCAAGGAGATCGAAGCGGTGATCGCCACCATGGCGCGCATTCCGCCGAAGAGCGTGTCGACCGACGACACCAAGGCGCTGGCGACGCTCGAATCCGATCTGAAGCAGGTCGTCTTTGGCCAGGACAAGGCCATCGAACGCCTGGCCAGCGCCATCAAGTTGAGCCGGGCCGGCCTGCGCGAGCCCAACAAGCCGATCGGCAGCTATCTGTTCAGCGGCCCCACCGGCGTCGGCAAGACCGAAGTCGCCAAGCAGCTCGCCGCCATCCTCGGCATCCCGCTGACCCGCTTCGACATGTCGGAATATATGGAGCGGCACAGCGTCTCGCGGCTGATCGGCGCGCCTCCGGGCTATGTCGGCTTCGACCAGGGCGGGCTGCTCACCGACGCCGTCGACCAGCAGCCGCATTCGGTGCTGCTGCTCGATGAAATCGAAAAGGCGCACCCGGATCTCTACAACATCCTGTTGCAGGTGATGGACAATGGCAAATTGACCGATCACCACGGCAAGACGGTGGATTTCCGCAACACCATCCTGATCATGACGACGAACGCCGGCGCCGCCGACATGGCGCGCGAAGGCATCGGCTTCGGCTCCACCCAGCGCATCGGCGAGGATGAGGAAGCCATCAAGCGCATGTTCACGCCGGAATTCCGCAACCGGCTGGATGCCACCGTGGCCTTCGACTATCTGCCGCCGGAGATCGTCGCCCGCGTCATCGACAAGTTCGTGCTCCAGCTGGAACTGCAACTGTCGGAACGCGACGTGCACATCGCACTCACCGACGAAGCCAAGGCCTGGCTGACCGAGCGCGGCTATGACAAGCTGTACGGCGCCCGCCCGATGGGCCGCCTGATCCAGGACAAGATCAAGCAGCCGCTGGCCGAGGAGCTGCTCTTCGGCAAGCTCGTCCATGGCGGCGAAGTCCGCGTGCACCTGAAGGACGACGACCTCGCCTTCGAAATCGTGCCGGCACCGAAGAAGCCGCCGCGCGCCAAGAAGGTGAAGGCACTGCCGCCGCCGACAGTGGACGCGTAACGCGGGCTGCGATGACCGCCGGGGGGCCTTGGCTCTCCGGCGGTTTTCGTTGGTGACCGGGGTTTTTGCCTCCGGCGGCTGGGGCCGCAGGCCCCAGACCCCATTTCGTTGACGCCCGTCCGTGGCAATATGAGCAACGCTCTCGAATGGGGTCTGGGGCCTGCGGCCCCAGCCGCCGGAGGCAATATTCAGCGCCGACGATGGGCCGAGCCTAGGCCGCCGGCGCCACTGCGGTCAGGAAATAGTTCACGCTGACATCCGTGCCCAGCACGAAGCCCTTGCCCGGCCGCCAGCTCAGCCCTTGCGTGTCGGTGACGGTCAGCCCGGCGTTGGCCAGCGCTTCGGTCAGTTCGGCGGGGGTCATGAAGCGCTGCCAGTCATGGGCGCCGCGCGGGATCGAGCGCAGCAGCATCTCCGCGCCGCCGATCAGCACGGCCCAGGAGGCGGCGGTGCGGTTGGGGGTGGAGAGGATGGCGAGGCCGCCGGGGGCGAGCAGGCCGGCCAGCGCCGCGAAGAAGCTGTCGCGGCCGGCGACATGTTCGACGACTTCGAGGCAGGTGATGAGATCGAAGCGCTGGCCGGTCGCCGCCAGATCCTCGACGGCGATGGCCTGATAGCGGATGGCGAGGCCAGCGGCGCTGGCATGGGCGCTGGCGGCGGCGATGTTTTCCGGCGCGGCGTCGATGCCGGTGGCGCTGGCGCCCATGCGCGCCAGCGGCTCGGTCATCAGCCCGGCGCCGCAGCCGATATCGAGGGCGGTGAGGCCGGCGAGCGGCTGGCGGCTGCGCGCGTCACGGCCGAAATGCGCCACCGCGGCGTCGCGCACCAGCTGGCTGCGTAGCGGCGTGATGCGGTGCAGCATGGCCGAGCTGCCGCGCGGATTCCACCAATCCTCGGCGAGCGCGCCGAAGAACCGGGCTTCCTCGGCCGAAATGCTGGCGGCGGCGGGAGGGGTGGCGAGACTGGCCATGGTCGTCCTTTTGCGCCGCAAAGCCGGGTTTGCTTGCCTTCGCGCCCGGGCATTTCTATCAGAACGTCACATTCCGCCAAGGGCCGCACCGCCGCAGCCCCGACAACCCGAGGACCGAGCGCAGACCATGGCCCGCATCGTGATGAAATTCGGCGGCACGTCGATGGCCGGCACCGAGCGCATCCGGGGTGTCGCCGCGCGCGTGAAACGCGAAATCGACGCCGGCAACGAGGTGGCGGTGGTGGTCTCCGCCATGGCCGGGGAGACCGACCGGCTGGTCGGCTATTGCCGCGAGGCCTCGCCGCTCGCCGATCCGCGCGAATATGATGTCGTCGTCGCCGCCGGCGAACAGGTCACCTCCGGCCTGCTCGCCATCACCCTACAGGCCGCCGGCGTGCCGGCACGGTCGTGGCTCGGCTGGCAATTGCCGATCCATTCGTCGAACGCGCACAGCGTTGCCCGTATCGAGGGCATCGACACGACGGCGGTGCTCGAAGCCATGGCGCGCGGCGAGGTGGCGGTGGTGCCGGGCTTCCAGGGCCTGACACAGGACAATCGCATCACCACGCTGGGGCGCGGCGGCTCCGACACCTCGGCGGTGGCGCTGGCGGCGGCGCTGAAGGCCGATCGCTGCGATATCTACACCGATGTCGATGGCGTCTACACCACCGATCCGCGCATCGTGCCGCGGGCGCGCAAGCTCGATCGCATCACCTATGAGGAAATGCTGGAACTCGCCTCGGTCGGTGCCAAGGTGTTGCAGACACGCTCGGTCGAACTGGCCATGAAGGAAAAGGTGCGCGTGCAGGTGCTGTCGAGCTTCAGCGACGCGCCTGGCACGCTGGTTGTGGATGAGGATGAAGACATGGAACGGGAACTGATCGCCGGCGTCGCCTATGACAAGAACGAAGCCAAGGTGACGCTGGTCGGCGTGCCGGATCGGCCGGGCGTCGTCGCCGCCATCTTCGGGCCTTTGGCCGATGCCAATGTCAACGTCGACATGATCGTCCAGAACATCGACAAGGGCGAAGGCACCACCGACGTCACCTTCACCGTGCCGCGCACGCAATTGCCGCTGTCGCTGGATGTGCTCGACAAGGCGCGCGGCGACATCGGCTTTGCCCGCGTCATGTCGAACGCCAATGTCGCCAAGATCTCGGTGGTCGGGGTCGGCATGAAGAGCCATGCCGGGGTCGCCGTCACCATGTTCCGCGCGCTCGCCGATCGCGGCATCAACATCCAGGCGATCACCACCTCTGAAATCAAGGTCAGCGTGCTGATCGCCGAGGAATATGTCGAGCTCGCCGTGCGCGTGCTGCACAGCGCCTATGGGCTGGACAGCGACGAGGCGGCGGCATGAGGGGGAGAATGACGCGTCTCGATCAGCTGTCCGCGCGCGGCCGCGACTTCCTCGGCAGCCGCCACGCCATCATGGCCGGCGCGATGACCTGGGTCAGCGAGCGCCACCTCGTCTCGGCGATTTCCAACGCCGGTGGCTTTGGCGTCATCGCCTGCGGGTCGATGCCGCCGGCGCTGCTCGATGCCGAAATCGCCGCGACCCGCGCGCTGACCGACCAGCCGTTCGGCGTCAACCTCATCACCCTGCACCCGCAGATGGATGAGCTGATCGCCGTCTGCGCCAAACATCAGGTCAGCCATATCGTGCTGGCCGGCGGCCTGCCGTCGGGCGCCGCGATTGCCGCCATCAAGGCCGCCGGCGCGAAGCTGATGTGCTTCGCGCCGACCGCGGCGCTGGCGAAAAAGCTGGTGCGCTCCGGCGTCGATGCCATCGTCATCGAAGGCTCGGAAGCTGGCGGCCATATCGGCCCGGTCTCGCTGGGCGTGCTGGCGCAGGAAATCCTGCCGGTCATCACCGAGGTGCCGGTGTTTGTCGCCGGCGGTATCGGCCGCGGTGCCGCCATCGCCGCCTGGCTGGAAATGGGCGCGTCGGGCGTCCAGCTCGGCACGCGCTTCGCCGCGTCCGCCGAAAGTGTCGCGCATCCGAACTTCAAAAAGGCGTTCTTCCGCGCCTCCGCCCGCGATGCCGTCGCCAGCGTGCAGCTCGATCCACGCCTGCCGGTCATCCCGGTGCGCGCACTGAAAAACGCCGGCACCGAGGCCTTCACCGCCAAGCAGCGCGAGATCGCCGAAGCCGTCGATCGCGGCGAGCTGGACCTCGCCGCCGGGCAATTGGCCATCGAACATTATTGGGCCGGGGCGCTGCGGCGCGCCGTCGTCGATGGCGATGTCGAGAATGGCTCGCTGATGGCCGGGCAGTCGGTGGGCATGGTCACCGCCGAACAATCGGTCGCTACCATCATCGCCGAACTGGTCGCCGAGGCCGAGGCGGCGCTGGCCAGCCGCTATCCGCCTTTCGAATCGGCGGCCTGATGGCCGCCGTCAGCGCCGCCCGCGAGATCTTGCGTCGCCTCCACGAGGTGATGGCGGCGCGTACCGGTGCCGAGGCCAAGCTGAATCAGGTCGTCCAGATCGTCGCGGCCGAGCTGAACAGCGAGGTCGCCTCCATCTATCTGCTGCGCGACGGTATGCTGGAACTCTACGCCACCAAGGGGCTGGCGCAGGCCGCCGTGCATGTGACGCGGCTGAGCATGGGGCAGGGCCTTGTCGGCACCATCGCCGCGACACGCGAGCCGCTGAATCTGGCCGAGGCCAAGGCGCACCCGGATTTCGCGCATCGCCCGGAAACCGGCGAGGATGATTATCACAGCTTCGCCGGCGTCCCCATCGTGCGGCGCGAATCGGCGATCGGCGTGCTGGGCGTGCAGCACCGCGACCCGCGCGACTATGACGATGTCGAGATCGAGGCGTTGCAGACCGTCGCCATGGTGCTGTCGGAGCTGATCCATGGCGCCGGGCTGGTCGATGATGCGCAAGCGGCGCAGGCGCGCGCTGCCAGTTCCGGGCCGCTGCGGCTGCCGGGGCTGAAGCTGGTCGACGGGCTGGGTCGCGGCACCGCCGTCTTCCACCAGCCGCGCGTCATCGTCGAGCATACGGTGGCCGATGATGTGGAGGCCGAGCGGCTGCGCGTCTATTCCGCCTTCCAGCGGATGCGCGAGCAGATCGATTCGATGATGGGCCAGGCCGAATTCAGTGTCGGCGGCGATCATCATGACGTGCTCGATACCTACAAGATGTTCGCCTATGACGAAGGCTGGTCGCGGCGCATCAACGAGGCGATCGATACCGGCCTGACCGCCGAGGCCGCCATCGAGCGCGTGCAGGCGCGCACCCGCGCCCGCATGCGCTCCATCGACGATCCTTACCTGCGCGAGCGGCTGACCGATCTCGACGATCTGTCGAACCGGCTGCTACGCATCGTGTCGGGGCAATTGGGCACGGCGGCCAAGCTGGGCCTGCGCGGCGACACCATCCTCATCGCCCGCAACCTCGGCCCCGCCGAGCTGCTGGAATATGACAAGCGCTTCCTGAAGGGCGTGGTGCTGGAGGAAGGCAGCCTGACCGCGCACGTCATCATCGTCGCACGCGCCATGGGCGTGCCGGTGCTGGGCCGCGTCACCGAATTGTTCAACCAGGTCAGCGACGGCGACGAGCTGATCGTCGATGCCGGCAATGGCGCGCTGCTGGTGCGGCCGCAGGCGGCGATGATCGCCTCCTACGAGGCGATGCGCGTGCTGAAGGCGCGCCAGGCCGAAAAATATGCAGCGGTGAAGGACCTGCCGGCGATCAGCCGCGATGGCCAGCGCATCGCCGTGATGATGAACGCCGGCCTTGCCGACGATGCCCAGGCGCTGGACATGACCGGCGCCGACGGCATCGGGCTGTTCCGCACCGAATTCCAGTTCCTCGTTTCCGCCACCCTGCCGCGCCGCGAACGCCAGCAAGCGCTGTACCGCACCGTGCTCGATGCCGCCGACAAGCGGCCGGTCGTCTTCCGCACCGTCGATATCGGCGGCGACAAGGCGGTGCCCTATCTGATCGAGGGCGGGCAGGAGGACGAGAATCCGGCGATGGGCTGGCGGGCATTGCGCTTGGCCTTGGGGCGCGCCGGGCTGATGAAGGTGCAGGCGCGGGCGCTGCTGGAGGCCGGCGCCGGCCGCACGCTCAACATCATGTTCCCGATGGTCAGCGAGCCCTGGGAGTTCGCCGAGGCCAGAGCGCTGGTCGAAACCCAGCGCGCCGTGCTTGCCCGCCAGGGCCATGCCCTGCCGGCGCACGTCCGCTATGGCGCGATGATCGAGGTGCCGGCGCTGATCGAGACGCTCGACGTGCTGCTGCCGATGACCGATTTCGTCTCGGTCGGCACCAACGACCTGACGCAGTTCCTGTTCGCCGCCGATCGCGCCAACCCGCGCCTCGCCGACCGTTACGACTGGCTGTCCCCCGCCATCCTGCGCGTGCTGCGCCGCATCGTGCGTGAATCGAAAGCCGCCGGCGTGCCCGCCACCATCTGCGGCGAAATGGGCGGGCGTCCGCTGGAAGCGCTGGCGCTGATGGCGCTGGGCGTCGAAACCCTGTCGATCACGCCGGCCGGCGTCGGCCCGATCAAGGCCATGGTGCGCAGCGCCGACCTGTCGGTGCTGAAAGCCGCCATGGCCGACTGGCTGGACCGGCCGGGCGTCGATGTGCGGCGCGAATTGTCGGCGCTGGCGGTGGCGCAGGGCGTCGAGCTGGGCTGAGGGCGCACCCCTACCCCCACACCCCGAACGGCAGCACCGCGGCATAGGCCGCCAGCCCCGGCTTGCCCGGCAGCGCCCGGCCGGCGCGCAGCAGGAACGCATCGGCGACGATGCAGGCCTGTTGCTCGACACCATAACGGCCAAACGCCTTGCCGGGCACGAGATCATAGCGATAGCGGGCAAAGGGCGGCCGCGTCAGGATCAGATTGCGGCCCTGCTGCACCTGCCAGACATGCACCATCTCATGGATGAAATGCGCCTGCATGGGCAGCGTTTCGGCGGCATAGTCCGGGCACCAGTTCTGCCCCTGCGGATGGCACCAGATATGGCCATCGGGCGCCATGGTGACGCGGCGCGGGTGGAACCACCAATATTTGCGGCGGCGGACCGTGACGCGATCGAGCGCGATGGCCGTGCCGAACACCGACGCCGCCAGCGCGCGCTCGGCAGCGGTCAGCGCGCGGATGGCGGGGTCAGGCAAGGTCCTGCCCGTCATGGCCGAACGCACAAGGCCTCCGGCGGCTGGGGCCGTCGGCCCCAGCCCCCATTCATGGGCTCGGCCCAAGCGTAACAACATGGTTTAGCGGACATAAATCGAATGGGGTCTGGGGCCGTCGGCCCCAGCCGCCGGAGGCCATCGGTCGCCGCGCTCAATGCACGCTGTGGTCGGCCGGCGGCGGCGCGTCATCGCCGGCGTTGCGGATCTGCGCCGGCACGACCAGGCTCTTGCCGCTGGCAAATTTCAGGGTCAGCGGCAGGCTGGCCGGCACCTGGCCCAGGCCGAACAGCATCAGGTGATTGCCGCCGGGGGCGAAGCTGATGGTGGCACCGGCGGGGACGGCGAGGCCGTCGAGCTTCTGCATCGACATGACGCCGCCGGCCATCGCCATCGTGTGCATTTCGACACGCACGCCGGGCGCGGTGACCGCGACCAGCCGGTCGGGCTGGCCGCCGCCGGTGATGGTCAGATAGCCGGCGGCCGGGCGGCCGGGCACGGCGTTCAGCCGCACCCAGGCGTGGCCGGCGGTCGGGGCGTTCCGGTCCCAGGCTTCCTTGACCGGCGGCGGCGCCGCCAGCGCCGGGGCGGAGAGCAGGGCAAGGGCAACAAAGGCGCGCAACATGGGGGGCAAGCTCCGGCGGAGGACAGACGCTGATGTAGGGCGGCGGCGCCGCTTTGTCATCCAGACAGGTGACGGCACGGCGCGCATGGCTTAAATGCCGGGGATGACCCTGCGCATCGCCACCTGGAACATCAACTCCGTGCGGTTCCGGCTCGATATCGTCGAGCGCTTCCTCAGCCATCACGCCCCCGACATTCTGTGCCTGCAGGAAACCAAGGTCATCGACGATGCCTTTCCGCACGAAATGTTCGAGGCGCTGGGTTATCGCCATCGCCTGCTCAACGGCCAGAAGATGCACCATGGCGTCGCCACCTTGTCGCGGATCCCGCTGAGCGAGGATCGCCGCCACGACTGGCAGGACAATGGCGAGGCAAGGCACATCGGCGCGCGGCTGCCCAATGGCTTGCTGATCGAAAATGTCTATGTGCCGGCCGGCGGCGATGTCCCCGATCCGGTCGCCAATCCGAAGTTCGCGCAAAAGCTCGCCTTTGTCGGCCGCATGACGCAATGGTCCGCATCGCTGCGCGAGGGCACGGTCATCGTCGGCGATTTCAACATCGCGCCGCTGGAATGCGATGTCTGGAACCATAAGGCGCTGCTCGACGTGGTCAGCCACACGCCCATCGAGGTAGCGGCGCTCACCGCCTTGCAGCAGAGCCATGACTGGGTCGACCTGGGCCGGCACTTCATCGCGCCGCCGGAGCGGCTGTTCACCTGGTGGAGCTATCGCGCCGCCGATTGGCGCGCCTCCGATCGCGGCCGCCGGCTCGATCATATCTGGGCCAGCCCCGAAGTGGCGCAGACCGCCACGCGCTTCGAAGTCATCGAGGATGCCCGCGACTGGGGCAAGCCGTCGGACCATGTCCCGCAGATCGTGACGTTGAACCTGTGAGCGCCGACGCCGCCTCCGAAGCCTGTATCGACGCACTGCGCCGCGGCCGCATCGTCGGTATCGGCGGGCTGGCGCTGCTCTCGGCCGAGCTTGCCGATGCCGCGGCGCTGGCGGCGCTGGAAGCGCAGAGCCGCGCCGGGCTGATCATCACCGCCCGCCGCGCCGCCGTGCTCAACCTCGCCAACCAGCTCGCCGCCGCCGCGCCGGATCCGGAGCCGGTGTGGGTGGAGCGGCCAGCCTGGCTCGACCTAGCCGCCAGCCGCGCCGTCGCCGATCCGGTGCTCGATCTGGCGACGCCGCTGAAGGGTCCGTTCACCACCCGCGCGCTGGGGGCCGATGCCGAATCGGCACGCGCCGCCATTACCCTCGCCAAGCAGGCGGCGCTGCTGCCGGCGCTCTATGCCGTGCCGCTGGCCGATGCGGCGCCGGTGGTCACCGCCAGCGCCGCCGCCGTGCTGGCGCTGCCCGCCGCTGCCGCTCGCGTCCGCATCTCGTCGCGCGCCCGCCTGCCGCTGGCGCTGGCCGAAGACACCGAAGTCGTCGCCTTCCGCCCCGATGACGGCGGCCCCGAACATCTCGCGCTCGTCATCGGCGATCCGTCGCGCGCCGGGCCGGTGCTGGTCCGCCTGCACTCCGCCTGCCTGACCGGCGATGTGCTCGGCAGCCTGAAGTGCGATTGCGGACCCCAGCTGCACGCGGCGTTGCGCGCCATCGCCGCCAATGCCGGCGGCGGCATCCTGCTCTATTTGCAACAGGAAGGCCGCGGCATCGGCCTCATCAACAAGCTGCGCGCCTATGCCTTGCAGGATCAGGGCTTCGATACCGTCGATGCCAACACGCGGCTGGGCTTCGAGCCCGACGAGCGCGACTTCACCCTCGCCGCCGCCATGCTACACCAATTGGGCGTCACATCGGTCGCGCTGATGACCAACAATCCGCTAAAGGTCGCCGGGCTCGCCGCCCATGGCCTTGCCGTCGCCCGCGTCGAGCACAGCATGGCGCCCAACCCGCACAACAGCGCCTATCTCGATACCAAGCGCGACCGGCAGGGCCATCTGCTGTGATCCTTGCCGCGAGCGTCGCCGCCGGCACCGTCACCGCCTTTGGCGAAACCGTCCGCGCCGCCTGCGGCAAGGGCGGCGCCATCGCCGCCGCCGCCAAGCGCGAAGGCGACGGCGCCTCGCCGCTGGGCACCTGGCCGATCCGCGCCGCGCTGCTGCGCCCCGACCGGATCGCCGCGCCCGTCACCGCCCTGCCCTGGCGCTGGCTGCGTGTCGACGATGGCTGGTCGGACGGTGCCGCCGACCCGGCCTATAACCGCCCCATCCGCCACCCGCACGCCCATAGCGCCGAGCAGCTGTGGCGCGACGATCATGCCTATGACATCATCCTCGTCCTCGGCCACAACGACGCGCCGCCCGTCCCCGGCCTCGGCAGCGCCATCTTCTTTCATTGCGCCCAGCCGGATTTCCGTGGCACCGAAGGCTGTGTGGCGGTGGAACGCGGCGTGCTGGAACGCTGGCTGCCGCTGCTGGCACCGGGGGATGCGGTGGTGATCGGGGATTAGAAAAGAGCCTCCGGCGGCTGGGGCCGGCGGCCCCAGACCCCATTTGTCAGGTGGCAGAAGGACGAACAACAACGGGGGGTCTGGGGCCTCAGGCCCCAGCCGCCGGAGGCAAAAAACGCCCTCCCTACCGCGCCGGTGGCAACCCCTCCGGCCAGTCCGCCATGAAATTGATGTTCGCCGCCGCGATCGGCCGGGCGCGTTCGAATTGCCAGGCGCGGCTGCTGACGTTGATGATGCGGCGGCCGAGGCGGGTGACTTCGGCAGCGGCATAGGTTTCCACCGGCGTGCCTTCGCGCATGAAGTCACAGGTGACGGTGACCGGGCGCAGCCGCGGCAGATGCTCGGGATCGGGCTGGGCGACGATGACGGCGGCGAGGCCGGCGATTTCGAGCAGGCCGGCCAGCGCGCCGCCATGGATGCGGCCGGGCGCGCCGACGAGGCCGATGCTGAACGGCATGATGATGCGCACTTCGTCATCATCCTGTTCGAAGCGCAGGTCGAGCGCCCGGGCATAGGGCAGCATGTCGAGCCGGCCATGGCGATCATGCGCGAGCGCGCGGGCAAGGGCGACGCTGGTCATGCGGGACGGTTGATCATGAAGGTTCCCGCCATGTTGGCGATGGGATTGGCCGGGTCGCCATCATGGGCGACGCCACGGACAAAGGCGATCTGGCGGGTGAGGCGGTAGCAGCTGGCGCGGCCGATGACGGTGGCGCGCGGCCCGGGCCCGCGCAGATAGTCGATGCGCAGATCGATGGTGGCGATGGGCAGCAGTTCCTTCAGCGCGACATTGACCGAAAAGCCGGCGGCCGAATCCATCAGGGTGAAGATGGCGCCCGAGGCGATGATGCCATAGTCCGGGTCGGCGACCTGCTGGTCGGCGAAGGGCATGTGCAGTTCCGCCCAGTCGTCGCCATGGCCGTGATAGGTGATGCCGAGCGTCGCCAGATGCGGCACGCCGCCGACGAAGCGCTGGATGAAGCGCTGCTGCCGGGCCGCGGCATCAAGCGGCGGCGCATCGCTCATGCCGCTTCGCGCGCCAGTTCGCCGATGCGCGCCACCATCGAGGCAAGGCCCTGTGTGCGGTTGGAGGAGAGATGCTTCGACAGGCCCAGCCCGTCGAGGCGGGCGCGCACATCCGCCACATCGATGTCGCTGCCGCGCTGGCCATCGACGAGCAGCAGCACCAGCGCCACCAGCCCCTTGACGATGGCGGCATCGCTGTCGGCGGCGAAGTGCAGCCGGCCTTCGGCATCGCTGCGCGGGTGCAGCCAGACCTGGCTGGCGCAGCCGCGCACCCTTGTGGCCTCGGTCTTCAGCGCGTCGGGCATTGCCGGCAGGGCGCGGCCCAGATCGATGAGCAGCCGGTAACGGTCGTCCCAATCGTCAAAGGCCTCGAATTCGGCCTCGACATCATCAAAGCTGGCGATGGTCATGCCACCAGCCCTTGCGCGGGCGCGCGGTGGCGGTCAAGACCGCCCGCCGCCGCAGCGGGAGTCAGAAATCGACGCCGGCGGCGATGGCTTCCAGCTTGCGGATGCGTTCCTTCAGGTCGGCGAGGTCGATGCGCTGGCCGATGGCCGGCAGATCATGGCCGGAATCGTGCCGGGCGCGCAATTCCTCGGCGCGCAGGCGCAACCAGCCGGCCCAGGCCCAGGCGGCAAAGCCGGCGACAAGGCCGATGCCGGCCAGGCTGGCGGTGCTGAGGACGAGCAGTGATTCGACGGGGGGCATGTCGTATCCTCCTTCGTTCATTGGTTCTTGAGTTGGTCGATTTCGTCCGACAGGCGCTTGGCCGGGTCGGTGGCGAGGCGTTCCAGCACCTGGATGCGTTCGTTGAGGCGGGTGACTTCACCGCGCAGGCGCAGGGTTTCTTCATCGTCGCGGGGTTCGTCGAGCATCGCCATGCGGTCGCGCAGCCGGCCGCGCAGCCGGTCGCGCACCGGGTTGCCGCCGCCATAGCGGGCCGAGATGACACGGCCGATCGTGACGATGGCCACGATCATGACAACCATTTCAAAAGGGTTCATCGGGATACTCGCGACAGGGTGACAAAGGGGTTGGGGGCGAAATTCAGTTCAGCCGGGGCGTGCCAAGGCTGTCGATCTCGGCAGCGAGGCGGCTGCCCTTGTCGACGGCGATGCGTTCCAGCACCTGCAGCCGGTCCTTCATGCTGCCCATCTCGGCGCGCAGCTGGGCGTTTTCCTGCGCCAGCAGCTTCACCCGCTCGATGGTTTCGTTGCTGGCGGCGGGCAGAAGCGGCTTGCCCCAGCTGTTTTCCAGCGGATAGCCGTTGCGGATCTTCAGCCAGGTGACGGCGACCCAGCCGATCGTGCTGGTGATGATGGCGACGGCACCCACCGGTACGATGGCGGCGATGATTTCGGGGCTGAGCGGCATGACGGTTGTTCCTCAGTTGCGGTCGGCCGGTGCCGGGATGCGCAGGCTGTCGATTTCGTTGGCGAGCAGCGTGCCGCGATCGGTGGCCAGCCGGTCGAGCACTGCAACCCGCGCTTCCAGCCGTTCGATGCGGGCCGCGGCGTTGCGGGCCTCGGCGGCGCCGGCCTGCGCCAGCAGTTCCAGGCGGCGTTCCTGATGCGCCAGCCAGCGGCGGAACATGCCGGCGCTGATGGCGAGCAGCGGGATCAGCAGCACCATGAAGGGAAACCAGTTGGGCATGATGATGGGTCCTATTGTCGGCTGGCAGGGGGCGGCGGCGGCAGTTCGCGCAGGGATTCGATTTGCGCGGTCAGGCCTTCGTTGCGGTCTGTGACGATGCGGTTGAGCACGGCGACGCGCTCCTCCAGCGTGGCGATCTTGGCGGCATATTGGGCGGCGTTCTCGGCGGTCGACTGGGCGGTCACCGCCAGCTGTTTTTCCTTCAGATCGGCCCAGCGCTTGAAGATGCCGGAGCCGATGCCGCCGATGATGGCGACGATGGGGATCGACACGCCCATGATGGGGATCAGCAGGGCCAAATCACTCATTTTCTCTTCCCCTCCTCAGCGCGTCAGCGCAGATTTTCGATTTGCGCGGTCAGCTTGGCCGGTGCGTCGGTGGCGATGCGCTCCAGCACGCTCATCCGCTCCTCCAGCCGGCCGACCTTGCCGCGCAGCATTTCGTTCTCGCGCTCCAGCAATTCGTTCTGGCGCTTCAGGTCCAGTTCGCCGTCCTTGCCGACCATGCCGCCCCATTCATTCTCGATGGGATAGCCATGTTTGGCGCGGATCGCGGTGGTGATCACCCAGGCGATGAAGCTCATCGCGATGATCGCCAGCACGAAATCGGGGCCTGCAAAACTCATCGGTCACATCCTTTTCGGGCGACGTCAGTCGCGCAATTTCTCGATTTCAGCGGTCAGCCGGGTCGGGGCATCGGTGGCGATGCGCTCCAGCACGGCCATGCGGTCTTCCAGCAGGGCGACGCTCTGGCGCAATTGCGCATTCTCGCGCTCCAGTTCCTGCGGCTGGCCGATGGCTTCGCGGCGGCCGCGCTTGCCACGCAGGCTGAAGCCGTTCTTGCGCGCTTCCAGTTCCATCCCCATGCGGACGATGCGGCCGACGGTGACGATGGCAACGATGATGATGACGAAGATCATGCCGCTCGACATGGTCGTGTTCCCCCAGGCCCGCGCCTCAGCGCAGCTTCTCGATCTCGTTGGCCAGGCTGGAATTCTGCGTCGTCACATAGGCCTCGATGTGGCGCAGCCGGCGATCGGCATCGCGGAAGGCGGCGTTGACGTCGCGGACGGTGCGCTGCGGCGCCACCCGGACATTCTTCCAGAATTGCCGGTCTTCCGGGCTTTCATTGTAGAGCATCGACGGCTTGGGATCGGCGATGAAGCCCACGGCGAGATAGACCAGCGGCAGGAAGCCGACGCCCATGATGGTCAGCGCGGCAAAGCCGATGCGGACCCAGGTCGCCTCCCAGCCGAAATAATCGGCAACGCCGGAGCAGACCCCCATGAAGCGCTTGTTGCGCTTGTCGAGGTAGAAGCGGGTGCGACGTACACTCATGTCTTGTGTCCCTGTTGGGGTGAATTCAGGCCGTGCGGGCATCGGCGACGAGCCCGATGACCAGGTAGATGAGGACCGGCGAGCCAAAGCCGATCAGGCTGGCGGCGACAAAGCCGACGCGGAACCAGACGGTGTCGATGCCGGTATAGTCGCCAAGGCCGGCGCAGACGCCCATGACCTTGCCATTGGCCTTGTCGAGCCGGAACGGTGCATTGAAAGCCATTGTACCAGTCCTTTCAGAGGGTTTGCGCCTCAGCGCAGTTCCTTGCGGGCGGAAAGATCGGTCAGGCGGCCATCCTTCCAGTTGGGATTGTCGGCGGCGATGATGCGTTCGATGGAATCGAGCCGGCCATCCAGCCGCCGCGCCATTTCGTGCAGATCGTCGAGCAGCATTTCATCCTGCTGGCTGATGCCGCGGCCGGATTTCCAGCGCGTCAGATAGTGCAGGATCAGCCAGGGCAGGCCGATGAACAGCATGCCGACGACGGCGACGGGAACAAAGATGTCTTCCATCGGATCAGCCTTCCGTCTTCGGTGCCATGCCGGCCTTCATCGCCGCCAGCTCGGCGGCAATCTCGTCATCCGCCGACAGGTCGGCGAATTCATCGGCCAGCGTGCGCGGCGGGCCACCGATCGACAGCGCATCGGCGCGGCCTTCGGCCAGATCGGCGCGGCGTTCCAGCACCTCGAAACGGGCAAAGGCTTCATCGACGCGCGGGCCCTTGGTCATCTCGATCATCTTTGATCGGTTGGTCGCCGATTCGATGCGGTTGAGGATGACGTTCTGGCGGGTGCGCGCTTCGCGCAGCTTGCCTTCCAGCTTGTGGATGTCGGCCTCGTTGAGGGCGAGGCCCTGGTCGAGCGCATCGACTTCACCCTGCATCTGGTCGGCAAAGCTCTTGGCCTTGGCCTTTTCGACCAGCGCCGCCTTGGCGAGATCCTCGCGACCCTTGGACAGGGCGAGCGCGGCCTTTTCGGCCCAGCTCGCCTGCGCGGCCTGGGCGCGCTGGATGGCGCGGCGCATCTCCTTCTGGTCGGCGATGGTGCGCGCGGCCGAGGCGCGGACTTCGACCAGCGTTTCTTCCATCTCCATGATGATCATGCGGATCATCTTGCTCGGGTCTTCGGCCCGGTCGAGAAGGTCGGTGACGTTGGCGGCGATGATATCGCGGGTCCGCGAGAAAATGCCCATGATGTTGCTCTCCAGTGCTTGAATAGGGGGGCCAGAGGGGCGGTCGGGGGAGGGGGCGACCCCGATCCGCAACCCTCTGGCCATCGTCGGCGTGTCAGGCAACGCGGACGATATCCGAAGTCTGGGCATAATTCACGCCCGAAGCCATGGCGGCCGGGCCGGCGGCCACCGCCATCATCGTGCCACCGATCAGCAGGGCGGCGAACATGCCCACAACGTTGCGAACCAGGGCGGCGGAATTGAAGAAATTGGTCATCTGAAGTCTCCTGTTTGTCTATCTGTCTGGCCGTCTGCGCCTTCGCTGGCGGCTCATGCCAACAGTATTGCATGGAGCGTGCCAAGTGGGTCGGCAGTCGCAACTCATTGATATTGCTTGCTCCACCTGTCGAGCACGGGAATTTTTCCCATGAACCCTTGCTGAATGTTGGGAAATCGCACTAACTTGCGGGAATGATGACGCCCGCCGCCCTGATTGGTTCGTCCTCGATCTTTCTCGATGCGGTGGAACGCGCCTCCGCCGCCGCCGCATTGAACCGCCCGGTGCTGGTCATCGGCGAACGCGGCACCGGCAAGGAACTGATCGCCGAGCGCCTGCACCGCCTGTCCCCGCGCTGGGGCGGGCCCTTGGTGTCGCTGAACTGCGCGGCGCTGCCCGAAAATCTGATCGACGCCGAACTGTTCGGTTACGAGGCCGGCGCCTTCACCGGCGCCCAGCGCGCCCGCGCCGGCCGATTCGAGGATGCCGATGGCGGCACGCTGTTCCTCGACGAGATCGCCACCTTGTCGCCGGCCGCCCAGGAACGCCTGCTGCGCGTCGTCGAATATGGCGAGCTGACCCGTATCGGCTCCAACCGCGCGCTGAAGATCGATGTCCGCCTCGTCGGCGCCACCAACGAGGATCTGCCGACCCTGGTCGACCGCGGCCGCTTCCGCGCCGACCTGCTCGACCGGCTGAGCTTCGAGGTCGTCACCCTGCCGCCGCTGCGCGAACGCGCCGAGGATATCGAGGTGCTGGCCCTGCACTTCGCCCGCCGCATGGCCGCCGAACTCGGCTGGTCACGCTTCCCCGGCTTCACCGCCAGCGCCACCGCACTGCTCAATGATCACCGCTGGCCCGGCAATGTCCGCGAGCTGAAGAATGTCGTCGAGCGCTCGCTGTACCGCTGGGGCGATGCCGAAACGCCCGTCGGCCGCATCATCCTCAACCCCTTCGACAGCCCGTGGCGGCCCGGCGCCCTGCCCGGCACCGCCCATGCCGTGCCGGCCCCTGCCGCCCCCGTCGACACCCCGTCCGCCGCCGCGGCCCCGAAAGCCCCCGCCGCCGCCCACCACAGCGTCAGCGACCTGCGCGCCGCGGTGCTCGCCTATGAACGCGACATATTGCTCGCCGCGCTGGAGCGCTGCCGTCACAACCAGCGGCGCACGGCCGCCGCCCTGGCGCTGAGCTATGACCAGCTGCGGCACGCCCTGAAGCGGCATGAATTGCTGACGGGGGAATAAGCCGAACCAACTCCCTCCCCCTTGCGGGGAGGGCGACTCGCGAAGCGAGCGGGGTGGGGGTTGCCGGCTGTTGCCACCAAAGGCGCCACCCCCACCCCGCTCACCTTCGGTGAGTCGCCCTCCCCGCAAGGGGGAGGGAGGGGCCGGCCCCTCAGTCCAGCTTCACCCCGTGCCGCGCCAGCAGCGGCGCCTGGGCAACCGCAAAGACCATCGTCGCGATGGTGACGCCCCAGACCTTGAAATTCACCCATTGGTCGGTGGTCAGCAGCTGCCGCGCCACCTCATTGGCGCCCATCAGCGCGATGAAGAACAGCGCCCAGTTGCGGGTCAGCTTGCGCCAGCCGGCATCGTCGAGCGCCGGCAGCGCCTCGCCGAGCACCAGCTTCAGATACGACCGGCCGGTGGCCATGCCGAACAGCAGGATAGCGGCGAAACTGCCATAGATCAGCGTCGGTTTGATCTTGATGAAGCTTTCGTCGTGCAGCCACAGCGTCAGCCCGCCAAAGACCAGAACGATCAGGCCGGTGAAGATCAGCATCGCCGGGATGTGCCGCGTCTTCCACCACGACACCGCCATGGCCACGACCGTCGCCGCCATGAAGGCGCCAGTGGCGGCAAAGACATCGCCGAACTTGTTGGCGACGAAGAACACCAGCAGCGGCCCGAAATCGAGCGCCAGCTTGAGGGCGGTGGGCAGGGGCGGACGCGGTGCAGTCATCAGGGCCGCCCCCTTAGACGCTTTTGCCGGGATTGGGAATTGAAGCGGCGTTGCGGCCTCTTTCGGAAATGTCCGTCAGCCTCTAGCGTGCCGCGCGTGTCGCCCGATCCCCTCATCGTCACCGATCTCGCCTGCCAGCGCGGCGACCGGCTGCTGTTCGAAGGCCTGTCGTTCCGTGTCGACCCCGGCGGCGCGCTGCAACTGGAAGGGCCGAACGGCAGCGGCAAGTCGAGCCTGTTGCGCATGCTCGCCGGGCTGTTGCGGCCCGCCGCCGGCCGCATCGATGGCGGCGGCGCCCGCGGGTTCCTGGGCCATGACTGGGCGCTGAAGCCGGGGATGCGGCTGGGCGCCGAGCTGACGCATTGGGCACGGCTGGACGATGGCCTGGCGCGGCTGCCGGCGGCACTGGCGGCGATGCAGCTCGCCGATCTCGGCGATGTGCCGTGCCGGCACCTGTCGAGCGGCCAGCGCCGCCGCGCCGGCCTGGCCCGCGTCATGGCCAGCGGCGCGCCGCTCTGGCTGCTCGACGAACCGACCGCCGGGCTCGATACCGCCTCCGTCACCCTGCTCGCCGGCGCCATGGCTGCGCATCGCGCCAGCGGCGGCATGGTCATTGCCGCCGTGCATGGCGATATCGGCCTCGCGGGCCCCGGCCGGGTGCGGCTGGCATGATCCTGCTGCTCATCCGCCGCGATCTCGGCCTGCTGGCGCGCTCCCCGGCGCTGTGGATGCCGGTGATGTTCTTCGTGCTGGTCGCGGCACTGTTTCCTTTCGCTGTGGGCCCCGATGCGCGGCTGCTCGCCCGCATCGCCCCCGGCGTCGTCTGGGTGGCGGCGCTGCTCGCGGCGCTGCTGCCCGTCGACACCCTCGTCGCCCCCGATGTCGCCGATGGCACCATCGACCAGCTCGCCGCGCGCGGCATCGCGCTGGAACTGGTGATGGCAGCGCGCATCCTTGCGCACTGGCTGGCCTTCGCCCTGCCACTGCTCACCGCCCTGCCCATCGCCGCCGTGCTGCTCGGCATGGACAGCGCCATCTTCTGGCCGCTGGCCCTCGCCCTGCTGCTCGGCACGCCGGCCCTCGCCGCGCTCGCCGTCGTCGCCGCCGCCCTCACCGCCACGCTGCGCGGCGGCGGCGCCCTCGCCGGCCTGATCATCCTGCCATTGGCGCTGCCCGTGCTGATCTTCGGCGTCGGCGCCACCGCCCCCGGCGCGCTGAAACTGCTGGCCGCGGCAAGCCTGGTGGCGTTGGCAGTGGCACCATTCGCGGCGGCGGCGGCGTTGCGGCAGGATTAGGTTTGCCTCCGGCGGCTGGGGCCGCAGGCCCCAGACCCCAGTCGTTGGAACGGACCCGGGTATCGAGAGCCGCCCCGACTATCGGGGTCTGGGGCCTACGGCCCCAGCCGCCGGAGGCAATATCCTACCGCCGGACCAGCCAGACGAAGCGCCCCCACAACAGGCTCGCCGACATCAGGCTGGCGAGGATCACCGCCCAGACGAGGCCGTTGACGCCGAGGCCGAGTGCGATGGCGAAGGCGTAGCCCAGCGGCATCATCACCAGCAGATAGCTGGCGAAGTGCGTGGCGCTGGGCACCCAGACGTCGGACTGGGCGCGCAGCGACTGGGCGCCGACGACTTGCAGGCCATCGGCGACGAAGAACAGGCAGGACAGCAGCAGCGCCGCTGCGGTGATCGCCTGCACGCCGGCATCATGTGTATAGGCCGCGGCGATCTGGTGGCGGCCGAGCGCGACGCCGACGCAGATGGCGAGCGTCAGCGCGACGGTGAGGCCGAAGCCCAGTCGCGCCGCCAGCCGCACGCCGGCCCGGTCGCCGCCACCATAGGCGCGGCCGACGAGCACGCCGGTGGCGGTCGACAGGCCGAGCGGCACCATGAAGATCAGCGCCGCGACATTGAGCACGATCGCCCAGCTGGCCACCGCCGCGGCGCCGATCCAGCCGGCGATGATCGACATGCTGGCAAAGGCCAGGGTTTCGGTGAAATAGCTGATCGAGGCGCCATAGCCGATGCGGCGCATTTCGGCGCTGGCCGCCTTGTCGACCGGGGCCGGCGTGAACACGCCCAGCGCCCGCGCCTCGCGCCAGCGCGCGATGAGCAGGAAGACGATGGCGAGGAAGAACAGCCGCGACAGGAAGGTCGCCCAGGCGCTGGCGACGGCGCCGGCGGTGGCAAAGCCGCTGTCGCCGGGCACCAGCCACAGGTTCAGCGCCAGATTGACGGCGTTCGACGCCCAGATGGCGATGGTGCCGGGCAGGGCGCGGCCGTGCGCTTCCAGCCAGAACATGCCGGCATCGCCGATCAGGATCGGCACCAGCGACAGCGCCAGCAGTTGCAGCACCGGCGTTGCGCCATCGGCGAGATCGGGCGCAAGGCCGAGATGGTGCATGACCGGGCCGCCGAGCACGAACAGCAGCGTGGCCGCGGTCAGGCTGACCCACAGCGCATAGGCGAGTCCGCGGCGCAGGATGGCGCCGGTTTCGTCCCGGCGACCATCGCCGATGGCCTGGCTGGTCAACACCTGCACGCCGGACAACAGGCCGATCGACGTGGTCAGCACCACTGCGGTCGGCGCCCAGCCCAGCGCCTGATAGCCCAGCTCCGTCGCCGAATGGCGGCCGACGATGATGGTATCGACAAGGCCCATCGCCATGATGCCGAGCCGCGAGCCGATGACCGGGATGGCGAGCGTCAACAGCGGCCGCAGGCCGGGACGGGAATCAGACAGGGGAGCGGGGTCGGCCCGGGACATGACGAGGGCTTTCGATGAATCGATGATGGCAGGATGGGCGGCGACCGGCGCATGCGCATAGCCGAAGCACGGCGATTCTTCAACCGACGGCGATGGGCGGGCTGTCAGTCTCGCCACTTGCGAATGGCACGGGCGGGCGATAGCGGTAGCAGCGCCATCAACAAAGGTCATATCCGCGATGCACGACGCCCTGTTTCGTCCCTTCACCCTGAAGGGCCTGACGTTGCCCAATCGCATCGTCATGGCGCCGATGACGCGCAGCTTTTCGCCCGATGGCGTGCCCGGCGCCAATGTCGCAGCTTACTATCGCCGCCGCGCCGAGGGCGGTGTCGGCCTGATCGTCACCGAAGGCACCGGCGTCGAGCGCACCGGTTCGACGAATGACCCCAATGTGCCGCATTTCTTCGGCGATGCAGCGCTGGCCGGCTGGGCCGAGGTGGTGCGCGAAACCCATGCCGGCGGCGGCCTGATCGCGCCGCAGCTGTGGCATGTCGGCGCCGCGCGCAACCACGCCAACCCCAATCCGCCACCGCAGGAAAGCCCGTCCGGCCTGTTCAAGCCGGGCAAGCCGTTCGGCAACGCCATGTCGGATGCCGATGTCGCCGACGCCATTGCCGCCTTTGCCCGCGCCGCCGGCGATGCCAAACGCCTGGGCTTCGACGCCGTCGAGCTGCACGGCGCCCATGGCTATCTGATCGACCAGTTCTTCTGGGAAGGCACCAACGAACGCGGCGACCGCTATGGCGGGCGGAGCATTGCCGAGCGCGGGCGCTTTGCCGCCGATATATTGAAGGCGGTGCGCGCCGAGGTCGGCCCGGACTATCCGGTGATCATCCGCGTGTCGCAGTGGAAGCAGCAGGACTATGGCTTCCGCATCGCGACGACGCCGGACCAGCTGGTCGAATGGCTGGGGCCGCTGGTCGATGCCGGTGCCGATGTGCTGCACTGCTCGCAGCGGCGGTTCTGGGAACCGGAGTTTCCGGAACTGGACGGCGATGACGGGCTCAACTTCGCCGGCTGGACGAAGAAGCTGCTCAACGTCCCGACCATCACCGTCGGCAGCGTCGGCCTGTCCGGAGAGTTCATCGCCGGTTTCGCCGGCGAAGCCTCCACCCCGGCAGGCATCGAGAATCTGCTGGAGCGGCTGGAACGCGATGAATTCGACCTGGTCGGCGTCGGCCGCGCCCTGATCGTCGATCCCGATTGGGCGCTGAAGGTGCGCGATGGCCGGATGGACGCGCTGACGCCGTTCGATCGCTCGGCACTGGGCAGCCTGGTCTGATCGTGAAGCGCTGTCGGCCGGGGTCCGTCGCCCCGGCCGATGGTGGCGCCGTCGTCCGGCGCTGACCCCGGACGGATGCGGAACCCGGCGCCCGGTCGTTGCGCGCCGCGTCCATGGCGGTTGACGGCTGGTCGAAGGCTGATCGCGAGGAAAGCAGAGCCTCCGGCGGCTGGGGCCTTGGCCCCAGACCCCATCTGTTGGTTGTCGCCTTCCACCACGGATGACGTTTCAAGCCAGATCCAGGCGAAATGGGGTCTGGGGCCTGCGGCCCCAGCCGCCGGAGGCCTCTCAAACCTTAAACGATACGCCCCAGGGCCAGGCGCTGTTGTTCCTGATGGCGACGGCGCTAGCCCCCGCCATGTCTGGCTGGGACGCCGAGCGGTCGTCGGCCAGACTGAGCGCCCGGACCGTCATGGGCCGTAGCGTCCTTGTGACAGATAACGCGAGACAAGCGCGCATGTTGCTCGGCCGCTGTCGAAGCGCCGGATGGTCACGGCATCGCTGGCCCGTGCTGCGTGGCGTGCCCGGCCAGACGATGTTTCACAGACACAAAAAGGCCCGCTGGATGTCTCCAGCGGGCCTTGTTGTTTGCGGCGTTCGCCTTAGGCGGCGACGCTGACCTTGCGGCGGCGCGAGGCGAAGCCGACCATCGAGAAACCGATGATGAGCTGGGCCCAGATGGCCGGCTCAGGGATCGCCGGGGTGATCGGCGCCGGATCCGACGAGAACTGGCCACCGACGACGGCGCGGAAGGTGCGCAGCGCCTTGTTCGGGGTGCCGGTGATCTGGTTGGCAGCGTTGGTGGCGTTCAGCAGCGGGGCGACCGAGGCCAGGCTCCAGGCCAGGTCATAGTTCGAGCCGGGGACGAAGCCGAGCACATCCGAGGTATACGTGATGGCCGAACCGCCAAGGGTCGAAGCCGACCAACCGGCCGAGGTACCGTTGCGCTGACCGCTGATCGAGGACTGCGTGAAGCTGCCGCTCAGCAGGTTGACACCAGCGCCGAAGGTCTGACCACCGACGGTGAAGCTGGAACCGACGGCCTGGATGAACGAGAAGGTGCCCGAGATGTTGTTCTGGGTGATGACGGTGCCATTCACCACGGCCTGCGTGTTGGTCACGGTGCCGTTCAGGGTGAACATCGCCTGCAGGCCGCTGGCAACACCGGCGAGAGCGGGCTGGCTGAAGTTGAAGTTGACCCTGCGTGCGCCGGCGATGTTGGCGGTGCCGGTGGCGGTCGAGTAGAACGTCGCGTTCTTGCTGAAGTTGCCGCCGGAGTTGTTGGCGCTGATGACCCAGCGAACGTTGGCAGCATTACCGATGTTGCTGAAGTCAGCAAAGGTGGTGACAACGGCCGAAGCCGGGGCGGCCGAAACCAGGGCGGCGGCTGCGAGCGAGGCGATCGTGAGAAGGCGCATTTTGGTCTCTCCGTTTAAACTTGCCCTTGGGAGGGCGGTCATTCCGTTCAGAGCCTCGGGGGCCCCTCGCCAGATGTTATGCAAATGGCGTGCCAACTGGCTTTGTCGACTTAAGTCATTGAAAAATCATGAGGTGGCGATTCCGCGATTTTCGGGAGTGTAAAATCTACCGACAGTTTTCGGGGATTCCGGCGCGAGTCCGTCGGCGGTGCCAAGTCCTTGCAATCAGATTCAAATTCGGCCCGCGCGCCGCCGCCGGAGTCCCGACACCGGCCCGAACGCGGCCGGTCCGACACTATTCGCAGCTTTGAACCCGAACCCGTCGTGGTCCATGGTGGCGGCATGACAGACAGCCCCGCCGCGCCGCCCCGCCTGTCCCTTCGGACGTCGCTGCGTCCCCGGGACGCCGCCACATTGCTGATCATCCGGCAGGACGGGCCGGCGCCACGCGTGCTGATGGGGCGGCGGGTGGGCGGCCATGCCTTCATGCCCGACAAATGGGTGTTTCCGGGCGGGCGCATCCATCCGTCCGACTATCGGGTCCCGGCGGCATCCGATCTCCACGCCGATACGGCGGCGGCGCTGGCCCGCACCGGGCCGGTGGCGCGGGTGCGGGCGCTGGCGCTGACCGCCATCCGCGAGACCTTTGAAGAGACCGGCCTGATCGTCGGCCGCCCCGGCCAGGCGCGCAGCAGCGGCGAATGGCGCGACTTCCTGGCCACCGGTCATCTGCCCGATCTGGCGCCGCTGCGCTTCGTCGCCCGCGCCATCACCCCGCCGGGCCGCACCCGCCGCTTCGATGCACGCTTCTTCACCGTCGATGCGGCGCATCTGGTCAGCCTCGATCCCGGCGCCGGCTCGGGCGAGCTGGATGAACTCGCCTGGTTCGATTGGGACGCGGCCGCCGCGCTCGACCTGTCGGGGCTCCCGCAGTCGCAGACCCACACCGACCTGTTCCCCGATAACGTGCTGATGCTCGGCGACCGGGTGACGGGGCTCATCGATTTCTACTTCGCCTGCACCGGGCCGATGGTGCTCGACCTCGCGGTGACCCACGCGGCGTGGTGCTTCGACAGCGCCAATGCCTACCGCTCTGATTGCGGCGCGGCGCTGATCCGGGGCTACCAGAACGTCCGGCGGCTGAACGCGGCGGAGCGCGCACTGTTCGCAGACGTGGCCAAGGGGGCGTGCCTACGCTTCGTGGCCTCCCGCGCCGAGGACTGGCTCGACACCCCCGACGACGCGCTCGTCACCCGCAAGGACCCGATGCAGTTCGCACAGCGCTGGGCGTTCTACGACGCGCATGGGGACGGCCTGCTTGCCTGACAGGCACTCCCCGCCCTAGGGGAGCGGCCATGAGACAGGTCGACATCTTCACCGACGGCGCGTGCAAGGGCAATCCGGGCCCGGGGGGCTGGGCCGCGATCCTGCGCAGCGGCGGGCACGAGAAGGAGCTCGTCGGCGGCGAGAAACAGACGACCAACAATCGGATGGAGATGACCGCCGTGCTGCGCGGGCTATCGGCCTTGAAGGAGCCCTGCACCGTCACCGTCCACACCGACAGCCGCTACGTCATCGACGGCATGACCACGTGGATTTTCGGCTGGCAGAAAAAGGGCTGGATGACTGCGGCCAAGAAGCCGGTCATCAACGAGGACCTGTGGCGCGAACTGCTCGATGCAGCGCGGCCGCACAAGGTTTCGTGGGAATGGGTGAAAGGCCACTCAGGCCACCCCGAAAACGAACGCTGCGACGAACTCGCGAGCGCGGAGGCAGCGCGGTTTGCGGCGGGCGGGTAAACCCCGCCCGCGCAATATCCAATCAGCTGTTGTC
>NKIQ01000045.1 GCA_002256005.1 Alphaproteobacteria bacterium PA4 | reverse complement strand
GCCGACCGGTACTGGTCCCCGGTCGGCGGCGGCCCTTTCTTGTGCCTCAGCGGCCGCGATAACCACCGCCACCACCGGCGCGCGCCGGGCGGCCGCCATTGCCGCCACCGCCGCCACCGCGGGCCGGCTTGACCTGGGCGCGCGGATCGCGGCCGGCGCGACCACCACCGGCCGGGCGGCGGGCGAAATCGCGGCGGTCTTCACGACCGGGTTCCTCCCGCGGGGCCGGCGGTGCGGCGCGCTCGATCTTCTGCGCGGCGACGACGGCGGCGCGGAAATCGGCGGGCAGCGCCAGCACGGTGATCTTCTGGCGGATCAGCTTTTCGATGTCGCGCAGGAACGGCCGTTCGTCCTCGGCGCAAAAGGCGATGGCCTGGCCGGCGCGACCGGCGCGCGCGGTGCGGCCGATGCGGTGGACATAGGATTCGGGCACATTCGGCAGTTCATAGTTGATGACATGGGAAACGCCGGTCACGTCGATGCCGCGCGCCGCGATATCCGTCGCCACCAGCACCTTGCAGGTGCCGGCCTTGAAGGCGGCGAGCGCGCGTTCGCGCTGCGGCTGGCTCTTGTTGCCGTGAATCGCCTCGGCCATGATCCCGGCGTTGCCGAGCTGGCGGACGACGCGATCGGCGCCATGCTTGGTGCGGGTGAAGACCAGCGCGCGGTCGATCGCCCCGGATTTGGTGCCGTCGCGCAGGACGAGCTGGAGCAGCGCCGGCTTTTCGGCCTGGTTGACATGGATCACGGCCTGATCGACGCGCTCGGCCGTGGTCGCCGCCGGCTTGACCGCGACCTTGACCGGGTTGGTCAGGTAACGCGCCGCCAGTTCCTCGATGGCCTTGGGCATGGTTGCCGAGAAGAACAGGGTCTGGCGCTGGCGCGGCAGCAGGCCGACGATGCGGCGCAGATCATGGATGAAGCCCAGGTCGAGCATCTGGTCGGCTTCGTCGAGGACAAGGATCTCGACCTGCTTCAGATCGAGCGCGCCGCGCTCGACCAGATCGAGCAGCCGGCCCGGCGTGGCGACGACGACATCGACGCCGTGCATGATGGCGCGTTCCTGGCGCGGAATCGGGACGCCGCCGAACACGGTGGTCACCGACAGCCGCATGTACTTGCCATAATCGTTGAACGACTGGGCGATCTGCGAGACCAGCTCGCGGGTCGGGGCCAGCACCAGCGCGCGGGTGGCGCATTTCAGCCGGTGCTTGGGGTTGGCGGCGAGACGGTGCAGCATCGGCAGCGCGAAGGCCGCGGTCTTGCCGGTGCCGGTCTGGGCGATGCCGCAGATATCGCGGCCTTCCAGCACCGGCGGGATCGACTGGACCTGGATGGGGGTGGGCTCGGTATAGCCCTTGTCGGCCAGTGCACGCGAAATGGGTTCGGCGAGGCCGAAATCAGCGAAATAGGTCATGATTCATCTTTGCATTGGACATGCGCCACATGCGCATGGTCGCCAGCGGGCGCTTGTGGCCGGCTGGTCGAGCGGGTTTTGACAACCCGCGTGATGGGGTGGCCCTTGGGGCTGGCCTCTGAACGTCCGGGTCTGGAGCCATTGCACAACAAAAGGCAATGCTCGATCACGCACCCGGCGTGGGCAGCGGAAAACACAGGGTCCGCGCTGAAGCCGGCGTCGCTATCACGGTTTGCAAGCGAAAAGTCAAGGCAATGGCACCCGGCCCCCGGGCGCGCCGCTTTCCAGCCTGCCGCGAAACTGTCACATAAGAGTCACGCGCCGGGTCTAGGGCGGTGGGGCCGGGAGAAGACTGACAGACAATGCGCTTGCCATTTCAGAAACCGGCGTCCGAGACGGGACAGGCGGCCCTGCGCTGGCGCGATGGCGACCGGGCGTCGGCCCTGGGTCTGCGCGCGGCCGAATTCGGCCTGTTGGCGTTGGTCGCGGTGGCAGCGGCGCGGCTGATCTGGACTCTCGTCACCCCGGCGACGCCGCTGGGCAATTGGACGCCGCCGGCGCCGGCCAGCACCGATACCAGCATGCTCGGCAGCTTCGATCCTTTTTTCCGCACCGCGGGCGGCGATGCGCCGGCGGCGGTTTCCGATATCGGCCTCATCCTGTCCGGCACCCGCGTCGATACCGTGTCGGGGCGCGGCTCGGCCATCATCACCACCACCGACGGCGTGCAGACCAGCGTCCTTGTCGGCGAAGAGATCGTCCCCGGCGTGCGGCTGAAGGCGGTGGCGTTCGATGCGGTCACCATCGATCGCGGCGGTGTGTCCGAACAATTGTTCCTCGATCAATCCGCAGGCGACGCGCCGGTGACACCGGAAAGCGCCGGTATTGCCCCGCCGCCTGCCGGCACGCCGCCGCCGCCGCGCCTCGCCGCCGATATCAGCGCCAGCCCGCGGATGATCGGGACAACCATCACCGGCCTGGTGCTCAACCCCAGGGGGTCCGGCGCCGCCTTTGCCGCCGCCGGCCTGCAGCCCGGCGATGTCGTCACCGCCGTCGATGGTGCGCCGGTCGCCGGCATCGGCGACCCCGGCCAACTCGCCCGCCAGCTCGATGCCGGCGGCGCCACCCTCAGCATCGAACGTGGCGGCAAGACCGTCAGCCTGAAAGTCGGCAAATGATCCGCCCCCGTCTGACTCGTAACCGTCGTCATACCGCCCTTATCGCCGGCCTGCTCGCCCTCGCCAGCCCGCTGGCGGCGCAGCAGACGGTCAATCTGCGCGATGCCGATGTGCGCGCCTATATCCAGGATGTGTCGCGCGCCACCGGCCGCACCTTCATCATCGACCCCCGGGTGCAGGGCAAGGTGTCGGTGGTCAGCGAAAAGCCGCTGGGCCGCGATGCCTATTTCGAGCTGTTCCTGGCGACGCTGCGCGCCAACGGCCTGGTCGTCAGCCCGGCGAGTGGCGGCGCCTTCCGCATCAGCCCGACCGAGGGGGCGGCGACCCAGGCCGGCGGCGGCAGCGGCGTCAACCGCTTCGTCACCCAGGTGTTCCGCCTCGATGCCATCGATGCGGCGTCGGCGGTCGAAACGCTGCGGCCGCTGGTCAGCCGCGAAGGCCAGGTGACCGCCAATCGCAGCGGCAATGCCGTGATCGTCGCCGATTTCGCCGACAATGTCGCCCGCATCCGCGCGCTGGTCGGCCAGATCGACCGCGATCGCAGCGTCACCCGCATCGTGTCGCTGAAGAACGCCGGCGCCCGCGAGATCGCCGCCTCGTTGACGCAATTGGCGGCAGCGGGCCAGGGCGGCGAGGGGGTCACGCGCAATGCCGTGTCGGTGGTCGCCATCGATTCGTCGAACGCCGTGGCGTTGCGCGGTGAAGCCGCGGCCGTGCAGAAGCTTGCCGACACCGTCAGCGATCTCGACCGCCGCGCCGCCGCCGGCGCCGATGTGCGGGTGATCTTCCTCGCCCATGCCGATGCCGAAAAGCTGCTGCCAGTGCTGCAACAGCTGGTCGGCCAGACGCCGACCACCACGGCAAGCAGCAACGCCAGCGGCGGCTTCCGCAGCATGAGCCAGGCGGGCGCCGGCCAGACCGCCCCGTCCAGCACGCCGCAATTCACGACGCCGACGAGCAGCGGCACGAGCGCGTCGCCCACCGGTATCATCCCCGGTGCCACCATCGGCCGCGGCCAGGCGGTGATCGCCCGCTATGAAGGCGCCAATGCCATTATCATCGCCGCGCCCGCCGATGTGCAACGGCAATTGGGAGAGGTCATCCGCCAGCTCGACACCCGCCGCGAACAGGTGCTGGTCGAAGCCATCATCGTCGAGATTTCGGATGTCGCCGCCAAGAAACTGGGTGTGCAGTTCCTGCTGACCGGCACCGGCGGCAGCAACATCCCCTTTTCGGTGACCAATTACTCCAACGCCGCGCCCAATCTGCTGACCGTCGCCGGCGCCGTTGCCGGTGAAAAGTTCGACAGCGGCAGCGATTCGACGAAGGCGCTGCGCGACGCCGCGGTTTCCACCCTGCTCGGTGCCACCGGCGGCAGCTTCGGCTTCGGCGGCAATCTCGGCAACAACGCCATTTTCGGTTTCGTCATCAACGCGGTGAAGGCCGATACCGCGTCGAACGTATTGTCGACGCCGTCGATCATGACGCTCGACAACCAGCAGGCGCGCATCCTCGTCGGCCAGGATGTGCCGATCACCACCGGCGAGGCGCTGAGCAACAATTTCGACAATGCCTTCCGCACCATCCAGCGCCAGAATGTCGGTATCCAGCTCGATGTCCGGCCGCAGATCAACGCCGGCGGCACCATCAAGCTGCAATTGCGCCAGGAGGTCAGCTCGGTCGCCGGGCCGGTGTCGTCGTCCTCGCCCGAAATCGTCATCAACAAGCGCGAGATCTCGACGACGGTGACCGTCGACGATGGCCAGATCATCGCGCTCGGCGGCCTCATCGATGAAAATGAGCGGCGGACGATCGAGAAGGTGCCGCTGCTTGGCGACATCCCCGGCCTCGGCGTGCTGTTCCGCTCCAAGTCGCGCAACCGCACCAAGACCAACCTGATGGTGTTCATCCGGCCGACCATCGTCAAATCGGCGAGCGATGCGCAGCGGCTGGCGGCCGAGCGCTATGATTATGTGCGCAGTGCCGAAGCGGCGCAGAATGGCCAGAACGGCAGCGAGACGACGACGCTCGACACGCTGGTGCGCGACTATCTGCGCACCGCGCCGCCGGTCGCCCCGATCAGCGCCGCGCCGCCGGTCATGCAGCCGCCGAAATGAGCGATATCGCCGCCCCCGAAGCCCTGCCAGTGCTGCCCTACGGCTTTGCCAAGCGTTTCGGCGTGGTGGTGACCGGCGGTGACAGCGATGCCGTGCAGATCGGCCTGCGCGATGGCGAGGACAAGCGGGTGCTGGCGGAGGTGCGGCGGCTGGTCGGCCGGCCGCTGGCGGTCGCTGTGGTCGAGCCGGCGCGCTTCGACAAATTGCTCTCCGATCATTATGCCCTGCAGGGCTTCACGGCGGGCGCGATGGGCGGCGGCGATGAACTCGGCCTGCTTGTCGACAATATCCCCAGCGCCGACGACCTGCTCGACACCCAGGACGAAGCGCCGATCATCCGGCTGATCAACGGCCTGATCGCCGAGGCGGCGCGCCAGAATGTCTCCGACATCCATATCGAGCCCTATGAGGCGGCGCTGATCGTCCGCATGCGCGCCGATGGCCAGCTGACCGAGCGCCACCGCCTGCCCGCCAATGTCGCCGCCATGGTGGTCAGCCGAATCAAGGTGATGGCGCGGCTCGACATCGCCGAGCGGCGCCTGCCCCAGGATGGCCGCATCGGGTTGACGCTGGGCGGCAAGAGCCTCGATGTCCGCGTCTCGACGCTGCCGTCGCGCGCCGGCGAGCGCGTGGTGCTGCGCCTGCTCGACAAGGACAATGCCGGCATCGATCTCGATGCGCTGGGCATGCCGCCGGCGATCGACGCGCTGTTCCGCCGCGCGCTCGCCGAGCCCAATGGCATCGTGCTGGTCACCGGGCCGACAGGGTCGGGCAAGACCACCTCGCTCTATGCCGGGCTGCGGCTGTTGAACGACGGCAGCCGCAATATCCTGACCGTGGAGGACCCGGTCGAATATGCCTTTGACGGCGTCGGCCAGACCCAGGTCAATCCGCGCGTCGGCCTCAGCTTCGCCGCCGGCCTGCGCGCCATCCTGCGCCAGGACCCCGACACGGTGATGGTCGGCGAAATCCGCGACGGCGAGACGGCGGAGATCGCCATCCAGGCGGCACTGACCGGGCATCTGGTGCTGTCGTCGGTGCACACCAACGATGCCGCCGGCGCCATCACCCGGCTGCGCGACATGGGGATCGAACCGTTCCTGCTCGCCTCCACGCTGCGCGCCGTGGTGGCGCAGCGGCTGGTGCGGCGGCTGTGCCCGGATTGCGCGCAGCCGCACGCCGCCGATGCCGGGGTGGCGGCGCTGATCGGCATCGCCGCCGGCACGACGGTCTGGACCGCGGTCGGCTGCCCGGCCTGCAACCACAGCGGCTATCGCGGCCGCACCGGGGTGTTCGAGGCGGTGCGCATCACCGACGAGATTCGCCGCATCATCCTCGACGGCGGTGACGAGGCGGCGATCGCCGCGCACGCCTTTGCCGCCCTGCCGGCGCTGGCCGGGGCGGCGCGCCAGATGGTCATCGCCGGCATCACCAGCCCCGAAGAGGCGGTGCGCGTCATGCGCAGCGGCGCCCAGGATGGCTGAGTTCCGCTACAGCGCCATCGACAGCAACGGCCGCGAGCGCCAGGGTCGCATCCGCGCCGATTCGACCGAGGCGGCGCGGCAGGCGCTGATGCTGAAGCAATTGTTCGCGACGCGGGTCGAGGCGCATGACGCGCGCGCCGCCGCCAGCCTGACCAGCGGTTTTGCCCGCAAGCTGAACGGGAAGCAGCTGACATTGTTCACCCGCCAGGTCGCGACGCTGGTGCAGGTCGCACCGCTCGAGGAAACGCTGCGCACCATCGTCCGCCAGACCGAACAGGCGCATGTCCAGCGCATCCTCGGCCGCGTGCACGCCGGTGTGGTGGAAGGGCGCCGCCTGTCCGACGCCATGGCGCTGGAGCCGACCAGCTTCCCGCCGCTCTATCGCGCCATGGTCGCCGCCGGCGAAAGCGCCGGCAGCCTGCCCGAGATTCTGGAGCGCCTTGCCGATCTGCAGGAACGCCAGGCCCAGGTGCGCGGCAAGGTCATCGCCGCCGTCGCCTATCCGGCGGCGCTGGCCATCGTCGCCACCGTCGTCGTCATCGCGCTGATGATCTTCGTCGTCCCCAAGGTCGTCGAACAGTTCGACAATATCGGCCAGACGCTGCCGCTGCTCACCCGCATCGTCATCGGCCTGTCGGACTTTCTGTCGGGCTGGTGGTGGGCGATCCTCGCCGTGCTGGCGCTGGGCTCGCTGGGCTTTGCCCGGGCGCTGCGTGACGAGGGCTTTCGCTATCGCTTCGATGCCTGGCTGTTGCGGCTGCCCTTGGTTGGCCGGCTGTTGCGCGACCTGCACGCGGCGCGGCTGGCGCGCACGCTCGCCACCATGATCGCCAGCCGTCTGCCGATCATCGAGGGGCTGGCGCTGACCAGTGCCACCGTCACCAACCGCGCGCTGCGCCGCGCTTCGGACGAGATCGTCACCAGCATCCGCGAGGGCGGCAGCCTGTCGGCGGCGCTGAAGAAGAGCGGCGTCTTCCCGCCGCTGCTGGTCTATATGGCGGCGGGCGGCGAAAGCTCCGGCCGGCTCGACCTGATGCTGGAACGCGCCGCCGATTACATGGAACGCGAATTCGACACCTTCACCGCCACCGCGCTGTCGCTGCTGGAGCCGGGGGTGATCATCGTCATGGGCGGCGTCGTTGCGGCGATCGTGCTGTCGATCCTGCTGCCCATCCTGCAACTCGATACGCTGGCCGCACAATGAGAGGCACCATGCACACCGAACCCCGCCGCGAATCCGAAAACGGCTTCACGCCAACCCGCGAAGCGGGCTTCACACTTGTCGAACTGATGGTGGTCATCGTCATCATCGGCCTGCTCGCCACCGTCGTCATCGTCAATGTGCTGCCCACCCGCGACAAGGCGATGGTCGAAAAGGCCAGGGCCGATATCGCGCTGATCGAGCAGGGCCTCGAAATGTACCGGCTCGACAATTTCAACTATCCGCTCGCCGACCAGGGCCTCGCCGCGCTGCAGGCGCCGCCCGCCGGCCTTGCCCAGCCCGATCGCTACCGCCGCGGCGGGTATCTGAAGCGCCTGCCCGACGATCCCTGGGGCAAGCCCTATCAATATGCCAATCCCGGCACGCACGGCGCCATCGACATCTTTTCGCTGGGCGCTGACGGCACCCCGGGCGGGACCGGCGAAAATGCCGATATCGGCAACTGGAAGTAACGCCCGCGAAACCGGCTTCACCCTGGTGGAGCTGATGGTCGTGCTGGTCATCATCGGCATCATGAGCGCGGCGGTCATCATCGCCCTGCCGGATCCGCGCGGCCGTGTCAGCGACAATGCCGAAACGCTCGCCGCCCGGCTGGTCACCGCCCGCGACCTCGCCATCGTCGCCGGCCGCGACATGGGCGTATCGGTCACCGCCACCGGCTACAGCTTTGCCGAGCGCCGCGACGATGGCTGGCAGCCGGCGCCGCAGAAACCGCTGCAACCGGCGCTGTTCGGCGAGGCGATCACCGCGGCGGCGCCGGCCGAGCCGCTGGTGTTCGATGCGACCGGCCTCGCCACGCCGGCGGTGATCACGCTGCAACGCGGTGCCGAGCAGGCGCGGGTGGCGGTGGATGGCAATGGCGGGGTGCGGGTGCAGTGACGGCGAGCGGGATTGTAGCGGAAGCCCCCCTCTCCCGCTTGCGGGAGAGGCGACTCGGCGTCTTCGCCGAGCGGGTGAGGGTGTCCTTCTTGCTTCGACGCGCAGGTACTCCCACACCCGGCGCGCTGGCGCCCGTCTCGCCTCTCCCGCAAGCGGGAGAGGGGGGTCTGGTGCCCCGACAATCCGGCTTCACCCTTGTCGAGGTCCTGGTTGCCCTCGCCATCTTCAGCCTCGCTGCCCTTGCCATGCTCCGCCTGCAGGGCGCCGGCCTCGGCACCGCCGCACGGCTCGATGAAAAGGCGATGGCGGTGATCGTGGCGCGCAACCAGGCGGTGCTGCTGCTGGTGCAGCCCCAGCCGCCGGCGTTCGGGGCGACGGCGGGGGAGGTGGTGAATGGCGGGCGGCGCTGGCGCTGGGTGCAGGCGGTGGAGCGCAGCCCCGATCCGCGCCTGCAGAAGATCGAGATCCGGGTGGCCGGCGCCGATGGCGGCACGGCGGCGACGCTGACATTGGTCAGGCGGGCGACATGACGCGCGACTCACAGGGCTTCACGCTGGTCGAGCTGTTGGTGGCGCTGTTCATCTTCGCGCTGATCTCGGCGGCCGGCACGGCGCTGCTGGCGTTCGGGGTCGAGGCGCGGGCGCGGACGTCGGAACGGCTCGACGAGATCGCCGCCATGACGCGGCTGCGCGCCCTGCTCACCGCCGATCTGGCGCAGGCGGCGCCGCGGCTGTGGCGGGACGAGAATGGCAATCGCCAGCCGGCGTTCAGCAGCGATGGCACCGGGCTCACGCTGGTACGGCGCGGCTGGCGCAACGATGGCGGCGCGGCGCGCGCCAGCCTGCAACGGGTGCGCTGGCAGGTGTCGGGCGGCCGGCTGGAACGGGTGACGGCGGCGATGGTCGATGGCGCGGCGCCGAATCCGCCGGCGCCGGTGCTGGTCGGCGTCACCCAGTTCCGGCTGCGCACGCTCGTCGCCGGGCAATGGGCCGATGGCTGGCAGCCACTGGTCGCCGATGCGCTGCCGGAGGCGGTGGAGGTGGTGGTGACGACCGACCGCCAGCCGGAACTGACGCAGCTGTTCCTCGTCGGGCCGGGGCGCACGCCATGACGGCACCGGCGCATGAGCAAGGCGCAGCGCTGCTGACCGTGCTGATCATCGTCGGCATCATCGCGGCGCTGGCGGTGGCGAGCTTCGAGCGGCTGCGGCTGGCGACGCTGCTTGGCGGCAATGCCGGCGGCCAGGAACAGGCGCGCAGCTTTGCCGGCGTCGCCGAAGCGCTCGTGGCGGTGCGCATCGACGATCTGCTGGCGGCATCGCCGGCGCGCACGACATTGGCCGGCGGCTGGCAGGGCCGCGAACAGGTGCTGCCGCTGCCCGGCGGGCTGGCGCGGGCGACGGTGCGCGATGGCGGCAATTGCTTCAACCTCAACAGCCTCGTCACCGGCACGCCGCCCGATGGGCTGGTGACGCGGCCGCTCGCGGTCGAACAGTTCCAGCGGTTGATGGCGGCGCTGGCGGTGCCGGCCGGCGATGCCCGGCGCATCGCGGCAGCGGCGGCGGACTGGATCGACAGCGACAGCACCCCCAATCCCGATGGCGCCGAAGACAGTGTCTATGCCCGCGCCGCAACGCCCTATCGCACCGCCAACACGCTGATGGCGGAAGCCAGCGAGCTGCGCGCCGTGGCGGGGGTGACGCCGGCGCTTTACGCGCGGCTGCGGCCGTGGCTGTGCGCGCTGCCCGAAACCGAATTGTCGCCGATCAACGTCAACACGCTGGTGCCGGCGCAGGCGCCATTGCTCGAAATGCTGTTCCCGGCGACGCTCGGCGCGCCGGCGGCGCGGGCGGTGATCGGTGAACGGCCGCAGGCGGGCTGGACCCAGGTCGAAGCGTTCTGGAACACGCCGACCCTGCGCGATTACGAACCGCCCGGCGATGTGCTGCGGCAGCCCCGGGTCAAGACCGGCTGGTTTGCTCTCGACCTGGGGCTTGTCGTCGGGGATAGCGAGTTGCGCGAATCGGCGCTGGTCGACGCCCGGGTGCCCCCGGCGCGGATCGCCAGCCGGCGTTGGACGAGGGACGAATGATCCGGCAGCTGGTCTTTCTGGACGAAGCGCCCAGCTGGTTGCGGCTGGAGGGCGACAGCGTGGTGGCGCGCGGGGCCGGCTGGCCGGTCGCCGATGCGCCGGTGATCGCGGTGGTGCCGGGTGAGGCGGTGGTGCTGCACTGGGTGGAACTGCCGCCGCTGGCCCCGGCGCAGGCGCTGGCGGCGGCGCGGCTGCTCGCCGCCGATGTCAGCGCGGCGCCGCTCGAACAGCTGCATGTCGCGCTGGGGGCGGTGGAGGCGGATGGCCGGCGGCCGCTGGCGCTGGTCGATCGCACGCTGATGGCGGACTGGCTGGCGCGCGCCGCGCTGGCGGGGATCAACCCGGCGGCGCTGGTGCCGCTGCCGCTGCTGCTGCCCTTGCCCGCCGAGGGCGTGACGCTGCTCGACGATGACGGCGTGTGGACGGTGCGCGGCGCCGGGCTGGCCTTTGCCGCCGAGGCGGGGCAGGCCGCCATGATGCTCGGCGACACGCCGCGGCAGACAATTGCCAAGGCGGATTTCGTGACCGGTTTGGGCGGACGGCTGGCGGCGCTGCCGCTCGACCTCCGCCAGGGCGACTTTGCCGAGCGGCCGTCGTCGCGGCTCGACGCGCGCCGGGTGCGGCGGCTGGCGCTGCTCGCCGGCGCCGCGCTGCTGCTGTGGCTGGCCAATGATGTCGCCGGCCTGTTGCGCAACAATCTCGCCGCCGACCGCGCCGAAGCCGAGCTCGCCGATGCGGCGCGCGCCGCCCTGCCGCGCGGCACGGCGCTCAGCGATCCGCGCGCCCAGGTGGCGGCACGGCTGGCACGGCTGGGCGGGGGCGGCTTTGCCGGG
>NKIQ01000009.1 GCA_002256005.1 Alphaproteobacteria bacterium PA4 | reverse complement strand
CGGGGGGAGGTGGATCGTTACCTCCCCCCGCCGGGGGGAGGTCGGACTCGGCGCAGCCGAGCCGGGAGAGGGGCAACACCCTCGACCACGCCATCACCCTCGCCGACCACGCCTTCCCCGCCTGGGCCGCTACGCCCGTCGCCACCCGCGCCGCCGCGCTCGACCGGCTCGCCGACCTCATCGAACGCGACCGCGAAACCCTGATGGCGATCTGCGTGCAGGAAGCGCGGAAAACCATCCCCGACGCGCTCGCCGAAGTGCGCGAGGCCGTCGATTTCTGCCGCTATTACGCCGCCGAGGCGCGCGCGAAGCTGGTCACCACCGCCCTGCCCGGCCCCACCGGCGAACGCAACGAACTGTCGCTGCACGGCCGCGGCGTCTTTGCCTGCATCGCGCCATGGAACTTCCCGCTGGCGATCTTCCTGGGCCAGGTCAGTGCGGCGCTCGTCGCCGGCAATTGCGTGATCGCCAAGCCGGCGCCGCAGACGCCGCGCATCGCCGCCGCCGCCGTGGCGCTGGCGCATGAAGCCGGCATCCCCGCCGATGTGCTGCACCTCGTCACCGGCGGCGGTGAGGTCGGCGACGCGCTGGTCCGCGATCCGCGCATCGCCGGCGTCGCCTTCACCGGCAGCACCGCCACCGCCCGCCGCATCGCCCGCGCGCTGCTCGACGACGAATCGCGCCCGCTGGTGCCGCTGATCGCCGAAACCGGCGGCATCAACGCGATGATCGTCGATTCAACCGCGCTGACCGAACAGGTGGTGCAGGATGTCGTCACCAGCGCCTTCCGCTCCGCCGGGCAGCGCTGCTCGGCGCTGCGCCTGCTGCTGGTGCAGGAAGACGTGGCGGAGCGGACGATTGCGATGCTGCAGGGCGCCATGGACACGTTGGTCGTCGGCGACCCCGCCGATCCGGCGACCGACGTCGGCCCGGTCATCGATCGCGCCGCCTTCGATCGCCTCGAAAGCTATGCGCAAGGCCAGAAGAGCCGCTGGCTGCACCGCATCAAGGCGCCGGCGACCGGCGATTTCGTCGCGCCGACGATCATCCGGCTGCACAGCATCGCCGCGCTCGACCAGGAATGGTTCGGGCCGCTGCTGCATGTCGTCACCTGGCCGGCCGGGACACTGCCCGAGGTCATCGGCGCGGTGAACGCGCTCGGCTATGGCCTGACCATGGGCCTGCACAGCCGTATCGCCGCGGTGGCGCAGGCGGTGGCCGCGGCGGCGCATGTCGGCAATCTCTACATCAACCGTTCGATGATCGGCGCCGTCGTCGGCAGCCAGCCATTCGGCGGCGAGGGCCGCTCCGGTACCGGCTTCAAGGCCGGCGGGCCGCATTATCTGCTGCGCTTCGTCCATGAACGGGTGGTTTCGACCGACACGACCAGCGCCGGGGGGAATGCGAGCCTGCTCAGCATCGAGGATGTGGCGGGGCTGTAGAACTTTTTGGTTGAAGCACCTCGTCATGCTGAACTTGTTTCAGCATCCACCTCTCCACCGGAGCACGCTTTCCCGCAGCACGATGGATGCTGAAACAAGTTCAGCATGACGATGCCCCTTGAACGTAACCAACCTTAGCCGCCATTGCGCCGCCACAATCCGCCCCTAGCCTCCGGGCGTAAGCGGTGGAGTGGCGAAGATGATGCGGATTGTGGCGGCGGTTGCGGTGCTCGGCCTTGGTGGCTGCGTCTCGACCGATCAATATTCGGCCAACCAGATCTGCGCCAGCACCGCCGGCTGCGTTTCGAGCTTCACCGATACGCGGCAGGGCCCGATCCAGGCGCAGGCTGTGGCGCCGCAGGCACCGAGCGGCTTGCAGCCGATGCGCTGAGTTGCCGGACCGATTGCGGGCGGAGTATTTTACGTATATCAACTCCGCATGACCGCTTACGCCCCCATCACCGCCGCCCCCGAACCCCAGCGCCTCGCCGTGCCCAAGCGTGAATGGGGCGCCGCCTATCGCGCGCTCAGGAAGCTGCTGCGCGACAAGGATGACACCGGCGAGGTCTTCGAGATCATGCGCGCCCTCAACGGCGCCTCGACGCGCGAGGGCTATTACCGGCTGCTGTCGACCGCCGAAGGCGGCCGGCTGGCGGCGCGGGCCGAGGATCTGGCGGCGAAGCTCAGCGACCGCGCCTGGCTGGCCACCCTGCCAGCCGGCAGCCTCGGCGCCGTCTATCGCGACTTCACCGACACCGGCGGCGTCACCCCGCAAGGGTTGGTCGAGGTGTCCAACCAGGTGATGAACGCCATCGAGCATCCGGTCGCCTGGTATGGCCGCCGCATCCGCGACTCCCATGATCTCTGGCATGTCGTCACCGGCTATGGCCTCGATTCGCTCGGCGAAGCCTGCCTCGTCGCTTTCAGCTATCCGCAGACCCGCTCGCTGGGCTGGGCCTTCATCGCCGTTGGCGCGGCGCTGAAGAGCCGCAAGGCGCCGTTCAAACAGCCCTATGTCGCCGCCATCCGCGAAGGTTACCGCCGCGGTCGCAGCGCCCGCTGGCTGCCGATGCAGGATTGGGTGGCGCTGCTGCCGCTGCCGCTGGAAGACGTCCGCGCCCGGCTGGGCCTGTCGCCGGCGCCGATCTACGAATCGATCCCGCTGGACGCACGCGGCGCGGCGGTGCCCAAGGGCTGAGGCATTTTCACCACCGGCAGCTGGGTCCCCAACCGCCGGTGGCAAGGTGTCGGCTAGATGGCCAGCCAGTTGCCGTCCTTGTCATAGCGATGGCTGACCCGGCCCGCGTCATCGAGCGCGAACAGGTGCAGCCAGCGGTTGTCGAGCAGCTGCTGCACGCCGGGGCTGGCGAGGATGACATCGGTCATCGCGGTCAGCGGCGCTTCGATGAAGACGTTGAGGCGCAGCGGTTCGTGGATGAAACGGTCGCCATCGTGCACCGACTGCCAGGGCAGGCCGGTCTTCAGGTCGCCGGCATTGCCTTCGATCACGCCCAGCGTGCCGACGACATTGTGCAGCACCTTGTTGCCGCTGCCAAAGGCGCGGTTGTTCACCGTCGAGCCGTAATATTGCAGATTGATCCAGCTGGCGACGACCATCGGCGCGTTCATGATCAGGCTGAGCACGCCGAAGCCGCCATCCTGCTGCCAGTCGTAATTGTGCAGGAAGGCGCGGCCGCCGAGATCGAGCCCGCGGGTGCGGCTGCGCGGCGCGGCGATGAAGGCGGCATTGCCGGCAAGGCCCCATTCCGGCCGCACCTGCGACCAGTCGCGGCTGCGCGCCAGCACCTTGGCATCGACATCGCTGGCCCCGGCCAGCCCGAGCAGCCCGGCGCGTTCGGCACGCGCCAGCACCGAGGCGCGGGCCAGCCAGTCGTGCAGTTCGGCGACGAACGGGCGGAAGCTGGGCGGGATCTCGTGCTGGTCGAAGATCGTCACCTCGTCGGTGGTGGTGTCGTGCAGGCAGCCGAGGAACCAGGTGTCTTCGGGAATGTCGATGCCCTTGCCGCGCAGGCCCGTGCGGACTTCGGGATCGTTGAGGATGCTGGCGGCGACGCGGGCATTGGCCTCCCCGGTGTGGCCGCCGCAGGCGCCGCAATCGAGGCCGGAGGCATGCGGATTGTTGGCGGTGGTGCTGCCATGGCCGGCGAGCATGACCAGCCGGGCGAAATCGCTGGTCAGCGACATGCCGCGCAGCACCGCCTCGGCCTGGGTCAGCGCCTGTTCGGGGGTGAAGCCGGTGGCGCGGCCACCGACGGTGCGCGCCTCCAGCCGCGGGCCGACCTGGGGCAGGATGGCGCGGTCGAGGCCATCGGTGTTGGGGTCGCTGACCGGCCGGGTCAGGCCGGCGCTGTCGCCGACCAGCTTGGCGGCAAACAGCAGCCCGGCGGTTTCGACAAAGGTGAAGGACGAGACGGCCGACAGCTTGAACGATTTCCAGGCCTTGGCGGCGCGGCGGCGCAGCAGGCGCAGCCCCAGGATCTCGGTTTCTTCCTCGGCGCTGGCATCGCCGACCGCCTCGCAGACGGTGAAGGCCGGCGTCAGCAGCACCGGGCATTGCGCGCCGCCGCTTTCGCGGCCGATCGGCACATATTCGATGGGGTAACCGAAGAAGCCGGCAAAGCCGATGGTGTCGGCATCGGGACAGGCGGTTTCCAGCGCGCGGCGATAGACCTCAGACCGCACATCGATGCAGAAGGCCGCCTGCAGCGGCTTGCGGCTGGCGGAACGGCGCGGCCACAGCACCGGTTCGTCGAGCGCCGGGACATGCGCCATGCGGCCGAGCAGCTGGCGCTGGAACGCCAGTTCATAGCCATCCTGGGCAATCAGTTCGATGACCAGTTCCGGATCGCCGGCGAGCCCGGCGTCATCCGGCAGCACCGCCGCCTTGGCCATTTCCGCTGCCCAGGCCGCCTTGAACGCCGCATCCTGGCGTTCGAGGAACAATGCATAGCCCCAGGCCATGCGGATGGCGAGCAGCTGCACCAGCGTGTCATCGGGGCGGCCATAGAGGCCATTGTCCCAGACCAGATAGCGGGCATAGGCCGCCCAGCCGCCGATATCGAACAGCGCGCGGTGCAGATAATCGCCGATCGAATGTTCGGGCATGCCGAGCGCGGTGATGACGGCGGTGATCGCCTCGACCGGGTCTTCGGGCAGGGCGGCGATGGTGGCACGGAAATGGCGGATGCCCATGGCTTCCGGATTGCGGTCGTGGCGCATGGCGGCGCGCCAGGCGGCATAGGGGCGCTCGCCGCGTTCCGGCAGCTTCCAGCTGGCCTGGCCTTCGTCGAAATAGGCGGCGCACCATTTGGCGATCTCGTCGACCATGAAGGCGGTGCGCGAGGCCTGGCGGTCACCGGCGGCGAGCCGGTCGAGCACTTCGGCGATGGTGGCGACGACCGGAATGGTGCGCGCGGCGGGATCGGGATCGCGGGCCAGCTCGGCCTTCAGGTCGGCGACATCGGCCGGCACGGCGACGCCATAGTTGCGGCGGGCATTGGCCAGCGCCGTCTCCAGATCGGCATCGGTGATGACGGCATTGGCCAGCGCCTCCCGATAGAAGCCGCGCGGCATCAGCATTTCGGTGCGGGCGACGCGGCGCAGCGTGGCGCAGGTGGCGGCAAAGCTTTGCCCGGTGAAGCCGAGGAAGGGATTGACCGCAACGAAGTGCTTCAAGGGCCACAGGGGCGCGATCTTGTTGCAGGCGCCGGCGATCAGTTCTTCCATGCGGGCGCGGTCGGGGACGGCAGTGCCGGTGGCGATCAGCGTATCGGGGGCGATGGCGATGGTCATGGCGGGGCCTTTCGGGCGAAAAGGGGCGTTCAGCGGGTGGCGGGCAGCGGCGCGCGCGTCGGCCACAGCCGCAGCACCAGCCGGTTGGCGATGGTATTGACGTAGAAGCCGTTGGTGACGTGGACATAGAGCGCCTGCCAGCGTGTCGAGCCGCCGGAGCGGGCGAACGTCGACTGGAAGGCGGCGACCGCGGCAAAGGCCAGCACGGTAAGCGCGGCGATGACGAGGGTGAGGACACCGCGGGCGCCGGCATGTTCGGGCAGCGTCGTCGCCATCAGCCGGGCAGCACCGAACTGCAGGCCATAATAGGCGACGGCGACCAGCACGGCGAGGCCGAGGGTGCGCACCACCACGAACATGTTGGGGCGTTCATCGATGGCCTGGGCGATCAGATGGGTGAGGCCGAGCAGCATGATGGTGCCGAAGGCGAAGACCCCCGGCTGTTCGAGCGGCGACAGGCCGAACAGCGAGCCGGCGGTCAGCGCCACCGCCAGCACCAGGCCGACAGCGATGGTCATGCGTGCCGGGTGCGGCTGGCCGCCGGGGCTGGGCGACCAGGAGGCGCGGGCGATGTCGATGACGCTGCCCGAGGACAGGAAGGCATGCGCCTTGTAGAGCGAATGGGCGACGATGTGCAGCAGCGCCGCCGGCCAGGCGCCGAGGCCGCATTGCAGCATCATGAAGCCCATCTGGGCGATCGTCGACCAGGCCAGCGACACCTTGATCGAGCTTTGCGTCAGCATGACGACCGAGCCGAACAGCGCGGTGAAACCGCCGAACAGCGCCAGCGTGTCGAGCGCCGGGGTCGACAGGGTCAGCACATCCGAAAAGCGCAGCAGCAGGAAGCCGCCGGCGTTGATGATGCCGGCGTGCAGCAGCGCCGAGACCGGGGTCGGTGTTTCCATCACCTCGATCAGCCAGCCGTGCAGCGGGAACTGCGCCGACTTCAGCAGCGCGGCGATGACGAACAGGAAGGCGGCGACCGTCAGGCCCGGTGTCGGCGCGGTCAGCGCCTTGGCACCGGCGAACAGCGTGCCATAGTCAAGGCCACCGAACATCTGCCACAGTATGCCGAAGGCGATGGCGAGGCACAGGTCGCTGATGCGGCTGGCGATGAATTTCTTGCGCGCGGCGAGGATGGCGGCCGGGCGGTCGCGATAGAAGAGCAGCAGGCGGTTGAGGCCGACCGACGTCGCCAGCCAGGCCAGGCCGAACAGCACCAGATTGCCGGACAGGATCAGCAGCAGCACCGATGCCAGCGTGAAGCTGAGCCATTTGGTGAAGCGGCCATGATCGGCGTCGCCGTCCATATAGTTGCGGCTGTAGCTGACGACGATGGTGCCGACGAACGAGACCAGCAGGAACATGACCGCGGTCAGCGTATCGAACCACAGGCCCAGCCCCGGCAGGACCGGCGTGTGCAGCGGGCCGACGCGGGCGAGGACGATGGCCATCACCACGGCGCTGACCAGCGTGCCGAGCGCCGCCAGCCGGGCGAGGCCGGCGTAATGTTTCGGCGCGGCATTGGCGGTGGCCGACGGCAGCAGGCCGATCAGCGCGAGCGCCAGCGGGCCGGCGAGCACGAGCCAGAGCAGGGGGGCAATCATCATCGTCTCCTGTTGCGAAGCGACCCTCCCGATACGGATTTGCAAAGACTTTGATAAATACAAAGATTGCAATGTTACGTTCGTTTTTATAGAATGAAGCCGTGCCCAACCTCAACTACGCCCATCTCCGCTACTTCCGCGCCATCGCCCATGACGGCAGCCTGACCCGCGCCGCCGAGCGGCTGAACCTGTCGCAATCGGCGCTGTCGGTGCAGGTGCAGAAGCTGGAGGCGCAGCTGGGCCATGCCCTGTTCGATCGCGTCGGCCGCCGCCTGGTGCTCACCGAGGCCGGCCGCGTCGCGCTCGATTATGCCGATACGGTGTTCGCCGCCGGCGAAGCGCTGCTGCGCACCCTCGCCGGCAAGCCGGCGCTCGACCAGCAGATCCTGCGCGTCGGCGCCCAGCCCACCCTGTCGCGCAACTTCCAGCTCGAATTCGTGCGCCCACTCGTCGGCCGCGCCGATGTCGAGCTGATCCTGCGCTCCGGCACCATGCAGGAACTGCTCAACCAGCTGGAAGCGCACGAGGTCGACGTCGTGCTCGCCACCAGCCCGGTGCGCCGCGACAGCCGCGCCGCCTTCGACAGCCACCGCATCGACCAGCAGCCGCTCAGCCTCGTCGGGCCGCCACGCTGGCAGGGCCGGCCCTTCCGATTCCCCGACGATCTCGCCGGCGAAGCCATATTGCTGCCCAGCCGCGACAGCGATGTGCGCGCCAGCTTTGATCTCATGCTCGGCGACGCCGGCATCCGCCCGGTCATCCTCGCCGAAATCGACGACATGGCCATGCTCCGCCTGCTCGCCCGCGAAAGCGACGCGCTGACCCTGGTGCCGCCCATCGTCGTCCGCGACGAACTCTCCGCCGGGCAATTGGTCGAGGTGCACAGCCTGCCCGACCTCACCGAAAGCTTCTACGCCATCGTGCAGCAACGCCGCTTTCCGAACCCACTGCTGGCGGATTTGCTGAAGCGGCGGGAGGATAGTTGAAGCAGGGCCTCCGGCGGCTGGGGCCTCAGGCCCCAGACCCCATATGTTTAGGTGGTTCTTTGCATGTCATCCCGGGCTTGACCCGGGACCCCGTTTCTCTTTGGAGGCGATGCAAAGAAAAGCTGGGTCCCGGGTCAAGCCCGGGATGACAATAAAACAATAGGGGTCTGGGGCCTACGGCCCCAGCCGCCGGAGGCCCTTTTTATCCCTTCGGCTTGAACACGCTCGTGTCCAGCCACTCCGGCCGTGCCTTGGCATTCGCCACCGCGCGGGCGATGCCGGTGACATAATCGTCGAGTTTCACCGCTTCGCCGGGCAGCACGCCGGGCTGGTCGGCATCGTCGCTGGGGGCGTGGTAGCGGTTGGCGCGCCAGTCATGCTCGATCTGGAATTCCGGGCTGTCCTTTACAAAGCCGAATTTGAAGGCGAGCGCCGGCACGCCCGTTTTGACGAAGCTGAACTGGTCGGTGCGGGTGAAGCTGTTGCGTTCGGGCAGCGGATCGGGGGTCAGTGCCAGGCCGCGGGCGGTGGCGACGCGGCGGGCGACATCGCCGAGAGTCGATTCCTGATAGCCTTGCACCAGCACCAGTTTCAGCGGCCACAGCGGCAGCGGCATGTCGAAGTTCAGGTCCGCGACCAGCGAGGCCGCCGGCACCGTCGGCCGCCGCGCATAATATTGCGAGCCGAGCAGGCCCTTTTCTTCGGCCGTGACGATGAGGAAGAGGAGCGAGCGTGCCGGCCGCTTGCCGGCAACCAGCCGCCCGGCGATGTCGAGCACGCTGGCGACGCCCGAGGCATCGTCCATGGCGCCATTGTAGATGGCATCGCCGTTGATGGGCTCGCCGACGCCGATGTGATCGAGATGCGCCGAGATCACCACATGTTCGCTGCGCAGCTTGGGGTCCGACCCCGGCAGCCGGGCGACGAGGTTGGGCGATTCGACGGCGCGGTGGCGGGCGGCGATGCCGGCGCTGAGGCGCAGCGGCAGCGCGAAGGTCGGCACCGGGGCCGAGGCATCGGCGGCCTTGGCGATCACCGCGAAATCCTGGCCGGAGCCGGCGAACAGCCGCGCGCTCTGTGCCGGATCGAATTGCGCGACGAACATACCGTCCGGGGTTTCGCGCATGCCGGCATCGGCGAAATACATGCCGGCCTGCGAGGCGAGCAGCTTGCGCCGGTCCCAGGGGATTTCGACCTGCGCCGGCGTCGTCAGCGTGATGACGCCAACGGCGCCGGCGGCGGCGAGCAGCGCCAGCCGGTCGGAGCGGTTGGCGGATTTGGCCGGGCCGGGCAGTGCCGCCGGGCCACCCGAGATCACCACGGCGATCTTGCCCTTGAGGTCGAGCCCCTTGAAATCGTCATGGCCGAGCGCCGGCAGGCTGAGGCCATAGCCGAGGAACACCAGCGGCGCCTCGATGCGCGCCGGGCGCGGTGCGCCGCCGGGCGAGATCAGAATGTCCTTGCCCATGGCGAGCGCCGTGCGGCTGCCATCCGCGGCGATCAGCGCGGCGGTGGAGGCGCCATGGTCGATGATCTGTTCTTCAAAGCGCACGATCTGGCGAAAGCCCTTGGCCTCGCCGGCGGGCCGCAGCCCCAGGGCGCGGAAGCGCTTCTCGACATATCTGGCCGCGGCCTCATAGCCCGGCGTGCCCGGCTGGCGCCCGGCCATGGCATCGCTGGCGAGCGTCGCGATATCGGCGGTCCAGGTTTCGGCCCGGGTCGGCGGCCTGGCCGCTGCGCTGCTGGCGAGAAGGGCGATGAGGAGCGGCGGGATGAGGCGTTGCATGGCGCCAGAGTAGCGACGCCGACGCTGCTGTCCATCACGCGCTGCCGTCACCCGTCGCGATGATAGGGGTGGCCAGCCAGGATCATGCTGGCGCGGTACAATTGTTCGGCGAGCATGGCGCGGGCCAGCATGTGCGGCCAGGTGGCGCGGCCGAGGCCGAGCAGCAGGTCGGCGCCGGCCCTTGTTGCCGCATCATGGCCATCGGCGGCGCCGATCAGGAAGCGCACCTCGCGGCAGCCATCGTCGCGCCAGCGGCCCAGTTGCGCGGCCAGCGCCGTGGAGGCGAGGTCGCGGCCGGTTTCATCGAGGACGACGGTGCGGCCGCCGTCGAACCGCGGCCAGGGCGCCGATTCGCCGAGCTCGGTGACAATGAGATCGCCGCGCAGGCGCTTCTGATAGCGCTCGACCAGCGCCGCCTCGGGCGACGCGCCGATGCGGCCGCGCGCCACGATGTGCAGCCGCACGCGGTTTCAGCCGGCCTTGCGCGGGTCGCCGAGCGCCGGGTCGCGGGCCTCGCGCAGGTCGCCCATCCGCGGCTCGCCCTTGTTCGGCTCGGTATCGAACGCCCACATGCGTTCGAGATTGTAGAATTGCCGCACTTCCGGGCGGAAGATGTGGACGATGACATCGCCGGCATCGATCAGCACCCAATCGGCGGTGGGCAGGCCCTGCACGCGCGCCGAGCGGCCGAACTCGGTCTTGCACTTTTCGGCGATCTTCATTGCCATGGAGGCGACCTGACGGCCGGATTTGCCGCTGGCGATGACCATGTAATCGGCAATGCTGGTCTTGCCGGCGAGCGGAATCGAGATGATTTCCACCGCCTGGTCATCGTCCAGCGATTGCATCACCATGGCGTGCAGCGCTTCGATATGGGCATCGATGCGGGCGTTGTCGCTGATCTTGGCCGGCGATGCGGCGGTGGCTGTCGTCAAAATGTCGGTCCTGGATTTGGGGGTGTTAGCGGGCGTCTGTAGCAGTTTTTGCCGCCGCCGCCCATTGCGGATCGCGGGCACGGATGGCGGTGGCCGATTCGGGGGTTTCGGCGCTGGCCAGCCGCACCAGCGCCGGCAGCGGCCAGTGCGGCCAAGCCATGGCCTCTGCCGCCGGGCGTTGCCAGCGCCCCAGCCAGGCCAGCGCCGGGGCGGGCGCCGCGCCATGGCCCGGCCGCGCCAGTTCGGCGAGCGGCAGGCGGCGCGCGAGATCGCGCCAGCGCCGCCAGCGGTGCAGTTCGGGCAGGATATCGGCACCCATCAGCCAGATGAAGCGATCGGCGGGCCAGCGCGCCAGCAGCCGGGTGACGGTATCGATGGTGTAGCGGGTGCCGAGCTGGCTTTCGATGGCGAGAACGCGAAGGCGCGGATCATCGGCAACCGCCTGCGCCGAGGCCAGCCGCGCCGCCAACGGCGCCATTTCGGCCGGCGATTTCAGCGGATTCTGCGGGCTGACCAGCCACCAGACTTCATCCAGCCCCAGCAGGCGCAGCGCCTCCAGGCTGATGAGGCGATGCCCGGCATGGGCGGGATTGAACGAGCCGCCGAGCAGGCCGATACGCCTCATGGCCTTGTCTGGCCGCTGCCCGAAACCAGTGTCTTGTAAATCGTCAGCCCTTCCAGCGCGACCGGGCCGCGGGCGTGCAGCCGGCCGGTGGCGATGCCGATTTCGGCGCCGAAGCCGAATTCGCCGCCATCGGCGAACTGCGTCGAGGCGTTCCACAGCACGATGGCGCTGTCGACGGCGGCGAGGAAGCGATCGGCGACGGCGGCATCGGCGGCGACAATGGCATCGGTATGCGCCGAGCCGTGGCGGGCAATATGCGCGATGGCGCCGTCGACGCCATCGACCAGCGCGGCCGAGGCGATGGCGTCGAGATATTCGGTGTCGAAATCGTGCGCCGTCGCCGGTGTAGCGCGGGCGTCCAGCGCCAATATGCCGGCATCGCCGCGCACCGCGCAGCCGGCATCGATCAGGCCGGACAGCACATGCGCCGCCAGCGCCGGGGGCGCCGCGCGATCGATCAGCAGCGTTTCCATCGAGCCGCAGACGGCGGTGCGGCGCAGCTTGGAATTGACGACAATCGCCAGCGCCGTGTCGGCATCGGCCGAGGCATCGACATAGACATGGTTGATGCCGTCGAGATGCGCCAGCACCGGCACCCGCGCTTCGGCCTGCACCCGCGCCACCAGCCCCTTGCCGCCGCGCGGGATGATGATGTCGATGAGGCCGTGCGCCGCCAGCATGGCGCCGACCAGGGCGCGATCGCCGGCCGGCACCATCTGCACCGCCGCGTCCGGCAGGCCGGCGCTCTTCAGCCCCAGGGCGACGCAATCGAGCAGCACGCGGTTGGCGCGCGCGGCTTCCGAACCGCCGCGCAACAGACAGGCATTGCCGGCCATCAGGCACAGCGCCGCCGCATCGGCGGTGACGCCGGGCCGCGCCTCATAGATGATGCCGATGACGCCGAGCGGCACGCGGACGCGGCGGAAGTTGAGCCCATTGGGCTGGGCCCAGGTCTTGATGACCTCCCCCACCGGATCGGGCAGCGCCGCGACGGTATCGAGACCGCAGGCGATGCCTTCGATCCGCGCCGCGTCGAGCGCCAGCCGGTCGATCAGCGCCTCGCTCATGCCGCTGGCGCGAGCCGCCGCCACATCCGCGGCACTGGCGGCGAGCAGCGCCGGCGCGGCAGCGCGAATGGCGGCGGCAGCGGCGGTGATGGCGGCGGCCTTTTGCACGGTCGCTGCCGCCGCCAGCTGCGGCAGCGCGGCGCGCGCGGCGCGGGCCATGTCGGTGATCAGCATGTCAGGGGTCATAGCAGCACCAGATGATCGGCATGGACCATGGCGGCGCGCGGCGCATAGCCCAGCGCCGCCGCCTGCACATCGTTGCGCAGCCCCTTGATGGCGGCGGCATCATCGGCGTCATAGCCGGCCAGCCCGCGGCCGATCACCCCGTCCGGCCCGGCCAGCGCCACGACATCGCCGCGCTGGAAACGGCCGCTGACGACGGTGACACCCGCCGCCAGCAGGCTCTTGCCGCGCGCCAGTGCCGCCACCGCGCCGGCATCGATGGTCAGCGTCCCCTGCACGGTCAGCCGCCCGGCCAGCCAGGCCTTTTTCGCGCGGGCCCCATCGCCGGCGACGAACACCGTGCCATGGCCACCTTCGGCAAAGCGCGCCAGCGGCGAAGGGACCCGGCCATCGGCGATGGCGAGATGGATGCCGGCCGACGCCGCAATGCGCGCCGCCGCCAGCTTGGCCGCCATGCCACCCGAGCCAAGGCCGGAGCCGCTGCCACCATCGGCCATGGCGATGATTTCGGGGGTGAGTGTCTTCACCTCCGGCACCCGCCTTGCGCCCGGGTCCTTCGCCGGATTGGCGGTGTAGAGGCCATCGACATCGCTGAGCAGGATGACGCCCTGTGCACCCGCCGCCTGGCCGGCGCGCGCCGCCAGCCGGTCATTGTCGCCAAAGCGGATTTCGCTGGTGGCAACGGTGTCATTCTCATTGAGCACCGGCACGGCGCCCAGCGCCAGCAGCCGGTCGAGCGTTGCCGCGACATTCAGATAGCGCCGCCGGTCCTCGAGATCGCCCAGCGTCAGCAGCACCTGCGCCATGGTCAGCCCGGCGTCGGACAGCAGCGCCTCCCACACCGCCGACAGCGCCACCTGACCCACGGCAGCGGCGGCCTGCGCATCCTCAAGGCTGGCGCGCCCGCCCTTTTCCAGGCGCAGCCGCCGCGCGCCCAATGCAATGGCGCCCGAGGACACCACGACAATCTCCTGCCCCGCCGCCCGCCGCGCCGCGATATCGGCAACGACGGACGCCAGCCATTGCCGGCGGACCGCGCCCTCGCCATCGACGAGCAGCGACGAGCCGATCTTCACCACCAGCCGCGCGCACGCCGCCGGGGCGAAGCGGTCGCTGGTTACAGCGGCGTCCACGCCTGTTTTTCCACCTTGCTCGCCGCCGCGTCGCGCCCGGCGAGGTCGATCAGCGCATCGAGCACGGCATCGAGGCCGACCCGCGTCGCTGCCGAGAACACGAACACCGGCTGGCCGCTGGCCTGTTCCAGCGCGCGCTTCTTGGCGGCAAGGCCGGAGGCGCTGACCAGATCGGCCTTGGACAGCGCCAGGATTTCCGGCTTATCGACCAGGCCACCGCCATAGGCCTCCAGCTCGTCGCGCACCGTCGCCCACGCCTTGACCGGCGCCGGGGCGCTGGCATCGACAAGGTGCAGCAGCACGCGGCAACGCTCGATATGGCCAAGGAAACGGTCACCGATGCCGACACCATCGGCCGCGCCGGCGATGAGGCCGGGAATATCGGCCATCACCAGCTCGCGGCCCTTGTGGCCGACAACGCCGAGCTGCGGCTTCAGCGTGGTGAACGGATAGGCGCCGACCTTGGCGCCGGCGTTCGACACGGCGTTGATGAAGGTCGATTTGCCGGCATTGGGCGCGCCCAGCAGTCCGGCATCGGCGAGCAGCTTCAGCCGCAGCCACACCCACATGTCGGCGCCGGGGAAGCCGGGCTGGAACTGGCGCGGCGCGCGGTTGGTGCTCGATTTGTAATGGTCGTTGCCCTTGCCGCCATCGCCGCCGCGCAGCAGCGCGACGCGCTGGCCGGGGCGGGTCAGATCGGCGATCAGGCTGCGCTCGTCATCATCGGCAAGGATCTGCGTGCCCACCGGCACCTTGATCAGCAAATCATCGGCGCCGGCGCCGGTGCGGTTGCGGCCCATGCCATGGCCGCCGCGCCCGGCCTTGAAATGCTGAGCATAGCGAAAGTCGATGAGGGTGTTGAGGCCCTCCACCGCTTCGAAGATGACATCGCCGCCCTTGCCGCCATCGCCGCCATCGGGGCCACCGAATTCGACATATTTCTCGCGGCGGAACGACACGGACCCATCGCCGCCCATGCCGGAGGCGATGAAGATCTTGGCCTGGTCGAGAAATTGCATGGGCGATTCGATTCGAAGGTTCGCGGAAAAGAAAAGGGGGAGCCAGTTACCCGGCTCCCCCCTTCGATACCATATCAGGTTGGCCGGATGGGCCTATTCGGCCGCAATCGCTTCCGGACGCGGGTCGACGCTGACATACTTGCGGCCCAGCTTGCCTTCATGGAACACGACAACGCCATCGGAGGTGGCGAACAGCGTGTGATCCTTGCCCAGGCCGACGTTGCGGCCGGGGTGCACGCGGGTGCCGCGCTGGCGGATGATGATGGTGCCGGCCAGCAGTTCCTGGCCGCCGAAGCGCTTCACACCAAGGCGGCGACCGATCGAATCACGACCGTTGCGCGATGAACCGCCTGCTTTTTTATGTGCCATTGTCGTTTCTGCCTGTTCTTACGGGGCCGGGGTTCAACCGACCGAGGTGATCTTCAGCACGGTCAGCTGCTGGCGATGACCGTTCTTGCGGCGATAATTGTGGCGGCGGCGCTTCTTGAAGATGATGACCTTGTCGGCCTTGGTCTGCGCAACGATCTTGGCGGTCACCGCACCACCGGTGGTGATGGCGCCGGCATCGCCGAACATCAGGGCGTCGAGCGTCACCACGGTGCCGGCATCGCCCTCGATCTTTTCGACGAGGATCGTATCATCGGTGGCGACCCGATATTGTTTTCCGCCGGTGCGCACGACTGCGAACATCGTATTGGCCTTAAAGTCAGCTCATCATGGAAGCGGCGGGACTCGTGGAGGCCCACCGATGCGAAGGCGGGGCGATAGTCGAAGGCGCTGCCGCTGTCAACGCGGCAGCGACGGAAAGCGGGGTGCGCGGCAACTGCGGCGACTTCGAGACGGCGACACTCTCGCTTCTCGGCAAAAGCCCGGCTATCCTCTTGCCTGCAATGGCTTCCGTCCCGCTTTTCCGCACCCTGCCCGTCGCCAATCCGCGCACCGGGATTGCCGACTATCATATCGAGCCGCTCGACGCACCCGCCGTCGACGCGCTGGCCCTGCGGTTGCGCAAGGCGCAGCCGGCCTGGGCGGCGCTGTCGCTCGATTCGCGGCTGGAGGTGCTGGGCGCCTTCGTCACCGCGCTCGGCGACCATGGCGCGGCCATTGTCGCGGCACTGGCCAGCGACACCGGCCGCCGCACCATCGCCGGCGTGGAGCTCGACGGCGTCAAGGGCATGGTGGCGCGCTGGACGCGCGAAGCACCGGGGCTGGTGCAGGGCATCACCGGCACGCGCATCGCCACGGCGCTGCCGGGGGTGACCGCCGGCACGCGCCTGCACCCCTACCCCCTTGTCGGCATCATCTCGCCGTGGAACTTCCCGCTGACGCTGGCCCTGATCGACGCCATTCCGGCGCTGGTCGCCGGCTGCGCGGTGATCGTCAAACCCTCCGAAGTCACGCCGCGCTTCATCCGGCCACTGATGGCCGCCATCGCCTCGGTGCCGGCACTGGCATCGGTATTCGCCGTCATCGAAGGCGATGGCGACACCGGCGCGGCGCTGGTGGGCGCAGTCGATTATATCGCCTTCACCGGATCGGTCGCCACCGGGCGCAAGGTGGCGCTGGCCGCCGCCGCCGCTTTCATCCCGGCCAGCCTCGAACTCGGCGGCAAGGACCCGATGATCGTGCTGGCCAGCGCCGACCCCGCCGATGCCTCGGCCATCGCGCTGCGCGCCTCGGTCGTCGCCACCGGCCAGGCCTGCCAGTCGATCGAGCGGGTCTATGTGGCGCGCGCCATCCATGACGAGTTCCTCGCCCATCTCGTCACCCGCGCCAGCGCCGTCACCCTCAACCATCCCGACATCAGCAACGGCGAGATCGGGCCGTTCATCTTCGCCCGCCAGGCCGAGATCGTCGCCGGCCAGATCGCCGATGCCGTGGCCAAAGGCGCGACCGTGCAGTGCGGCGGCGTCATCGAGGATCATGGCGGCAAATGGCTGCGGCCGACCGTCATCACCGGCATCACCCCCGACATGATAGTGATGACCGACGAAACCTTCGGCCCCGTCATCCCGGTCATTCCGTTCGATACCGTCGACGAGGCGGTGGCGCTGGCCAATGCCGGCAGCTTCGGCCTGTCCGCGGCGGTGCTGGCCGGCACGGTGGCAGAGGCCGAAGCGGTGGCGGAACGCCTGCACGCCGGCGCCGTCTCGATCAACGATGGCGCGCTCACCTCGATCATCGGCGACGCCGAAAAGACCAGCTGGGGCCTGTCGGGGCTGGGGCCGTCGCGGATGGGCGCCTCCGGCCTGCTGCGCTTCTTCCGCCGCCAGGCGCTGCTGCGCCAGCAGGGCACGCCCTTGCCGCTCGCCGCCTATGCCGAGCGCGGCTGAACGGTGACCAGCCTGTCGCGCGTCACCCTGCGCCGGCTCATCCTCGCCGGCATCGCCCTGGCGCTGGCCGCCGCGCTGGCGCTGGGCCTCTACCATCCCGATATCGATCAGGAAACCGCCACCCGCCTCGCCGACAGCATGCAAGCCGATTACCGCCGCCAGGCCGCCGAGCCGGTGCAGAATTTCAGCGGCCGCGAAACCGCGCTCTGGTCCGATGGCTGGGAATTCCGCTGGCGCTACCGCCCCTGCCCGGCCTTTGCCTCGCTGCGCATCTGGATCAGCCGCGACGGCCGCCGCGCCCGCTATGCCGAAATGCCGGATTGCGCGCCGGACAATGGGGTGGGAGCGACGGCGCTGAAGGTGTGAGTGCGTTCAGGCTTTTTTGCCTCCGGCGGCTGGGGCCTGAGGCCCCAGACCCCCATCGATAGTCGGTCCGTTTGTTTACTGGAACAGTCCCAACAACTGGGGACTGGGGCCGTCGGCCCCAGCCGCCGGAGGCCAATTCTAGCTGCTGACTCCCGCAATCGCCGCCACATAGCGCCGCGCCGCCTCGCCCACTGCGGCGGCGGTCATGCCCGGCTTGTAGAGGCCGGAGCCGAGGCCGAAACCGGCGGCGCCGGCGGTGGTCCAGGCGCTCATGCCGTCGGCGGTGATGCCACCCACCGCGAGCACCGGCGTGGCGGGCGGCAGCACGGCGCGCAGCGCCTTCAGCACCGCCGGGGTGGCGGCTTCGGCGGGGAAGAGTTTCAGGCCATGGGCGCCGGCGGCGAGCGCGGCAAAGGCTTCGCTGGGGGTGAAGAAGCCGGGCAGCGAGACCAGACCGGCAGCGACGCTGGCGCTGATGACGGCGGTGTCGGTGTTGGGCGAGACGATCACCTGCCCGCCGGCGGCCGCGACGCGCGCCACGGCATCGCCATCGAGCACCGTGCCGGCGCCGACCAGCGCGCGGCCGGCGGCAAGGCCCGACAGGCGGGTGATCGATGCGAACGGATCGGGAGAATTCAGCGGCACCTCGATGATGCGGATGCCGGCGTCGAGCAGCACGGTGCCGATGGCTTCGACCTCGTCGGGCCGCACGCCGCGCAGGATGGCGACGAGTGGGCAGGCGGCGAGATGGGCGGCGAAGTCATGCGGAGCGGTCATGCGCGGGCTCCTGCCGTTTGCGCCGCCATGATGGCGCGGGCGCCGGCGATGAAGGCGGTTTCGCCATCGACGCTGATCGATTCGCGCCCGGCCCGGGCCAGCGCCAGCGCAAAGCGCGCATTGAGGCCGGGGCTGCCGACCAGCGTCACCACATCGGCGCGGCTGCGGCCAAGGCCGGTGCGGACATCGCTGCCGATGAGCAGGCCGGAGATGCGGCTGGCGGCGGCGGCGGCGCTCATCTGGCCGGTGACGACGCGCGCGCGGGCGCCGAACAGCTCCGCGGTCAGGTCGCTGGCATCCAGGGCGTGATCGACGCCGGCGATGAAATCATCGTCGAGGCCGGGGTCATGGGCGAGAATGTCGGACAGGATCGAGCGCGCCTTCAGCGCCGCCAGCAAATCGCCGGTCATCACGGTGCGGAAGCGGGCGATGCCGCCATCCTCCACCTCGATCCATTTGCTGTGGGTGCCGGGGTGGCAGGCGAGGCCATTGCCCAATTGGCCGAGCGCCTGGGCGCCGAACAGCTGCACCTCCTCACCGCGCATGATGTCGGGCCGGGCAGGGTCGCGCTGGACGACGCCGGGGACGATCTGCACGCCGGGCAGCGGGGAAACCAGCGCGGCGGCGAGCGCGGCAAGGCTGGCCGGCGCCTCGACATAGGGCGCCTCGACCCAGCCGCGGTTCGAGCCGACCATGCCGGCAAGCAGCAGCGGCATGTCACCGGCGGCGGCGCGCAGCGCGGCGATTTCGGCCGGAAAGTCGCTGACCGCGAGAATGCCGCGATCATCGCTGTCGCGCGCGACGACCGTGCCATCGGCGGCGATGGTGAAGCGGCGGCGGTGGGTGGTGCCCCAGTCGACGGCCATGAATTCCGGGTGCATCATCGGTCCTTCACCAACGCCCACCCGCCTTCAGGGGCGGCCGGGCACAGGCCTGAAAGCCCCGCCCGGCCGCATTGGTTCCGATCAGCCGGCAAAACCGCCGCGCGTCACCATCAGGTACAGCATCGGGAAGCTGAGCACGAAGTTGGTGCGGCTGAACAGCATGGCCTTCTTGGCGGCGGCGGCCTTTTCATCGGCCGAGCCGTCGACGATGCCGAGGGCGATCTTCTGCGCCGGCCAGATGAACATCCAGACGTTGGCGGCCATGATGATGCCCAGCCACATGCCGAGACCGATGTTGCGGAAACCGTCCTGGAAGGTCAGCGCCTCGATCAGGTAATTCTGCTGCGGCGCGCCGGCGAGGGCGAGGCCGATGAGCATCGTCGCCATGGCGGCCCAGCGGAACCAGAACAGTGCTTCCGGCGCGATATATTTGGTCACGCCCGGCTTCAGCTCGGCCGGCACCTTGGGCATCGTCGGGATCTGCACGAAGTTGAAATAATAGAGCAGGCCGATCCACAGCACGCCGCACAGGGCGTGGAAGAAGCGCAGGAACCAATTGAACCATTCGAGGTTCATCGCTTCGCCGTGGAAGATCAGCACCACCAGCACCAGCAGGCCGCCGCCCAGCAGCAGCGCCCGATTGAGATTGCCCAGAATATTGGCCATGTCCGTCAAAACCCCATGTTTGCACCCGAATGTGCAGCGGCACCGCTATAGGCGAGGAAATCGCTCTTGTTAAGCGTTGCGATAGGCAGGCGGCGAGACAGGTTGACACGGCCGCGCGCTGCGTGAGAGGGATTAACGATAAATATAAAAACGGTCGCACTTTCAGGGCAAGGGGAGTGATGATGCAGAGAATTTCCGTCATGGGTCTGCTCGCGATGGCGACAGTCCTGACCACACCGGCGCTGGCCGGCACCACCACGGTCTTCATCGCCCAGGATGGCGGCGGCGAAATCGTCAACCAGAGCGCCGGGACCAGCCAGTCTTACACCGGCAATGTCACGGGCGGCGACTATATCGCCCTGGCCGATTTCGGCGTGCTGAAGGCCTATGCCAACCAGGCGGCGCCGACCACCGTCAACCCCGGCTTCACCTATCTGCAGGAAGGGCTGGGCGTCACCACCAGCTTTACCGATGTGATCACCGCCAATGCCGGCGGCGGCGTCACCTCCGGCAATTTCCTCGCCTCGATCCTGGTCAGCGGCACGCTCGATCCGCAGGCCTCGGTCAGCGGCAGCGGCAATGTCGGCTTTGCCAGCATGCAGATCAATATCGACCTGCCGCTGCTCAGCCAGTCGCTGTTTTCCCTGAGCTTTACCCGGTCGAACTATGGCGGCTTCACCAGCATCGGTGGCGGCTCGCTCAACGGCAATCGCTATGGCGGGCCGTTCACCGGCCAGTTCAACTTCGCCATTCCGTTCGAAAATCTCGTCGGCCAGACGGTCCGGGTGTCGCTGAAGTGCGGCGCCGCCGGCATCAATGTCGGCGCCGGCCAGACCGCGGGCGGCACCTGCGCCTTCAACCATTCGCTCTATTGGGGCGGGGTCAGCGGCGCCGTCGACCAGAACAATGCGCCGATCGCCGCCCTGAACCTCGCCAGCAGCTCGGGCTTCAACTATCAGAACGCCGCCCCCGGCGCCCCGGCCGTGCCGGAACCGGCGAGCTGGACCATGCTGATCACCGGCTTCGGCCTGACCGGGGCCGCGCTGCGGCGCCGGCGGGCGGTCGCCGCCTGATCAGGCGGCCGCCACCGCGATATCGACCATGATTTCCGCGGACACGGCCTCCAGCGCGTCCTGAACGGCGGCGGCATCGACGCCGCCGGGCAGGCGCAGCTGCATTTCGGCCTTGAACAGCCGGCCGCCCGACCAGGCGGTGCCTTCGGTCGCCGACTCCAGCTTCTCGATATTGACGCCCAGCGCCGCCAGCGCGGTGCTGACCTCGCGAACGATGCCCGGCCGGTCCTGGCCGACGATCGCCAGTGTCAGCTCGGCGCCGGTCGCGTCGGCGTGGCCGGCGGCGACAATGGCCACGCGCAGCCCTTGCGCATCCACCGCCGCCACCGCGGCGCGCAGCGTCTCGACCCCGTCATCCGGCACTTCCACCAGCACCGATCCGACATAGGTGCCGGCCAGCCGCGACAAATGGCTTTCCAGCCAATTGCCGCCGGCGGACAGCACGGCATCGGCGAGCGCGCCGGTCAGGCCCGGCCGGTCGCTGCCGATGACGGTCAGGATGATGGTGCTGGTCATTCGCGTCCCCAGGGCTGGGCGCCGGGCGTTATGCCTCTGGCGCGGTCATGGCCTTTTTTCAGCCTTTGCCCATCAGCGCCAGCACTTCCTTGCGGCTGCGATCATCGTCGCGGAACACGCCCATCATGCGGCTGGTGGTCATCGTCACGCCCTGGGTCATCACGCCGCGCGCGCTCATGCAGGCATGGCTGGCTTCGATGACGACAGCGACGCCGACCGGATCGAGATGCTTCTGGATGCAATCCGCCACTTCGGCGGTCAGCCGTTCCTGCACCTGCATGCGCTTGGCAAAGCCGTGCAGCACGCGGGCGAGCTTGGAAATGCCGACGACACGCTTTTTCGGCAGATAGGCGATATGCGCCTTGCCGATGATCGGCGCCATGTGATGCTCGCAATGCGACTGGAACGGGATGTCGCGCAGGATGACGATCTCGTCATAGCCGCCGACCTCGCCAAAGGTCGTCGACAGATGCACGCCGGGATCTTCCTGATAGCCGCGGAAATATTCGCGATAGGCGCGCGCGACGCGGCCCGGCGTGTCGAGCAGGCCCTCGCGCGTCGGGTCGTCCCCGGCCCAGCGGATCAGGGTGCGGACAGCCTCCTCGGCCTCGGCCTGCGGAATCGGCTCCACATGCGGCGCGGGATGGCCGCTGCCATAATCATCATCATCCATCCGGATTCACTCCCCACGGTCGAACTGCTGCCGCGTCGGCCCCCAAGTCGGCATCACGCGCCAAAAGCGCAACCGCATTGATGTCGCAGCCTGTTGTTTGCAATGACCATTCGCCTTCAGACCCGCGAAAGGCAAGGCCGCCGGAGGCATCTTCCTTTCGCCCTCAGGCCGCGTTCTTCGCCCGCGAGGCCTTCTTGCGCTCGTGCGGATCGAGGTGGATCTTGCGCAGGCGGATGAAGTTCGGCGTCACTTCGACGAGTTCGTCCTCGTCGATATAGGCGATGGCCTGTTCCAGCGTCAGCCGCTTCGGCGGGCTGAGCTGGATGGCATCGTCCTTGCCGCTGGCGCGGAAGTTGGTCAGCGCCTTCGACTTCAGCGGATTGACTTCCAGATCCTCGTCACGGGCGTTTTCGCCGATGATCATGCCCTGGTAGACGGCTTCGCCCGGCTCGATCATCAGCGTGCCGCGCGGCTGGAGGTAGCCGAGCGCATAGCCGACCGCTTCGCCGGTTTCGGTGGAGATCAGCACGCCATTGCCGCGGCTGGACACGGCGCCCTTGTAGGGGCCGTACTTCTCGAACAGGCGGTTCATGATGCCGGTGCCGCGCGTGTCCGACAGGAATTCGCCGTGATAGCCGATGAGGCCGCGGGCCGGGGCGCTGAAGGTCAGGCGGGTCTTGCCGCCACCCGACGGGCGCATGTCGGTCATTTCGGCCTTCCGCATCGCCATCTTTTCGACGACGGTGCCGGAATATTGCTCATCGACATCGATGACGACGGTTTCATAGGGCTCGGTGCGCTTGCCGTTCTCGTCGGTGCCATAGATGACCTTGGGGCGCGAGATCGACAGCTCGAAGCCTTCGCGGCGCATGGTTTCGATGAGCACGCCCAGCTGCAATTCGCCGCGGCCGGCGACTTCGAAGGCGTCCTTGGAGGCGCTTTCGGTGACCTTGACGGCAACATTGCCTTCGGCTTCGCGCATCAGCCGGTCGGCGATCATGCGGCTGGTGACCTTGGAGCCATCGCGGCCGGCATAGGGCGAATCATTGACGGCAAAGGTCATGCTCAGCGTCGGCGGATCGATCGGCTGGGCGTGCAGCGGCTCGGTCACCGTGATGTCGGCGATGGTGTCGGCGACGGTGGCCTTGGTCAGGCCGGCGAGCGCGATGATGTCGCCGGCCTTGGCTTCGGTGACCGGCACGCGTTCCAGGCCCTGGAAGGCGAAGATCTTGGAGGCACGGCCTTCCTCGACAACGGTGCCATCGGGGTTGAGCGCGCGGATCGGCATGTTGAGCTTCAGCGTGCCCGACAGGATGCGGCCGGTGAGGATGCGGCCGACAAAGCTGTCGCGATCGAGCAGCGAGACCAGCATCTTCAGTTCGCCATCCACATCGGCAGCCGGCGGCGGCACATGCGCGACGATGGTTTCAAACAGCGGCGTCAGGTCGCCGGAGCGGACATCGCTGTCACGGCCGGCATAGCCGTTGCGGCCCGACGCGAAGATCACCGGGAAGTCCAGCTGGTCGTCATTGGCTTCCAGCGTGACGAACAGGTCGAAGACCTCGTCGAGCACTTCCTGGGCGCGGGCATCGGGGCGGTCGATCTTGTTGACGACAACGATGGGGCGCAGGCCGAGCGCCAGGGCCTTGCCGGTGACGAACTTGGTCTGCGGCATCGGGCCTTCGGCGGCATCGACGAGCAGGACGACGCCATCGACCATCGACAGGATACGCTCGACCTCGCCACCGAAATCGGCGTGTCCGGGCGTGTCGACGATGTTGATATGGGTGGTGTCGTTGCTGCTCTTATCGGTCCATTCGATCGACGTGCACTTGGCGAGAATGGTGATGCCGCGTTCTTTTTCGAGATCGTTCGAATCCATGGCGCGTTCGGCCACCCGCTGGTTTTCGCGGAAGGTGCCGGACTGGCGGAACAGCTGGTCGACCAGCGTGGTTTTGCCGTGATCGACGTGCGCGATGATCGCGATATTACGCAAGGCCATGAAAAGTTCCTGTGGGGAGTCGGCGAAACCGGGGCGGGAAAACAAGCGGAGCGGTGGCAGCCATGATGCCGACCGCAAGGTCGCCATCGCCACAGCAAGCGCGGCCCCTTAGCCGTTTTGATGCGATGCAACAAGGGTGGCTCTGGCGGTCTCGCCTGCCGGCGGCAACGGGTCCAGCCGCGGCTTTGCGACGGACGGGCCGATGTCGGCGCCATACGCGGGGCCTTTCCATTGACTCCCGCGACGGCCACCGGCATCGAAGCGGCCGTTCGGCCCGGCACGCGCGGACGTGCGTCCAGGGCCGGGCCAGGAAGAAGGGAAGATCCGAACGTGGACATGGCGGATGGCGGCCTGAGGCGTACCGGTGCGATGCTGGCCGAGGCCCGTGCGGCCAGCGGCCTGACCCTGGAAGAGATTGCCAAGGATACGCGCGTGCCGCTGCGCCACCTGCGCGCGCTGGAGGCCGATCAGCATGATGCCCTGCCGGCGCTGCCCTATGCCATCGGGTTCGTGAAATCCTTTGCCCGCGCGGTGAAGCTGAACCCGGAAGAGGTGGCCGGCCAGTTCCGCGCCGAAACCTCCAAGCAGCCGCACCAGCCGATGGCGGCGTCGATGGAGCCGCTGGACGAGCGCCGGGTGCCGGGCCGCAGCCTGGTCGGCGCCAGCGTCGCGGTGATCGTGCTGGTCATCGCCGGCCTGTCGGCCTGGGGGGCCGGCGTCTTCGATCCCGCGCCGGTCGCCACCAGCGTCGAAACGACCGTGGCGCCGCCCGTGGAGGCGCCGGCGCCCGACCCCGCGCCGCTGGCCAGCGACGGCAGCGCGGTTGCCGCCGTGGCCGCACCGGCAGCGCCCGGCGCCATCGCCGCGCCCGTGTCGGCCGGCGGCGCGGTGGTGCTGACCGCGAAGGAAGATGTGTGGATAAAGATCTATGATCGCGACACCCGCACCAGCGCCCGCATCGGCATATTGAAGGCCGGCGAAAGCTATACGGTGCCCGCCGACCAGCCCGGCCTGCTGCTGTGGACCGGCAAGGCGGGCGCACTGGCGGTGACCGTCGGTGGCCGCGCCCTGCCGCCGCTGGGCGGCCCGGTGCAGACGGTGCGCGATATCAGCCTGACCGCGGCCGACCTGATCGCCCGCAGCCAGCCGGCGCCACCGGCCGCGCCGCCTGTGGCACCCGCGACCGCCCCTGCCACCACCCCTGCCGCCCCGACTCCCGGAGTCTGAAGCCCCATGCGTCTTGTGTTGCCCGTCCTGCTGCTTGCCCTGACCGCGCCGGCGCTGGCGCAGGACCTCGATCCGGTGCGCGTCGAAAAGCGCGTCGGCAAACTGGAATCCGAAATGCGCGCCGTGCAGCGCAAGGTGTTTCCCGGCGGCGATCCGAAATTCTTCGAGCCGGAGATCACGGCACCGGCGCCGGCGCCGGCCGCCCCGGTCGGCACCCCGGCCTCGGCACCGCTCGTCGACCTGACCGAGCGGGTCGGCCAGCTGGAGGCACAGCTGCGCACCCAGACCGGCCAGATGGAAACCATGCAATTCCAGCTGCGCCAGCAGGCAGAGCTGATCACCAAGCTGCGCGCCGATTTCGAATTCCGCCTGAACGCGCTGGAGGCTGCCGCCGCGCCGCCGGCAACCGCCCTGATGCCCGGCACCGCCGCCGCGACGCCGCCGAAGCCCGGCGCCAAGCCCGACCCCAAGGCCAAGCCGGACGCGGCGAGGCCCGCCACCGCCGATGCCGCCTGGAAGCAGGCCTATGCCCCGGCGCTGGCCAAGGACTGGCCGGCGACCGAAGCGGCGATGACCGATTTCATCGCGACCTGGCCGAAATCGACGCGGCTGCCCCAGGCGCAATATTGGCTGGGCAAGAGCCATGCCGCGCGTGACCAGCACGCCCAGGCCGCCGCCGCCTTTCTGCAGCTCTATCAGACCGCGCCGAAATCCGACCGGGCGCCCGATGCGCTGCTCGGCCTCGCCACCGCCGTCAACGGCCTGAAAAAGCCCAAGGACGCCTGCCGCGTGCTCGGCGAGCTCGATTCGGTCTATGGGGCCAAGCTGACCCCGGCGCAAAAGGCCGAAGCGAAGACGCTCGGCACCCGCGCCAAATGCCCGTGATCCCGATATGCTTGATCTGGCGGCGCTTACCGACGCGGCGCTTGGCCAGACGCCAGGGCGCGCGCTAGGCCCCGGCGACCGCCTCGCCATTGCCGTGTCGGGCGGGCCGGACAGCATGGCGCTGCTCTGGCTGGCGCACCGGATCTGGCCGGATCGGGTGGTGGCGCTGACCGTCGATCACGGCCTGCGCGGGGAGTCGGCGGCGGAAGCCGCGATGGTGGCGCAGGTCTGTGCCGACGCCGGGATTCCGCACATGATTCTGGTGTGGGAGGGGCCGAAGCCGGCGCAGGGCGTGCCGGCCGCGGCGCGCCACGCCCGCTATGCCCTGCTGGCTGATCGCTGCGCCGCGCAGGGCGTGCCGTGGCTGCTCACCGCCCACCACGCCGACGATCAGGCCGAAACCCTGCTCATGCGCCTCGCCCGCGGCAGCGGCAGCGCCGGGCTGGCCGGCATCCGCGCCGCCCGGCCGCTCACCGACACGGTCACGCTGCTGCGGCCGCTGCTGGCGGTGCGGCGCGCCGAACTGGCCGCCGTGCTGGCCGCATCGGGCTGGCCGAGCGTCGACGACCCGAGCAATCGCGACCCGCATTACACCCGCACCCATGCCCGCGCCCTGCTTGCCGCCAGCGACTGGCTCGACGTGCCGGCCGTCGCCGCCGCCGCCGCGCATCTGGCCGAGGTCGAAGCGGCGCTGGCCTGGACCGCCGACCGCGCCTGGGCCGGCCGCGCCGATTGCACGGCGGACGCTATCCTGCTCGATCTCGCCGGCCTGCCGCCGGAACTCGCGCGCCGCCTGATCCGCCGCGCGCTCGCCGCGCTCGCCCCCGAAATCACCCCGCGCGGCCCCGAAATCGCCCGTCTGCAGGCGCGGCTCGCCGCCGGCGGCACGGCGACTCTCGCCGGTATCAAGATCGAGTCCGGGCCGGTCTGGCGCTTCGGATTGGCGCCACCAAGCCGTCAAAAAGGCTGAACGGACGGTTTTTTGCGGCTGAATCGCCCCAAGGCGAGGCAGAATCGCACAGGCCGATTGCAAGAGCGACCAACTGGCCTATCTTGGGAAGGTCTCAATCGTGGAAAGCCGTGTTCATGGCCGATAACAACAAGCGACCGCCCAGCCCCTGGATGAAGAACCTCGGCCTGTGGTTCGTCATCCTTCTCGGCCTCGTCGTGGTCGTCAACGTCATGCAGGGCCCGTCGCGGTCGAGCGGCGACGGCGATGCCATGGCCTATTCCGACTTTCTGACCAAGGTCGACGAAGGCGCCATCAAGTCCGCCGAGATCCGCGGCGCCGAAATCGTCGGCAAGACCGCGTCGGACGAGGATTATCGCACCTACAACCCCGGCGACAATGATCTGGTCCAGCGCCTGCGCAACAAGAACGTCCGCTTCGATGCCAAGCCCGAGGAAAGCCGCAGCCTGCTCGCGCAGCTGTTCTTCAACATGCTGCCCTTCGTGCTGATGATCGGCATCTGGATCTTCGTGATGCGCCAGATGCAGAATGGTGCCGGCCGCGGCGCCATGGGTTTCGGCAAGAGCCGCGCCAAGCTGCTCGTCGCCAAGGAAGGCCGCGTCACCTTCGATGATGTCGCCGGCATCGACGAAGCCCGCGAGGAGCTGCAGGAAATCGTCGACTTCCTGAAGGACCCGGGCCGCTTCCACCGCCTCGGCGGCAAGATCCCCAAGGGCGCGCTGCTCGTCGGCCCCCCGGGCACCGGCAAGACGCTGCTGGCGCGTGCCATCGCCGGCGAAGCCAATGTGCCGTTCTTCAACATCTCGGGCTCGGATTTCGTCGAAATGTTCGTCGGCGTCGGGGCCAGCCGGGTCCGCGACATGTTCGAACAGGGCAAGAAATCGGCGCCCTGCATCATCTTCATCGATGAAATCGACGCGGTCGGCCGCTCGCGCGGCGCCGGCCTCGGCGGTGGCAATGACGAGCGCGAGCAGACGCTCAACCAGCTGCTCGTCGAAATGGACGGCTTCGATGCCAATGAAGGCATCATCATCGTCGCCGCCACCAACCGCCCCGATGTGCTCGATCCGGCGCTGCTGCGGCCGGGCCGCTTCGATCGCCAGGTCGTCGTCGGCCGCCCGGATATCGAAGGCCGCGAGAAGATCCTCGCCGTGCACATGAAGAAGGTGCCGCTGGCCAGCGACGTCAACGCCCGCACCATCGCGCGCGGCACGCCGGGCTTCTCCGGCGCCGACCTCGCCAATCTGGTCAATGAAGCGGCCCTGCTCGCCGCCCGCCGCGCCAAGCGCCTCGTCTCGATGCGCGACTTCGAGGACGCCAAGGACAAGGTGCTGATGGGCGTCGAGCGCAAGTCGATGGTGATGACCGAAGACGAGAAGAAGATGACCGCCTATCACGAGGCCGGCCACGCCGTCGTCTCGATGCACGAGGCGGCGTCCGACCCCATCCACAAGGCGACGATCATCCCGCGTGGCCGCGCGCTGGGCATGGTCATGCGCCTGCCGGAGCGCGACCAGTACAGCTATCATCGCGACAAGATGTACGCCAACCTTGCTGTGTCGATGGGCGGCCGCGTCGCCGAGGAAATCATCTTCGGCCATGACAAGGTCTCGTCGGGCGCGTCGTCGGACATCAGTTATGCCACCGACCTCGCCCGCTCGATGGTCACGCAATGGGGCATGTCGGACAAGCTCGGCCCGCTGAAATATGCCGACAATCAGGAAGAGGTCTTCCTGGGCCACAGCGTCACCCGCACCCAGAATGTCAGCGAACAGACCGCCCAGATGATCGACGCCGAAGTGCGCACCATCGTCACCAGCGGCTATGATCGCGCCAAGCAGGTGCTGACCGACAACATCGACCAGCTGCACAATCTGGCGGCAGCGCTGCTCGAACTCGAAACCCTGTCGGGCGACGAGATCAAGAAGGTGCTGGCCGGCGAACCGATCGACCGCTCCACCAGCACGACGCCAGCCAGCCGGCCGTCGAGCGGCGTGTCGGCGATCCCCAAGACCGGCCGCCGCGGCGGCTTCGGCGAGCCGGCGCCGCAGGCGTAGGTCTTCGTATCGAGACTTGAGAGCGGCCGCCCGGCGACGGGCGGCCGTTTTTGTTTGGGGAACAACGATGGCCGCCGGCGGCTGGGGCCTCAGGCCCCAGACCCCAATCAATTTATCGCATGAAAACCAGATGGTTACGCTTTGCCCCAGTCCATATATGGGGTCTGGGGCCTGCGGCCCCAGCCGCCGGAGGCCTCTCAAAACGTGAATGTCGATGCGCCTTCGGCCCTGCACCGGCTTCTGTTTGGTCCGCCTGTACCGAAGGTCGGACATGACATGTAACGCGGGCTGATTTAGTCTGCGATAGTCAGCCGTTCACAGGGGGAACTGCCATGGCCACGCTTGCCGACCCGATGCCGCCGCTGCGCGGCAGCGACGACCGCTTCTTCCGGCGCGGCGCCATCGCCATGGCTTTGGTCATCGTCGCCGGCTTCTCGCTGAATATCGTCATGGGCCGCTCCAGCTTTTCAGCGCCGCCGCTCGTCCACGCCCATGCCCTGGTGTTCATGGGCTGGGTGGCGATCTTCGTCGCCCAGAATGTCCTCGCCACCACCGGCAATCTCGCCCTGCACCGCCGCCTCGGCTGGCTGGCCGCCGCCTGGATGATGCCGATGCTCGTGCTCGGCTGCCTGGTGACGGTCAATCTGTTGCAGCAGGGCCGCGTGCCCTTCTTCTTCCTGCCGCTGCAATTCCTGGTCTTCGATCCGCTCAGCCTGTTCGCCTTCGCCGGCCTGACGGTCTGGGCGATCGTGCTGCGCCGCCGCAGCGACTGGCACCGCCGCCTGCACTTCACCGGCATGGCGATGCTGCTCGGCCCCGGCGTCGGTCGCCTGCTGCCGATGCCGCTGCTGGCGCCCTATGCCTTTGAAGCCACCTTCATCGCCACGCTGGTCCCGCCCCTGATCGGCATGGCCGCCGATGTCCGGCGCAGCGGCCGCATCCACCCCGCCTGGCTTTGGGGCCTGGCGGTGATGTTCGGCTTCCTTCTCGCCGTCGAAACCCTCACCTATGGCCCGCTCGGCGCGTCGCTCTATACCGCCATCACCGCCGGCACGCCGGGCGCGTCGGTTGCGCCGCTGGCCTTCCCGCCATTCCCGCCGGGTTTGCCACAGCCCTGAGGCTTGATCCTCGCCACCCGCCTCACAGGTCGCGCCGCCAGACCTCCACGCCGATGGCATAGGCGCGGGTGACGCCATTGCCGCGGACGATGCGCACCTTGTTGACCGCGGCGCCCATCGCCACCGGCGTCCAGCTGGCGCCGCCATCGCGGGTTTCATAGCCGCTGCTGCGCGTGCCGACCCAGCCGCGCCGTTCGTCGACAAAGCCGATGCCGAATTCCTGGGCATTGGCGGCCGTGACCAGCGGCAGCTCGCGCCAGCGCTTGCCGCCATCCTCGGTCTTGATGATCAGCCGGCTGGTGTTGGCCGGGTCGGGGTTATAGCTTTGCACGGTGGCATAGCCGATGCGGGCACTGGGCCAGGCCATTTTCCAGATGTTTTCAAAGGGGCGGCTGCCGGTGAACACCGGCGTCCAGCTTTTGCCGCCATCGGAGGTGGCGAGGATCTGGGCGCGCGCCTTTTCGGTGTCGCTGTCGGTGGCGGTGGCGAGGAAGCCGGTCATCGGATCGCGGAACTTCACATCGAGGATCATGCCGGCCTGTTTGCCGAGGTCCTGGACGCTCCAGCTGTCGCCATCATCGGTCGAGCGCAGCAGCATTGCCGGCCCACCGACGCGGCCGGCGGCGTGGATGACATGGGCGGTGCGCGCCTCGCCCTGATAGATGCGGCGCTGCGCCAGGATATCGATGCCGCAGATGCCGGCGACGGCCTCGATGCCCGGCGCCATGACCTTTTCCCAGTTCCTGCCGCCATCGCGGGTGCGGTAGAGCGGGTGGCTGTCGGTGACGCCGGGATAGTAGTTGGTGCCGACATTGCCGAGATAGCCGGTGCCGGCATCGACGAAACCCAGCGCGCGGATGAAGGTGCCGGGTTGGTCCCACAGCTTCGTCCAGCTGCGGCCACCGTCGCTGGTGCCATAGAGCTTGCCCTGGCCGTCGCCGTACCAGCCGGTGTCGGGGTCGATGAAGCTGATATCGTCCTGCTTGCCCCGATAGGGTTCGGTCGGCAGCTTTTCCCAGCCGGCCTCGGCCGCCCGGGCCGGCAGCGCCAGCGCGGCGGCCCCGGCCAGCATGGTTGCCCCGAATTCCCGCCGCGTCACCATCTCGAACACTCCGCTACTGTGCTATGCACACAATACGCGTGATCGCGGCGGAATCCAGCGCTTTTCGACGCGATGCTCAGGCGAGGAGCAGGATCGGCACCACCGAGCCGGCGATCAGCATGAGAATCGAGATGCGGCGCATCGAACGGATGCTGAGCGCGATGGCGACGCCGAGCAGCGTCGACAGGAACAGGCCGGCGGCGACGATGGCGGTGAAGATCTTCATCGGCAGCACCGCCTGCTTGCGGGCGGCACGCTCGGCCAGCTTGGCCGGGTCCAGCGGCGGCTTCTTGGCTTCGGGCTTCTTTTCGGGCTCCGCGCGCAGCTTGGCCTGGTCGACATGGACGCTCGCCATCCAGGCCATCCACACTGGCGGCGGCGCGCCATCCCAGCCGCTGGCCTGTTGCAGGCGGAAGGTCTGCAAACCGCCGCTCAGCGCGAAGAACAGGATCGCCGGCGCCAGGAAGACGCCGATATAATGGTGGAACTGGCGCAGCTTGCGCATGGTTTGCGGGGTCATTTCGGGTCCAGTCTCAGACGGATGGAAGCAGCATGGGCGGCGAGCCCCTCGACATCGGCAATGGCCGCGCCGGCGGGACCGATCGCGGCCAGGCCCTGCGGACCGCAATCGAGGAAGGTGGTCCGCTTCATGAAATCGACCACCGAGAGCCCGGAGGCGAAACGCGCGCGGCGGCCCGTCGGCAGCACATGATTCGGCCCGGCGAGATAATCGCCCGCCGCCTCGGGCGTGTGGCGACCGAGAAACACCGAGCCGGCATGGCGGATGCGGGCGAACAGCGCGTCCGGATCATCGACCATCAGCTCGACATGTTCGGCGGCCAGCGCATCGAGCAGCGGCAGCGCGTCATCAAGGGTCGGTACGGTGATGATGACGCCGAAATCATGCCAGCTCTGCCGCGCCACGGCGGCGGTGGCCAGCGTCGCCAGCTGGCGCTCGACCGCTGTCGCCACCGCATCGGCTTCGGCGGCGCTGGTGGTGATCAGGATCGATTGCGCCACCGGGTCATGCTCGGCCTGGGCGAGCAGATCGGCGGCGATCCAGTCCGGGTTGGAGCCGCCATCGGAGACGATGACCACTTCCGACGGGCCGGCGATCATGTCGATGCCGACGGTGCCGTAGAGCTGGCGCTTGGCCTCCGCCACCCAGGCGTTGCCGGGGCCGGTGATGACATCGACGCGCGGGATGCGGTCCGTGCCCAGCGCCAGCGCCGCCACCGCCTGGGCGCCGCCGATGCGGAACACCCGGGTGACGCCGGCCAGCCGCGCCGCCGCCAGCACCAGCGGATTGGCGGTGCCGCCGGGCGTCGGCGTCACCATGATCAGGCGGTCGACACCGGCAACGACCGCCGGAATGGCGTTCATCAGCACCGATGACGGATAGGCCGCACGGCCACCCGGCACATAAAGGCCGGCGGCTTCGACCGCGCTCCAGCGCACGCCGGTGCGCACGCCGGCGGCATCGGTGGCGTCATTGCCCGCGGGCTTCTGGCGGATGTGGAAGGCGCGGATCCGCTCGGCGGCCAGTTCCAGCGCGGCGCGCAACGGGGGTTCGAGACCGGCCAGCGCGGCATCGAGATCGGCGAGCGGAATCTCCCAGCCCTCGGCATCCAGATCGACACGATCGAACGTCGCAGTCAGCGCCGCCACCGCCGCATCGCCGCGCGCCCGCACATCGGCGATGATGGCAGCGACATCGGCGGCGACATCGGCATCACTGTCGCGCCGGGCATCGACCAGCGCTGCAAAGGCCGCCGCAAACCCCGCCGCGCGGGCGTCAAGCCGCTGCGGCATCGCCGGTTTCCACAAGGGCGCGAATGGCATCGACGATCGGCACGACGGCGGGATGCGTCTTGAACGCGGCGCGGTTGACGATCAGCCGCGACGAGACCTGGGCGATGACTTCGGTTTCCACCAGCCCGTTTTCGGCCAGCGTCTTGCCGGTCGAGACGAGATCGACAATGCGGCTGGCGAGGCCGCACAGCGGCGCCAGCTCCATGGCACCATTCAGCTTGATGACCTCGGCCTGGATACCCTGCGCCGCGAAATGCCGACGGGTGATGCCGGGATATTTGGTGGCAACGCGGACATGGCTGCGGCGGCCGATATCCTCGACCAGCGCCGCCGGCTGCGCCACCGACAGGCGGCAATGGCCGATGCCGAGATCGACCGGCGCGTAGAGTTCGGAAAAGGCGAACTCCATCAGCACGTCATTGCCGGCAATACCGATTTCGGCGGCACCGAAGGCCACGAAGGTGGCGGCATCGAACGAGCGCACCCGGATGATGCGGACATCGTCGCGGCTGGTGGCGAACATCAGCTTGCGGCTGTTCTCGTCGGAAAAATCCGGCTCCGGCACGATGCCGAGGCGGGCGAGCAGCGGCAGCGCTTCCTTGAGGATACGGCCCTTGGGCAGGGCAAGAGTGAGGGGCTTGGTCATCATCGCGGGACTTAGCGATTACGGGCCGGAATAGCCATTCCCCCGCTGTGGATTTGCGCTGGCGCGTGTCGTCGCGGTAGGTGCGTGACGCTTCCAGGCCGTATCGACATGCAAGGTTGAAGCGGCCTCCGGCGGCTGGGGCCGTAGGCCCCAGACCCCATTTACTGGCTGCCGCATGGCACCACAGGCGGCTTTTCAGGCCAGATCAAAGCGAAATGGGGTCTGGGGCCTGCGGCCCCAGCCGCCGGAGGCCTCTCGAAACTTGAATGTCGATACGGCCTAGGCCGCCATGCGCACCCGGTTGCGGCCGGCGCGCTTGGCGCGGTACATGGCCATGTCGGCGGCCTGCACGGCGTCGGGCAGGCTGGCGCTGTGCTGTCCGGAAATGCCGATGCTGGCGGTGATCTGGATGGGGCCGCCGTCACGATCGAACAGCAGCACCTGCTCGATGCCGGTGCGAATGGCTTCCGCCCGCACCGCCGCCGCCTCGTCATCGGCACCGGGCAGGAAGATGGCGAATTCCTCGCCGCCGATGCGGCCGACCAGATCATCGATGCGGGCGCAGCGCAGCAGCGTCTGGGCGATGCCGCGCAAGACGCGGTCACCGACGGCATGGCCATGGGTGTCGTTGATCGCCTTGAAATGATCGAGATCGATGACGAGGATACGGCCCGGCTGTTGCGACTGCAGATGTTCGGCCGCGGCCAGAAAGGCGGCACGGTTGGCAAGGCCGGTCAGATGATCGGTTTCGGCCAGCGCCTTCATCTGGTCATAGGCGGCCGACAATTGCCTGTTCAGCTGGGCGATGCGTTCGGCCTGGCGCGCGTGCGAATAGGTGATCGGGCCCGACAACAGCAGCGGCATGAGTGTGCCGAGCACCCAATAGGGCAGCGGAATGTACAGCCCCGGCAGTCGCGACATCAGCGCCATCGTCACCAATGTGACGCCGACGGAGACGACAACCGCGCGGATGACCTTGCCCCGGATCTGCATGTCTTCGGTCGGAACACTCCTTTCGCAGCTGCGACCATAGCCAATTTGCAACGCCGAGTCAGCCCTCGGCGCGCGTCATCGCATTGGAGCCCGCCGGCACCACCAGATTGAGCGCGGCGGCGGCGACGGTCACCCGCACCGGCGTCGTCGTGCCGGTCTCGCCATCGACCGAAATCGGCTGTTCGGGGGTGCAGGACAGGGTGAAATCCCGGGCGCGCACTTCGCGCACCTTGCCCTTCGCCGGGCGCCAGCCGGCAAGATTGGCGGCCCAGACGCCGGCCAGTGCTGCCGCATAGCGGCCGCGCACCAGCTGCACGACGACCTCACGGCTTTGCGGATCGGCGCCATCGATGACGCGCAGGCCGCCGACGAACGGGCCATTGCCGATGCGGATCTCGACGACATCCTCGACGATGTCGGCCAGGCCGTCGCGGCTGATCGTGGCGCGGAACGGTTGCAGGGTCAGGAACTTGTAACAGCCATAACCGAGATAGCCGAAGCGGCCGAACCAGCGCTTGAGGCCCGATGGAATATCCTCGGCGATGCGCGCCGGCACGCCGATCGTCGCCGAATTGATGAAGGTCGCGTCGCCGATCGCCACCACATCGACCTTGGCGACATCGCCGCTGGCGATCACATCCAGCGCCGGCTCCAGCTCCGGAATGATACCCAGCGTGCGCGCAAAGCTGTTGGCGGTGCCGAGCGGCAGCACCGCCATCACCACCGGTTTGCGCGCCATGCGGCCGGCGGCATGGGCCAGCGAGCCATCGCCGCCGCCGATGGCGATCAGGTCATGCCCCGCCGCCATGGTTTCGGCGAGGATGCGGCCCATGTTCCGGGGATTGCGCACGGCATGGGCGACCGCGACATCGAAGCCGCGCGACCTGAGCCCGGCGCAGGCTTCGCGATACAGCAATTGCCCACGCCGCGACTTGGCATTGACGATGATGGCGATGCGGCGCCGCGCCAGCGCCGCGGCCGGTGACCAGTCCGGATCGCTGCTCAAGACCGGTGCTGCAACCAGGCGGCGATGGCGGTGCCGAAGTCGGGCCTGGTCACGGCGCTCATGTGATTGCCGGGGATTTCGAGATAGCTGGCGGCGGGCAGCACCAGGGCGAGATCGGGGGCGGAGCCATTGTCCTGGTCCTGCACGCCGCAGACGACAAGGGTCGGCGTCGCCAGCGTCTGCAGCACAGCCTGCGGGGTGGCCTGTTGCGAGCGCAGCACATGCGCCACCGCTTCGGCATCGATGCCATTCTGCTTCATGAACTGCGCGGCGCCATATTCGGCGGTGCCGGGCTGCACCGTGTCGCGATTGGCGATGACATTCAGGAACCATTGCGCCCGCTCGGCACCGCCAGTCAGCCCGGCGAGGCCCATGCCGCCGAGCACGGCGCGCGCCGGCCGCAGCCCGCGCGCCAGCAGGCGGACAACGGTGCGGGCGCCGAGCGAATAGCCGCCCAGATCGAAGTCGCCGAGATCGAGGTGACGGACCAGCGCCTCGATATCCAGGGCCAGCACATCGGGCGGGTAATGCGCCGCCTCGGCCGGCGCCGCGCTGTCGCCATGGGCGCGAAAATCCGGCATGATGACGCGATAGCCAGCCGCGGCGATTTCCGCCGCCGCACCATATTTGCGCCAGTTGGTGGCGCCATTGCTGAACAGGCCGTGCAGCAGCAGGATCGGCCGCCCCTGCCCCAGTTCCGTCCAGGCGATACGCACGCCATCGAACGACAGAAAGCCATCATGGTGCAGTGTCATCGGTTCCCCCGCAATCCGGCATAGACCGCCGCCGGCACGATGGCGGCGAGGCTCCAGGCCAGCCATTCGAACAAGGCTCGCGCCACGACACCGGCTTCGCCAGCGGCGCCGGCGGCCAGCACCGCCGAGGGCGCCAGCGTCAACCCCAGCAACAACGCCAGCGCGAGCGTCTGGTTCCGGCTGCCCGCTGTCAGCTGCGCGGCGCGCTGCATGGCGGCCATCGGCCCCAGCCGCTCGACAACGGCGACCGGCACCAGCGGCATCACCACCGCCGCCGCCCATAGCCCCGCGGTCAGCAGCAGCGAATCGAGCAGCCAGCCCATGACGGTGCCGTGGCGCGCGTAAAGCTGGATGATGAGGCCGAAGACGACTGCGGCACCGACGAGCAGCGCCGCTTGCAGGCCCGGCTGGGCGTGCCGCACGCCTTCGCCCAGGAAACGCGCCGGCGGCAGGGCGCGGCCGCGCCAGCGCGCCACCACGCCCCAGCTGACGATGGCGGCATAGAGCATGGCGCACACCGCGCGCAGCGTGATGAAAAGGGTGTCGGCATCGGCGCCGGCGCCGAACCCGCGGGTGAGCAGCCCCGGCAGCAGCACCAGCAGCAGCCCGGCGAGCAGGATCGCGGCGAAATCACCGGCAACGGCGCCGGCGCTGCGGCGCAGCACCAGCGCGATGTTCAGCGGCGGCGCGGCCGCCGTCACCCGGCCTTCGCGGCGCGGGCCTCGGCCACCGCTTCCTTCAGCTTGTCATAGCCGACGGCGCCCGACAGGATGCGATCGCCGATGATATAGGAGGGCGTGCCGGTCAGCCCCAGCGCCCGGCCCAGCTCCAGATTTTTCTTGATCTCTGCCTTCAGCGCCGGTGCCGCCAGATCGCTGGCGGTGCGGCCTTCGTTCAGCCCGGCGACGCGCACCATGGCGATGGTGCGCTCGTGCGAGACCTTGCCCGGCTGTTCGAACATGGCGTTGTGAAAGGCGCCATAGCGGCCCTGCTGCGCCGCCGACAGGCTGGCCATCGCAGCTTCGTCGCTGGCCGGGGACAGCACCGGGAAATCGCGATAGACGACGCGGACCCCGCCATCATCGGCAGCCAGCTTCTTCACATCGGCATGGCCCTGGCGGCAATAGGGGCAGGCATAATCGAAGAACACCACCACCGAGACATCGCCCTTGGGGTTGCCGGCGACCGCACCGGCAAAGGGGGTTTCGACCTCCTTGCGGTTGGCGGCCAGCAGTTGCGACACTTCGCGGTTCTGCAGGCGCGTCATCGCTTCGGGAATGATTTCCGGGTGGGTGAGGATATAATCGCGGACGATCGCCTCGATCGCCGCCTTGTCATTGCCGGCCAGCGGCGAGCCCGTCGTGGCGGCCAGTACGGCGCCGCCCAGCCCGGCGACAACCACCGCCGCCGCCGCCCATAAAACCCGCACCCGCGTCTCCATCATGTCCTGCCATCGGTTCGTCATCAGCGTTTCTTCTTTCGCAATTCATCGCCGGCGACCAGCGCAATGTCATCGGCGCGGATCCAGTCCGCCGTGCCCTTCGGCAGCCCGTTCAGTGCCACCCGGGCATTGGCGGCCGCGCCCCGAGCATTGCCTTCCAGGCTGTAGCGTTCGGCCGCGGCCAGCGCGGCGCGCGGTGCATCGCCCTTGCGATCATAGATGACGCCCAGCTGGTACCAGGCAAAGGGGTTTTCACGGTCGCGGGCGATGGCGCGGCGCAACAGCGGCTCGGCCTCGGCAAAGTCCGCCTTGTCCTCGGTCGAGATCAGCGCATGGCCGAGCAGGGTCATGATCAGCGGCTCGTTCGGCGCCCGCGCCACCGCATCGCGCAGCACCGGCAGCGCCTCCTGCGTCTTGCCCGATTCGAGCAGGATCTGGCCCTTCAGTTCGAGGAAATAGGGGTCGTGCGGGGCGGTGGCCAGCAGCTTGTCGACCTCCCCGGTGGCGGCATCGGCATAGGCGGAGCGGTGCCAGGCATAGGCGCGGGCATAATGCGCGCCGACGCTCTGGTCGCTTTCCGGATAGATCTGCATCACCCGCGGCGGTTCCTCGACAAAGCCGATCAGCTTGCCCTTGATGCGCAGGAACCGCGCCTGCAAGGCCGGATCGATCGGCCGATTGTAGGAGGGGTCGGCCTTGTAGACCGCCTCCAGATTGGCGATGCGCGTGCTCGACAGCGGGTGGGTGCGGGCGTATTCATTGTTCTGCGGGATGGCGAGGCGATATTCCTGGCCCTGCAACTTCTCGAAAAAGCTGATCGAACCCTTGCCGCTCAGCTTGGCCTTGCCGAGGTAATTGGCGCCGGCCTGGTCGGCGCGGCTTTCCTGGTCACGGGTGAAGCTCAGGAACTTGCCCTGCGCCGCCGCCGTGCCCAGCCCGAGCAAGGCCATGCCGGCCTCCCCCGCCCCCAGCGCCACCGCCGCCGCCGCACCGACCAGCGACAGCAGCGAGATGTTGGTCGCCGGCCCGGCACCTTCGCCGAAGCGGACATTGTGGCCGCCGGCGATATGGCCGAGTTCATGGGCGATGACGCCCTGCAATTCGTTGACATTGTCGGCGGCGGTGATCAGCCCCGAATGGATGAAGACATTCTGGCCGCCGGTGACAAAGGCGTTGATGCTGGGATCGCCGACCAGCACCAGCTGCACCGATTGCGGCTCCAGGCCGGCCGCCACGATCATGTCCTTCGAAATGTCGCGAAAGAACGCCTCGGTCTCGGCATCGCGCAGAATCGATTGCGCCCGTGCCGCGCCCGGCAGCACCAGTGCCAGCGCAGTGATCGACAGGACAAGGGCGCGGGGCAGACGCATGGGCTGGCCCTGTCCTATCACAGTTGAACCCGGCGTGAAGCCTGTGGGGCGGACGCGCCCGCGGATGACGACGGCCATCGAATGGTTTCCCGCAAGAAAAGGGGCCTCCGGCGGCTGGGGTCGCAGACCCCAGACCCCAACCGATTGAAGCATGCGGACACGCGAGCGCCTCGCTGGACCAACAAGGGAAATGGTGTCTGGGGCCGACGGCCCCAGCCGCCGGAGGCGATAACTACGCCGCCGCCAGCAACCGCGCCCGCCGCCGCGCCACGCTGGAACCCAGCCCCAGCGCCTCGCGATATTTCGCCACGGTGCGGCGGGCGATGTCGAAGCCTTCGGCCTGCAGCAGCTCGACCAGCTTGTCGTCCGACAGCGTGTCGACGCCTTCGCCGGCGATCAGCTTGGCGATGCGGTCCTTCACCGCCAGCGCCGAAGCCGCCTCGCCGCCGTCCGAGGAGCCGATGCCGCTGGTGAAGAAATAGCGCAGTTCAAACAGGCCGCGCTCGCATTGCAGATATTTGTTGGAGGTGACGCGGCTGACCGTCGATTCGTGCATCTCGATGGCTTCGGCGATGGTGCGCAGGGTCAGCGGTTTCAGCTCGCTGACGCCATGTTCGAAAAAGCCCTTCTGGTGCTTCAGCAGCTCGGTCGCCACCTTGATGATGGTGCGGGCGCGCTGGTCGAGCGCCTTCATCAGCCAGTTGGCGCTATGCACGCATTCGGCGAGGAAATTGCTGGTCGCCTTGTCGGCACCGCTTTCGAGCACGGCGTGATATTCCCGATCAACCAGCAGGCGCGGCATCGTCGCCTGGTTGAGCTCGATATGCCATTCGCCATCCTCGCCCTTGGTGATGAACACATCGGCGGCGACCGGCGGGGCGCGTTCGCCGCCATAGCGCAGGCCGGGCTTGGGATCATAGTGGCGCAGCTCGCGGATCATGTCGGCGATGTCTTCGCGATCGACGCCGCAGATGCGCATCAGGCCGGGGATGTCGCCGCGCGCCACCATTTCCAGATTGGCGATCAGCGCCGCCATGGCGGGATCGAGCCGGTCGACCTCGCGCGCCTGGATGGCGAGGCATTCCGACAGGTTGCGCGCGCCCACCCCGGTCGGTTCGAAACTGTGGATGATGGCGAGGATCGCCTCGATCTCGGCCTCGCTGACGCCCAGTCGTTCGGCGATCAGGCTGACCGGCTCGGTCAGATAGCCAGCCTCGTCGATCATGTCGATGATGTGGCGGGCGATGATCAGATCGGCGCCGTCAAAGGCGGCATTGGCCTGGTCGGACAGCACTTCGGCCAGCGAGGCTTCGGCCGCGGCGAAGCGTTCGAGGTCATTGTCCTCGCCTTCGCCGGCGGCGGCCGCGGCGCCCCAGTCGCTGCTGTCGCTGGCGCTGTCGTGATGAAAGGCCTCACCGGTATAGTCGACGTCGAGCGGCGCATCGGTGCTGCCACTGCCGCTGCTGCTGCCGAGCAGCTGATCGAGGCCCGAGGTCGCACCATCGAGCACCACCTCCGGCGCGGCCTGGGCCTGGTCGATGCCGCCGGTGACGGCGATCTCGCCCTCGCTGCCGTCGCCGGTGCGCAGCAGCGGGTTCTTGTCGAGCTCCTCGCCGATATAGGTTTCCAGCTCGACATTGGTCAGCGTCAACAGCTTGATCGCCAGCTGCAGCTGGGGTGTCATCACCAGCTGTTGCGATTGTCTCAGCTCAAGGCGCGGCCCCAACCCCATGGCTAAAGGCTGAAATCTTCGCCAAGATAAACCCGCCGCACCGTTTCGTCGGCAACCAGCGCCTGCGGCGTGCCTTCGAACAGCACCCGGCCGTCATAGATGATGCAGGCACGATCGACGATTTCCAGCGTTTCCCGGACATTGTGATCGGTGATCAGCACGCCGATGTCGCGGTCGCGCAGCTGCACGACCAGCGCGCGGATGTCGGCGATGGAGATCGGATCGATGCCGGCAAAGGGTTCGTCGAGCAGCATGATCGACGGGTTGGCGGCCAGCGCCCGGGCGATCTCGCAGCGCCGGCGCTCCCCGCCCGACAGCGCCATCGCCGGGGCATCGCGCAGCCGGGTGATGTTGAATTCGCCGAGCAGCGATTCGAGCCGGGCGGCGCGCGCCGCCTTGTCCGGCTCCGCCACTTCCAGCACGGCGAGGATGTTCTGCTCGACGGTCAGACCGCGGAAGATCGAGGTTTCCTGCGGCAGATAGCCAAGGCCGAGCGCGGCGCGGCGATACATCGGCAGGCCGGTGATGTCATGGGCATCGAGCAGGATGCGCCCCGAATCGGGCATGGCGAGGCCCATGATCGAATAGAAGCAGGTCGTCTTGCCGGCGCCGTTCGGCCCCAGCAGGCCGACGACTTCGCCGCGGCGCACCGACAGCGACACGTCGCGCAGCACCACCCGCTTGTCATAGCGCTTGCCGATGCCATCGACCGACAGGCCGCGCGCCACGCCGGCATGGGCGGCAGCCCGCTCGGCGGCGCGATTATCGTCCATGGTATCGATCTCGGCCATCACACGTCCTGACGCTTGCACGCACCCTGCACCTCTACGCCAATTGGCGCGAAATTTGCATGGCAGGTCATAGTTACCCCAAGGCCGCAGCGGTGCAAAGCCAAACCGGCAGCCCGTATCGCGAAAATTGTGCAAATTCCGGCACGGCTTGCCAAGCGGCCGGCAAGCGTGGAAACCGGGCCATCATGACGATGCTGCTGCTCCTGTTTGTCGCCGGGCTGTGGGCGGGGGCGCAGAACGCCCTCGCCGGCGGCGGCTCGTTCATCACGCTGCCGGCGCTGATCGCCGCGGGGCTGGACCCGAAACTCGCCAACATCACCTCGACCATGGCGCTGTTTCCCGGCCAGATCACCACCGGCTGGGCCGGGCGCTCGCTGGTTTCGGGCGCCGAACGGCTGTCGTTCCGCACCCTGGCGCTGATCAGCCTCACCGGCGGCATCGCCGGCGCCTTCCTGCTCATCGCCACGCCGGTGCGCGCCTTTGCCGCCATGGTGCCCTGGCTGGTGCTGATCGCCACCGCGCTGTTCGCCTGGAGCAGCTTCGGCCCGAAGCGCAGCGCCGCGAGTGCGCCGCCACCGGCCTGGGTGACGGTGCTGACGCAAAGCAGCATCGCGCTCTACAGCGGCTTTTTCGGCGGCGGTGCCGGCATCCTCACCCTCGCCTCGCTGACGCTGGCCCGGCTGCCGGTGCGCAACGCCGGCGGCACCAAGAATGTCCTCATCGGCCTGTCCAACCTCTCGGCGGCACTGATCTTCGCCGTCTCTGGCGCCGTCGCCTGGCGGGAGGCCGCGATCGTCGGCGCCGGCGCCATGCTCGGCGGCTATCTCGGCGCCCATGCGCTGAAACGCATGCCGGAACGCGCGCTGAAAATCGGCGTCATCATCATCGGCACGGCGCTGACGATCGGGCTGTTCCTGCGGGATTAGGGTCCATCGGCCTTCAACGTTTGCGAGGCCTCCGCCCCGGATCAAGTCCGGGGCGGAGGCCGCTGCAACCTCGAATGTCGATTCAGCCCAGGTTCCGGACCCCGGGGCGCGGACCGTGGCGTTACCGCATTTCGGCGTGTAACTGTTGTGGTGCCGCACGCGAAGACAGCCCCATGACGCCGTTGCCTCTCGACCATCTGACGATATTGTCGCGGGATGCCGAGGCTGCGCATCGCTTCTATGCGCTGCTGCTGCCCGAACTCGGCTTCACTGCCGTGAAGCCCGGCATCTGGAAAAGCGCCACCGGCCTCTATGTCCAGTTCAAGACGGCGAAGCCAGACACCCGCGACTATGAACGCCATGGTCCCGGCCTCAATCATCTGGGTTTTACGGCGCCTGACGCCGCCTTTGTCGCGCGCCTCGCCGAAACCATGACGGCGGGCGGTTTCGAGGCGCGTCTGCAGCATTTCGCCGATGGGACGACGGCTGTATTCCTGCCCGATCCGGACGGGCTGCGGGTCGAGGTTTCGCACTATCCGCCCGGCCAGCCGCCGGTCGATTGAGTCGCGTCAGGCGGCCTGTGCCTGCACAGCCGCCGGCGCCGGGCCGGCGCGCTGTTCGTAAACGACGAACTCGGCATGGCCATAATGTTTGAGCAGCGCGCCGATCTTGGCGATCAGCCGCCGGTCGGCAAGGCCTGCCAGCCCCGGCACAAGCGCCGCCAGCCGATAGGCCGCCATCTTGCCGCTAATCCACAGCAGCGCGGCACCGAACAGCATCAGATCGCCGGCGCTGATGGCGACGCCCACCTTTGCCGCCGCCGCGCGGTCGTTGTTCATGAAATTCCTGAGGAAGAACACGCGGGAAAAGCTCTGTTCGACCCGGCGGAAGATGCGCATCCGCAGGCTCTCCCCCTCCCACAGCGTCGCCGCCATGGTGGCGCGCACCAGCGTGCCGCAGATCCGGTCGTCGAAGCTGGCACGCAGTGTTGCTGCGCGCATGTTCATGATGTCGACGATACCCTGCGGCGTCGTCGGCAACAGCGCTTCGGGCAGGCCGCGCAAGCGACAGCGATAGCGGGCGAACTCGACCTGGGCGCGCTCGTCGGCGGTGAAGGTGCTGCGGCCCTCGGCGATCAGGCGATAGGAGGTGAGGAAGATGCCGATCAGCCCGGCCGGCATCTGGTCGACCTGGGGAATGGGAAAGCCGTATTTCGCCCGGTCCCAGAGCTGCGGACGGCGCGCGATGTTAGTGCGGACCATCGAATGCATCAGCCGCACCATCGCCGCCGCCTTGAAGCCGGGGCCGAAGCGATCGAGCGCGCCGGGCAGCGTGGTGACGGCAAAGAAGTTCGCGGTTTCCTTGACGCGCCGCGCCGCGGCAGTGTCGGACAGCGTGCCGGTCAGCGCCATCGGCAGCGCCGCATATTCGTTCATGAAGGTGGCGATGAAGGCGCCGCGCACGGCAAAGGGCGAGATATGCGCAGTCGGGTTGCGCTCGATGGCGGCGCCGCGCTCGACCAGCGCCATGTCGAGCCAGTCGGGCCGGTCTTCCAGATCGGCGATGAAGGCGGCGAGTTCCGGCGGGGCATCGGGCACGGCGGCAATGCCCTCATCACAGGCCAGCGTCAGCAGGTCGATCAGCTCGCGAAACTTGCGCGTCGCCATCAGCGCGGCGTAGCGATCCGCCGTCACATCGCCCATCATCGAATAGGCGCGCAGGCGCTCGACCAGCTCGGTATCGGCGAGGATGGCGTCGCGCTTGTCGGCATGCGCCGCCGGCAGGGTCGATTTGATCCCCGGCTCGGTCGTGAACCGCTCGGCCGGCGCCTCGAAATCGAAATGCGCCCACAGCGCCGGCACCGCCTCGCGCTGGGCCAGCACCGCATCCCAGATGCTGCGATTGTCGATGGCTGCGCGCGTCATGGCCGACCTTTCGTTACTGGCAATATCTATCAATTGATATTTTTTGAAGTCAAGCGACTCTTGACCCGGGCCCGCCGCCGCCGCTTGATGCCGGCATGACGGCATCCGCCCCCCAGCCTGCCCGCACGGGCTATCGCCGCGGCGCCGAAACGCGCGAGCGCATCCTGGCCGTGGCGCTGTCGGCTTTCGGCCTCAGGGGCTTTGACGCGGTCTCGACCCGCGAGATTGCCGAGGCCGCCCGGGTCAATCTGCCCGCCATTCAATATTATTTCGGCAGCAAGCAGGGGCTGTACCGCGCCTGCGCCGGCCATATCGTCGATCGCTATGTTGCCGCCGCGCTGCCGACCAGCCGTGCTGCCGAAACGGTGCTCAGCGGGGGCGATGCCGCGGCGGCACGGCAAAGCCTGTCCGATGTCATGCTGGCACTGGCGCAGTTCCTGATGCGCACGGGCGACGCACAGGGCGCGGCGCTGTTCATCCAGCGCGAGCTCGCCGACCCCGGCGCCGGTTTCGACATCCTGTTCGAACAGCTGTGGCGCCCCGGCGTCGAGCTGGTCGGCCAGCTGATCAGTGCCGCCCGCAGCACCCCCGGCGCCGGCCCGGCGCGGCTGGAGGCCATACATCTCATCTCCGGCCTCACCGCCTTCGCCAGCGGCCGCGCCGCCATCGATCGCCTGTTGCCACCGGGCGCCGATCTGGCCGCCGACCTTTGCCGCCTTGTCGAGCGCCAGATTGCGGCGCTGGTGCAGCCGCGCTGAGCGTCAGCGGGCGGCGAAAAGATCGCCGACGGTCGTGCGATCCGCATCAGCGGTTGCCGACACCGACACCCGAAGCTGGCGCCGGCCCGGATGCGGCAAGGCGGCCAGGCCCAGCAGATAGCCGATGATGCCACTGCCGCCATAACCCAGCAGCGGCGTTGGATAATTGCCAAGGACCGCCGCCGCCAGAATGGCCAGCCACACGGCGGCGAAGACCATGCCGATGGTGCGGTCCAGTGCCAGCAGGGGCAGCAGCAGCAACGCCGATCCAACCAGCAGCGCCAGTCCGGCCAGCAGCGAAAAGCCGAAGGCGCCGGCATAGACCTGTTCGACAAAGGCCGTTGGCGGCAGCCGGTCGGGACGCGCCAGCGTGACCACAAAGCCGCCGAGCGCCGCCGCCAGCGCCAGCAGCACCCGCCTGTCCCGCGCCGTTGCCGCCAACGCGGCAAGCCCCGCGACCAGCGCGCCGGCCATGGCCCGGTCGGGCTGCAACGCCAGCGCCAGGGCGCTCACCAGCATGGCCAGAGTCGTTGCCGAATCGCGAACACGGGCAAAGGCCAGCACGAGCAACGGCAGCAGCATCAGGCTCGGCTGGACCGAGACAGTGCCGATCCGCACCCAGCGTATCGCACCTTCGATGCTGCTGCCAAGCAGGGCGGTGGCCAGCAGGGCGGCCGCTGCCGCCAGTGCCAGCCACCCGGCCGACGCCGGGGCCAATCGCGTGCGCTGCACGATGGCCAGCAGCGCCATGCCGATGACCAGCGCCGCCAGATTGATCACCAGATAGGCCCTGGGCGCACCGGCCGCCGCTATCACCAGCACGCCGAGGCCGGTTGCGGCGGTGGCTGCCAGCACACCCAGATGGTGCGGGCGATGCAGGGGCGATCCCGACATCTGCATCTAGCGCCGCTGGCCGTTTTCGTCGATCAGCACCTCGCGGCGGCCGACATGATCGGGGCGGGAGACGAAGCCATCGGCCTCCATCTGCTCGATCAGCCGCGCGGCATTGTTGTAGCCGACGCGCAATTGCCGCTGCAGGTAACTGGTGCTGGCCTTTTGCGCGATGGCGACGATCTCGATGGCGCGGGCATAGACATCGGCTTCCTCGTCGCCGCCGCCACCACCGCGGCCACCACCGCCACCGCGCGGTCGGCCCCCATCGTCATCGCCGCCGCTGAACGGCCCGCTGTCATCGTCCTCGCCCGGGTCTTCGGTGACGGCGCCGACATAGGCCGGCATGCCCTGGCGGCGCCAATGGTCGGCGACGGCCTCCACCTCGTCATCGGTGACGAAGGGGCCATGGACGCGGATCAGCTGCTTGCCGCCCGACATCCACAGCATGTCGCCCTTGCCCAGCAGCTGCTCGGCGCCCTGTTCGCCGAGGATGGTGCGGCTGTCGATCTTCGAGGTGACCTGGAAGCTGATGCGCGTCGGCAGATTGGCCTTGATGACGCCGGTGATGACATCGACCGAGGGCCGCTGCGTCGCCATGATCAGGTGGATGCCCGCGGCGCGCGCCTTTTGCGCCAGCCGCTGGATGAGGAACTCGACCTCCTTGCCCGCCGTCATCATCAGGTCGGCGAGCTCGTCGACCACCACGACGATCAGCGGCAGCTTCTCGAAATCGAGCACTTCCTCCTCGATGATCGGTTCCTGGGTGTCGGGGTCCCAGCCGGTCTGCACGCTGCGCACGAACGGCTTGCCGCTCGCCTTGGCATCGGCAACCTTCTGGTTGAAATTGGCGAGGCTGCGGACGTTGATCGCCGACATCTGGCGATAGCGATCCTCCATCTGCTCCACCGCCCATTTCAGCGCGCGAATCGCCTTGGGCGGATCGGTGACGACCGGCGCCAGCAGATGCGGAATCCCGTCATAGGTCTTCAGCTCCAGCATCTTGGGATCGATCATGATCATCCGGCAGTCCGCCGGCCCCAGCCGGTAGAGCAGGGACAGGATCATGGCGTTGAGCCCGACCGACTTGCCGGAGCCGGTGGTGCCGGCGATGAGCAGGTGCGGCATCGGCGCCAGATCGGCGATCACCGGGTCGCCGGAGATGTCCTTGCCCAGCACCAGCGGCAGCACCGCCGCCCGATCCTCGAAGGCGCGGCTGCCGAGCAGTTCCGACAGGCTGACCATCTCGCGGGTCTGGTTGGGCAGTTCGATGCCGATGACATTCTTGCCCGGCACCACGGCGACGCGCGCCGACAGCGCCGACATCGAGCGGGCAATGTCGTCGGCAAGGCCGATGACGCGCGACGCCTTGATGCCCGGCGCCGGCTCCAGCTCGTACATGGTGACGACCGGGCCGGGGCGCACTTCGCCGATGCGGCCGCGCACGCCGAAATCCTCCAGCACGCCTTCCAGCAGCCGGGCATTCTGTTCGAGGCTGGCGGCGTCGATGCGCCGGGCCGGGCCGCTCGGCGGCGGCTTCAGCAACGACAGGCTGGGCAAAATGGCGGCATCGCCGAGATCGAGCGCCGACTGCCGTTCGCGCTGCAGGCGCTTGCCGGGCGCGGCGCCGCGCTGTGGCTCGACGACGACGGTGCGGGGTGCCGATGGCTGGTCGTCCAGTGCCTCGGGCGCTGCGTCGCGCACGGCCGGCTGGCGTTCGGCCCGCGCCGGGCGGGCGCGCACCGGGATGCTCTCGTCGGCCGCGTCGCGGTCCGGCAGCAGCGCCGCGACGCGCCCCGACAGGCCGGCGAGCGCGCCGAGATCGGCAAGACCCAGCCCCGAGCCCCAGGCGATGAGGGCGAGCGCCGGCGCCGTCAGCAGCACGGCGAGGATCGTATCGACCGGCACATCGGCCAGCGCCGGCAGATCGCCCAGCGCCATGGCGATGCCCTGCCCCAGCCGCCCGAACAGGCCGCCGAAGCCCGCCGGCGCACCGAGATCGGGCAGGCCATAGCCGCCGGCTGCCATGGCGGCGAGCAGGATGCCGCCGCCGGTCGCCAGCGTGCAGCGGCGCAGCGGAACATCCGCCCCCTGCGCCAGGCGCAGGCCGGCGACGGCGATCGGCACGGCCAGCACCAGCGTCGGCCAGCCGGCCAGTTGCAGCAACAGGTCGGAGACATGGCTGCCGATACCGCCCAGCGCATTGCTCGCCACCCGCCCGGTGGCGCTGTTGAAGGAGGGATCGAGCGGCGACCAGGTGAGCAGCGCCAGCAGCAGGGCCAGCGCCAGCAGCAGCAGGGCGAGCGCCGCACCGAGCACGAGCAGGCGATTGACCGCGGCGCGCGCGGCGGCACCCGCCCGCGCCAACCGGCCGTTGCCGGGGGCGGGTGGCTTTGCTGATCCTCTTGCGGCGCGGCTGGCCATGACGCTTGCACCCTTTGCCGTGTTCACGCTTTGAACCCGTCGGGCGACGATGACGCAGCCGGACTCGCCGGTCAAGGTTCGACGCCCGGTTCGGCACCGTGTCATGGCGTCGTGTCATCATGTCCGCTTGGGTCGGCGGCGGGATTGCGCTAGGCCTGTGCCATGCACGCAGATGTCATCATCATCGGTGGCGGCCTCATCGGCTCCACGCTCGCCCTGGCTCTCGCCCGGCACGAGGTTTCCAGCATCGTTGTCGACGCGCAGGACCTGGATGCAACCACGCTGCCGGCCTTCGATCGCCGGGCCAGCGCCATTGCCAGCGCCTCGGCGCGCATGCTGCGGGCGCTCGGGCTGGGCGAATTGTTCGACAGCGAAGGCTGCGCCATCCGCGAAATCCGCGTCACCGATGGCGTCGCGCCGCAATTCCTGCACTTCGATGCCGGTGTCGATGGCGATCCGCTCGGCATCATGCTGGAAAACCGGCTGTTGCGCATCGCGCTGCTGCGCGCCGTCCGCGCCCACCCGCTGGTGACGCTGGTGGCGCCGGCCAAGGTGGCGGCGCTGCAGCGCGACGCGACCACAGCGACGCTGACGCTGGCCGATGGCCGGGTGTTCACCGCGCCGCTGGCCATCGCCGCCGATGGTCGCCGCTCGCAAACGCGGGAGGCCGCCGGCATCCGGCTGACCGGCTGGTCCTATCCCAATGCCGCGCTGGTGACGATGGTGGCGCACAGCGTGCCGCACGGCGGCGTCGCCTGCGAGCTGTTCTATCCCAGCGGCCCGCTGGCGCTGCTGCCGATGACAGACACCGCCGATGGCCGCCCCCGCTCCGCCATCGTCTGGACAGTGAAGGCCGATGCCGCCGCCGGCGCCCGCAAGCTGGGGCCGAAGGCGCTGGCAGCCGAGCTGGCCTCCCGCATCGACGGCACGCTCGGCGACGTCGAGATCATCGCGCCACAGGTCGTCTGGCCGCTCGGCTATCACCATGCCGCCAGCTATTCCGCCGAACGGCTGCTGCTGATCGGCGACGCCGCGCACGGCATCCACCCCATCGCCGGCCAGGGTCTCAACATGGGCTTCCGCGACGTGGCGGCACTGGCGGAGGTGCTGGTCGAGGCGGCGCGCACCGGGCAGGACCTGGGCGCACCCGCCGTGCTCGCCCGCTATTCGGCCTGGCGCCGGCTCGACAATGCCATGGTCGGCGCCGTCACCGATGGCCTGCACCGCCTGTTCGGCCTGCCCGGCCGCCTGCCCGCCGCCGTGCGCCGCTTCGGCCTCGCCGGTGTCGAGCGGCTGCCGCCGCTGAAGGCGCGCTTCATGGCGGAAGCCCGCGGCGAAACCGGGCAGCTTCCGGCGCTGCTGAAGGGCGAGCTGGTCTAGGGTCAGAAACTTTTGACCCCGGCGATGATGACTCGATAACAAGCATCAGAGCCTCCGGCGGCTGGGGCCTCAGGCCCCAGACCCCATTGACTGGCGACCGCGCGGCACCGCAGGCAGTCTTCCAGGCCGAAACAAAGGCGAAATGGGGTCTGGGACCCGCGGCCCCAGCCGCCGGAGGCACTTTCCCATGGGCTTGCTTCCACGGGATTTGGCATCAATCGACCGGCGGAAACTCCCGCGCTGCTTCAACGAGCAGGATCGGCACGCCGTCGCGAATCGGATAGGCGAGGCCGGCGCGGTCGGCGACCAGTTCCTGCGCCTGTTCATCGAGGCGCAGCGGCGTCCGCGTCATCGGGCAGACCAGAATGGCGAGCAGCCTGGGATCGAGCGCCATCGGCTGTGCGCTATTGCAGCGTCGGCCGGTCGCTGTCGCGGCGCCCGCCCATGCCCTGGGCAAAGGTCATCAGCGCCGTCAGCGTCGCGGCGCGTTCGGGCAGCGTCTCCGCCTCCAGCAACGCCTGTTTTTCCGGCGGATGGAAGGGGCAGACACTGGCGAGTGTCGTCACCAGCGCTTCGTCATCGGCAGCCTTCACCGCGTCCCAATCGGCACTTAGGCCCTGGGCGTCGAGATAGACTTTCAGCACATCCTCCAGCCCGGCGCGGGCGACGGCGGCCAGCGGTTCGGGATCCTCGCGGTCATCGCCGAAGCCGTCATAATCGGTGAGGACCTGGCGATAGAGCGTCGGCCGGTCGAGCTCGGCCGCGACGCGGAAGCGGGTGATGCCGGTCAGCGCGATGAGGATGCGGCCATCATCGGTCTCGCGATAGTCGCTGATGCGGCCAAGGCAGCCGACCTGATAGAGCGGCGGCGGATCGCCATCGAAACGCGGCTGGATGATGCCGATGATGCGGTTGGCGGCGCCCGCAGCCGCCATCGCATCGCGGACCATGGCGAGATAGCGTGGTTCGAAGATGTTGAGCGGCAACAGGCCCCGCGGCAGCAGCACGGCCCCCGTCAGCGGAAACACCGGCACGGCGCTCGGCAGGGGTTCGTGGCTGGTCATGCAAACAGGATGGAGCGCAGGCGGGCCCGCGTCTTGATGCTCCACGGGTCGGCCAGCCCCGTCGCCTCGAACATCTTCAACAGGGTCTGCTGGGCGGCACTGTCATTCCAGCCGCGATCGGCGCCGATGATGGTGAGCAGCGCATCCGCCGCGGCATCGCGATCACCACGCGCCAGCAGGCCGCCCGCCAGTTCGAAGCGCAGCGCATGATTGTCGGGATCGGCGGCCACCTGCGCCATCAGCCCGGCAAGATCGTCGACCGGCACGGCATCCCTGGCCACGGCGAGCGCGGCGCGGGCGCGGACGACGTCCGGATCCTTCGAATCACCGGCAACCGTCATCAGCGCATCATTGGCGCCCGAGACGTCACCGGCTGCGATCAGCACCAGCGCATATTTGCCGACGAGATTGTCGCGTTCCGGCAGTTCCTGCACCAGCGCACGCAGAATGGCGGCGGCTTCGGCATGTTCGCCTTCGGCCGACGCGGCTTCCGCCGATTCGATCAGCGCGGCGATTTGAGCCTCGGCATCGGCGGCATCGGGCGGCAACGGCGCGCCGGCGAGCAGGCGTTCGACAAAGGCCTTCAGCTCGCGTTCGCCGAGCGAGCCCTGGAAGCCATCGACCGGCTGCCCCTTCAGGAACGCATAGACGGTGGGAATCGACTGGATGCGGAACTGGCTGGCCAGCGCCTGATTCTTGTCGACATCGATCTTGACCAGCTTGACGCGCGGCGCGTTGGCGGCGGTGACGCGTTCGAGCAGCGGCCCCAGCGTCTTGCACGGTCCGCACCATTCGGCCCAGAAATCGACGAGCACCAGCGCATCCTTCGATGCATCGATGACATCGCGGCGAAAGGCGTCGAAGCTGGCTTTGTCGCTGGCGGCGGTGGCAAGGCTGGCCAAGGTCATGATCCCATTGTCTGGCTGAGTCTGTTGGTCGCCATATGGGGTGTCGGGCATGATTTTGCCAAGCCCGGTGATGCCGCAGGCGATTTTTGCGCATTTCCGCTTGCATCCCGCCAGCACCCGGTGCTAACCGCGCCGCTCGCCACGGGGTGCCAAGCGGCTCCCAGCGGTCGAGCGGGCGTAGCTCAGGGGTAGAGCGCAACCTTGCCAAGGTTGAAGTCGAGGGTTCGAATCCCTTCGCCCGCTCCAGTCGCCGCGCCGCAAGCGCGCGGGACGCGCGCCGACAGGCGCAAGACCGGCCGGCGGGGCGCCGGTGCCTTCCACCGGCGAACCCGTCCGACGCGCGGGCTTTGCCCGCAACTTTCCTTTCTTCCTTCTCCCACCCCAACAGACTCGGCGGCTCCGCCGCCGGCTGTGCCGCATGGCGCCCACCTGCGAATCTGATACACCGCCGAACATGGCCGGCCATTCCCACGATCATCATCACCACCATGGCCCCTCCGCTGCGGATGGCTTCGGCCGCGCCTTCGCCATCGGTATCGTGCTGAACCTGGCCTATGTCGCCGTCGAAGCCGGCGCCGGGCTCTGGTCCGGCTCCATGGCGCTGCTGGCCGACGCCGGCCACAATCTGTCGGATGTGCTCGGCCTGGCGCTGGCCTGGGGCGGGCTGCGGCTGGCGGCGCGGCCGGCCTCGGCGCGCTATACCTATGGCCTGAAGCGCAGCGGCATCCTGGCGGCGCTCGCCAATGCCGTGCTGCTGCTGCTCGCCTGCGGGGCGATCGTCGCGGAAGCGCTGCAGCGCCTCGGCGATCCGCAGCCGGTGCCCGGCGGGCTGGTGATGGCGGTGGCCACCGGCGGTATCCTCGTCAACGGCATCACCGCCTGGCTGTTCGCCCGCGGCCAGCGCGGTGATATCAATATCCGCGGCGCCTATCTTCACATGCTCGCCGATGCCGGCGTGTCGGCGGCGGTGGTCGTCTCGGGCTTCCTGATTCTGAAGACGCAGCTCTACTGGCTCGATCCGGCGCTCAGCCTGATCGTCGTCGCCGTCATCGTGAAGGGCACCTGGGCGCTGCTGAAGGAATCGGTGGCACTGGCATTGGACGCCGTGCCCGAATCGATCGACACGGCAGCGGTGACGGCGTTTCTCGCCAGCCGCCCCGGCGTCACGGCCGTGCATGACCTGCACATCTGGGCGATGGGCACCAGCGAAACGGCGCTGACCGTGCATATGGTGATGCCCGGCGGCCATCCCGGCGACGATGCGCTGACGGCGCTGACCCATGACCTCGATCACCGCTTCGGCATCGGCCATGCGACCATCCAGGTCGAGCTGGGGGCGGCGGACTGCGGCGCGCAGGCCTGCGCCTGATACCCCCCAATCAAGGCGGGTGACAGCCGCGCCTCCTCGCGCCTAATAGGCGCCATGCGCAACATCGACCATTATATCGGCGGCCAGAGTGTCGTCTCCGGCAGCCGCACCAGCCCGGTGTTCGATCCCAACGCCGGCATCGTGCAGGCCGAAGTCCGGCTGGGCGACGCCGCCACGCTGGAACAGGCGGTCGCGGCCGCCCGCGCTGCGCAGCCGGCCTGGGCGGCGACCAATCCGCAGCGCCGCGCCCGGGTGATGTTCAAGTTCAAGGAGCTGGTCGAGGCCGAGATCGACGATCTCGCCCGCATCCTGTCCAGCGAGCATGGCAAGGTGCTCGCCGATTCGAAGGGCGATATCCAGCGCGGGCTGGAGGTCATCGAATTCTGCTGCGGTATCCCGCATGTGCTGAAGGGTGAGTTCACCCATGGCGCCGGCCCCGGCATCGACATCTGGGCGCACCGCCTGCCCATCGGCATCGGCGCCGGCATCACACCATTCAATTTCCCGGCGATGATCCCGATGTGGATGGCCGGCGTCGCCATCGCCACCGGCAATGCCTTCATCCTCAAACCCAGCGAGCGCGACCCGACCCTGCCGGTGCGGCTGGGTGACCTGTTCAAGCGCGCCGGGCTGCCGGATGGCATCTTCGCCGTCGTCAATGGCGACAAGGAGATGGTCGATGCCATCATCGCCCATCCCGATATCGCTGCGATCAGTTTCGTCGGCTCGTCCGATATCGCGCAATACATCTATGGCCAGGGCACCGCCAACGGCAAGCGCGTGCAGGCGATGGGCGGCGCCAAGAACCACGCCGTCGTCATGCCCGATGCCGATCTCGATGCCGTGGTCCGCGATCTCGCCGGTGCGGCCTTTGGCTCGGCCGGCGAACGCTGCATGGCGCTGCCGGTGGTGGTGCCGGTCGGCGAGGCCACCGCCGAGGCGCTGCGCGCCAGGCTGTTGCCGGCGATCGCCAAATTGCGGCTGGGCGTGTCGACCGACCCCGAGGCCGATTACGGCCCGGTGGTCAGCGCCGCGCACAAGGCGCGCATCGAGGATTATATCGCCATGGGCGTCGCCGAGGGTGCCGAGCTGGTCGTCGATGGCCGCGGCTACACCCTGCAGGGCCATGAAGGCGGCTGGTTCGTCGGGCCGACGCTGTTCGACCATGTGAAGCAGGGCATGAGATCCTATGAGGAGGAGATTTTCGGTCCGGTGTTGCAGATCGTCCGCGCGGCCGATTTCGAGGAAGCGCTGCGGCTGCCATCCGAGCATCAGTACGGCAATGGCGTCGCCATCTTCACGCGCAACGGCCATGCGGCGCGCGAGTTCGCGGCGCGGGTCAATGTCGGCATGGTCGGCATCAATGTGCCGATCCCGGTGCCGGTCGCCTATCACAGCTTCGGCGGCTGGAAGCGCAGCGCCTTTGGCGACATCGGCCAGCATGGCATGGAAGGCGTGCAGTTCTGGACGAAGCGCAAGACGATGACCGGGCGTTGGCCGGATGGCGGGGTCGGCGAAACCGGCAGCGCCTTTGTCATTCCGACGATGGGGTGATGCGCCTGCATGCCGCCACGCTGCTGGTTCGTGACTATGACGAAGCCATCGAATTTTTCACGACGAAGCTGGGTTTCCACATCGCCGAAGACAGTGACCTGGGTGGCGGCAAGCGCTGGGTTCGGGTCACGCCGACGCCCGATACCGCGGGCCTGCTGCTGGCCCGCGCCGTGGGTGCGGAGCAGGTCGCCGCAATCGGCAAGGCCGCCGGTGGCCGGGTTGCCTTTTTCCTCCACACGGATGACTTCGCCACCCGCCATGCGGAATTGTGCAGCAGAGGCGTGTATTTCCGGGAACAACCCCGCCGGGAAGCCTATGGCATGGTGGCAGTCTTCGAAGATTTGTACGGCAACCCCTGGGACCTTGTCGGTCCCGGTCAGTCCTGAAACGGGAAACAGCGATGTCTTTTGAAACCATCCTCATCGAACAGCATGACGCGGTCACTCTCGTCCGCCTCAACCGCCCGCAGGCGCTGAACGCGCTCAACTCGGCAGTGCTCGCCGACCTGATCGCCGCCTTCGCCGCCTATGACGCCGATCCATCGCAGCGCTGTCTCGTCCTCACCGGCAGTGAAAAGGCCTTTGCCGCCGGCGCCGACATCAAGGAAATGGCGGAACAATCGTTCGCCGACATGTACGGCAGCAACTTCTTTGCCGGTTATGAGCGCGTCACTGCCACCCGCAAGCCGTGGATCGCCGCGGTCAACGGCTTTGCGCTGGGCGGCGGCTGCGAGCTGGCCATGATGGCCGACGTCCTGCTCTGTGGTGACACTGCCAAGTTCGGCCAGCCCGAGATCAAGTTGGGCGTCATCCCCGGCATGGGCGGTTCGCAGCGGCTGATCCGCGCCATCGGCAAGGCCAAGGCCATGGAGATGTGCCTGACCGGCCGCATGATGGGTGCGGTCGAGGCGGAGGCGGCCGGCCTCGCCGCCCGCGTCGTGCCGGCGGCCGAGCTTGTCGATGAAGCGCTGAAGACGGCTGCCGCCATCGCCGCGATGCCGCCGCTCGCCGCCATCGCCGCCAAGGAAGCCATCAACGCCAGTTTCGAAATGCCGCTGGCGCAGGGGGTCAATTTCGAGCGCCGGCTGTTCCATGGCCTGTTCGGCAGCGCCGACCAGAGCGAGGGCATGGCGGCCTTCATCGAGAAGCGCCCCGGCAACTGGACCGGCAGATAATCATTTAACCACAGAAAACTGTCATGCCGCGCTTGACCCGGGACCCCATTTTCTGCGGAACGCGGCAAGAACAATTGGGTCCCGGATCAAGCCCGGGATGACAAGGAAGAGCATATGCCCATCATCGGTTTCATCGGCGTCGGCAACATGGGCGGCGGCATGGCCGCCAATCTGGTCCGCGCCGGGCATGAAGTCCGTGCCTTTGACCTGGCAGACGCCGCCGTCGCCCGCGCCGTCAGCCATGGCTGCACGGCCGCCAGTTCGGCGCGCGCCGCCGCATCCGGCGCCGATGCCATCATCACCATGCTGCCGGCCGGCAGCCATGTCGCCACTGCCTATAAGGACGCGCTGTTCGCCGCCGCCAGCGTGGACGCCATCCTGATCGATTGTTCGACGATCGATGTGGCAACGGCGCGCAGCGTTGGCGAAGCCGCGGCGGAAAAGGGCCTCGCCATGGTCGATGCGCCGGTTTCGGGCGGCACGGCGGCCGCCGATGCCGGCACGCTCACCTTCATGGTCGGTGGCCCGGCGGCGGCCTTTGCCCGCGCCGAGCCCTATCTGCAGGCGATGGGCAAGGCGGTGATCCACGCCGGCAGCGCCGGCATGGGCCAGGCCGCCAAGATCTGCAACAACATGATCCTGGGCGCCACCATGGTCGCCACCGCCGAAGCGTTCGTGCTCGCCGAAAAACTCGGCCTCGATGCCCAGACCTTCTTCGACATCAGCTCGAAAGCGAGCGGGCAGAGCTGGAGCATGACCAGCTATTGCCCCGTCCCCGGCCCGGTGCCGACCAGCCCGGCCAACCGCGACTATCAGGGCGGCTTTGCCAGCGCGCTGATGCTGAAGGACCTGAAACTGGCCATGGCCGCCGCCACCACCGCCGGTGCCAGCGTGCCGATGGGCGCACAGGCCGAAGCATTGTACCAGTTGTTTGCCAACAATGGTGGCAGCGAAAAGGATTTTTCGGCTATTGTTCGTCTGTTGCGCGGCGGTATTGCGCCATGATCCGACAGTCATATTGACATCGCTGTACCAACGGCAATGATATTGTCCTCCAACAACGGGGGACAGTTTCGTGTCGTTTGTGGCGTTGCGGCGTTTCAGTGCCGCATTGATATTGATGTCGGCGGCAGTAGAGGCGGCACCGCCACCGCTGAGCGCCTATGCGCAGCTACCGGGCATTTCCGACGTCTCGGTTTCGCCCGATGGCACGATGATGGCGGCCATCCTGGGGGATGACAATCATGCCGAAGTGCAGATTCGCAACCTTGCCGACCGCACGCTGATCACGGCAGCCCCCGCCCAGCGCGCCAAGGTGCGGGATGTACGCTGGGCCGGTTCCGGTCACCTGCTGTTGACCACTTCGACAGCCTATGAGGTGCCCGGCCTCGACGCGGCAAAGCGCGAATGGACGATGCTGTCCGACTATGACCTGGCAAAGCGCAAATGGCGCGGCCTGCTATCCGGTATCGAGAACGCGATGAACGTCACGTCCGGGTCGCCGACCATCTATTTCGACGCCGGCAAGCCGATGGTTGTCGTGCCCGGCATCAGCTTTCCGGATACGATGGGTGTTTCCACCCTCTATCGCGTCAATCTCGAATCCGGGCGCGCGTTCCGCATCGAGCTGGGCAATGAACTGACCCGTGACTGGCTGATCGGCACTGATGGCAAGCCGATCGCACGCGCCGATTATGTGCCCAAGGAGGGCAGCTGGCGGCTGTTCAGCAAGGCCAGCGGCAATTGGCAGCGGATCTACACCGAAACCGCGCCCATCGACACGCCCGACCTCTACGCCTTCGGCCAGACCGCCAACACCGCTCTGGTCGTCACCCACCGCTCTGGCGACTGGGCGGTGCATGAGGTCAATCTCGGCGATGGCAGCTGGTCCGAAGCCAAGCCGGAATTCGACAGCGACGCCGCGCTGTTCGACCCGGTCAGCCGGCGCCCGATCGGCACCGTCGATTATGGCTTCGAATCGATCACCTACAGCTTCTTCAATCCCGCCGATCAGAAGCTGTGGAAAGGCATTTCCGCCGCCTTTCCCGGCGCGATCGTCACGCTCGAATCCTGGAGCGACGACCGCCAGACCATCATCGTCGAAGTCGATGGCCCCAAAACCGGCGATGCCATCTATGTCATCGATCGCAAGCGCCGGACCGCCGACTTTCTTGCCGATCGCTATCCGGGCATCCCGGCGGACGCCGTCAATACCGTCGTCCCCTTCCGCTACAAGGCCGCCGATGGCCTCGAAATTCCCGCCTATCTGACGCTGCCGCCCGGCATCAAGGACATGGCAGCGGCCCGCAAACTGCCCCTGGTGGTGTTCCCGCATGGCGGCCCGGAAGACCATGACACGCCCGGTTTCGACTGGTGGGCGCAGGCGATGGCCAGCCGCGGCTATGCCGTGCTGCAACCGCAGTTCCGCGGCTCCACCGGCTTTGGCGCCGCCCACCGCGAGGCCGGCTTTGGCGAATGGGGCCGCAAGATGCAGACCGACCTGTCGGACGGGGTGCGCAAGCTGGCAGCGGATGGCCAGATCGATCCGGCGCGGGTCTGCATCGTCGGCGCCAGCTATGGCGGCTATGCAGCGCTGGCCGGGCCGACACTCGACCCCGGCATCTATCGCTGTGCCGCGGCCGTCGCCGGCGTGTCCGACCTGCGCCGCATGCTGCAAAGCGAAATCAGCGACCAGAATGGCAGCCGCAAGAATGACACGCTGCGCTATTGGCAGCGCTTCATGGGTGCCAAATCCAGCGACGATCCGGCACTGGATGCGATTTCACCGGCCCGGCTCGCTGCGCGCGTCAAGGTGCCGGTGCTGCTTGTCCATGGCAAGGACGACACTGTCGTGCGCTTTGACCAGAGCACGACCATGGAGCGCGCGCTGCGCCAGGCCGGCGCCCAGGTCGAGCTGGTCACACTGCCCGGCGAGGATCATTATCTGTCGCGCCCCGCCACCCGCATCGCCATGCTGAACGCCGTGGTGACCTTCATCGAAAAGCATAATCCGGTGGCCACAGCGGCCGCATCGGCGCCGGCTGCGCCGGCGCGCTGACGGTGTCCCTAGCGCGTATAGACATTCACGTTTCGAGAGGCCTCCGGCGGCTGGGGCCGAGGGCCCCAGACCCCATTTATTGACTGCCGCATGGCACTACAGGCGGTTTTTCACGTCAGACCAAAGCGAAATGGGGTCTGGGGCCCTCGGCCCCAGCCGCCGGAGGCTCTACTTTCTTCGCAATCAGCGTTCGGCACGGCTGAAAGGCTGAATATCGATAGGGCCTAAAGCCCCGCCGCCGCCAGCATCGCCGACGCGCCGCGTTCCGCCTCGTCGGACGTATGCCGCAGCAGGGCGAGCAGCTCGCGGCCGGTGCCGACCGGCGCGGGCGGCGGTGCCACCGGCGTCCGGGCGGCGAGATCGGCGTCGGTGTCGAGGCTGCCGGTGACGGCGGACAGCCGGACCATATCGCCATCGGCGAGGCAGGCGAGCGGGCCGCCGCCATGCGCTTCCGGGCTGACATGGATGGCGGCCGGCACCTTGCCGCTGGCGCCCGACATGCGGCCATCGGTGACCAACGCCACCTTGAAACCGCGATCCTGCAGCACGCCCAGCGCCGGAGTCAGCTTGTGCAGTTCCGGCATGCCGTTGGCACGTGGGCCCTGGAAGCGCACGACGACGATGACATCGCGGTCGAGCTCGCCGGCCTTGAAGGCGGTGAGCACGTCATTCTGGTCGGCAAACACCCGCGCCGGTGCTTCGATGGTGAAGCGGTCGCGATCGACGGCGCTGGTCTTGAAGATGGCGCGGCCGAGATTGCCCTTGACCAGCCGCATGCCGCCATCGGCGGCGAACGGCGTCGCCACCGGCGCCAGCACCGACGGGTCGCCGCTGGTGGCCGACGTCTCGCGCCACACCACGGCGTCGCCGTCCTTCTCGGGCACCTGGGTCCAGTCGGCGAAGCGGTTGCCGATGGTGGCGATGTCGCCATGCGCCAGCCCGGCGCCGAGCAGCTCGCGGATGACAAAGCCCATGCCGCCGGCGGCGTGGAACGCGTTCACATCGGCGGAGCCGCCCGGATAGACCCGGCAGATCAGCGGCACCACCGAGGACAGGCGGTCGAAATCCTCCCAATCGATGATGATGCCGGCGGCGCGCGCCATCGCCGGCAGATGGATGGCATGATTGGTGGAGCCGCCGGTGGCGAGCAGGCCGACCATGGCGTTGACGATGGCATGTTCATCGACGATGCGGCCGAGCGGGCGCGGGTCAGCGCTGCCATTGCCGATGGCGGCGAGGCGGTGGATGGCGGCGCGGGTCAGGCCGTTGCGCAGCGCATTGCCGGGGTTGACGAAGCTGGAGCCGGGCAGTTGCAGCCCCATCATCTCCAGCAGCATCTGGTTGGAATTGGCGGTGCCGTAGAAGGTGCAGGTGCCGGCGCCATGATAGGAGGCCGCCTCGGCATCGAGCAGTTCCTCCTTCGTCGCCTTGCCTTCGGCATAGAGCTGGCGCACCCGCGCCTTTTCCTTGTTGGCAAGACCGGACGGCATCGGCCCCGCCGGCACGAACACCGCCGGCAGATGGCCGAAGCGCAGCGCACCGATCAGCAGGCCGGGCACGATCTTGTCGCAGATGCCGAGCAGGGCGACGCCTTCGAACATGGCGTGCGACAGCGCCACCGCCGTCGCCATGGCGATGACATCACGGCTGCCCAGCGACAGATCCATGCCGGCCTGGCCCTGGGTCACGCCATCGCACATCGCCGGCACGCCGCCCGCCACCTGCGCCGTCGCCCCGACCTCACGGGCGAACAGCTTGATCTGCTCAGGGTAACGGCCATAGGGCTGATGCGCCGACAGCATGTCATTGTAGGCGGTGACGATGCCGATGTTCATCGCCCGGTTGGCGCGGATCGCCGCCTTGTCGTCACCGGCCGCGGCAAAGCCATGGGCAAGGTTGCCGCACGACAGATTGCTCCGCGCCGTGCCCGATTCGCCCTCGCGCGCGATGAAGTCGAGATAGGCCCGCCGGCTGGCGGCGGAGCGCTGCCTGATCCGGTCGGTGACGGCAGCGAGCACCGGGTTGAGCTGGGTCATCGTGTCTCTCCATTCATCGGGCGCAATTGCGCCAGCAGGGCATCGGCATCGGGTCGCGCGGCAGCAGCGGCGGCGGCGACCATGGCGCGGTAGCGCGCCAGCACGGCGGCACCGGCGTCGGTCAGCACCGTGCCGCCGCCACCGCCGCCGCCCTTGCTCGCCGCCACCAGCGGCGCCGCAAAGGCATGATTCATGGTTTCGACCATCGCCCAGGCCCGGCGATAGCTCAGCCCCAGCGCCCGGGCCGCCGCGGCGATCGAGCCGCTGGCCGCAATGGCCGCCAGCAGATCCGCCTTGCCCGGCCCAAGCGCAATCGCACCATCGGCGTGCAGCCGCAGCGTCAGCCCCAAGTGCGCGTCCATCATGCCCGCCTGTTTACGCGCGGTGGCGGCAGATTGGCAGCCGGGAATTGCCGGGGCGCGTGCGAATTGCATACGTATTTCGCCGGCCACCATCCTGCCCGCATCGCCAGTTGCACGCCGCGCGGTTTCGGCCATGATGCAACCCCAGCGATGCGGCCACAGCATCGGGCGGTTTTGGGGTGGGAGGTCGCTATCACCAGCACAGGCGCGGCGACGCCCGCAGGTCATGGGCCCAGCGCCCGCTCCGCCAGGGCCTGGGCGCTCGCCCAGGCGACGCGCGACCCCTATGTCATCCTGATCTCCATCTACATCTTCGCGCCCTATTTCGTGACGCGCGTCGTCGGCGATCCGGTCGCGGGCCAGACGCTCGTCGCCAGCGCCGCCAAATGGGGCGGCTGGACGGTGGCGCTGACCGCGCCATTGTTCGGCGCGGTCATCGACAGGCTGGGGCCGCGCAAGCCCTGGCTGGCCGGCGTCACCGCGCTGATGGTCATCTGCTGCGCGCTGTTGTGGTTCGTGCGGCCGGGCGGCGCCGGCCTGCCGATCGGCGCCACCATGGTCATCCTTGCCATGCTGACGGCGCTCGTCTCCTGGCATGATTTCCTGCACAATGCCCTGCTGCTGCCCGCCGCCGGCATGGCCGGGGCCGGGCGCGCCTCGGGGCTGGCACTGGCCGGCGGCAATGCCTTTTCGGTGCTGATGCTGGTCGGCGTGCTCATCGCCTTCGCACTGCCCGGCAAGGTCGACTGGCACTTCATTCCGGCGACGCCGCTGTTCGGCCTCGATCCCGCCGCCGGGCAGACCGACCGCATCACCGGGCCGCTCGTCGCCATCGTCATGGCGCTGGGTGCCATCCCGCTGTTCCGGCTGGTGCCCGACATGCCGCGCAGCCGGGCGAGCGTCGCGGATGCGGTGCGCGCCGGCGCCGGCGACCTCGCGGTGCTGTTCCGCGAGGCGCGCGGCCATCGCAACGCGCTGACCTATCTCGCCGCGCGCATGATCTATACCGACGGGCTGACCGGCATCCTCGTCTTCGGCGGCCTCTATGCCGCCGGCACCATGCACTGGGCGACGCTGGAAATGCTCGGCTATGGCATCATCCTGTCGCTGGCCGCGGTCATCGGCGGGCTGCTCGCCGGCCAGCTCGACCACAGCCTCGGCCCCAAGACGGCGGTGAAGCTGCAGATCAGCCTGTCGATCCTTTTCCAGACGCTGCTGCTGGGGCTGGGCCGCGACCGGCTGTTCTGGCAGCCCTGGGCCGGCGAACGGCTGTGGGACGGTCCGATGTTCACCACCACGCCGGAGCTGGTGTTCCTCGCCCTCGGCTGCGGCATGGCCGTCGGCGTCAGCGGCGCCTATGCCTCGTCCCGCACCCTCCTCACCCGCGTCGCTCCGCCGGACAAGATGGGCGTGTTCTTCGGCCTTTATGCCATGGCCGGCACCGCCACCATGTGGCTGGGGCCGCTGCTCGTCGAACTCGCCACCCGCTACGGCGGCACCCAGGCCTGGGGCATGGCGCCGATCGTCGGCATGCTCGCCGTCGGCCTCGCGCTGTTGTTCACGGTGAAGGGCGGCGACCGGGTACCGTGAGGGTCGCCACGGAAGGAAGGGCCTCCGCCCCGGATCAAGTCCGGGGTGACAGGCTGAGGCCTTAGGCCCCAGACCCCATTTTGATGGGTGGGACCAAAACTGCGACACGAGTGCCGAAAACAACGACTGGGGGTCTGGGGCCTAAGGCCCCAGCCGCCGGAGGCTCTACAACCCTTTCACAACCCCAAAACCGTCTTCGCGATGATGTTCTTCTGCACCTCGTTCGAGCCGCCGAAGATGGTCCAGGCCCGGCTGTTGAGATAGGTCGGCATCACCATCTGGGCTGCCTTGCTGCCGATGGGTTCCGGGCTTTCATTGCCATAAAGCGGCCGTTCGGTGGCGAGTTGCAACCCGTCCTGCCCGAACAGGTCGACCGCGGCCTCGTCGATATGCTGGCGCAGCGTCGAGGTGACGAGCTTGACCAGCGAGGTCTGCGGGCCGGGCTTCTTGCCGGCCGCCAGTTCGGCGAGGATGCGCAATTCGGTGATCTCCAGCGCTTCGGCCTCCAGCTTCAGCCGCGCCAGCCGCTCCATGGTGGCGCGGTCATCGCCAAGCCTGCCGCCGAAACCATCGGGCTGGTTCGCCGCCAGCCGTTGCAGCCGCTCGACCTCGGCGATCAGCCGCGGTGCCGCGCTGCCGCCGCCGCGCTCGTTCTCCAGCAGGAATTTGGCGATGGTCCAGCCCTGGCCTTCCTCCCCGATGCGGTCGCAGACCAAAGCCTCGGCATCGTCGAGAAAGACCTGGTTGACCTCATGATCGCCGGCCATGGTGATGATCGGCCGCACCGTCACGCCCGGCTGTTTCATGCGCAGCAGCAGGAAGGAAATGCCGGCCTGCGGCTTCACGTCCGGATCGGTGCGGGCGAGGCAGAACATCCAGTCGGCATAATGCGCATGCGTCGTCCAGATCTTCGAGCCGGTGACGCGATAACGGTCGCCGTCGCGCACCGCCCGCGTCTTCAGATTGGCGAGGTCGGAGCCAGCGCCAGGCTCCGAATAGCCCTGGCACCACAGATCCTCGGCAGTGAGGATGCGGTTGAGGAAGCGCGCCTTCTGGTCCGGCGTGCCATATTCGGCGATGACCGGGCCGACGAGGCGCAGGCCGAGCACCGACAGCGACGGTGCGTCGGCGAGAGCACATTCCTTTTCGAAGATATAGCGTTGCACCGGGCTCCAGCCGGTGCCGCCCACCGCCTCCGGCCAATGATAGGCGAGCCAGCCTTTGGCGTGCAGGATGCGCTGCCATTCGAGGCCGATGTCCGGCTCGACGAACACCGATGGTGTGCCGGTCATGCCGTCGCGCAGACGCTGCGGCAGTTCGGCGGCAAGAAAGGCGCGCACCTCGTCCCGAAAGGCGAGGTCGGCGGCAGTGAAGTCCATGTCCATCGGCTGTTCCTTCAGGCCGCAGCGGCATAATCGGTGAGCGCGGCGGCACTATCGCCGAGGCACAGCGCCAGCACGCGCACCCGCTTCAGGGCATGGCCGATGACCAGCTCGTCGGTCAGCCCCATGCCGCCATGCATCTGGACGGCGGTATGGCCGACGCTCAGCGCGGCTTCGGCGACGAAGCTCTTGGCGCCTGCGGCGGCGCGGGCGAAATCGGCCTCCGGCGCCAGCACGGCGCGCAGCAGTTGCGAGCGCGCCTGTTCGACCAGCACATAGGCGTCGGTCATCCGGTGCTGGATGACCTGGAAGCGGCCGAGCGGCTGGCCGAACTGCTGCCGCGTCTTCACATAGGCGAGCGTCGTGTCAAACAGCAGGGCCATCAGCCCCAATATCTCCGCCGTCGCCGCCAGCCGCACCAGCGGCACCACGGCGAGCAGCGTGGCAAGATCGCCGATACGCGCCCCGGCGCGCGCGCCGCGCAGGGTGATTTCCGCCGCCACCGCGCCATCGGCGAGGCGATAGGTCCGCAGATCGACCCCCGGCGCATCGGCCGCCACCAGATAGAGGCCGATACCGTCCGGTCCCTTGGCGGAGACGATCAGCTGGTCGGCTAGCCCCGGTGTCACCGCGATTTTCGTGCCATCGAGGATGATGCCATCGCCATCGGCGCGGGCTGTGGTCCCGACACGCGCCAGATTATGGCGCGCCTCCCGCTCCAGATGCGCCAGCGCAAACAGCCTCGTGCCGTCGATCAGCCCCGGCAATGCCGCGGCGCCGGCACCGGCATCGAGCAGCAGCCCCGGAATCACCGCAGCCTCCAGCACCGGCTCCGCCACCAGCCCGCGGCCCAGCGCCTCCAGCGTCGCCATCAGCTCGATGCGGCCGCCGCCCAGCCCGCCGTTCGTCGCCGACACCGCCAGCCCCAGCAGGCCGGTGTCCGCCAGCCGCGCCCAATGCGCCGCGGCAAAGCCCGGCGTTGCCAGGCGCGCCGCCCGCCGCGCCGTCAGATCGCCGCCATAGGCATTATCGACAAAACGCTCCACCGCCGCCTTCAGCAGCGCCTGATCCTCGTTCAGTTCAAAATTCATGGGTTCGCCCTGGATTGCGTTGGCGGCAGGATGCGCCGGGCGGGCGCGGGGAGCGACGGGCGGAAGTGAGAGGGCGGCTCCGCCGGGATGGCGATGGCGTCAGCGGGCGCCGGCTCAGGGTCCGGACCCTAGGCCCTATTCGTCGTGCGGATGCGGCTCGGCATTCAAGGGCCTTGACCGCGAGGCATAGACGAACAGCAGGACAAGCGCGGCGCCGCCCAGCAGATAGGGCAGCATCGCACCGAGCTGGTAGAGGCCGATGCCGACAGCGGGGGCAAAGACGAAGCAGGAGCCGTTGATCGAAGTGACGGCGCCGGCCACGCCACCCTGTTCGGCGCGACCGACCGCGAGGCTGGCCCCGGCGGTGAAGCCCGGCCGGGCAAAGCCATAGCCCATCGAGGCCAGCGCATAAGCCACGACCAGCGCGTGGAAATCCGGCGCCAGCGCGATGCCGATGGTGCCAAGCGCGGCGATGAAGGTACCCCAGCGCATCAGCAGTGGTGGCGTCATGCGGAACAGCGGAATCAGGCCCCATTGCACCAGCAAGGTGGCGCAGGCACCGCCCATGAAGATGATGGCGATTTCCTGCTGGCTGTCGAGCGCACTGCCGCCCAGCGTGTCGATGACCAGAAAGCCCAGCGCCTGGCCGGTGGCGGCCTGGATGGAGCCCGAACAAAAGCCGAAGATCATGAACGGCAGGATGCGGGGATCGCGCCAGGACAGGCGCGGCGCCCGGCCGGCGGATGCCGCCTGCAGGCTGGCACCAGTCGCGCCGCCGCTGACGGTCGGCTCGCTGGCCGGGGCGCCATGGGCGCGACCGGGCACGGCCGTGGCATCGGCGGCGGCACCGATGACGCCGGGGAAATGCGTCGGATCATCATCCGGCAGCCAGCGCCGCACGGCGAGCAAGACGAGGACGGCAATGGTGGCAAAGGCGAACAGCGGCCCGGCGAGACCAACGGCGCCGATGATGAACAGGGGCGCCACCGCCGGGCCGATGATGGTGCCCAGCCCGAAGGCCGACGACAGGCTGGACAGCGCGTTGGTGCGTTCACCCTCGCTGGTGCGCGCGGCGACATAGGCCTGGGCGGCGGGGTTGGAGGCGGAGCCGAAGATGCCGAACAGGGAGCGCAGCGAGGCGAACAGCGCAAAGGTCGCCACCGGCACCAGCAGCCCCTTCAGCCCGGCGAAGATGACGATGCCGCAGCCGAGCATCGACACGCCGAAACCGATGATGCCCACCTCCATCAGCCGGCGGCGACCGCGGATATCGGACTGGCGCGCCCAATAAGGCGCGCTGAACGTCCACAGCAGCGCCGAAAAGGAGAAGATGATCGCCACCAGCATGTCGGGAATGTGGATGACGCGGGCAATGGCCGGCAGCACCGTCTGCAGCGCGGTATTGCCGGCGGCGACGGTCAGCAGCACCGCAAACAGCACGGCGAATTCACGGCGAGGCATGGCAAAGCGCATGGCCGCTGCATGGGGGAGGCAGGCGCGCTTGCCAAGCCTTGAAACAAGCCGACGCACGACTTGTGTTCATTTTCATGGCCAGCACGGAACACATTGGCATTTGCAGCGTTTCGCCGGGGTTACGAGCGCTAAAGAAATCCTTTTGCCTGTCACGATAGACAGGCCGAATGTTCGACCTTAGCTTTGAGCGCGACTCGAAAAGGGGATGTTGGTGATGCGGTCGCATTGGCCCGTGATGGCGCTACTGCTGGTGGCCGCCTGTGGTGAAAAACAGGATGGTGGCGCTGCCGGCCCCGGCGGCTTCGGCGGCCCGCCGCCGCCGGTCACCGTCGCTCGGCCACTCGTCAAGCCGATCGTCGATTGGGATGATTACATCGGCCGATTCGAAGCGAAGCAGAGCGTGGAGGTGCGCCCGCGTGTGTCGGGCTATGTCTCGCGCCTGGCCTTTCGCGACGGCGAATTCGCCCGCGCCGGCGACCTGCTGTTCGAAATCGATCCGCGGCCGTTCCAGGCGGCGCTGAACCAGGCGAAGGCCGACGCGCAGCGGGCGCGCGCCACGGCAGACCTCGCCCGCAGCCAGTTTGCCCGCACCGAAACCCTGCTCGGCCAGAACGCCGTCAGCCGCGAGGAGTTCGACACGGCAAAGGCGACGCTGGCCCAGGCCCAGGCCTCGCTCGCCGCCGCCGAAGCCACCGTGCAGTCGCGCGCCCTCGATGTCGGCTTCACCCGCGTCACCGCACCAATTTCCGGCCGCCTGTCGGATCGCCGTGTCGATGTCGGCGCGTTCGTCACCGCCGGCACCACGCCGATGACGACGGTGGTGACGCTCGACCCCATCCATTTCGTCTTCACCGGGTCGGAAGCCGTCTACCTCAAATATCAGCGCGCCAACCAGGCCGGCACCCGCCCCTCGTCGCGCGTCGCCCCCAACCCGGTCGAGATCAGGCTGGCCGACGAGACCGACTATCGCTGGCGCGGCCGCATGGATTTCGTCGACAATGCCATCGACCAGGGCTCCGGCACCATCCGCGGCCGTGCCGTTGTCGCCAATCCCACCGGTTTCCTCACCCCCGGCATGTTCGGCCATATGCGGCTGATCGGATCGGGCAGCTATAACGGCATGCTGATCCCCGAGGACGCAGTGGTGACCGACCAGACCCGCAAGGTGGCGCTGGTCGTCGGCGCCGATGGCATGGTCAGCCCGCGCGTGGTCCAGCTCGGCCCGCTCGTCGATGGCCTGCGCGTCGTGCGCTCCGGGCTGAAGGCCGATGATCGCGTGATCATCGAAGGCGTGCAGCGCGCCCGCCCCGGCAGCAAGGTGGCGCCCAAGGATGGCAGGATCGTGCCGCCCGCCCCCGGCACCGGCCCGACGCCGCCACCGATCATCGAGGCACCGGCGACATCGGCGTCCGATGCAACGACGGTGGCGCGCTGATGCGCTTCTCGCGCTTCTTCATCGACCGGCCGATCTTTGCCAGCGTCATCGCGATCCTGATCGTGCTGGTCGGCATCGTCGCCTATCCGACGCTGCCGGTGGCGCAATATCCCGAAATCGCGCCGCCGACGATCACCGTTACCGCCAGCTATCCCGGCGCCTCCGCCGAGGTGCTCGCCGATACGGTGGCGGCGCCGCTGGAGCAGGAAATCAACGGCGTCGAGGACATGATCTACATGACCTCGTCGTCGACCGGCGATGGCCGCGTCACGCTCAATATCGTCTTCAAGCTGGGCACCGACCTCGATAACGCCCAGGTGCTGGTGCAGAACCGCGTCGCCTCGGCGGAACCGCGGCTGCCCGATTCCGTCCGCCAGCTCGGCGTCACCACGCGCAAGAACTCGCCCGACATCCTGATGGTGGTGTTCCTGCAATCGCCCAAGGGCAGTTACGGCACCGACTATGTCTCGAACTATGCGACGCTGCAGCTGCGCGACAAGCTGGCGCGGCTGGATGGGGTTGGCGGCATCAACGTCTTCGGCGTGCGCGATTATGCGATGCGCATCTGGATCGATCCCGACAAGGCGGCGGCGCGCGGCCTGAACGCCGGGGAGATCGTCGCGGCGCTGCGCGCCCAGAATGTCCAGGTCGCCGCCGGCAGCATCGGTGCACCGCCCTTCGATCGCGGCGGCTCCGGTTTCGAGCTGTCGGTGCAGTCGAAAGGCCGGCTGACGACGCCCGAGGAGTTCGGCGCTGTCGTCATCAAGGCCGATGGCGAGCGGGTGACGCGCGTCAGCGATGTCGCCCGCGTCGAGGTCGGTGCCCAGGATTATGGCACCAACATGTATGTCAACGGCGTCGCCGGCGTCGGCATGGGCATCAGCCAGCGGCCCGGCTCCAACGCGCTGGCCACCGCCGATGCCATCATCGCGACGATGGAAACGGCAAAGAAGGATTTCCCCGCCGACATCGCCTATTCGATCCCCTACAACCCCACCGAATATGTGCGCGCCTCCATCGACAGCGTGCAGCAGACGCTGGTCGAGGCGATCGCGCTGGTCGTGCTCGTCGTGCTCATTTTCCTGCAGAGCTGGCGGGCGGCGATCATCCCGGTGCTGGCCATCCCGGTGTCGCTGGTCGGCACCTTCGCCATCATGGCGGGCTTTGGCTACAGCCTCAACAATCTGTCGCTGTTCGGGCTGGTGCTGGCCATCGGCATCGTCGTCGATGATGCCATTGTCGTGGTCGAGAATGTCGAGCGCGAGCTGAAGGCCGGCCATAGCCCGCGCGATGCCGCCTATATGACGATGGACGAGGTCGGCGGCGCGCTGATCGCCATCGCGCTGACGCTGTGCGCGGTGTTCGTGCCGACCGCCTTCATCAGCGGCATTTCCGGGCAATTCTACAAGCAGTTCGCGCTGACCATCTCGGCGGCGACGCTGATATCCTGCCTCGTCTCGCTGACGCTGTCGCCGGCGCTGGCGGCACTGCTGCTGAAACCCCATGATCCCCACCATGTCGCCACCGGCTGGCGGCGCTATCCGCAGCGCGCGGCCGATGCCTTCAACCGCGGCTTCGACTGGCTGTCGGACCGCTATGGCCGCATCGCGGCGCGGGCGGTGCGGATGATCGCCGTCGTGCTGATCGTCTATGCCGGGCTGCTGGCGCTGGCCGGCTGGCGCTTTGCCGCCACGCCCGGCGGCTTCATCCCGGCGCAGGATCAGGGCTATCTGATCGCCGTCGTGCAGATGCCGCCGGGGGCCAGCCTCGAACGCACCGACAATGTCGTGCTCGACACGGTCAAGGTCGCCCGCGCCACGCCGGGCGTCGACCATGTCGTCGCCATCGCCGGCCTCGATGGCGCCAGCTTCTCCAATGCCCCCAATGCCGGCACGCTGTTCGTGGCGCTGGACGATTATCCGGTGCGCGCCGCCAAGGGCCTGAGCGGCGATTCGATCCTCGGCGACCTGCGCAAGCGGGTGATGGCCATCGACAAGGCCAATATCCTCGTCATCCCGCCACCGCCGGTGCGCGGTGTCGGCACCGGTGGCGGCTTCAAGATGATGATCCAGGATCGCGGCGGCAAGGGCTATGGCGCGCTGGAGCAGGCGACCTTTGCCATGATGATGCAGGCCAACCAGACCCCGGGCCTGACCAGCGTCTTCAGCCTCTACAACACCGGCACGCCGCGCATCTTCGCCGATATCGACCGCGACAAGGCGCAGCTGCTCGGCGTCAACCCGGCCGATGTCTTCCAGACGCTGCAGGTCTATCTCGGCTCCAGCTATATCAACGACTTCAACCTGTTCGGCCGCACCTATCGCGTCACCGCCCAGGCCGATGCGCCGTTCCGCGGCAGCCCGACCGACATCACCAATCTGAAGGTCCGCTCCGCCAGCGGCGCGATGGTGCCGCTCGGCTCCGTCGCCACGCTGCAAGACAGTTCCGGCCCCTATCGCGTCGTCCGCCACAACCTCTATCCGGCGGCGGAACTGCAGGGCGACCGGGTGCCCGGCTTCTCGTCGGGTCAGGCGCTCGGCGCCATGGAGGCGCTGGCGGCGCGCACCCTGCCGGCCGGCTTCAGCTATGAATGGACGGAGCTCGCCTATCAGGAGAAGACCCAGGGCAACACCGCCATCGCCGTGTTCATCCTTGCCGTCGTCTTCGTCTTCCTGCTGCTGGCGGCGCAATATGAATCGCTGGTGCTGCCGCTCGCCGTCATCCTCATCGTGCCGATGTGCCTGCTCGCCGCCATCCTCGGCGTCAATCTGCGCGGCTTCGACAACAATATCCTGACGCAGATCGGCCTGGTCGTCCTCGTCGGCCTCGCCGCCAAGAACGCCATCCTGATCGTCGAATTCGCCAAGCAGGCGGAGGAGCGCGGGCTCGAACGCCACGCCGCCGCCGAAGCCGCGGCGCGCACCCGGTTGCGGCCGATCCTGATGACGAGCTTTGCCTTCATCCTGGGCGTCGTGCCGCTGGTGATCGCCACCGGCCCCGGTGCCGAAATGCGCCAGGCGCTGGGCACGGCGGTGTTCTTCGGCATGATCGGCGTCACCATCTTCGGGCTGATTTTCACGCCGGTCTTCTATGTCATCGCCAGCTGGGCCGGTGAACGGCTGGCGCGGGTGCGCGGGCGCAACCGCCTGCCCAAACCGCCGGTTGCGGAGCCGGTGGCATGACCCGCGCCCTCGCTCTCGCGCCGCTGCTGCTGCTCTCGGCCTGCATGCTGGGGCCGGATTATCACCCGGCGGCGACCCCGGTGGCGGCCAATGGCAGCTTCGTTGCGGCAACGCCGGCCATCGCCAGCGACGCGGCGACGCCCGATGCCTGGTGGCGGCTCTATGCCGATCCGGTGCTCGACGATCTGATCGGCCAGGCGTTCGCGGCCAACAGCGATCTACGCGTCGCCACCGCCAATCTGCGCCGCGCCCGCGCATTGCTGTCGGAAAGCCGCAGCGCCCGGCTGCCGGCGACGACGGTCAGCGCCAGCGCCGGCGAGGCCCGGCAGACGGTCGCCACGCCCGCCGGCCCGGTGCCGTTCGAAAGCGAATTCTACCGCGCCGGTTTCGATGCCAGCTATGAAATCGACCTGTATGGCCGCGTCGGCCGCGGCATCCAGGCCGCCCGCGCCGATGCCGAGGCACAGGCCGCAGCGCGCAACACCGTGGCGATCAGCGTCGCCGCCGAAACCGCGCGCGCCTATGCCGATGCCTGTTCCGCCGCGCGCCAGCTCGCCGTGGCCGAACGCAGCCTGAAACTGCAAAGCGACAGTTTCGACCTGACCGAGCGCCGCGTCGCCGCCGGCCGTGATTCGCCGCTGGATGCCGCCCGCGCCCGCGCCCAGCTCGAATCGACCCGCGCCAGCCTGCCGGGCTTTGCAAGCGCGCGTCAGTCGGCGCTGTTCCGCCTCGCTGTTCTGACCGGCAAACCACCGTCCGAGATCGACCCGCGCGCCGCCGCCTGCACCGCACCGCCGCAACTCAGCCAGCCGATCCCGGTCGGCGACGGCACCGCCCTGCTGCGCCGCCGCCCCGACATTCGCGAGGCCGACCGCCGCCTCGCCGCCGCGACCGCCCGCATCGGGGTGGCGACCGCCGACCTGTTCCCACGCATCACGCTCGGCGCCGCGGCCAGCGCCCAGGGCACCACGCCGGGCGCTGCCTTCAGCAACCAGGGCTTCGGCTTCAGCCTTGGCCCCGCGATCAGCTGGTCCTTCCCCAATATCACCGTCGCCCGCGCCCGCATCGCCCAGGCCAAGGCGAGCACCGAGGCGGCGCTGGCCACTTTCGACGGCACCGTGCTCGGCGCGCTGCGCGACACCGAGACGGCGCTCAGCGACTATGCCGCCACGCTCGATCGCAACCGCGCGCTGACGGCCGCGCGCGATCAGAGCGCCGAGGCTGCCCGCATCGTCCGCCTGCGCTACGCCGCCGGCGCCGAGAATTTCCTCGCCGTGCTCGATGCCGAACGCACGCTGGCCACCGCCGATGCGCAACTGGCGCAGGGCGAGGCGACGCTGACGACCAACCAGATTGCGGTGTTCAAGGCGCTGGGTGGTGGCTGGGAAGCGCTGCCGGCGACGGCGAAGTAGCGCGGCGCGCGCCCGACCTTATTCCGTCGCCGCCACCAGCGCCGCCGCTTCGTCCCCGCTCGTGTCCCATTTCGCCACCACGGCCGTCGCGACGGCATTGCCGATGACGTTGGTCGCGCTGCGTCCCATGTCGAGGAAGTGATCGACGGCAAGGATGAGCAGCAGACCGGCTTCCGGGATGTTGAAATAGGGCAACGTCGCCGCGATGACGACCAGCGAGGCGCGCGGCACGCCGGCAATGCCCTTGGACGTGATCATCAGCAGGCCGAGCATGAAGATCTCCTGGCTGAGCGACAGGTCGATGCCATAGGCCTGGGCGATGAAGATGCTGGCAAAGGCGCAGTACATCATCGAGCCATCGAGATTGAAGCTGTAGCCCAATGGCAGCACGAAGCTGGCGATACGGTTGGGCACGCCGAAGCGTTCCAGCGCCTCCAGCATCTTGGGATAGGCCGCTTCCGATGACGCGGTGGCGAAGGTGATGAGGAAGGGCTCGCGGATGTCGCGCACCAGGCGGCGGATGGCCGGGAACCCCAGCACCACCGCGCCGGCGCCGAGCAGCACGGCCCAGAGCAGGGCGAGGGCCAGGTAGAAGCCGCCGATGAACTTGCCAAAGACGATGAGGATGCCCAGCCCTTCGACCGCGATCGACGAGGCGACCGCGGCGAACACCGCAAACGGCGCCACCTTCATGACATAGCCGGTCACCGTCAGCATCAGCGCCATCAGCGCGTCGAGGCCGCGGACGATGGGCTTGCCCTCATCCCCGATGGCGATCAGGCCGACGCCGGCGAACAGCGAGAAGACGACGATCTGCAACACCTCGTTGGTCGCCATCGCCTCGAAGATCGACTTGGGGAAGATGTGAAGGACGAACGCCTTGAGGTCGAAGGCCTTTTTGGCCAGGCCGGTGGCCGCGTCCGCCGGTGGCAGCGGCAGGCCGACGCCGACGCCGGGCGCCAGCAGATTGACCATCAATATGCCGAGCGACAGCGACACCACCGAAGCGGTGATGAACCAGGCGAGTGTGCGCACGAACGTCCGCCCGACAGCGCCGCCGCTGCCCATGTGCGCGACACCGACGATCAGCGTCGACAGCACCAGCGGCGCGATGATCATCTTGATCAGCTGCAGGAACACGCCGGTGACAATGGAGAAATAATAGGCCGCGTCCTTGGCCTGTTCGGGCGTGACGCTGACGTTGATGACATAGCCGGTGGCGATGCCGGTCACGAGCGCGACGAGGATGTAGCGGGTCAGGCGATTGCTGGTCATGGCGCCAAGGCATCATGGGGCGATGCCGCCGGGTCAAGCGCTTTTGCAGCGCCGGGAGTGACAAATTCCGGTTCACCACCGCCGCGAACCGGCTTACACCCGTCGCCATGAAGCTCCCCATCCGTGTCCTCGCCCTGTCCCTGCTGCTGGCCGGCACCGCCCATGCCGCCCCCGGCGACGCCGATGCCGCCAAGGCTCTGCTGAAGGCCGGCGTCGGCTTCGACACGGTCAAGGGGCGTGGCAAGGTGCCGGCCTATGCGGCGTTCCTGAAGGATGCGCTGGTCAAGGGCGGGTTCGATGCCGCGGCCATCGCCATCGAGCCGGTCGGCGAAATGGCCAATCTGCACCTGGTGTGGAAGGGCAGCGGCAAGCGCCCGCCGATCGCCATCGCCGGGCATATGGACGTGGTCGAGGCCGATCCCAAGGACTGGGTGCGCGATCCGTTCAAGGCCGTCGAGGAGGACGGCTATGTCTTCGGCCGCGGCGCCGGTGACAACAAGTTCGATGTGACGATGGTGGTCTCCACCCTGATCGCGCTGAAATCGCAAGGGTTCAAGCCGGCGCGCGATATCCATCTGTTCCTGTCGGGCGATGAGGAAACCGAAGGCGTCACCGCCGCCCTGCAGGCGAAGCAGGCCAAGGCCGCCGGTGTCGAATTCCTGCTCAACTGCGATGCCGGCGGCGGCGCGCTGGGGCCGGATGGCATGCCGCTTGGCTATGCGCTGTCGGCCGCGGAAAAGACCTATGCCGATTATCAGATCACCGTCACCAACCCCGGCGGCCACAGCAGCCGGCCGGTCGACGAGAATGCCATCGTGCGGCTGGCAGCGGCGACGGCGCGCATCGGCGCCTGGCGCTTCACCCCGCAGATCAACGAGATCACCCGCGGTGAGCTGACCGCCATGGGCCAGCGCAGCGGTGGTGCGCTCGGCGCCGCCATGCTGGCCTTTGTCGCCAACCCGGCCGATGCCGCCGCCATCGCCACGCTGCGCGCTGACCCCGGCGCCATCGGCCTCATTGGCACCACCTGCGTGCCGACGCTGGTCACCGGCGGCCACGCCCCCAATGCCCTGCCGCAAAAGGCGGTGCTGACCGTCAATTGCCGCATCTTCCCCGGCGTCGCCACCGAGGCGGTGCGCGCCGAGCTGGAGCGCGTCGTCGCCGACCCGCTGGTCAAGGTGACGACCGGCCAGGAATGGGTGTCGACCCCGGCCTCACCGCTGCGCGCCGATGTGGTGGCGGCGGTGACGAAAGCGGTGACCGCCGCCCGGCCCGGCGTCAAGGTCACCCCGGCGATGGACGCCGGTGCCAGCGACAGCGTCTACTACCGCGCCCTCGGCATCCCGTCCTACGGCACCTCCGGCCTGTTCATGAAGGAGAGCGATGTGTTCATCCATGGCCTCAACGAGCGCATTCCCGTCGCCGCCATCGCGCCGGCGCTGGTGCATTGGCACACGCTGCTGACGGAGCTGGCCAAATGACCGATATCGTCGGCACCCGTATGGCCGATGACGGCCGCACCGCGAAACAGATCTTCGACGATGTCATGGCCAATCCGGCCCGCGCCCGCTTCGGCTTTGGCGAACGCCTCGCCATCATCAATGTCGATTTCCAGAACGCCTATACCCGCATCGATCGCTACAAGACCGCCTATGAAACCGATCCGCGCCAGATCGAGCATGTGAACAGCATTTCGGCGCTGGCCCGCGCCGCCGGCATGCCGGTGGTGTGGAGCCGCGTCGGCTATGCCGCGGACGCCAGCGATGCCGGCGTCTGGGGCACCCGTACCGACACGCCCGACAGCCTGCAGAACATCAAATATGGCAGCGACCGCCACGCCTATGACGAACGCTGCGACATCCACCCCGACGATACGCAATTCACCAAGCGCATGCCCTCGGCCTTTCACGAAACGCCGCTGCAATCGCTGCTGGTCTGGCACCGTGTCGACACCGTTGTCGTCACCGGCGGCAGCACCTCCGGCTGCGTGCGCGCCACCGCTGTCGATGCGCTATCCCGCGGCTATCGCACCATCGTCCCCATCGAAACCACCGCCGACAAGCTGGCCAGCTACCACTGGGCGAATTTGACCGATCTGCAGCTGAAATATGCCGATGTGGTGCCGGTGGCCGAGGTGGTGGACTGGTTTCGCGGGCGATAGGGCCACTCCCTCCCCCCTTGCGGGGAGGGCGACTCGGCGCCAGCCGAGCGGGGTGGGGGAACCCGCCTGCTGCCACCGAAGGCGTAACCCCCACCCCGCTCACCTTCGGTGAGTCGCCCTCCCCGCAGCCGTAGGCGACGCGAAGCGTCAACGGGGAGGGAGAGGCTACCGCCGCCCGCGCGCGCCCGTCTTCGCCTCGAACAGCCCGGCGAGCTGGTCGATGATGGTGCCGCCCAGTTGCTCGACATCCATGATCGTCACCGCCTTGGCATAATAGCGGGTGACGTCATGGCCGATGCCGATGGCGATCAGTTCGACGGGCGATTTGCCCTCGATATGCTTGATGACCTGGCGCAGGTGGCGTTCCAGATAATTGCCGGTGTTGACGCTGAGGGTTGAGTCATCGACCGGCGCACCGTCGGAAATCACCATCAGGATGCGGCGATCCTCGCGCCGCGCCATCAGCCGGTCGTGCGCCCAGAGCAAAGCCTCACCGTCGATATTTTCCTTCAACAGGCCTTCGCGCATCATCAGGCCCAAATTCTTGCGCGCCCGCCGCCACGGCGCATCGGCGGGCTTGTAGACGATGTGCCTCAGGTCGTTGAGCCGGCCGGGCTTCACCGGGCGGCCATCGGCCAGCCATTTCTCGCGGGCAAGGCCGCCCTTCCAGGCGCGGGTGGTGAAGCCCAGAATCTCCGTCTTCACCGCGCAGCGTTCGAGCGTGCGGGCGAGGATATCGGCGCAGATGGCGGCGATGGAGATCGGCCGGCCACGCATCGAGCCGGAATTGTCGATGAGCAGCGTCACCACCGTATCGCGGAATTCGGTGTCGCGCTCGACCTTGTAGCTCATCGCATAGCTGGGGTTGGTGACGATGCGGACGAGGCGAGCGGCATCGAGCAGCCCTTCCTCCTGGTCGAAATCCCAGCTGCGGTTCTGCTGCGCCATCAGCCGGCGCTGCAAACGGTTGGCGAGCTTGGTCACCGCCGATTGCAGCGGGATCAGCTGCTGGTCGAGATAGCCGCGCAGCCGGGTCAGCTCCTCGGCGTCGCACAGATCCTCGGCGCCGACGACCTCGTCATGGGCGCGGGTATAGGGTTTGTAGTCGAAATCGGGCGGCAGGTCCGACATGGGCATGTTGGGCCGCCAGGGCATCATGCCCTCCTGCCCGTCCTCACCCATTTCGGCGTCGGACACCATGTCGGTGTCCATTTCCGTTTCCCGAGTTTCGGACGCGTCGGGATCGTCGGCGCTGTCCTCGGCACGGGTTTCGGTGGATTGGTCCTGGCCGCCGCCGTCCTGCTCCTGCTCCTCGCCTTCGTCGCCGGGCTGCTCCTCGTCCTGCTGTTCCTCGCTGTCGCCGCTTTCCTCGGCATTCTCGTCCGGATCGGCGCCAAGGCCGAGATCGGACAGCACGCGCCGCATCAGCTGCGCGAACGCCGCCTGATCGTCGATGGCGTCGGCGAGCGCATCGAGATGCGGCCCGGCGCGCTCCTCGATGCCGTCACGGACCAGGTCCATCGCGGCTTCGGCGATGCGCGGCACCGGCGCGCCGGTCAGCCGCTCGCGCACCATCAGGCCGAGCGCGGTGGCCAGCGGTACCTCCTCGGCGCTGCGGGCGCGCACGATCGGATCGGCGCGGACGCGCATTTCGGTCATGCGGTCGAGATTCTGCGCGACGCCGAGCATCTCGCTGCTGCCGATGGCCTCCACCCGCGCCTGTTCGACGGCATTCCAGATATCGCGGGCCAGGCCGGCATCGGGCTGGTCCTGGGCGTGCAGCTTCGCATCGTGCAGGCGCCGGCGCAGCGCGAAACTGTCGGCCCAGCCGCGCACCTCCGCCACCTGTTCCGGTGGCAGCGCCCGCCCCGGCTGCGGCACCCGCGCCTGATCGCCGAAGCACGACGGCTTGTCGGCGGTATAGGCCAGCTCGAGATCCGGCGCATGGCCCATGGCGCGCAGGGCGGCACCCACGGCCTGGCGGAAGTCTTCGATGGGGTTTTCAGGCTGGGGCATTGTCAAATGCTCGTTGACGCCTCTCCCGCCGGGAGAGGCGAGAGGTTACTTCCGCGCTTTCACCGCCACGCTTTCCGGCAGTTCTTCGCCGAACACCCGCTGGTAATATTCGGCGACGATGCTGCGTTCCGCCTCGTCGCACTTGTTGAGGAACGAGAGCCGGAAGGCGAAGCCGATGTTGTTGAAGATCTGGGCGTTCTGCGCCCAGGTGATCACCGTGCGCGGGCTCATCACCGTCGAGATGTCGCCGCCGATGAAGCCGGCGCGCGTCATGTCGGCGACCTTCACCATGTTGGCCACCTGCTTGCGGCCGGCGTCGGTGTCGAAGGCCTTGACCTTGGCAATGACGATCGCGGTTTCGGTGTGGTGCGGCAGGTAATTCAGCGTGGTGACGATGTTCCAGCGGTCCATCTGCCCCTGGTTGATCTGCTGGGTGCCATGATAGAGCCCGCTGGTATCGCCGAGACCCACCGTGTTGGCGGTGGCGAACAGCCGGAAATAGGGGTTCGGCCGGATGACGCGATTCTGGTCGAGCAGGGTCAGCTTGCCCTCCACCTCCAGCACGCGCTGGATGACGAACATCACATCGGGGCGGCCGGCGTCATATTCGTCGAACACCAGCGCGGTCGGCGTCTGCAACGCCCAGGGCAGCAGGCCTTCGCGGAATTCGGTCACCTGCTGGCCGTCGCGCAGCACGATGGCATCCTTGCCGATGAGGTCGATGCGGCTGATGTGGCTGTCGAGGTTGATGCGGATGCACGGCCAGTTCAGCCGCGCCGCCACCTGCTCGATATGCGTCGACTTGCCGGTGCCGTGATAGCCCTGGATCATCACGCGGCGGTTGTGGGTGAAGCCGGCGAGGATGGCGAGCGTCGTGTCCGGATCGAAGACATAGGAGGGGTCGAGATCGGGCACGCGCTCATCGGCGATGGAAAAGGCCGGGACCGCCATGTCGATGTCGACGCCGAACACTTCGCGGGCATCGACGCTGATATCGGGGGCCTGCAGGGCAGTGGTGGAGGAAGGCATTGCTGTGGCCACGGGTGTCAGGACTCCGATTGAAAGGCGGGGGCGGATTTCAGGTGCGTATAGGCGTTGACGACGGCCTGCAACTTTCCTTCTTGCCCGCGGTCCCCCCCATTGCTGTCAGGGTGGTAGCGGCGGACGAGGCGTTTGTAGGCGCGGCGCACGTCATCGGCACTGGCGGCATCGGTCAGCCCCAGCGCCATCAACGCCTGGGCATCGCCGAACCCGGACCAGCGCTTCGGCGCCGGCCGGGGTTTGCGATCGGCGCTGAACAGATCGTGCGCGTCGCCGAAATTGAACGCCATGCGGCCCTTGGGCGTCGTCGTCTGCTCCCAGCCGGCCAGCGGCGACTGCGCCTCGCGAATCTCGTCGGGGTTGAGGCCGTCGAAGAAGTTGTAGCCGGCGTTGAAGGCGCGGACATGATCGAGGCAGAGGAACTGCCAGCCGCCCTCGCTGCCCGGCACCCGGTTCGATTTCGGCGCGCGGAATTCGCCCGCGGCGACGCAGCCCGGATGTTCGCAGCGCGCCGGGTCCGGGCGTTCGATGCGGCCATGCAGGCGCTGGGGGCGTTTCGGCGCTTCGGAGGATTGGGCAGCGATGATCGGTCCTTGGGATTGGCGTCGTTCCAACTATAGACGGCACAACAGCCATGAAAGGGTCAATATGGGAATGCGTGCCACGGAAATGGAGGGGCGGCTGCGTGCCGCACTCAGCCCCCTCGCCCTCGCCATCCACGACGACAGCGAACAGCACCGCGGCCATGCCGGCCATGACGGCGCCGGCGAAAGCCATTTCACCGTGGATATCACCGCAGCGGCGTTCGCCGGCCAGTCCCGGGTGGCGCGGCAGCGGCTGGTCTATGCGGCGCTGGGCGACCTGCTGGCGCCGGGCGGCGTGCACGCGCTGGTGATCAGGGCCAAGGCGCCGGGGGAGGTATAGGGTCCGGACCCGAAGACGCAACGCCGGCCAGTCCCCTACAGCTGCGCACAAATTGGTGGCGCGGCAGCGACCACACAGAAATCCGGCTGGTGGCGCGATTTGCGCCAGAAGTCGGCAAGACCCAGGCGGCCGGCAAGCGCGGCAAAGGCCGGCAACGCGCGCGCGCGGGCGAGTGCCGGCTGGAAGAGCAGCTGGGTTGCCGGCACCTGCGCCCCGGCCGTCAGGCCTTCGGCAAGCTGCAAGGCTTCGGCATCATGACCGAGCGCGACCAGTGCCGACACCAGGAATCGGGTCCGCATGCCGGGTGACTGGCTCACCAAGACCAGTTGCCGCGCGGCTGCATCCCTGGTCGCGGCATTACCGCTCTTCATGGCGGCGATGGCCTGCGCCATGCCGGCCTTGAGCGCGGGGTGAACCCGAACCGATGCGGCAATCAACGTTTCGGCCGCGTCGTATCGGCCGCGCCGCAAGGCTTCGGCGATCCGTGTATCGAGCGCGGTGTCGGGGTCCTGGGCTTCGGCCATAAGCTTCGCGAGCAGCGCATCGGCCTCGTCGACCTGTCCCGCGGCAAGCCGCAGGTCAACAAGGCGAACCCGCCATGCCGGGCGGCCAGGATTGAGCTTCAACGCCAGCAACTGCTGACTTGTCGCTTCCCCGATGCGCCCGACATTGAACAGAAAATTGCCATAGGTATAGGCCGCAAAGCCGCCGGTTTCGGTGCTGAAACGCTCCGCAGACGCGCGCAGAATCACCTCGCGTGCCGCATGATCACGGGATGGCAACAAGCGCGCCCGGCTCATTTCAAGCAGATAACTGGGCGGGCCCAGCCGTTCGGCCATCGCCAATGCCGCCGATGCCTCGTCATAGGCCGATCGCCCGATTGTCTTGTCCTGATCGGACATGCCTCCCGCCAGAGCGCCGGCCAGCATGGCATGGCCAAGGGCGAAGTCCGGGCTGGTCCTGATCATGGCGCGGATTGTCGCGACCTCGAAGGCCGGGTTCGGCTCGGGCGCGTTGTTGGCCTGGCACCATTGTGCCAGCAGGCGCTGTGTCGTCAGCGGCAATGCCGAGGTGCGGCCCTGAACGCTGTAGGTCAGCGCACATTGCACATTGGTCGTCGCCTTGGCGACGAAATCGTGAATTGCCGCTTCGCTCGCGTCCGCCGGTTGGTCGAACGTCTGCGACAGCAGGATTTCGCCGCTGGCTTCATGCACAAGGTTCACGATGACATGCAAAATGGTGCCGGTCTGCCGAAGCGTGCCTGTCACGACATAGGCCTGTGCAGGGTCGGCGGGGGGTGAGCGGGTGATCGTGATCCAGGGATTGGTCAGGCTGCTGTTCTGAAGCTGAAATTCGGTCTGCAGGGTCGTCGGCAGGTTTTGCGGCACGGTTTCGGACAAGGCGTTGAATGCGCCGATCCGCAGGACTGAGCCAAGGTGCCCGGGGTCGGAAGGCATGGCCCGCCAGACCAGGGCCAGCACGGCGGCAACGACAAGGGCGAACAGGAGAAGCGGCCAGACTGTGCGTGAGGTGCCCGCCGGTGCCCTGGCCGGCGCTGCCGTCAGTGTCCCTGGCACGGGCAGGGCCTCGGCCACCACCGCAGCGCCCGTCAGGCGATACCCGACCTTGGTGATTGTTTCGATCCGAAAGCCGGCATCGCCATGATCATCGGCCAGTTTGCGCAGGCGCGCGATCGTCCGGCTGATGCTGTCCTCGCCGACGATGCGGCCTTCCCAGCAACGGCGGATCAGATCGTCGCGTGGCACCACATTGCCATTTGCCGATGCCAGCGCGACGAACACCTGCATGACCCGCGGTTCGAGCGTTTCGGATGCGAGACCCGGAGACGCGACCTGCCGCAGCGCGGGCACGATGTGCAACCGTCCCAATTGAAACGGCGCGACCCGCGCCAGATCGATCTGATCGCGGTCCTCCACTGCTCGTTCCTCCGGCTTTGTCCGATGGGGAGTCTAAAGGGCAGAGCCTGACGAAACCATGCAATTCTATCGCTGCTTCCAGGCAATCATCGGGGTTTCATCGGACAATCATCGGATGGATGTCCTGTCGGTTCCACCCTTCGCCGGCCAGCATGGCGACGCGCTTGAAGGCGTGCCGCGGCCACAGGGGGCATCGGCCAAACTGGGAGATACATGATGATCCGATCCATCGTTCTTGCCGCGGCCGCGCTGCTGCTGGCCACAACAGGCGCAAGCGCCGCCGTCCAGACCATCACGCGTACAGGCAGCGTCGTGCAGCGCATCACCAGCCCCGGCCCCAATCCCGGCGGCGTGACCAGCATTCCCGGCGTTGCCGTTGGTGACACCATCCATTTTTCGGCCACCTATGATGACGCCGATGGCTATACGCCGGCGCCGGCGCGCACCTTTCTTGGCGAGCCGGTTTCCGGCCTGACGGCCTATGGCCTGGGGAATGGCAATCCGGTCAACGCCGCGTCACTGACGATCGGGGCCCTGCGTTTCGATCTGTCCAACCAGCTCTGTTTTCAGAACGCTGCCTGCATCGCGGCCAATGGTCTGGAGTTTCCAACCGGGCCGACTCTGCTGTTTCACAATGGCAATTTTCTAGGCATGGATTCCTGCCTGATTCCCGGTGGCGGCGCCTTTGTCTGCCAATTGGTGCTCGATAACCTCGCGCCGACCTTTCAGGGGATGAACCGTGCGGCGTTCGGCTACACGCGTAGCGATCTGTTTCTGATCAATGATGGTGCTGGCAACTTTGTCTTCCTCGGGCAATTCGATGGCCCCGGCATTGCCGGCGTTCCGGAACCGGCCAGCTGGGCCCTGCTCATCACGGGCTTCGGCATGACCGGCGCCACCATGCGCCGCCGCCGGGCGCGCATGATTGCCGCCTGACCACGGCCATCGGCGGCGACGGGTTGCGGTCGCCGCCGACCGCCTGCCTTCAGATCACCTGCGCCTTCAGCCATTCCCTGACCGCCGGCCCGACATCGTCGCGTTCCAGTGCCAGGGCGATGTTCGCGGTGATATGCCCGGCCTTGTCGCCGCAATCGAAGCGGGTGCCGGTGAAGGTCAGGGCGTGGAAGGGCTGGACGCCGATCAGCTCGGCCATCGCATCGGTCAGCTGGATTTCATTGCCGGCGCCGCGCTTGCCGGCGGACAGGATGGTCATCACTTCGGGTTGCAGGATGTAGCGGCCGATGGCGGCAAGCCGCGATGGCGCCGTGCCCGCCTTGGGCTTTTCGACCAAGCCCTTCACCTCGGTGACCAGGCCGTCGATGGCGCCCGGCGTGACGATGCCATAGCGGTTGGTGTGTTCGTCCGGCACTTCCAGCACCGAAATGACATTGCCGCCGCGCTGCCGGTAGACATCGTGCATTGCCGCCAGCGCCGGGTTGGCCGGGTTCCACAGCAGTTCATCGGGCAGCAGCACGGCAAAGGCATCGTCGCCAACAATGTGCCGGGCGCACCACACGGCATGGCCGAGGCCGGCCGGTTCCTGCTGGCGGACATAGGCGATCTGACCGGGGCTGAGCTGGGTGGTTTCGAGCACCGCCAGTTCCGCGGTCTTGCCCTTGGCCTTCAGGCTGGCGACGAGTTCGCCGGCAACGTCGAAATAATCCTCGAGCGCATTCTTGCCGCGTGCCGTGACGAAGACCATCCGTTCGATACCGGCGGCCAGCGCCTCATCCACGGCATATTGCAGCAGCGGGCGATCGACGACCGGCAGCAATTCCTTGGGCACCGCCTTGGTCGCGGGCAGAAACCGCGTGCCCTGGCCCCCGACCGGGAATACCGCTGTCTTGACCGGCCTGATCGTCACTATGCCCTGTCCCTTCTTGCTGCCGAACCCCCTTGCCCGGCAGAGATTACGATTTTGTTTACGACAACCGGCGAAACGGCGATGCGTTCACAGCCAGGCCGCGCGCGCGTCCAGCGCCAGCATGGCAGCGGGCTGGTTGCGTTGCGAAACGATCGCCCAGGCATCGCCATTCACCATCACTTCCGGCACCAGCGGCCGCGAATTGTAGGTGCTGGCCATGGTCGCGCCATAGGCGCCCGCGGTCATGAACGCCACCAGGTCGCCGGCGCCCACCGCCTCGACTTCGCGATCCTCGGCAAAGGTATCACCGGTTTCGCAGATCGGCCCGACGATGGTGGCAACCCGGCGCTCGGCCCTTGGCGCCAGCGCCCGGAAATCATGCCAAGCATTGTAGAGCGAGGGGCGCAGCAGATCGTTCATCGCGGCATCGACGACGATGAAATGCTTCGACGCGCCGTCCTTGGTCAGGATCACCGACGATACCAGCACGCCGGCGTTGCCGACGATCATCCGCCCCGGCTCGAACATCAGCCGCCACGGCCAGCCCGCCGTCACCCGCGCCACCATCGCGGCATAATCGGCCGGGCTGGGCGGCAGCGGCTGGTCGGGGCGATAGGGCACGCCGAGGCCGCCGCCGCAATCGATGCGCTTGATGGTGTGGCCGGCCGCAGTCATCTCCTGCGCCAGCGTGCCCAGCCGGCGGATGGTGTCCTCGACCGGGCCCAGGTCGAACAGCTGGCTGCCGATATGGGCGGCGAGGCCGATCGGCCGCAGCCCGGGATGTGCCGCGGCCTGAGCGAAGGCGGCCGGCACGCGATCCCAGGGGATGCCGAACTTGGCATCGGCGCCGCCGGTGCTGATCTTGCCATGCGTCCTGGGGTCGACGGCCGGATTGATGCGGATGCTGATCTCCACCACCCGGCCCAGCCGCGCCGCCACCGCGCCGAGCATGTCGATCTCGGCTTCCGATTCCACATTGAACTGCAGGATGCCGGCCTCGACCCCCGCCTCCAGTTCATGCACCTGCTTGCCGACGCCCGAAAACACGATGCGATCGGCGGGAATGCCCGCCGCCAGCGCGCGCGCCAACTCGCCGCCCGACACGACATCCGCGCCCGCGCCCAGCGCCGCCAGCGTCGCCAGCACCGACAGATTGGGATTGGCCTTCACCGCAAAGGCCACCAGCGGATCGCCATCACCCAGCCCCGCCACCGCATCGGCAAACACCTGATAATGGCGGCGGATGGTGGCGCTGCTGTAGCAGTAGAAGGGCGTGCCGACCGCAGCCGCCAAGGCTGCCAGGCTGACGCCTTCGGCATGCATGACGCCGTCCCTGATGTCGAAATGGTCCATGTGTCGGCTGGTCTCGAATGTGGAAAAGAAGAAGCAGGCCGCGGGCGACCCTAGCGCGCTCGCGCATTCGGCGGCAGGTTGAACCGGTCATCCGGCCGATCCTGCGATTTCTGCACCGGATCGTCGACGCGGGCCGGCGCCGATTGCGGCGGCAGCACCAGCATCTGTTCGGCGGTGGGCGCCTTGGGCGTGTCGGCGGCCTGCACCGGCGCCGGGCGCGGCGGCACCGGCGTCAGCTGGCCCTGCTTGCCACAGGCGGCAAGCAGCAGCAGGGCGAGGAGCGGCAGGCGCTTCATGCGCGGGCGCGCGCCGCCTTGATGGCAGCGCGGACATTGGCGGGGGCGGTGCCGCCAAAGCTGGTGCGGCTGGCGACGCTGGCTTCGACGGAGAGCACGTCGCGCACCGCCGGCGTGATGCGGCGGTCGATGGCGCTGAGCTCGGCATCGGTCAGGCCGTTGAGGTCACTGCCCTTGGCTTCGGCGGCACGCACGCAATGGCCGGTGATTTCATGCGCCTCGCGGAACGGCACATTGGCGACGCGGACCAGCCAGTCGGCAAGATCGGTGGCGGTGGAAAAGCCGCTGTTGGCGGCGGCGCGCATGCGGGCCGGGTTGAAGGTGATCGAGGCGACCATGCCGTTCATGGCGGCAAGGCAGAGGCCGAGATCGTCATGCGCGGCGAACACCGTCACCTTGTCGTCCTGCATGTCCTTGGAATAGGCCAAGGGCAGCCCCTTCATCACCACCGACAGGCGGGTGAAGGCGCCGAGGAAATGCGCCGCCTTGGCGCGCACCAGCTCGGCGGCATCGGGGTTGCGCTTTTGCGGCATGATGCTGCTGCCGGTACTCCAGGCGTCGGGCAGCGTGACGAAGCCATAGGGTTGCGAGGCCCAGATAATCATTTCCTCGGCCAGGCGCGACAGGTGCAGCCCGGTCATGTGGGTCGCCGACAGATATTCCAGCGCGAAATCACGGTCGGACACCGAATCGAGGCTGTTGCGCGTCGGGCCCGAGAACCCCAGCGCCTTCGCCGTCATCGCCCGGTCGATCGGGAAGCTGGTGCCGGCGAGCGCGGCGGCGCCCAGCGGGCATTCGTCCATGCGCCTTGCCGCATCGGCGAAGCGGCCGCGGTCACGGCCCAGCATTTCGACATAAGCCATCAGGTGATGGCCCAGCGTCACCGGCTGCGCCACCTGCAGGTGGGTGAAGCCCGGCATGATGGTGTCGGCATGCTGTTCGGCGCGGGTCAGCAGGGCGTCGATCAGCCCGGCCAGTGCGGCATCGGCCTCGGCACAGGCGGCCTTCACCCACAGCCGGAAATCGACGGCCACCTGGTCGTTGCGGCTGCGCGCGGTGTGCAGCCGGCCGGCGGCGGGGCCGATGATCGCCTTCAGCCGCGTTTCGACATGGAGGTGGATATCCTCCAGCGCCAGATCCTCGACCAGCTTGCCGGCGGCATATTCCTCGGCAATCTGCTGCAGGCCCTTGTCGATGGCGGCGACATCGGCCGGCGAGACGATGCCCCTGGCGCCCAGCATCGCGACATGGGCGCGGCTGCCGGCGATGTCCTGGCGCCACAACCGCTTGTCGACACCGATGGAGGCGTTGATCTCGCGCATGACGGCCGAGGGACCGGCGCCGAAGCGACCGCCCCACAGGCTGTTGGCGGCACCGGTGCCGCTGCTTTCGCTGCCGCTGCTGATCGTCCTGCTCCCTTGGCTGGCTGTCGTCGCGGGCGATAGGGGAATCGCGCCCGGCCCGCAAGCAACACCGCCACCTTCGGCCGCCGCCGCTGCCCCCGGCAGTGCCATCGCCCCGCCCAGCGCGGCCAATTGCAGCGCCTCCCGCCGTGATACCGTCATTGCCTGTTCCCCCGCTTGTCGATGCCGCATCCGGCGGCTATCTGCTGCACCGCAGCATCATGCCATGAACACCGGGGGCCTTGCCATGACCATCACGCGATTCCTGTTGCTTCCCCTGCTGGCCGGCAGCATGGCGCTGACCGGCTGCGATGCCAAGGACCCGACCGTCGTCGCGCCGCCCAAGGTGGCCGCCGTCAAGCCGCCGCCCGTCGCGCTCAACAAGATCGATCGCAGCCATGCCGGCACGCCGGCGCCCGACCTGGTCTTTGAAGCCCGTGGCGGTGACAAGACGACGCTCGCCGATTTCAAGGGCAAGCGCGTGCTGGTCAACCTCTGGGCGACCTGGTGCGCGCCCTGCGTCGCCGAAATGCCCGAGCTCGACGCCATGGCCGCCGGCCGCACCGACTGGCTGACGGTGATCCCGCTGTCGCAGGATATCGAAGGCTGGCAGGCAGTGAACAAGTTCTTCACCACCGACAGATTCCACACGCTGCTACCCTATCTCGACCAGCCCGGCAGCTTCGCAGAGCGTCTGGGCGCCAAGGGCCTGCCGATGTCGATCCTCTATGACGAGCAGGGCAAGGAAGTCTGGCGCGTCGCCGGCACGCTGCGCTGGTCGTCGGGCGAGGTGACGAAGCAGCTGTGATTTTCCCTCTCCCGCAGCCAAGAGAGGCGAGACGCGCGCCAGCGCCGGGTGAGGGTGTACCCGGCCGTGGTGTCATGCGCGACGTGGATTTCAGCGAAACACTGTGAAGAAGGGGGCGCGGGCAAAGCCCGCGCCGACGTCAGACGGGTTCGCCGGGGGAAGGCCCCGGCGCCCCGCTGGCCGACCGCTGCGCCTGTCGGCGCGCTTCCCGGCTGCGCCGGTCCAGCGCGCGCGCGGCTTCGCTAGTGGTTCATCGCGTCGAAGAAGTCCTTGTTCGTCACGCTGTCCTTCATCTTGTCGAGCAGGAATTCCACCGCATCGACGGTGCCCATCTGCATCAGGATGCGGCGCAGCACCCACATCTTGGCCAGCGTGTTCTTGTCGACCAGCAGCTCTTCCTTGCGGGTGCCGGACTTGCCGATGTCGATGGCCGGGAACACGCGCTTGTCGGCGATCTTGCGATCCAGCACGATTTCCGAATTGCCGGTGCCCTTGAACTCTTCGAAGATCACTTCATCCATGCGGCTGCCGGTGTCGATCAGCGCCGTCGAGATGATGGTCAGCGAGCCGCCTTCCTCGATGTTGCGCGCGGCGCCGAAAAAGCGCTTCGGCCGCTGCAGCGCGTTGGCGTCGACACCGCCGGTCAGCACCTTGCCCGAACTCGGCACCACGGTGTTGTAGGCGCGGCCGAGGCGGGTGATGTTGTCGAGAAGGATGATGACATCGCGCTTGTGCTCGACAAGGCGCTTGGCCTTTTCGATGACCATTTCGGCGATCTGGACGTGGCGGGTGGCGGGCTCGTCGAAGGTGGAGGAAATCACCTCGCCCTTCACCGTGCGCTGCATGTCGGTGACTTCTTCCGGCCGCTCGTCGATCAGCAGCACGATCAGATAGCATTCGGGATGATTGGCCGAAATCGCCCGGGCGATGTTCTGCATCATCATCGTCTTGCCGACGCGCGGCGGCGCCACGATCAGGCAGCGCTGGCCCTTGCCGAGCGGCGCGACGATGTCGATGACCCGGCCGGTCTTGTCCTTGATGGTCGGGTCGTTGTTGTCGAGGTTGAGCTTTTCATCCGGATAAAGCGGCGTCAGATTGTCGAAATTGACGCGGTGGCGCATGACATCGGGATCATCGAAATTGATGGCGATGACGCGGACGAGACCGAAATAGCGTTCGCCGTCCTTGGGGCTGCGGATCTCGCCTTCCACCGTGTCGCCGGTGCGCAGGCCGAAGCGGCGGACCAGCTGCGGCGTGACATAGACATCGTCGGGGCCGGCGAGATAATTGGAATCGGCGGAGCGCAGGAAGCCGAAGCCATCGGGCATCACCTCGATGGTGCCGGTGCCGGTGATCTCGTTGCCGGCGTCGGCAGTCGCCTTCAGGATGGCGAAGATGATATCCTGCTTGCGCAGGGTCGAAGCGTTTTCAATGCCGAGTTCCTCGGCCATCACCACCAGTTCGGCGGGGGTTTTGCGCTTCAGATCGTGAAGATGCATGGGGGTCTTTTCAGTTGAGCGTCGTCAGACGGTTTTCGGGCGCTGTCGGGGGTTTCAGGAACCAGCGATGGCGGGACGAGCAAGCCGCGCACGAGGACCGGCGCGGTGGGCTGGAAATAGGGCGGCGGCGGGGCGGGGTCAAGCGGCCTGTGAAGGCGGCGTTGCAAAGCAGCAACCCTAATAAATCCTGAAGTTCACATCCGTCGAGGATCCGCTGCAGCCTATGGCATTGTCGGGTCGAAATACCGGTTGAAACCGGAATTTTGCCACGATCCTTTCTGTCGGTGGGCCAAAGATGAACGGCGGCGACGCGATCAGCGTGCGGATATTGATGGTTTGGCCCGCGGCGGTGATGTCATAACCGATGCGGACAAAACCTTGCGTGCGCCACGCCAGGGCAGCGGCGGGAAACATGGAACTGCTGAGGACCCGGTTGATCGGCTGGGGTTTCACATCGACAAGGGAACATTGCTCGGAAGACAGGCCGGTGGCGGCCAGTGCCTTTGCGGCCACCGCAGTATCGCGCGACGCCGCCGCGATATTGGACAAGTACAGCAACGCCTTGATGCGGATCGGATCGGCATCCGACAACACAGCGAGCGGCGCTGCCGCAATGACGTCGAATTGCGATCGCGCCTCTGCATCGGCTTTGGCGTCAAGATAGGCCTGGCCCAATGCCAGCCGCGTTGCCATGGCGATCCGCTTGCTACCCCGGCCGGCTTCTGTCTGGTTCGCCAGCAGCGCCACCAGTTGTTCCATCCTGATCTGATCATAGCGGGACTTGTCCGGCGCCGCCAATGCGGCGACCCGGATCGCCTCGATGCGGGCCAGATCCAGCACTTCGCCCGGCGCCTGGGCGGCACTCAGCAAGGCGACAATCTGTAGGGTGGCGGCTTCCCTGTCGGTCTTCGGGACGGCGTCATTCTGCGCCAGGGCATAGAGCGGTGACAGCAATTGTCGCGATGCTGCGCCATGGGACGTCGTACGGCGCGCCAGTTCCGCCCGGATGAGCGGCAGTGCCTCGGCATCATTGGCGGGTAGAGCGATCATCGGCACCAGGCCGGCTGCCTGACTCCACCGCGCGATATCGAGCGCAAAGGACGTGACGACGGGATCGGCGTTGGACCGCTCGGTGGAACAGCGCAGTTCGACGCGCACCGACTGCCGCCAGAAGCTATCGAGTTTGGCCGCATCATCGGCTGCCCAGATCCAGCGCCGCACGGCCTGGGCGAACACGGTCTCCGGCCCGGCATCAGCGCCAGGAGCGGCACCGCTGCCACGGTCGGCATAGATCGTCCTGGCACTGATGACGCGACCATTTTCACCCAGCGCGAATTCCACCACCGCCATCGCATCGGGGGCCAGCCCGGTTACGGGTGCGCACGCCGGTAACGGCTTGCCGCGCGCCATTGTCAGCCCCTCGGTCGAAAGACTTCCAGCGCCGGAATAGGCCGTGGCCTTCTGCACCTCATCCATGTGCCCCAATTTGTAATTGGCCAGCGCCAGGTCGTTGCGCACGCGAATATCGGCAACATTGACACCGCGGGTGTAACGACCACCGGCCGTGGTCGTCGCCATGGTAAACCAGCGTCGGGCCTCGGCGGGCTTGTTGTCATTCAGCTCGATGCGACCCCGCAGGCTTTGCAACAGCGCCTTTGTGTCGGGCATGTCGGTGAAAACGTCCTTCGGCAGCGCCAGCAGTTCATCGAGCAGCCGGCGGGCCTCTTTCGGATTCGACCAGATTTGCGCGCGGGCCAGTGCCGCGCGCAGACCGATATCGTCGAGGCTATTGGGTGCAAAGATCTTGCTGTTGCGAACTTCGGCATAGGTCGCTGCCGCAGCGCCGAAACGCCCCTGCTCCTCCTGCGCTCTCGCCAGATTGTAGATCGCCACATTTCTGTCGACGATCATATTGTCGCCCTTCAGGCCGGCAATCGCGGCCACCAGCATTGGTTCGGCGGCCTCGGCATCTCCGGTCGCAAGCAGAGAATCACCAAGGCGCGCCCGGACCAGACTGGCGGCAACACCGCGCGATCCCGGCGCAAAGCGCGTCAACAAGTTGGCAAAGGCTTCGCGCGCCTCCGTCCCCTTGCCCGCATCGAGCAACGCCTGCGCGGCATCGAAATCCTGCTGGATGGTGGCGGCCGCCACCGGGCCTGCGGCGAGCAGGGCGGCAATCAGGCCATACAAGACAAAATCACGCTTCACGCTCGACACTTTCATTCGCTTGGAATCAGACTAGAGCATGGCTGGAATTATCCAAGATCATTCTGGCGTTCTTGTCGCTGAATTTCGGTTGTTCACTGATTACTGACGAGGTGCGCGCTTCTATTGCGAAGCCAACAGCAAGAGGGGACGCGGCCCTGGTCCGGCTGACACCAGGAAAGTCGGGCGGCAACGGACGGCAACGCCATGGTCGTGGTGGTGCCACCCTGTCCTACAGCGGCGGCATTTGCTACGGATCAGCCATGGGGATGGATCCGCGCCGTGACGGGGACGGTGGCGGGACCGGAAACGGGTTCAAACTGGCAACTTTGTCAATTTGTAAATTTCGGTTAACTATTTTGAGGGGTAAGCATGGCCGTTGCAGCGACCGGGGACTATGACGACAGCAACATCTTTGCCCGCATCCTGCGTGGCGAGATCCCGTCGAAACGGGTGCATGAGGATGACTGGGCGATCGCCTTTCATGACATCAACCCCCAGGCGCCGGTGCATGTGCTGGTGATCCCGCGCGGCCGCTGGCGCAGCTGGGCGGATTTTTCGGCTGGGGGCTCGGATGCCGAGATTGCCGGCTTTGTCCGCGCCGTCGGCACGGTGGCGCGGGCGCTGGGGCTGGAGGCGCCGGGCTATCGCCTGCTCGCCAACGCCGGGCTGGATGCGCATCAGGAGGTGCCGCATTTGCACGTCCACCTGTTCGGCGGCAAGCCGCTGGGGCCGATGCTGGTGCGGTGAGGCGACGGCTCCCCTCCCCTGAGCCGAAGGCGGCCGTAGGCCAACGGGAGGGGAGAAGGGTCAGTTGATCCGCTTGGCCAGCCAGGCTGCGGCCTGGCCCGGTGTGCGCTTGTCGCGGTCGCGGTCGACCTGCCAATTGGCCTCGCGCATCGCCTCGACCTTGATGCGGCCATCGAGGCCGGCCAGCCGCTGCGCCAGGTCCGGCCGGCGCGGGCCGACCAGCAGCAGCGCATCATAGGCCGGCAGCGCGCCGCGCGGATCGGTGAGCAGTTGCAGGTCATCGGCGGCGATGCGGCCGTCGCTCGAAAAGGCGGTGATGACATCGGCGTCACCGCCGGTCAGCGCCCGCACCATCAGCGTCGGGGTATAGGCGGTCATGCGCCGGAAGCGCAGGCCATAGCCGGCCTGCAGTGCCGCCCATTCGGCACGGGACTGGAACTCCGTATCCGTCGCCAGCCGCAGGTTCGGCGCGCGCACGGCCAGATCGGCGAGGCTGACGATGCCGAGCCGTTCGGCCTCCGCACGCGGCATCGCCAGGGCATAGGCATTTTCGAAGCCGAGCGACGCGGCGACCCGCACACCATGGCGGCGCGGCAGTTCCCGGCGCAGCGTCGCCAGCATGACGGCGCGCGGCGCCGGGGTCTGGCGGTCGAGCGCATTGTCCCAGAGCGTGCCGGAATAATCGACATAGACATCGATATCGCCGGCCGCGAGCGCCCGGAACGCCACCGCCGAGCCGAGCCCCGAACGGATGGTCACCGACAGGCCCTGGGCGCGCAGCCGGTCGGCGATCAGTTCGGCGAGGATATATTGTTCGGCAAAGGATTTGGCACCGACAACGATGGGCCGCCCGGCCGCCGCCGGGGGCCGCGTCGCCGTATACCAGCCGACGACGCCGGCCACCAGCGCCACCAGCATGGCCAGCCCGAGCAGCGCCTTGCCCCAGCGCCGCTCGCCCAGCCCGGTTTCGGCGCGCCACAGCGCCATGTCGGTGATGATGGCAAGCGCGGCGCTGGCGAGGCAGCCGGTCATCACCAGCGCCCAATCCTCGATCTGCAAGCCGGCGAAGATCAGGTCGCCCAGACTCTTCTGGCCAACGGTCGTCGCCAGCGTCGCGGCGCCGATGGTCCATACCGCTGCCACCCGCAGCCCGCCCATGACGATGGGCGCGGCCAGCGGCAATTCGACCTGCAACAGCCGCTGCCGCCGCGTCATGCCCATGCCATCGGCGGCATCGAGCGTTTCGGGCGGCACGCTGGCCAGGCCATCGGCGCCGCCGCGCAACAGCGGCAGCAGCGCATAGAGCGCCAGCGCCAGCAGCGACGGCAACAGCCCCAGCGCCGGCACGCCAAAGCCGGCCAGCCGCTGCGTCAGCTGCCCCACCGCCAGCAGCAGCGGGTAGAACAGCGCCAGCAGCGCCAGCGCCGGCACCGTCTGGATGACCGCCGCCACCGCCAGCACGCCGCCGCGCAGCCGCGGCCGGCCAACCATCAGCAGCACCAGCGGCGCCGCCACGACAATGGCCAGCGCCAGCGCCGCGGCACTGACACCCAGATGTGCCGCCAGCCGATCGGGCAGCATGGCGATGGCGCGCTGCCAGTGCTCCGTCATGCGACGAGCGCCGCCAGCCGCCGCGCCTGATCGATGGGCGACGCGATCAGCGCCTGCACCGCCGGGTGCGCGCTGGCCACCAGTTGCGACGGCGTGCCATCGGCGACCACGCGCCCGGCATCGAGCACCACCACCCGTTCCGCCCGGGTCAGCGCATCGGCAAGGTCATGGGTGACGAGCAGGACGGTCAGTTGCTGGTCGCGGTGGAGGACGCCCAGCCGGTCGGCAAGGCTGGCGCGCGTTTCGGGATCGAGCGCGCCAAAGGGTTCGTCGAGCAGCAGCAGGCGCGGCTCCGCCGCCAGCGCCCGGGCCAGGCCGACACGGCTCGCCTGCCCGCCCGACAGCTGGCGCGGATAGCGATCGGCAAAGCCCTGCGGCAGCTCGACCAGATCGAGAAGCGTCCGCACCCGCGCCGCCCGGCGGGCGCTATCCCAGCCGAGCAGCCAGGGCACCGCCGCGATGTTTTCGGCCACTGTCCAGTGCGGAAACAGGCCGATGCCCTGGATGGCATAACCGATCTGGCGGCGCAGCCAGACGGGATCGACCGCGGCGACATCCTGGCCGGCGAAGCGCACCGTGCCGGCATCGGCGGCCACCAGCCGGTTGGCGAGGCGCAGCAGCGTCGTCTTGCCGGCGCCGGAGGCCCCGGTCAGCGCCACGAACGCCCCGGCCGGCACCGCCAGCGTCACATTGGCCAGCACGCGATTGTCGCCACGCCGCACCGAGACGCCCGCATAGGCGACCAGCGATTGGGGGCGGGTGTCAGCGGCCGGCATCGGCACCGACCTTGGCCGCGCCGGCGCTGGCGGGCAAGGGCAGCCATGACGTTTTCGCGTGGCACTGGTGTCGCGCTTCACTTGTCGCTAACCCTGTCGGCCGATGACCTTGCCTGTATCGCTGCTGCTTTCTCTTGTCGCCGGTGCGGCGGCAGCCCTGGGGTTCGAACCCTGGGGGCTCTGGCCGTTGACGGTGCTGGGCATCGGCGTGCTGTTCGCGCTCGTCGATGCCGCGCCAGGGCGGCGGACGGCGGCATGGCTCGGCTGGGCCTGGGGTGTCGGCCATTTCACGACCGGCCTGACCTGGATCGCCACGGCCTTCACCTTTCAAGCCAAGATGCCGGCAGCGCTGGGCTGGGTCGCCGTCGTCGGCCTCGCCATGTTTCTCGCGCTCTATGTGGCGCTGGCGGCGGCGCTGGCCCGCGCCCTGCCCTGGTCGTCGACCAGCCGGGCCCTGGGCTTTGGCGCCAGCTGGATGCTGGCGGAATGGCTGCGCGGCGTGCTGCTGAGCGGCTTTGCCTGGAACCCGCTGGGGGCCGCCTGGCTGAACGTGCCGGGCCTGCCGCTGCTGGCGGAATTCATCGGCGCGCTCGGCCTGTCGGGCCTGATGGTCATCGCCGGGGCAGCGCTGTGGTTGATCGCGCAGCCGGCCGTGGCGCTGACCCAGCGCCTGGCCGCCGGCGGCATGATGCTGGCGCTGCTCATGGGCGCCGTCATCGGCAACGGCCAGGACGGCGAAACCTTCTTTGCCGACAATCCCGCCGTGCTCGTCGTGCAGCCCGATATCGGCCAGGACGTGAAATATGTACCGGGCGCCGAAGCGGCGCATCTGCAGGCCTATATCGACCTGACGCGCGCCGGCCTGGCCGAGGCCGGTGATGATGGATCGGCGGAAGCGCCAAACGGCAACCTGTCGTCCGATGGCGCCACGGCGCCCGATGCGTTGCCCGCCAATGCCGGCCGCCCTGTCGAGGAGGCGCCGATCCTCGACAGCATGGGCGGTGCCACCGATGCCGTGAAGGCCGCCGGCGTCGATAGTGATTTCGGCGACAGGGTGGAAAGCGCCTCGACGCTGGTCGTCTGGTCCGAATCCGCGGTGTTCGGCCTGGTCGAGGAAGATGCCGCCCTGCGTCGGCAACTGGCCTCGGCCCTGCGTCCGCGCGACCTGCTGCTGTTCGGCGGTGTCGCCGCCGTGCGCGATGCGGCCGGCAATGTCACCGAACTGACCAACAGCCTGTTCGTGCTGGATGCCCGGGCGCGAATCGTCGGGCGGTATGACAAGGCGCATCTGGTGCCGCTGGGCGAATATGTGCCGGCGCGCACGCTGATGACCGCGCTGGGCCTGGCCCGGCTCGCCCCCGGCGATCTCGATTTTCGCCCCGGCCCCGGCCCGCGCACGCTTGCCCTGCCCGGCGCGCCGGCGGTGGCGCCGATGATCTGCTATGAAATCATTTTTCCGCATGCCGTGATCAACCAGCGTCAGCGCCCGGCCTGGATTGCCAACATCTCCAACGATGCCTGGTTCGGGCCGAGCGGGCCACCCCAGCATCTGGCGCAGGCGCGGCTGCGCGCCATCGAGGAAGGGCTGCCCATCGTCCGCGCCACGCCGACCGGCATCAGCGCCATCATCGATGCGCACGGCAATGTCGTGGCGTCGCAGCCCGCCGGTGGTCGCGGCACGATCGGGGCCACGCTGCCGCCGCCGCTGCCGCAGACCCTGTTCGGCATCTATGGCCATCAGACCAGCGCCGTGCTGGGCCTGTTGCTATTGCTGATCGGCCTGACGACCGGCACCGGCCGCGACGGGCGGCGCGACCAGCGTCGCATATAAAGCTTTCTTTATACCCCTTGCGCGCAGCCGGGCGTGCACCTAGACGGCGGGGCGTATCCCCCACTGCCGTCAGGCACCAGCGTTCAGGATAGCCCCGCAATGCCGCGTTCCGCGTTTCTGTTCACCAGCGAATCCGTTTCCGAAGGCCATCCCGACAAGGTTGCCGACCAGATTTCCGACGCCATTGTCGACCTGTTCCTGTCCAAGGACCCGGAAGCCCGCATCGCCTGCGAAACACTGACCACCACCCAGCTGGTCGTGCTGGCCGGCGAAATCCGCTGCAAGGGCGTCTATGAAAACAACGAATGGGCGCCGGGCGCGCTGGCCGAAATCGAAGCGACGGTGCGCGCCACGGTAAAGCGCATCGGCTATGCACAATCGGGCTTCCACTGGGAAAGCTTCCGCTTCGAAAACAATCTGCACGGCCAGTCCGACCATATCGCCCAGGGCGTCGATTCGACCGGCAACAAGGACGAGGGCGCCGGCGACCAGGGCATCATGTTCGGCTATGCCACCGATGAAACCCAGGGGCTGATGCCGGCGACGCTCTATTATTCGCACAAGATCCTCGAGCGCATGGCCGCCGATCGCCGCGCCGGCGTGGTGTCGTTCCTCGAACCCGATGCCAAGAGCCAGGTGACGCTCGCCTATGAAAACGAAGTGCCGGTGCGTGCCACCGCGCTCGTCGTCTCCACCCAGCATGCGCCCGGCTATTTCTGGCACAATGGCGAAGGCGACCCGGCCAAATATCAGCAGCTGCGCGACTATGTCATGGGCGTGTTTCATGATGTGCTGCCCGCCGGTTTCATCACCGACGAAACGGTGATCCACGTCAACCCGACCGGCCGTTTCGAAATCGGCGGCCCGGATGGCGACGCCGGCCTGACCGGGCGCAAGATCATCGTCGACACCTATGGCGGTGCCAGCCCGCACGGCGGCGGCGCCTTTTCCGGCAAGGACCCGACCAAGGTCGATCGTTCGGCGGCCTATATCACCCGCTATCTTGCCAAGAATGTCGTCGCCGCCGGCCTCGCCCGCCGCTGCACCATCCAGCTGAGCTATGCCATCGGCGTCGCCGAGCCGCTGTCGGTCTATGTCGACCTGCACGGCACCGGCACTGTTGACGAAGCGAAGCTGGAGGCGGTGCTGCCGCAGCTCGTCCGGCTGACACCGCGCGGCATCCGCACCCATCTGGGCCTCAACAAGCCGATCTATCAGCGCACCGCCGCCTATGGCCATTTCGGCCGCACGCCCGATGCCGACGGCGGCTTCAGCTGGGAAAAGACCGACCTGGTCGACGCACTGAAAGCGGCGCTGGCCTGATCGCCAGCCACGAACAGCCCGGCGGTCGTGCCGTGACCGCCGGGCGCCTTTGCTACTCCGCTGCCAGCGCCTGCGGCTTCGGTCCGGCAAAGTGCAGCGTGCCATCGTCGAGATCGATGGTCGGGAACACGTCCTTTTCCAGCCAGTAATCCTGGCTGTGCTGCCATTCCGGCGTGTCGAGCCGGCGCGGCAGCAGGTGCATGCCGCGCTGCAGATAGCCGGAGTTCATGTTTTCCGGCGCGATCCACGGCAGGCGTTCCAGCCCGGCCTCGTGCGGGCGCAGCACCGGCACCACCGAGGTCGCACCGCGGGCGGCCATGTCGTTGAGCAGCCGGATCATGAAATCGCCGATCAGATCGGCGCGCAGCGTCCAACTGGCGCGGAAATAGCCGAACACCCAGATGAGGTTGGGGACGCCGGTGAACATCATGCCGCGCCAGGTGACGCTGTTCGGGAAATCCAGCGCCACGCCATCGATGCTGAAATCGATGCCGCCCAGCGGCAGCAGGTTGAAGCCGGTGGCGGCGACGATGACATCGGCATCGATGCTGGCGCCGGATTTCAGCGCGACGCCGGTGGGCGTGAAATGCGCGATTTCATCGGTGACGACACTGGCCTTGCCGGCGCAGATGCCGGCGAACAGGTCGCCATCCGGCACGAAGGCGATGCGCTGCCGCCAAGGCAGATAATTGGGTGTGAAGTGCCGCATGTCGTAATCGGGCGGCAGCAGCGCGCGCACGCCTTCCAGCAGTTCGGCGCGCACCGCGTCCGGCTCCTCGAAGCAGCGGCGGGTGATTTCGGCGCCTTCGAAATTGCGCTGGCGGCGGACGATCTCGTGGATCCAGTTTTCATCGACCTGCAACAGCCGCAGCGTGTCGGCAATGTCGACGGCGTTGCGCCCCGGGATGAAATAGGTGGGGGAGCGTTGCAGCATGGTGACATGGCCGGCGGTCTTGGCCATTTCCGGCACCACGGTGGCGGCGGTGGCGCCGGAGCCGATGACCAGCACCTGCTTGCCGGCATAATCGAGGCTGTCGTCCCATTCCTCGGTATGGGCGATCGTGCCCTGATAGTCCGCCATGCCCGGCCATTCCGGCATGAAGCCCTGGCGGTGGCGGTAATAGCCCTGGCACATCCAGAGGAAATTGGCGGTGAAGCGCAGCTGTTCGCCGGTGTCGGTGCGCACCGCCGTCACCGTCCAGCATTGCGCCGCGCTGTCCCAGTTCGCCGTGGTGATGCGATGGCCGTAGCGGATGTGGCGGCCCAGATCGTTCTCGTCGATGACCGCGCCCAGATAGGCCTGGATTTCGGCGGCGGTGGCAATCGGCGGGCCGACCCAGGGCTTGAAGCGATAGCCGAAGGTGTAGAGATCGGAATCGGAGCGGATGCCGGGAAAATTATGCGTCAGCCAGGTGCCGCCATAGCTGCCTTCCGCCTCCAGCACGACAAAGCTGGTTTCGGGGCGCTGGTGCGTCATGTGCCAGGCGGCGCCGATGCCGGAAATGCCGGCGCCGACGACCAGCACATCGACATGCTCGCAGCCGGTTGCTGCCGTGGTCTGGCCTGTGCTCATCTGCCGTATTCCCCTGTTCTGGCCCTGTTTTCAGGCGATCCTGCCGGAATCGCCGCCATCGGCCTTGATCCCGATCAATGCGCCGGCGCTTTCCTGTTGTCGGCAATTGCGGCAAAGGCAGCGCCATGACATCCGATCCTGCCACCATACGCCGGCTCTATGGTCGCCGCACCGGTCACAAATTGCGGGTAGGCCAGGCGGCGCTCGTCGAAACCCTGCTGCCGCAGCTGGCGGTGCCGGCGACCGGCGACCTGACCGCCGCCGGCCTGTTCGGCGCCGATCGGCCGCTGTGGCTGGAAATCGGCTTCGGCCGCGGCGAGCATATGGGGGCGCAGGCGGAAGCCAACCCGCACGTCGGCATCATCGGCGCCGAGCCGTTCCTCGATGGCGTCGTCGGCGCGCTGCTGGAGGTCGAGCAGCGCAGCCTCGGCAACATCCGCCTGCACAATGGCGACGCGCTCGACATTCTCGATCGCCTGCCGCCGGCCAGCCTCGACCGGGTGTTCCTGCTGCACCCCGACCCCTGGCCCAAGGCGCGCCATGCCAAGCGCCGCTTCGCCAACCCCGGCCCGCTCGACCTTGTCGCCCGCGCGCTGAAGCCCGGCGGCGAGTTCCGGCTCGGCACCGATCACCCCGTCTATTGCCGCTGGGCGCTGATGCAGATGGGCCAGCGCCACGATTTCGAATGGCTGGCCGAAACCCCGGCCGACTGGCAGCACCGCCCCGACGACTGGCCGCAGACCCGTTATGAAGCCAAGGCGCGGCGGCTGGGGCACGAGGTTTGGTACTTCCGCTATCGGCGGGTCTAGCGTTGATGCCTGCATCCCTGGCGGCCCCTTTTTCGCCCGAAATCCCCCGCCGATGACCCGGCTGCTCGCCTGTCAGGAACTGGGGCTCGGCCTCGGGCACCTCAACATGCTGGCGCCGGTGGCGGGCGCCCTGTCGGTGCTGGGCCATGACAGCTGGCTGGCCGTCCGCGACCTGGCGGCGGCAAAAGCCCTGCCCTGTCAACCCTTTGCACGCACCCTACAGGCGCCGATCTGGCTCGGCAGCCGGCTGACCCTGCCGGCCCTGACGCTGGGCCAGGTCTATGCCGACGGCGGCTTCGCCGATGACGAGGCGCTGGTCGCGCTGGTCGGCGGCTGGCTGGCGCTGTTCGAGCTGATCGGCCCCGGCGCCATCTATACCGAGCATGCCCCGGCGGCACTGCTGGCCGCGCATGTCGCCGGGCTGCCGGCGGCGCGGATCGGCACGCCCTTCACCTGCCCGCCGGCGTCGCGGCCGATGCCGGCGCTGATGCCCGATGCCACGCTGTCGGTGGCGGAGCGCGCTGCCGCCGATGCGGTAGCCGACCGGGTGATCCGCGCCGTCTGCCGTCACTACGGCGCGCCTGTGCTGGGCGGCCTGTGGGAATTGCTCGATCGCGCGCCGGCCTTCCTTGCCAGCCTGCCCGCCCTCGAATCGCCCGACGGGCGCCGCGATACGGCCTTCTACGGCCCCCTGTCCGGGATCGGCGCGGCGGCTGTGGCGGAATGGCCCGACACCCCCGGCCCCCGCATCTTCGTCTATATCCCCTTCGATCGGCCGATGGCGGCACCGCTGGCGCAGGCATTGGCGACACGGGGCTGGCCGGTCATCTGGATGTGCAGCAGCGCACCGACCTTCCCGCTCCCCGGTACCATCGCCCATGAACGCGAACCGCTCGATCCGGCGCTGGTGCTGGCCGATTCGGTGCTGGCGGTGACGCGCGGCGGCCATGGCCTGGCGCTCGACGCCCTCACCGCCGGCTGCCCGCAGCTGCTGCTGCCCGACCGGCAGGAGGCGCAATGCCACGCCTGGCGGCTGGCGGCGCAGGGCCTGGGCCACATCGCCCCCGCCTGGGATGCGGCGACACTGGGCGACCTGCTCGATGCGATGGTGCAATCCGACGCGCCGGAACGCGCCGCCGCCCGCGCCATGGCCGCCACATTGGCCGGGCATGACCCCCAGGCTGCGACACAGCGCCTCGCCCGAGACATGGCGCAGGCGCTGCGGCTCGATTGACCGCAGCCGCGCACCGCTCTAGGCGGATAGCGTGAGCATAGCCTATCTCGACTTCGAAAAGCCGGTCCAGACCATCCAGGCGCGCGCGGCGGACTATCGCGCCGCCGGCGATGAAGCCGGCGCCAAGCATGCCGAGGGTGCCGCCCGCCGCCTGCTTGCCGAAACCTATGCGCGGCTGACGCCCTGGCAGAAGACCCAGGTCGCCCGCCACCCGGCGCGGCCGCACTTCACCGACATGGTCAAGGCGCTGGTCGAGGATTTCATGCCGCTGGCCGGCGACCGGGCCTTTGGTGAAGATCATGCCATCATCGGCGGGCTTGGCCGGCTGCGCGGCCAGAATGTGCCGGTCATGGTCATCGGCCATGAAAAGGGCAACGACACCGCGAGCCGCGTGAAGCACAATTTCGGCATGGGCAGGCCCGAGGGCTATCGCAAGGCGATCCGCCTGATCGAGCTCGCCGGCCGCTTCAACGTACCGGTCGTCACGCTCGTCGATACCGCCGGCGCCTTTCCCGGCCTTGATGCCGAAGAACGCGGCCAGGCCGAAGCCATCGCCCGCGCCACCGAAGCCTGCCTCGCCGCGCCCGTGCCGATCATCGCCGCCATCACCGGCGAAGGCGGCTCCGGCGGCGCCGTCGCGCTCGCCGCGGCCGACAAGGTCATCATGTTCGAACACGCCGTCTATGCGGTGATCTCGCCGGAAGGCTGCGCCTCCATCCTGTGGCGCACCGCCGGGCCCGGCGGCAACAGCCATGCCCCGGAAGCCGCCGAAGCGATGCGTGTCACCGCCGGCGACCTGAAGCAACTGGGCGTCATCGATGCGATCATCACCGAGCCGCTGGGTGGCGCGCATCGTGACCCCGGCGCCGCCATCGCCTCGCTGACCATGGCCATCGCGGCCGAACTGACGCCGCTGCTGGCCATGGAGCCAAAGGCCTTGCGCCAGGCCCGCCGCAACAAATTCGTCGAAATGGGCCGGCTGCTGTAGATGTGATCGCGCTGTGCGGGCACCGGGCCGCGCCCCCCGCACGTCCGCATTTTTCTACACCGGACGCCGCGCCGACCAGCCGAAGCCGGCAATCACGGCATAACAGGCAGCGGGCAGCAGCAACGCCATGGCGAGGCTGCCGCTGCCATCGGCAATGAGCCCGGTGAGCAGCGGGACGACCGCACCACCGAAAATCGCGACATTGATGATGCCGGAGCCATCGGCGGCGCGCGGCCCCAGCCCTTCGCAGGCGAGCGTGAAGATCGTCGGGAACATGATGGCGTTCGTCAGGCCGATGGCAAGCAGGGCATAGCCGGACACCGTGCCGGTGGTGGACACCGACAGGGCGATGAGCGCGATGGCGCCGATGGCGACGCCGGCCAGCGCCTTGCCAGGGCTGATGACGCGCAACGCCGCCGATCCGATGAAGCGCCCGACCATGGCACCGCCCCAATAGAGCCCGATCAGCTTGCCAGCGTCCTGCTGGGCCAGCGCCAGCACCTGTGGCTGCATCAGATAGCTGACGATCATCGATCCGATCGAAACCTCCGCCCCCACATAGAGGAAGATGCACAGCGCGCCCCAGCCGAAGCGCGGCCGGCGCAGCAGATCGAGCCCGGCCAGCCCCTTGGCGGCCTCATGGCTTTCGGCGGGCAGGCGATTGCGGAACAGCCAGACGACCAGCGCCACCACGGCCAGCGCCGCGGCCAGCCCCAGATAGCCATGGACGATCGCCTGGCTTTCGGCGGTGCGATAGGCATCCGCGGCGGCGCCGGTCAGCGTCGCCGGGTCGACTGTGGCGAGGCTGCCGAGGATCAGGATCGCCCCGAAAATCGGAAAGATCGTCGTGCCGAGCGAATTGAAGGCCTGGGCAAAGGTGAGCCGGCTGGGCGCAGTGCGCGGCGGGCCGAGCATCGAGATCAGCGGATTGGCGACGACCTGGACGACGACGACGCCGCTGGCCAGCACGAACAGCGCGAACAGGAACACCGGATAGCTGGCGGTTTCGGACGCCGGTATGAACAACAGGCAGCCGATCATCATGATGACAAGGCCGGCGGCGGCACCGCGCAGATAACCGATGCGCTTGACGAGCCGGGCGCCGGGAATGCCGATCACCGCATAGGCGGTGAAGAAGCAGAACTGTACCAGCATCGCCTCGGTGAAATTCAGCGTGAACAGCGATTTCAGCTTGGGGATGATGACATCGTTCAGCGAGGTGATGCCGCCAAAGATGAAGAACAGCGCGAACACGAAGACACGCAGCTGCGGCACATCGGCGCCAGCGGCATCGCCATCCGACGTGGCGGTTGCATGCGTGATGGCCATGATCGCTTTCCCCCTGCGCAGCATCGCGTGCGCTGACACGACACAAGCCGTATTGGTGGCGCCGCGCAAGCCGTGATGCGCGGCGGTGCATACGTAAACATGCCGCCAAAGGCCATGGCGCCCGGGCATTTTTCATCGGCGGGCAACCGGATTATACCTCACGCATTACCGGCGCGTCAGAGAAAGGCCCCGAACCGATGTCCGCACCGCCCCCTGCCCCGCCAACGCTATCACCGTCATCGCCAGCGCAGGTGTTCCGCAAGACCCTGCTGGCCATGGCGGCGGTCGCGCTGGCGCTGATCAGCTGGCGGCTGCTCGACCTTTTGCTGCTGCTGTTCGCCAGTGCGCTGGCGGCGATCATGTTCCATGGCCTTGCCGTGGTACTGCAACGCTGGCTGCGGCTGCCGTTCGGCGCCGCGCTGGCGGTGGCGGTGCTGGTGCCGCTGATCGCCGTGCTGATCATCTTCGGCCTGTTCGGCAATCTGATGGTCGGCCAGTTCATGGCACTGGCGGCGCAATGGCCGGCGGCGCTGGCCGCGATCAAGGCCTGGCTGGCCGGCACCCAGACCGGGCGCGAGATCATCGCCGGGCTGGATGGCTATGCCCCGGAAGTCGGCACGGTGATGCGCTTCGCCCAGTCAATGCTGGCCAATCTCGGCTCGGGCCTGTCGGGCCTCGCCGTGGTGCTGGTCGGCGGCATCTATCTGGCCGCGCAGCCGGAGCTTTATGTCGAGGGCATGATCAACCTCGCCGAGCGTGCCGGCCTGTCGCGCACTCGCCAGACCCTCGCCGCCATCCACACCGCGCTGATGGCCTGGCTGAAGGGGCAGGCCGTCGGCATGGCCTTTGTCGCCATTGGCACCGCCATCGGCCTGTCGCTGGTCGGGCTGCCGTCGGCCATCGCCATCGGCCTTGTCGCCGGCCTGTGCGAATTCGTGCCCTATCTCGGCGTCATCCTGGTCAGCGTGCCCGCCGTTGTCATCGGCTTCGGCATGGGCGTGCAGACCGGCATCCTGACCATCGTCGCCCTGGTCGTCGTTCAGCAGTTGCAGGGCAATGTTGTCACCCCGATGGCGCAGGGCAAGTTCGCCGACCTGCCGCCAGCGCTGACCATCTTCAGCCTGATCGGCGCCGCCGTGCTGATGGGCGCGCTCGGCGCCGTGCTCGCCGTGCCGCTGACCGTCGTGGGCGTCGTGCTGCTGAAGGCGTCGCTGCCGCCGAAACCAGGCGTGGCCTAGGCTGTATCGACATTCAAGTTTCGAGAGGCCCCAGCCGCCGGAGGCTCTATGTTCTTCGCAATCAACGTTCAGCAAAGCTGAAAGGTTGAATGTCGATACGGCCCAGGTTCCGGCGCGCGCCATGCTTGCGTCGGAACGCCGGGATCGGCACAGGTCGCACATGGACCAGTTGCCGATCTTCCTGAACCTGAAGGACCGCGCCGTCATCATCATCGGCGAGGGCGAGGCCGCGGCGGCGAAGGCGCGGCTGGTGACGGCGGCGGGGGGTGTCGTGACCGGCGACCCGGCGGCGGACGCGGCGCTGGCGTTCGTCGCGCTGGATGACGAGGGCGACGCGCAGGCGGCGGCCGTGGCGCTGCGCCGGCGGGGCTTGCTGGTCAATGTCGTCGATCGGCCGGCGCTGAGCGATTTTCTGATGGGGGCGATCATCGACCGCTCGCCGGTGGTGGTGGCGGTGTCGACCGGTGGGGCGAGCGCCAGCCTGGCGCGGGCGCTGCGCGGCCGGCTGGAGGCGCTGCTGCCGGCGTCGCTGGGGCCGCTGGCGCGGG
>NKIQ01000044.1 GCA_002256005.1 Alphaproteobacteria bacterium PA4 | reverse complement strand
GGCCCCGGCCGGCGCGCTGCCGCGCTTTCCCGATTTCGGCCTGTTGCCGGCGCCGGAAAATTTCGTGCCGGAACGGGTGTTCCGCCTGTCGCAGGACTATCCCAGGGCGCTGCCGCCGCTGGAGCCGGCGGTGCAGCGCATCCTTGCCATCGATTACCAGAAGGACTGGCGCGGCTATATGGACGCCACGCTCGCCTATATCCTCGCCGGCAATATCGAGAACCGGGCGCTGCAGAACAGTTTCTTCCTGGAGGATAATCCGGTGCGCCGCTGGTACCATGTGCCGTGGCAGCAATGGGGCGACAATGGCCGCGAGGGGCTGCACGGCATGACCGCGGAAGGCCCGGTCAATCCGGGCGTGCTCGGCCCGCAGCAAAAGACGCAATGGCAGACCTATGCCGTCGGCTTCTACAATCCCCGGGGTGGCTTTTCGATCGGTCAGGTCTGGGCCGATGCCGACAATCCGCGCATCGATGCGCTGGCCCGCTCCGGCGGCTTTCCGGTCGGCACCGTGGTCGCCAAGCTGCTGTTCACCACGGCGCCGGTCAGCGAAGCGCCGTTCCTCAGCAATCCCATCGAATGGCAGGCCTATATCAAGGCCGGTTTCAACCCGCCGGGGCCGACCGGCCTGCCGATCAACCCGCGCCATGTCGATACGGTGCGGCTGATTCAGGTCGACATGATGGTGCGCGACAATCGTGCCAATGCCACCGGCGGCTGGGTGTTCGGCACCTGGATCTACAATGGCCTGCAGGCCAAGGATCGCACGCCGGGCCAGAATTTCGACAATCGCTGGCGCAATCTGGTGCCGCTGGGCCTGCAATGGGGCAATGATCCCGGCGTCACCAGCATTCCCGGCGGCAATCCGGTCCCGGTCAAGACGCTGACCAATCCCGATCTGAAGGAAACCGTCATCAACCCCGATGCGGCCCTGCCGCCGATGCATCTGGGCTATGGCCTGCGGCTGAGCGGCGCCGTCGACAACACCGCGTCCTCCTGCAAATCCTGCCATTCGGCGGCGCAGTTTCCATCGGTGTCGCCGATCCTGCCGTTCATGCAGGCGCGCAAGGGCAAGCCGCTGACCCCGCAGGATCCGGAATGGCAGCGCTGGTTCCGCGACCTGCCCGTCAACCAGTCCTTTGATGCCAACACCGCATCGATGGACAATTCGCTGCAGCTGGCCGCCAGCATCCAGAACTTCCTGGTGGCCAAGAACATCCGCGAGGGCGGGCTTTACGACGTGCAATATTGGCGCGGACAGCGGGTCCACGCCATCAGCGGCCAGCGCGGCTCGACGCCGCCGGCCAATTAAGGGGAGCGTTCCGATGTCCGAGATTTCCGACCAGAACAAGGCGAACACCGTCAAATTCTTCATGGAGGTGTTCAACGAAGGCGATGTCGGCCTTGTCGCCGACCTGCTCAGCCCCGATTACAAATACAATGGCCAGCCCAGTTCGGTAGCGGGCAACCAGGCCTGGGTGCAGGCGTTGCGCAGCGAATTTCCCGGCCTGCAATTCACCATCGAGGCGATCCTGGCCGAAGACAATCTGGTGGCGCTGCGCTGGCGGATGACGGCGCCGGCGCATGGCAGCACGCCGGGTGGCTATGTCACCGCCACCAACATCCTGTCGTTCATCGGCGGCCAGGCCCTGACCAACGACCAGACGCCGCAGACGCCGGCCTGGAACCCGCTGCCTTGACCGGGTTTCGCCGCCGCTGGCTGGCGCTGCCGCTGCTGGCTGTCGCCGCCTTTGGCACCGTGGCTGCGACAAGGGCGCCGGCGCCGGTGGCCGCCCCCCGGCTGCCGGGTACGCTGCCGCGCTTCCCGGATTTCGGCCTGCTGCCGGCACCGGAAGCCTTTGTGCCGGACCGCACCTTCAGGCTGTCGCAGGATTATCCCAAGGTGCTGCCGCCGCTGGAGCCGGCCCTCCAGCGCCTGCTCGCCATCGACTATACCCGCGACTGGAAGGCCTATGCCGAGGCAACGCTCGCCTATGTGCTGGCCGGCAACATCGAGAACCGCGACCTGCAAGGCACGTTCTTCGTCGAGGATAACAAGGTCCGCCCCTGGTATCATGTGCCGTGGATGCACTGGGCCGACAATGGCCGCGAAGGGCTGCATGGCCTGACGCCGGAGGGGCCGATCCGCGTCGGTTCGCTGGGCCCGCAGCAGAAGAACATCTGGCAGACCTATGCCGTGGGTTTCTACAACGCCCGCGGCGGCCATGCCATCGGCCGGGTGTGGACCGACGCCAACCGGCCCGACATCAACGCCCTGCAGCGCCAGGGCTTCCCGGTCGGCACCGTCGTTGCCAAGATCCTGTTCACCGATGCGCCGGTCAGCGAGGCACCGTTCCTCAGCAACCCCATCGAATGGTCGGCCTATATCAAGAAGCAATTCTCCTTCACGCCGACCGGCTTTCCGATCGCGCCGCGCGCCGTGGCGCCGGTGCGGCTGATCCAGATCGACATCATGGTGCGCGACAGCCGCGCCGATGCCACGGGCGGCTGGGTGTTCGGCACCTTTGTCTACAATGGCCTGCAGGCAAAGCCGCGGACACCGGGCCAGAGTTTCGACAATCGCTGGCGCAATCTGATGCCGGTCGGCCTGATGTGGGGGCAGGATCCCAAGGTGACCAGCCAGCTTGCCGGCAATCCGGTGCCGGTGAAGACCCTCGTCAATCCGGATCTGAAGGAAACCGTCATCAACAGCGATCCGCGGCTGCCGCCGATGCATCTGGGCTTTGGCCTGCGGCTCAACGGCCCGGCCGACAATGCCATTTCCTCGTGCAAATCCTGTCATTCGGTGGCGGAATTCCCCGATATCTCGCCGGTGGTGCCCTATGCCGGATCGTTCGACACCCGCAATCTGGTCTGCGGCGGGCCGGAATGGATGCGCTGGTTCCGCAACGAACCCGTGGGCCAGGCCTTTGATGCCGGCGCCCGCAATTTCGACAATTCGCTGTCGCTGGCGATGAGCGTCATCAACTTCCTCGACGCGCGCAGCCGTGCCGATGGCGGCAGCAATGCCGTGCAATATTGGCAGGGCCGGCGGCAGATGACCCATGGCAACCAGCGCGGCGGCGGACCCGACAACAGCCCGTGCCCGCCGGCCACGGGGGCGATAGCGGCGCGCTGACCGGATCGGCCGTGCCGTCATCTGCCAGATCATGGCGATGGTGACAGGTGAAACGGATGTAGAGCTTCCGGCGGCTGGGGCCGCAGGCCCCAGACCCCATTCACTGGCTGCCGCACAGCACCACAGGCGGCGTTTCAGGCCAGATCACAGCGAGATGGGGTCTGGGGCCGACGGCCCCAGCCGCCGGAGGCCTCATTTAAACTTGAATGTCGATACGCCCTAGAGTCGATTGCGTTTAAGTGGAATCGTCATGCTGAACTTGTTTGGCTTCGCCGGCCTGCGGCTCAGCATCCATCGTGCTGCGGGAAAGCCTGTTCCGTCGGTGAGGTGGATGCTGAAACAAGTTCAGCATGACGAGGTGCTGCAACCAAAATGCAAGCGCCTCTAGCCGGCGATGCGCTCGATTGCCGCCAGCGCGATGGCGCGGTGTTCGGGGTTGCCGAACACCGACAGCCAGTCGCGGAAATTGCCGCCGGGGTGCCCGGCGGCAAAGGCGGCCAGGGCGGCGCGGGCATCCGCGTCCTGGCCCAGCATGGCATGGCTGGCGGCAAGCACGACATGATTGACCTGCAGGCCGGGCTTGCGCTGCACGGCTTCGCTGGCGAGCGCGATGGCATCGTCGAACTGGCCATCGCAGAACTGGCCGATGGCGAGGCCGGTCTGTTGCGCCGGGCGTTCGCTGGAAATCGGATCGAGGCGCATCGCGGTGCGGAATTCGCTGACGGCGCGGGCCGGATCACCGAAAATGAGGCGGATCCAGCCGCTGGTCGCCCAGGCCAGTGCCGAGCCGGGATTGAGCGTGGTGGCGCGGTCGACGTGCGCGATCAGCGTTTTCAGATTGTCGCCCAATTGCCACAGCGCCGCGACGGCCCGCGCCAGCACTTCCGGATCATCGGGTGCCACCTGCATGGCGCGGCGCGCCATAGCGAGGCCATCGCGGCGATGCGCGGCGAGATCGCTGCCCCAGCGCACCACCACGGCCTGGGCATGGCAATCGGCGCCCAGCGCCAGCGCCGCGGCATTGCGCGGATCGATGGCCAGCGCCTGATCGACGAGCAGCAGCGCCTGGCGGACATCGTCGGGGGCCAGTGACTGATATTGGTGCAGGGCGCGCAGATACAGGTCATAGCTGCCCAGCGACTGGGTCGGGCGTTTCAGGGCGCGCGCCATTTCGGCGATCTGCACGGCGGGTTCGATGACTCCGGCCACCGCCAGCGCGACGCGATCCTGCAGCGCGAAGACATCTTCCATCGTGTCGTCGAACCGGTCGCTCCAGATGCGGGCGCCGGCATTGGTATCGATCAGGCCCAGCGCGATGCGCACCCGGCCACCGGCGGCGCGCACGCTGCCTTCCAGCACATAGCGGACGCCAAGGGTGGTTGCCGCTTCGCCGGGCGTGATGTTGCTGCCCTTCAGCGCGCGGCTGGAATTGCCGGAAATGACGAACAGCGACTTGATGCGCGACAGGGCGGTGGCGATTTCCTCGACCATGCCGTCGGCGAAATAATCCTGCTCGGGATTGCCCGACAGATTGGCAAAGGGCAGCACGGCGATCGAGGGTTTTTCGGTGACATCGCTGGCCGGCGGCGGCGCGGTGACCGCGGGGGTCGCGGCCAGCTCGGCACGGCCCAGCAGCGACTGGATGCTGGCCGTCACCCTGGCCCAGGCCGGTGCTGCGACGACGCTGGCATGGCCGGCGAAATCGACGCAATGCACCTGGTTGAACGGCATGGGCGGGATGGTGCCATCGACACTCAGCTGGACCAGCGTGCCGGCCTTCAGCGCCACATCGGCTTCGGCGCGCACCCAATGCGATTTGGCGGCGGCGGCCGACCAGATCACCACGACGACGCGGGCGGCGCGCAGGCGTTCCTCGATGACATCGGCAAAGGGGCGATGGGCGGGCAGCGCATCATCGAACCAGACGCGGTGCCCGGCCGCCTGCAACGCCGCCGACACGGCATGGGCCACAGCCACGGTGGGCCGTGCATAGGAGATGAAGATATCGTCAGCCGGTGCCATGGCACCGGCGGCATCGCCAGCCATTATCAAAGCCCTGCCCTTCGATAGGCCCTGCCTTGACAGCAATTGGAGCGACGCTCAAGCGTTCTGGCGCAACGCCGCACGAATTGTGGAAAAAGGGTGAAATGCGCATGACCGATATCGGCAAGGCCTGGGGTTTTCTGCTTGTGCTCGTCGCCGCGCCGGGGCTGGCCGCACCCCCGAAGCAGGACGCGTCCGCCTTTCAAAAGGTCATGCTGGCAGAGGTCAACCAGCTCGTCGCCGACTACAATTCCGGCGATCCGGACAAGCTTGGCACCCATTATGCCGATGATCAGGTGCTGATGGTCGATGGTGCCCCCAATCTGGATGCCGCCGGCGCGCGCAAGCGCCGTGAACAGCAGACCAATTTCGCCATCACCCTGGCGGTGAGCAATATCGTCATCGACGCGCCGGCCTCCGAGGACATGGCCACGGTGCGATCGGCCTGCATCGTCACGGTCGCCGACAAGAGCAGCGGCAAGGTGCTGATGACCCAGGCCAACAATTGCCTGCTCGGCTATCGCCGCCAGGCCGATGGCACGATGAAGGTCAATTGGGGCCTGACCGTGCCGACCGTGCCACACACGGTCGCGCCGCCGCCGCCGCCATCATCGCCCGCGCGCTGACGCTATTGCGGCGGGCCCAGCGCCAGCCGCAGCGCGTCGGCAATGCGATAGCCGCTGGCGGCAACGCGGCGCGCGCCGACGGCATCCCGCTGCTGCTGATATTCGCGGCTCAGCGTCACGGCGCTGGCCGGGCTGGTGCCGCCTTCGAACCGGGCATGGTCATAGGCGAGGCGCCGGGCGAGGCGGGCGCTTTCGTCGGCCCAGCCGGCAAAGGCCGCGGCGTCGGCCCGGCCGGTGCGTTCCGGCAGGCGCTGGCGCGGCCAGAGCGCGGCGAGGCGCAGGCGCTGTGCCTCGACATTGGCGGCATCGTCTTCGTCACCGCCGACGACATTGTCCCAATAGACATGCAGCGGCAGCGGCGTCGCGGTGGGGCCGGTGCGGACAATCGCCGCTTGCCCGGCCAGATCGGCGCGCGGAAAGCGAGCGGAGGCCAGCTGCGCCGCGTGCAGCGGCTGCTGGATGTCGCCGGCGAGATGCACCAGCCAGCACAGCGCGATGGCGCGATCGGCCGGCGGTGAAAATTCGTCCTGCAGGATGGCCAGCGCCAGCGCATAGGCCTGGGGCGCCTGGCCGAACCGCTGCGCCCGCAGGGCCGGATCGACCGGCACCGGGTCGCTGACCGACAGGATCAGCCGCAGCTGGTAATGCCAGCTGGGATGGTCCCGGGCCGTGCCGCGGGCATCATCGGGCCAGCGCGCCACCAGTTCGAGCAGGCGGCGGCTGCGCACCTCGCCGCTCAGCCCGGTCAGCGCCGCGGCAAAGCGCGCCCAATCGGGATGGCCCTGCATGATGGCTTCGATCTGCGGCAGCAGCGCCGGATCATGCGCGGCAAGATCGTCATGCGCGATGGCGCCGGTGATCATATGGCCCTGATTCGACCAGGCCAGCGCCGGCGAGGCCGCCAGCAGCAGCGCCAGGGCCAGCCACTTCATGCGGCAAAGTCCTCGGTGTCGATCGAGCGCTGCATCGCCGGCGGATAGCGGCCGCCGGCGACCGTCTGCTGGTTGATCAGCGCATCCAGCCGCGCCAGCACGGCGGCGTCGGGCACCCAGTCCCAGCGTGCGATGTTTTCGGCGAGATGGGCGCGGTTGGCGGTGCCGGGGATGGCGACGATGTGATCGCCCTGCGCCAGCACCCAGGCGAGCGACAGCTGCGCGGGCGTGACGCCGAGCGCCCGGGCTTCGGCGCGGAAGGCGGCGATCAGGCCGGCGTTGTGCGGCCAATGTTCGGCGCTGAAGCGCGGCATGCCGATGCGCAGGTCGCCCTTCACCAGCTGCGCCGGATCGGCGACGCCATCGGCCAGCGCGCCGCGCCCGACCGGCGAGAAGGCGACGAAGGTGGTGCCCAGCGCCCGGCACGCCGCCAGCACGGCGATTTCGGCCTGGCGCGTCCACAGCGAATATTCGGTCTGCATGGCGGCGATGGGGTGGACGGCGGCGGCCCGGCCCAGCGTCTCGGTCGACATTTCCGACAGGCCGATGGCGCCGATCTTGCCTTCGCGCACCAGATCGGCGAGCGCACCGACCGAGTCCTCGATCGGCACGGTGAAGTCGCGGCGGTGGAGATAGTAGAGATCGATATGATCGGTGCGCAGCAGGCGAAGGCTTTCCTCCAGCGCGCCGCGGATGGTGTCAGGCCGGCAGTCGATGCGGCGCTGCTCGCCATCGATGATGATGCCGGTTTTCGACGCGAGGAAGAATTCGCGCCGCCGCCCGGCCAGCGCCTCGCCGAGCAGCGCCTCGTTGCGGCCAAGGCCATAGATGCGGGCGGTATCGAGGTGATCATAGCCGAGGTCGAGCGCGGCATTGAGCAGCGCCACGCCGTCGGCGACCGATGGCGGCGTGCCATAGGCATGGCTCAAGGACATGCAGCCGAGGCCGACGGGATTGACGGGACGACCGTTGAGATTGCGCTTTGCCATGGAATGAACCCGCCAGAAGAGTGACGCCACGACGATAGCCCGTCGCGTGGCGCTTTGCACGCCCGGCAGGTGGACAGTCGCGGCGGCGCTGGCCAGCGCCGGCCGGTGCAGCGTAAGGACGAGGGCATGAGCGGCGATTTCGAATTCAGCGTGCCGGTGCTGGTCATTGGCGGCGGCGCGGCCGGCGCGGTGGCGGCGCTCGCGGCGCGCGCGGCCGGGGCGGCGGTGCTGCTGGTGGAGCAGGACGCCGTGCCGCGCGGCACTACGGCCATGTCGCAGGGGCTGGTCTGCGCCGCCGGCACGCGGCAGCAGGCGGCGCTGGGCATCGCCGATGCTGCCGACACGCTGTTTGCCGACATCATGGCGAAGACACGCGGGGAAACCGACCCGGTGATCGCGCGCGCCGTTGCGGATGCCGCGGGGCCGTGCCTCGACTGGCTGACCGACAGCATCGGCGTGCCGTTCGAACTCGATACCGGCTTTCGTGCCGCCTATGGCCACAGCCGGCAGCGCATGCACGGCTGGCCCGGCCATGGCGGCACGGATCTGGTGCAATTGCTGCACCAGCGCCTCGCCGAAAAGGGTGTCGATGTGCTGTTGCAGGCGCGCCTCGTCGATGTCGCGCGCGCTGCCGATGGTGCCGTCACCGGCGTGACGCTGGAGCGTCCCGACGGCAGCCGCGAGCGCATCGGTTGCGGCGCGCTGATCCTCGCCAGCGGTGGTTTCGCTGCCAATCCCCAAATGGTCGCCACGCACATGCCGGAGGCGGCGCTGGCCCGGCACAATGGCCATGAGGGCAATCGCGGTGACGGCATCCGCATCGGCGCCCGGCTGGGCGGCGCGCTCGCCGACATGGCGAGCTATCAGGGCTATGCGATGCTCGCCGATCCGCAGGGCATCACCGTGCCGCCGGGGGTGATCGTCGAAGGCGGCGTGCTGCTCAATGGGCTGGGCGAGCGCTTTGTCGATGAAACCGCCGATATCGCCGGCATGGTGCATCCGGTGCTGGCCCAGCCCGATGGCCGCGCCTGGGTGGTGTTCGATGCCGAGATCGAGGCGCGCAACGCCTATACGCTGGAAATCCAGGGCCTCAACGATCTTGCCGCCATCCGCCATGTGGCCGATGCCGAAGCGCTGGCGGCGCTGATCGGCGCACCAGCGCCGGCGGTGGCAGCGACGCTGGCGGCGCTGCACGGCCGTGATGCGTTCGGGCGCGCGTGGGCCGGCGAGCGGGCGCCGCAGGCCCCATTTCACGCCATCCGCGTCTGCGGCGGGCTCTACCACACCCAGGGCGGCCTGCAGATCGACGGCGCGGCGCGGGTGCTGCGCGCCGATGGCAGCGCCCTGCCCAATCTGTTCGCCGCCGGCGGTGCTGCGCGCGGCGTTTCGGGGCCGTCCTATTGGGGCTATCTGCCGGCGATGGGGCTGGGCTCGGCGCTGGCCACCGGCTGGCTGGCGGGCCGGGCGGCGGCGGCGCTGACCGGCTGAGCTCAGGCGCTGGCGAGCAGCACGCTGCCGGTGTCGCCGAGCGCAATCGGTGTGCCGGGCGCCGCCAGATGGCAGAAACCGCTGGTCAGCGCCGTGCCGGCAATGGCCACCGACCCTGCCAGCGGCACCACCAGCGTCGGGCGATCGCCGCTGTCGAACGTGCCGGCGCCGCTGCACGCCCGCACGCGGAAATAGGGCGTATCGGCGAGCACGACATCACCACCGGCATAGTGGCGGCGCAGCGCGGCGGGGTGTGGCGCGGGGCAGGCGGCAGCCAGCGCCGCATCGAGATGCAGCGCCCGGTCGCGGCCATAATCATACAGCCGATAGGTGACATCGCGATTCTGCTGGATCTCGACCAGCGCGACACCGGCGCCGATGGCATGGACGGTGCCGGGCGGCACCATGACGAAATCGCCCGCCTGCACCGGCTGCCAGTGCAACCAGTCGATGATGCTGCCATCGATTGCCATCGCCCGCAGCGTCGCCGCATCGACCGTGCGGGTGCCGCCGATGCCGATGCGGGCGCCGGGGTCCGCCGCCAGCACCAGCCAGCATTCCGCCTTGCCGCCGGCCTCGCCATGGGCCCGCGCCAGGGCATCATCGGGGTGCACCTGCACCGACAGGCGTTCGGCGGTGAAGATGTGCTTGACCAGCAGTGGCGCCGCGACGCCTGCCGGCAGATCATGGGCGATCTCGCCGATGCGCACGCCGCCGGTGTGGGGAAACCCCGGCGGCAGCTGATCGCGACCCCAGGGCTTGACGATCAGCCGCCGCTGCAAGGCCGGCATCAGGCCAGCGCATCCATTGCCAGCGCATCCATTGCCAGGGCAATCGCCCCCATCGGCCCGGCATCATCGCCCAGCGCCGGCGCGCAGATCAGGCCGTTTTCCAGCCGTGCCACCGCTTCCGGGCAATAGCCGGCCAGGCGGTCGGCGGTGGCGGCGGCGATGCGCGGCAGCAATTGCGGCTGGCCCATGCCGACGCCGCCGCCGATGAGGATGCGTTCCGGTGCCATGGTCAGGATCAGGATCGCCATGGCCTCACCCAGATCGGCGGCGACCGCATCCCACACCGGGTGATCGGCGGTGATGGCGGTGCCCGCCATGCCGGCGCGGGCGGCCAGCGCCGGGCCGGACACCAGCCCTTCCAGGCAATCGCCGTGCCAGGGGCAGATGCCGGCAAAGCTGTCGCCCGCCACCCGCCGCAGCCGGACATGGCCGAATTCGGGATGGGCATGGCCATGCACCGGCCGGCCATCGATGACGACCCCGGCGCCGACACCGGTGCCGATGGTCAGATAGACGACGACCGCCGCGCCCTGGGCCGCGCCCCAGCGCTGTTCGGCGAGTGCAGCGCCGTTGACGTCGGTATCCAGTCGCGCCGGCACGCCCAGGCTGTCGGCAAAGCGGTGCAGCAGCGCGGTGCCGGCCCAGCCGGGCTTGGGCGTTGCCGTCAGGCAGCCATGGTCGGGCGCGCGCGGATCGAGCGCCAGCGGGCCGAAGCTGGCGATGCCCAGCGCCTGCGGCGCACCATGGCGGGCGGCGGCTTCGGCAAACCAGGCGTCCACGGCCGGCAGCACGATGTCGGGGCTGTCGGTCGGGATGCGGTAACGGTCGATGATCTGCGTGCCGCGGGCCAGCACCGCCAGCGTCTTGGTGCCGCCCAGTTCCAGGCCGGCAAGCAGGGGGGTATCGGGCACGGTCATCTCGATCACTTGACGCCAGGAATGAGCCGGAAGGGCCGTAGCGCCTGCTGCCGCGTGTGGGGCGCAAAAGCAAGCGTTCCGCTCTGGTGGTGACCAAGGCCTGTCGCTGCGATCCCCGCGTCAGCGCTCCCGAAACGCCCGGTCGCGCAGCTGCGCCACCGGATCGAGCAGATAGGACAGGAGGCTGCGGTCCTTGCCGATCAGTTCGACCTCCGCCTCCATGCCCGGCACGATCGGCAGCGTGCGGCCATCGGCGGCGCGCAGGCCGTTGTGGCCGATGGCGAGGCGCACCAGAAAATGCGGGGCGCCGCCGCGCGCATCCGCCACCACATCGGGTGAGACATGCGCGACCCGGCCCCGCAATTTCCCGAACCGGCTGGCGTCATAGGCCGACAGCCGGATCGCCGCCGGCTGGCCGACATGGACAAAGCCGATATCGGCCGGGCGCAGCGCCGCCTCCACGACCAGCGCCTCGCCGGCCGGCACCACCTCGACCAGCGCGGCGCCCGGCGCCACGGCGCCGCCGATGGTGGTGGCGAGCACGCGCTGCACGATGCCGGCGATCGGGCTGCGCAGCGCGGTGCGGTCGACGCGGTCCTGCACGGCGGGCGCCGTG
>NKIQ01000043.1 GCA_002256005.1 Alphaproteobacteria bacterium PA4 | reverse complement strand
GTCGTTGCGGTCGCTCGCCGGGGGGCAAAGCCCCGCCAGCGCGCCCGCGCCTAGCCATTTCGCCTCTCCAGCCCATGCCGACCCCTGTAATTTATGAGTCCGGACCCTAAGGCCCCAGACCCCAGTCGTTTTTCGTCCTTCTGTTGCATCGTCATGCTGAACTTGTTTCAGCATCCACTCCACCAGCGGAACGGGCGTTCCCGCAGCACGATGGATGCTGAAACAAGTTCAGCATGACGGCGACACCAATGTACCGCTTAACAAATGGGGTCTGGGGCCCAGGGCCCCAGCCGCCGGAGGCCCTTCTTCCCTTCCGAACCTACCGCCGCAGCGGCGCATAGCGCAGCGCCGCCGTCCCTTCGGCCACCACCGGCATGAACAGGCCCTGCCCGGTCGGCTGGACGGTGCCATTCTGCACCTTGTCGATGCGGGCGGTGATGACAAAGGCGCCAAGGCGTTTTTCGGCGATGGCCTTGCCGGCCTTGGCGAGCAGCTTCTCATAATCGCGCGCGAAATTCTGGGTGAGCGCGCCGGCGAGCGTGGTGCGGACCTGTTCCGACTGGGCGACGGCGAGCAACAGTCGGAAGGCCGGGCTGTCGGCGGCGCCGGCGATGCGCAGGTCGCGCACCGACACCTGTTGCGAGCCGGGGACATTATGGGGCTGGCCGGTGACCCAGACGGTGCCTCGGGCATCGATCCATTTGCCCGGCGTGGCCACGGCCATCTTCAGGCCGATGGCGAGGCGGCCATTGCCGGTGGCGTAGATGGTGACGGAATCGAAGCGCGGCTTCACCGTGCCGATGGCGGGCAGGACCAGCGGCTTGTCGTCGAGCTTTGCCTCCAGCTTGTGCAGGGCGCGCTCCAGCACCGGCTCCAGCTCGGCATAATCGGCGACGACGGGCAGGTAGAAGCGGAACCCTTCATCCGGGGCGATCTGGCCCGGCGGCGGTGGCGGCAGCGGCGTCGCCGGCGGATCGGCGGGGCGGTTGCCGACAAAGGTTTCGGTGAGCGCCCGGGCGCCGAGCACCATGGTCAGCCGGCCATCGCTGATGTCATAGCGGCGAAAGCGCAGCTGCTGCGGCGTGATGCGCAGCCAGACCGGGGGGTTGCGGGCGTTGAGCGACACCGAGGTGAAGCCCTTGGCCCAGGCCTCGGCCAGCCGGGCGCGCGGGTGCAGCTTTGCAATGTGTTTCGGCAGGTCGGTCTCCAGCCGGGCTATGACCCTGGCCAGCGCCGGATCGGCCTTGTTGGCAAAGGTGATGCGCTGGCCGAGGAAATCGATGCCGGGCTTCTTGGTCCAGACATAGCTGAGCGCGACCCTGGCGGACGGCTGCCAGTTGCCGGGGCTGGTCAGCTTGACGCGCGCCGTCGCTATGGCTTCGGCCGTGGCGGTTTCCGATTTGATGATATGGGCGACGTTGCGGGCGCTGACCACTGCCGACACCGGCATGGTCAGGACCAGCACATCGCCGGCGCCGCTGACCCGCACCGCCCCGCGCGTCACCTGGCCGACGATATGGCAGCTGATCTTGCCGATGATCTTGATCTTGAGGCAGGCCGGCTCCTGCTTGTCGATGGTGACCAGCGTTCTGGGGATTTCGGCATTGGCGATGCGCTGCAGATCGGCGAGGCTGGCGCTGATCGGCACGGCGATGGCGGAGGAGGCCTGCGGGATGATCGCCGGGCTGGTATCGCGCGGCGGCGCCGGGTTGGACGTGTCGCCACCACAGCCGGCGAGCAGCACCGGCATCACCAGCAGGACGCTCCGCACCAGACTTCGAATCCGCATTGCGCCCCCGCACCCGCTCACAATGACCATTATGTCAGACTCTTGCCCGATTGCCATCACTCCGGCGCTCGGCCAGACTGGCGCAAAATTGGGGGGATCGATCGATGATGTTGTGGATGGCCGCAGACCCGGCACCGAACCCGCGCCGCGTGCGCCTGTTCCTGAAGGCCAAGGGGCTGGTGCTGCCGGAAACGTCGGTGTCGCTGTTCGCCCGCGAGCATAAATCGGCGACGGTGCTGGCGAAGAACCCGCGCGGCCAGGTGCCGTTCCTCGAACTCGATGATGGCCGGGTCATCGCCGAGACCATCAGCATCTGCCGCTATCTCGATGACATCCATCCCGAACCGCCGCTGTTCGGCAGCGATGCGTTCGAACGCGCCGAAACCGACATGTGGATCCGCCGCGCCGAAACCTTTCTCGGCCCGCAGGTCAGCATGGCCTGGCAGCACGACCATCCGATGACGGCGCGGCTGATCAAGCAGATCCCCGAAATGGGCCGGGCGGCGCGCGCCCAGGCGCAGGTGGCACTGGCCTGGTTCGACGAACAGTTGCGGGGCCGGGCGTTCCTCGCTGGCGATCGCTTCAGCATGGCCGATATCACGCTGCTGACCATTTTCGATTTCGGCGACTGGATCGATATCAAGGCGCCGACAGAGCTGGCAGCGCTGCACGGCTGGCACGCGCGCGTCATGGCGCGGCTGGCATGATCACGGTCACGCCTGAAGCATCGGGGTTCGGCGCGGTCGTCACCGGGCTCGATCTGGCGCAGCCGCTGGCGGCGGATGCACTGGCGGCGGTCAAGGCAGCGTTCGCGGCGCACGGCGTGCTGTCCTTCCCCGGCCAGCCGCTGACGCTGGACCAGCAGGAGGCGTTCACCCTGCAGTTTGGCGCCTTTGGCGAAGATCCGTTCATCGTGCCGATGCCCGGGCGGCCCCACATATTGGAACTGCGCCGCGCAGCCGATGAAACGGCACCCAATTTCGGCGCCGGCTGGCACAGCGACTGGAGCTTCCAGCCCCACCCGCCGGCGGCGACCATCCTGCATGGCAAGGTCATCCCGCCGGTCGGCGGTGACACGCTGTTCGCCGATTGCGCCGCAGCCTATGACACACTGTCGCCGGCCTTCCAGCGCCTGTGCGACGGTCTGACGGCGCTGCATTCGGCGCGGCTGCCCTATGGCCGCGACGGCGTCTATGCCAATGAAACCGCGACGCGGACGATGACCATCCTTACCGGCCCGGCCGCCGAGGCGGTAGAGGCGCATCCGCTGGTGCGCGTGCATCCGGTCACCGGCCGGCGCGCCCTCTATTGCTCGCCGGTCTACACTATCGGGCTGGAAGGCATGACGCGGGAGGAAGGCTATGCCATTCTCGGCCATCTGTACCAGCATATCGTGCAGCCGCAGTTCCAGTTCCGCCACCGCTGGGCGCCCGACACGCTGCTGATGTGGGACAATCGCTGCACGCTGCATTTCGCCGAGGGCGGCTATGACGGGCATCTGCGCGTCATGCATCGGACGACTGTGGCCGGAGAGGCGGTGATCGGCGTTACGGCGAATTGAGCCGGGCGCCACGGCTTGGCGGCTTGTCAAATCGCGGCGGCACGTTCAGGAAATGACGCGGGGGTCGCGAGGCAAAACGACGCGCGGCGGCGCCCGGGTATCAGGGTGCGTTAAACGGGTCAGGCAGAAATGAGTCGCATCAACAACAAGATGATGAGCGTGTGGATGGGCTGGGGGACGAAGATCCTGCCCTTTGCCAATGTCGCCACCGAAACTCTGCCGCTCAGCCGGCTGCTGCGTCTGTCGCTGATCCAGGTGTCGGTGGGCATGTCGCTGGTGCTGCTGGTCGGCACGCTCAACCGTGTGATGATCGTCGAGCTGAATGTGCCGGCGTCGCTGGTCGGCATCATGCTGTCGCTGCCGCTGCTGTTCGCACCCTTTCGGGCCGTGATCGGCCATCGGTCCGACACCCACAAATCGGCGCTGGGCTGGCGGCGGGTGCCCTATATCTTCCAGGGCACCATGATCCAGTTCGGTGGCCTGGCCATCATGCCGTTCGCGCTGCTGGTGCTGTCGGGCGCGCTGAATGCCGCCGATGCGCCGGTGTGGATCGGGCGGACGGCGGCGGCTTTGGCCTTCCTGCTCGTCGGCGCCGGCATCCACATCACCCAGACGGTCGGCCTCGCCCTCGCCACCGACCTGATCGAGGAAAAGGACCAGCCCAATGTCGTCGGGCTGATGTATGTGATGCTGCTCATTGGCTCGATCATCAGCGCGTTGGCCTTTGGCGCCTTGCTCGCCGATTTCTCGCCGGGCCGGCTGATCCAGGTCATCCAGGGCTCGGCGGTCGTCACCATCCTGCTCAACCTGATCGCCGTCTGGAAGCAGGAGGCACGGCGCCCGGCGCATCTGCGCACCGAGCCCGAACCGGAGCACGACACGTTCCGCCAGAGCTTCGACAAATATATCGGCCAGGCCCATGCCCTGCGCCGGCTCATCGCCGTGGGGCTCGGCACGCTCGCGTTCAGCATGGAGGATATCCTGCTCGAACCCTATGGCGGCCAGGTGCTGAACATGACCGTCGGCGCCACCACCGAATTGACCGCGACCTTTGCCGGTGGCGGCCTCGTCGGCTTCTCGATCGCGTCGAGCATCCTCAGCCGCGGCGGTGACCCGTTCCGCATGGCCAGCGCCGGTGCGCTGATCGGCCTGCCGGCGTTCCTGATGGTCATCATGGCGGCGCCGCAGCAATCCATCCCGATGTTCACCATCGGCGTGCTGATCATCGGCCTTGGCGGCGGCCTGTTCTCGCACGGCACGCTGACCGCGACGATGAACTTTGCCCCGCGCGACCAGGTCGGGCTGGCGCTGGGCAGCTGGGGGGCGGTGCAGGCCACCGCCGCCGGCATCGGCGCTGCCCTGGGCGGCGTGATGCGTGACGTGTTCAGCAGCCAGCCGATGGGCCTGTGGAGCGCTAAGGCCTCGGGCTATGTGCTGGTCTATATGCTGGAGGTCGTGCTGCTGCTGGTGACGCTGATCGCCATGTTCCCGTTGCTGCGCGCGCGGCCGCGGGTGGCCGTCGCCGAATGAATCCTGGCCTTTTGGGGGAATATCCGATGTCACGCCTGTTGCTCGCCTGCCTGTTCGCCGCCGCGCTGGCCGGCCCCGCCGCTGCGCAAACCGCCAATGCCCCCGGCAACACCGCCGACCATGCCACCCTCGGCCCCAAGGCGATTCCCGGTGAAACGCGCGAACAGAAGCTCGCCTTCATGGAAGCCAAGCTGCGCGAGGCCGACAGCAATGGCGATGGCAAGCTGAGCCTGTCGGAGTGGGAAGCCGCCGGCGGCAAGCGCGCCGGGTTCGATGCGCTCGACTTCAACCATGACGATGTGCTGACGCGGCAGGAATTCCGCAGCAATGCCCGCAAGCTGAAGGCGTTCAACGACTTCGTGGCGGCATCGCCCTATTAGGCCACCTCTCCCTTCAGGGGAGAGGTCGACTCGGCGCCTGCGCCGAGCGGGTGAGGGTGTCCGCGCGTGGCCGCATAAGAACACCCTCACCCGCTCGCGCGAAGAGCGCGAGTCCCCTCTCCCCTCAAGGGAGAGGAAACAAAAACAAAAGGCCGGACCCCTTTCGGGGCCCGGCCTCCTTGTCTTGGCTCAGGCGTCTGCCTGAACCCGGCCCTTACGGGGCGGGTGCAGCAGCCGGCGCAGCGGCGGTCGCCTTGGCGCCACCTTCAAAGAACGCAGCCATCCAGGTGGTGTTCGTCAGGATCGAGGCATGGACCAGCAGGACGGCCGTGACCAGAACCAGGAAGAACGCCGAGATGCCGACGGTCGGGCTGACATACAGCCAGATCTTACCTTCATTCATGTTCAATACCCCCTATCAGTGCAGCCAAGGCGTAAGCATGTACGCCAGGATGTGAGCGAAGACCGCGATGGCGAGGAAGATGCGGGAACCCCACATCAGGCCTGCCTGGATTTCTTCCGCTTCCTTCACGGTCAACCCGGTCGGGTAAACCTTTTCGTTGTCTGCCATGGAGTCAACTCCCTTCTTGAGACTGGCATTGTTCGCCGTGCATCACGTGTTGCCACGCTTTGCCCGGCCCAGTCGGCCCACCCCCGCGGCAGACCGCCTGACTTCAACACGGACACAGCGCCTGCAACCCATCACGCTTAACCGTTGCCGACAGGAGCAAACGCAGCCCCTTCGCTCTCCCCGTGTTGCGCCATTTTATCGCAACAATGTTGTGTGTCAATCTGTCGCGACAGGGCAATAAAAACTTAGTGTGAAGGCTTTTTCGGCGTCAAACCAAGCGGCTATGGCGCAGCGCCGCCGCGATGAAACCGGCGAACAGCGGGTGCGGGTCAAAGGGTTTCGACTTGAGTTCGGGGTGGAACTGCACGCCGACGAACCAGGGGTGATCCGGCCGCTCGACAATCTCCGGCAACAGGCCATCGGGCGACATGCCGGAGAAAATCAGGCCCTCGGCCTCCAGCCGGTCGCGGTAATGGACATTGACCTCATAGCGGTGGCGATGCCGCTCGCTGATCTCGGTCGCGTCATAGATGCTGGCGGCGACGCTGTTGCCGGCCAGCCGCGCTGCATAGGCGCCCAGCCGCATGGTGCCGCCCAGATCGCCACCGGCCTCGCGCACCTGCCGCCCTTCGGGACTCATCCATTCGGTGATCATGCCGACCACCGGCTCCGCGGTCGGGCCGAATTCGGTGGTGCCGGCGCCGCTGACGCCGGCCTGGTTGCGCGCCGATTCGATGCAGGCCATCTGCATGCCGAGACAGATGCCGAAAAAGGGCACGTCGCGGGTGCGCGCGAATTCGACACTGGCGATCTTGCCTTCGGAACCCCGCTCGCCGAAGCCACCAGGCACCAGAATGCCGTGCATCGGCTCCAGCCGCGCCGCGACATCGCTCGATTCGAACTCCTCGGCATCCAGCCAGCGGATGTTGACCTTCACCCGATTGGCGATGCCGCCATGCACCAGCGCCTCGGTCAGCGACTTGTAGGCGTCCTTCATCCCCGTGTATTTGCCGACGACGCCGATCGTCACTTCGCCTTCGGGGTTGTGCAGCGCCTCCGAAATCCGCGTCCAGCGCGTCAGGTCCGGCGCCGGCGCATCGGTGATGCCAAAGGCGAGCAGCACCTGATCGTCCAGCCCTTCGGCATGATATTGCATCGGCACGTCATAGATGCTCGGCGCATCCAATGCGGCGATCACCGCTTCCTTCTGTACATTGCAGAACAGCGCGATCTTGGCGCGATCGCTGGCCGGCAGCGGATGTTCGGAGCGGCAGACGAGGACATGCGGCTGGATGCCGATGCCGCGCAGTTCCGCCACGCTGTGCTGGGTCGGCTTGGTCTTCAACTCGCCGGCGGCGGCCAGATAGGGCACCAGCGTGCAATGGATATAGACGGCGTTGTTGCGGCCGACATCGGCGGACAGCTGGCGAATCGCCTCCAGAAACGGCAGCGATTCGATGTCGCCCACCGTGCCGCCGATCTCGCACAGCACGAAATCCAGATCCTCGGTCTCGGCGCGGGCAAAGGCCTTGATGGCATCGGTGACATGCGGAATCACCTGCACGGTACCGCCCAGGAAATCGCCGCGGCGTTCCTTGGTGATGATGTCCTGATAGACCCGGCCCGAGGTGATATTGTCGGTCTTGCGCGAGGCAACGCCGGTGAAGCGCTCATAATGGCCAAGGTCGAGGTCGGTCTCGGCGCCATCGTCGGTCACATAGACTTCGCCATGCTGGTACGGCGACATCGTGCCGGGATCGACGTTGAGATAGGGATCGAACTTGCGGATGCGGACCTTGTAGCCGCGCGCCTGCAGCAAGGCGGCAAGGCTGGCGGCCATCAGGCCCTTGCCCAGCGACGAGACCACGCCACCGGTGATGAAAATGAACCGTGTCATGGGAGAAAAGCCCTACGCCGGTTTGGGCGGTTCCGGCTAGGGGGTGCGCGCGATTTTGTGGGGATAACGCGGATCGGGGCGGGTGTTCTGAAAGGAAAACAAGGCCTCCGGCGGCTGGGGCCGACGGCCCCAGACCCCATTCCTTTCATGGCGTATATGCCGACACACAAGCACCACCAGAGCAAAATAGGGTCTGGGGCCTTCGGCCCAAGCCGCCAGCGGCCCTTTTCTTCCGATCTACCGAATCATCAGAAACCCAACCGAAACTGCACCGCCGCCCCGGCATCGGGCGGGGCCGTCGCGATATGGCCGGGCTGGTGACGCCAGAAGGACGTGAGCCCGAGCGCACCGCCGGCGACGGGCAGCGCATAGCCGGCCTCCATGGCGATTTCGCGGCCCGAGGGTGCCAGCGCCGTGGCAAGCGGTGCATCGCCGAGCGCCAGCAGGGCGCGGCCGCTGGCGCGCAGCGGCTGGGCCAGGGTCAGGCTGAGGCGGTCATCGGCGCGCAGCAGCCCCTGCCCCCAGAGTTGCAGCGATCCGGCAAAGGTCGTCAGCGTGGCACCGGCGCGGATGAGGCCGCTGCCGGTCAGGTCCGGTCGCGCCTGGCCGAGTCGGGCATCGGCGGCGAGGTTCCAGCGCCCCAGCGGCAGGCCGACATGGGCGAGCGCGCTGAGTGTCGTCGCCCCGGTCACTCCGAACGCCGGCGCCAGTTGCGAGCCGAGCAGGCTGCCCTGTTCCACCAGCATTTCGCCGCCGAGGCCGAGCTGCACGCCGCCGAGCCGGCGATCGAGCCGCAACAGCGCGCGCTGGGCCAGCGGCGCGACGCCACCGCGCAACGCCGCCTGCTGGCGCAGCGTGCCGTAACCGATTCCCAGCCGCCAGTCACCCATCTGCTGCACCAGCGCGCCGCCGGCCAGCGGTTGCGCCAGCGCCAGGCTGTCATCGGCGCGCGCCGCCACCAGCGTCACCGGCGTGTCGCTGGCACCGCCGAGCAAAGCGCCAAGCGACTGGCCATAGCCGAAGGCAAGGCTGCGCCCCGGCGCCAGCGGCAGGCGCGCGGCACCCGCGGTCAGCGCCGCCTGCGGGCGCAGGCTGGTATCAGCACCGGTCAGCCGGTCACCGCGCCAGGCCAGGCCGTCACCGGCGCGCGCCAGCACGGCCAGTTCGCCGCCGCCCAGCCGCAGCCCGGCAGCCTGGGCGCTGCCGAACAATGCCAGCGCCAGCCGCCCGGCGCTCTGCCGGCGCAGGCTGGCCGCGACATCGACGGCATAGCCACGGCCATAGCTGTCGCGCGCCGCCACCTGTCGCAGCGCCAGCCCTGTCGCGCCGGCGTCACCCAACGGGCCACCGATCAGCCCGGTGCCGGACAGCGGTTCGGCGACCCCGGCAACGCTCAGCGACCCGATCGGCGCAAAGGCGCGGGAGATGTTGAGCTGGCCGCGGCCATAGATGGCATCGGTGCCCGGCGCGCCGAGATCGGTCGCCGTGCGGAACAGGATGTCGACGATCTGCGGTCCGCTCAGCGTCGGGAAGGCCTCGGCCATCAAGGCCACGGCGCCCGAAATGATCGGCGCGGCCTCGGAGGTGCCGCTGTACAGAAACGCCGCGCCGGTGGCATCGAAGCTGCGCACCCGCACGCCCAGCGCCACCAGATAATTGCCGGCGATACTGCCGGCGCGGTTGCTGAAATCGGCAATGACGCCGGCATCGTCGACGGCACCCGCGACGATAACCGTGTTCGGTACCGCCGCTGCCACCAGCGAGCGGGCCAGCGGATCCGATTCGACCGCACTGTCATTGCCGGCGGCGACGACGGTGACGATGCCGGCATTGCCGGCGCGCACCAGCGCTGCCTGCAGCGAAAAGGGCGCGGCAAAGCCGCCGAGCGAGATATTGGCAACGCGCGCCCCGGCGCTGGTCGCCACATCCAGGCCATTGGCGATGGCACTGCTGCCATAGCCGCAACCTTCGGTGCCGGCGCAGCTGCCCGGCCGGTCGGCGCGCAGCGCCAGCAGCGTCGCCGCCGGCGCGACACCATGGATGCCGCTGTTGTTGCGCGCGGCGAGCAATATGCCGCTGACCTCGCTGCCATGGCCGCTTTCATCGGCAAGCGCCCGGCTGCCGGCGACATCGCGGCTGAGCGGCGAAATGCGCCCGGAGAATTCCGGCAGATCGGGATTGACGCCGCTGTCGATGACCGCGGCGATGATGCCGCGCCCGCTGGCGCCGGCCTGATAGGCGGCAAGCGCCTGCGCCGCGACGGCGCCATTGGAGCGACGATATTCGGCGGTGTCGAAGGTCGAGGGTGTCGGCGTCGGAGTGGGCGTCGGTGTCGGTGTCGGTGTCGGCGTCACGATCGGCGGGGTCGGCGTGCTGATGGCGCCACCGCCACTGCCGCCGCCACAGGCGGAGAGGCTGAGCAGCAGGGCCAGCCCGGCAACACCGCCCCGCCGCATGGTCAGCGCGTCTCGATCCGCGAATTGGCCTTGGTATCGGGCAACGCGATCGCGGCGATCAGGGCAATGGCGCACATGCCGGCCACATACCAGAAAAAGCCCGCCTCCACCCCCGCCGATTTGAAGGCCAGCGCGACATATTCGGCCGAGCCGCCGAACACCGCGACACCCACCGCATAGGGCAGGCCGACACCCAGCGCCCGCACATCGGCCGGGAACATTTCCGCCTTCACCAGCCCCGAAATCGCCGTGTAGCAGCTGAGCACGGTCAGCGCCGCCAGCATGAGCACGAAGCCGGTGACGGGATCCCGCGCCTGGCCGATCGCCGTCATCGCCGGCACGGTGAGCAAAGTGCCGAGCACGCCAAAGGTGATCAGCAGCGGCCGCCGCCCGATGCGATCGGACAGGGCACCGAACACGGGTTGCAGGATCATGTAACCGAACAATGCCAGCGCCGAGACATTGGTCGCCTGGACCTTGGTCCAGCCCGCGGACAGCACGAGATATTTCTGCATATAGGTGGTGAAGGTGTAGAAGGCGAGACTGCCCCCCGCCGTCAGCGCCAGCACCGTCCACAGCGCCCGCGGGTGGGCGAACAGGCGCTTCATCAGGCCAGCATAGTTTTTGGTGTGCTGGTCGGCGGAAAGTTTCGAGAACGCCTCGGTCTCGACCAGCGAACGCCTGAGCCAGAACACCAGCACCGCGCACAGCGCGCCGACAAGGAACGGCACCCGCCAGCCCCATTCGTGCAGCTGGTCGTCGCTCAGCCCCGCCTGCATCACCACCAGCAGGCCCAGCGCCAGCAGCTGCCCGCCGATCAGCGTCACATATTGAAAGCTGGCGAGGAAGCCGCGCCGCTTCTCATCGGCGACTTCCGACATGAAGGTGGCCGAGGCGCCATATTCGCCGCCGACCGACAGGCCCTGCACCAGCCGCGCGAACAGCAGCAGCAGGGGCGCGACGATGCCGGCCTGTTCATAGGTCGGCGCGACGGCGACGATCAGCGAGCCAGCGCACATCATGGCGACCGACAGGGTCAGCGCCGCCTTGCGGCCCTTGGCGTCGGCGTAAAGGCCGAGCAGCCAGCCGCCGATGGGACGCATCAGGAAGCCGACGGCGAACACCGCCGCCGTGTTCAGCGCCTGGGCGAGCGCATCGCCCTTGGGGAAGAAGGCCGGGCCGAAATACAGGGCGAACGCCGAATAGGCGTACCAATCATACCATTCGACGAGATTACCGGCCGAACCGCCCAGGATCTGCCGCACCTGCGACGGCGGCGAAGCGGGCGGTCCCACGGCTTATTTGGCGAGCGGTACGCCCGCCGGGGCGTCGGCAGGCGCGGGCGCGGCGGGCGCTCCGGCACCGGGCAGGCCCGGCAGCGCGGTCGGGTC
>NKIQ01000008.1:102468-108304 GCA_002256005.1 Alphaproteobacteria bacterium PA4 | reverse complement strand
ACCAGCGGACAAGAGCATGGGCGGCAACCGCCCCGGCTTCGGCGGCAGCGGCGGCACCAGCAACACCAATCGCCCCGGCTTCGGTGGCAGCGGCGGCACCAGCAACACCAATCGCCCCGGCTTCGGTGGCAGCGGTGGCACCAACAACAATCGTCCCGGCGGTAACAACAACATCAACATCAACAACAACACCAACATCAACGTGTCGGGCAACAATCGCCCCGGTGGTGGCGGCTATTATGGCGGCAATTACTATCCGGGCGGATATCGGCCGCCGGTCTATCGCCCCGGTGGCGGCTATTACCGCCCGCCGCCGCCGCCCTATGGCGGCTGGCATGGCGGCTATTACCCGCCGCCGCGCTATTATTACGATCCGGGCCCCAGCTTTGGTGAAGTCATCGCCGGCGTGGCGGTCGCCACCGGCCTGATCGCGCTGCTCAGCGCCGCCACACGCCCGCAGACCGTTGTCGTGCAGGGCGCACCGCCGCCCCCGCCGCCACCGCAACAGGCCTACAAGCCGCCTGCCAATTCCGATGGCCGCCCGGCGATGATCAACGTCGATTTCGGCGGGCTCGAAGCTGCGGCCAAGGCGCCGGCCAGCGTCTGCGTGACGGAAGCCTCGCGCCAGATCGGTGCCACCGGCGGCACCGAGATCCGCATCGACCGCATCCTGGAGGTCGAAAAGGGCAATGGCGGCTATCGCTTCCGACTCAATCTGATCGGTGTCTATCCCGACCAGAACCGGCTGATTCCGATGTACTGCCGCGCCACGCCGGAAAAGATCATCGAAATGACCTTCGGCTGACGCAGCCACGATGACGCGGGGGCGGTGGTGACGGTTGTCGCCACCGCCTTGCGTCGCTAAGACAGTGCCGGATCCGTTTTCAAAGGCCTGTCGATGACGATTGCGCGTGGTATCTGGCGTGTGCTGGTGGGGGTGAAGGACCTGCTGGTCCTGCTGCTGTTGCTGCTGTTCTTCGTGGCGCTGTGGGCGGGGCTGAACAGCCGGCCGAACCTGACCGTGCCGGATGGCGGCGCGCTGGTGCTCAGCCTTGATGGTGCCGTCGTCGATCAGGCCGCCGAACAGACGCCCCTGCAGGCGGTCAGCGGTGCCGACACCGGCGGCCAGACCCAGGTGCGCGACATCATCCACGCCGTCGATGCCGCTGCCAAGGACGACCGGATCAAGGCCATCGTCCTCGATCTCGATACCTTTGTCGGCGCTGGCGAGGCCAATCTGCAATCGATCGGCGGCGCGCTGCGGGCCTTCCGCAAGACCGGCAAGCCGGTGCATGCCTATGCCACCGCCTATACCGACGCCGGCTATTATCTCGCCGCCCAGGCGAGCCGCGTCTGGCTCAATCCGCTCGGCGGCGTGCTGCTGACCGGGCCGGGCGGCAGCAATCTCTATTTCAAGCGGGCGCTCGACAAGCTCAGCATCGACGTCAACGTCTTCCGCGTCGGCACCTACAAGGCCGCGGTCGAACCCTTCACCCGCGCAGCCTCGTCGCCGGAAGCCAAGGCCGCCGAACAGGCGCTGGTCGACAGCCTGTGGCAGACCTGGCTTGCCGATGTCCGCGCCGCCCGCCCAACGGCCGATGTCGCCGCCTTCATCGCGCAGCTGCCGCAGCGCCTCGGCGCCGCCGGTGGTGACCAGGCCAAGGCCGCGCTCGATGCCAAGCTGGTCGATGCCGTCGCCACGCGCAGCGATTTCGACAAGGCCATGGTCAAGCTGGTCGGCGAAGGCGAACAGCGGTCCTTCGGCACCTACAAGGGCGTCAGCCTCAAGACCTATCTCGCCGCCACCAAATCGATCGTGCCGGAATCGGGTGATGCCATCGGCATCGTCTATGTCACCGGCAACATCGTCGATGGCGAGGCGCCGCGCGGCACCGCCGGCGGCACCACCATCGCCCGCGCCATCGCCGATGCCGTCGCCGAAAATGACGATCTGAAGGCACTGGTCGTGCGCGTCGATTCGGGCGGCGGCTCCGTCCTCGCATCGGAGGAAATCCGCCAGGCGCTGATGGATGCCAAGGCCAAGGGCCTGCCGGTCGTCGCCTCCTTCGGCCCGGTCGCGGCCTCCGGCGGCTATTGGGTGGCGACGGCGGCGGACGAGATCATCGCCCAGCCCTCGACGATCACCGGCTCGATCGGTGTCTTTGCCATCCTGCCCAGCTTCAACCGCAGCCTCGCCGAGCTCGGCATCGGTGTCGATGGCGTCAAGTCGACGCCCTATTCCGGTGAGCCCGATGTGCTGGCCGGCCTGTCCCCCGAAACCCGCGTCGTCCTGCAAAACGGCGTCGAGGATATCTATCGCCGCTTCACCACCATGGTTGGTGCCGCGCGCAAGCTGCCGGTGGCCGAGGTCGACCGCATCGGCCAGGGCCGGGTCTGGGCCGGCACCACCGCCAAGGACCTGAAACTTGTCGACAGCCTCGGTGGCCTCGACGCCGCCGTCACCGCCGCCGCCAGGCGCGCCGGGCTGAAGGGCACGCCGCGCACCATCGACATCGAAAAGCCGGAATCGCCCTTCACCGCCCTGTTTACCGCCCTCGCCGGCCCCGGCGAAGACCAGGAACAGGCCAGCCGCGATCCCTTTGCCAAGCTCGCCGCCGCCTCGCAGCTGCGCCTGCTCGCCGCCGCCGGCGACATCGCCGCCATCAACCGCGGCCCGACGATGCAGGCGTCGTGCCTCGAATGCGTCGCGCACGGCTCGCCGCGGGTCGCGGCTGCGCGTGCCGGTGAAGGCTGGCTGGCGCGGCTGGCGGTTCTGGCGAAGTGAGCGAGTCGCTCAGGATTCGATTGCAGTGAAGACGCCGCCGGCGGCTGGGGCCTTGGCCCCAGACCCCATTTGTTGGGTCGGCACGCGCGCGACCGATAGGCACGACAAACGACTGGGGTCCGGGGCCAAGGCCCCAGCCGCCGGAGGCGTCTTTTTCTTGTTTCAGTCCGCCCTGTACCCCGGCAGCGACAGCCCCTTCCCGATCGCCAGCGCGCGCAGGGTGAAGCCCGCCGACGCGCCGATGATCCCGGCCAGCGACGCGCCCATGCCGAATGTCGACAGCAGCACGAAAGTCGCCGCGCCCAGCGCTGCCGCCGAGACATAGATTTCGCGGCGCAAGAGGATCGAGGGTTCGCCGGCCAGCACATCGCGGATGATGCCGCCGAAGCTGGCGCTGAGCACGCCCATGGCGATCGAGGGCAGCGGCGGCAGGCCATAGCTGCCGGCCTTGGCGGCGCCGATAACGGCATAGGCGGCCATGCCGATGGCATCGAACCACAGCAGCGCCGGCAGCCGCCAGCGATCGGCGCGCAGCAGCCAGACGGCGCCGGCGGCAAACAGGCAGACCCCGAGATAGTCGGAGCGGCCGACCCAGAACACCGGCGCACCGATCAGCAGGTCGCGCAGCGTGCCGCCGCCGATGCCGGTGACCGCGGCGAAAAAGGCGAAGGTGACAATGGTCTGCTTGGCGCGCGCCGCCGCCAGCGCGCCGGAGACGGCGAACACGGCAACGCCCGCCATGTCGAGCCAGGACAGCAGCGGCCGAATGGCCTCGATGGCGATGGGGGCGAGCGGCGCGGTCATGCCGCTCAAAGGGCCATGCGGGGCGCGCAAGTCAAGCAAGCCCAGGATCAACATGCCGGACAGGGATTGACCGACCCACCAGCGTGGTACCGGTCAATGCCTCGCCATCACATATGGATCGGCTTGCCCGTGACCGCCATGGCGGCTTCCTTCAGCGCTTCCGGGTGGGTCGGATGGGCGTGGCAGGTCATGGCGATGTCTTCGCTGGAGGCGCCGAATTCCATGGCGATGGCGGCTTCGGCGATCATCGTGCCGGCCATGCTGCCGATGATGTGGACGCCGAGGACGCGATCGGTGGTGGCGTCGGCGAGCACCTTCACAAAGCCTTCGGTGTCGCGATTGGCCTTGGCGCGGCTGTTGGCGGCGAAGGGGAATTTGCCGGCCTTGTAGGCGATGCCCGCGGCCTTCAGCTCTTCCTCGGTCTTGCCGACGGTGGCGACTTCCGGCTGGGTATAGACCACCGCCGGGATGACGTGATGGTTCACATAGCCGGTGAGGCCGGCGATATTGTCGGCGCAGGCGATGCCTTCATCCTCCGCCTTGTGCGCCAGCATCGGGCCGGGCACGACATCGCCGATGGCCCAGAGGCCGGGGACGGCGGTCGAGAAATCGCTGTTGACCATGACGCGACCGCGATCGAGCACGATCCCCGTCGCTTCGATGTTCAGGCCATCGGTGTTGGGGCGGCGGCCGACCGACAGCAGCACGACATCGGCGACGATCTCGGTGGCGGTGCCGCCGGCGGCCGGTTCGACGGTGACGGTGGCGCCGGCGCCGTTGCGCACGACGCTTGTCACCTTGGTCGAGGTCATGATCTCGAAACCCTGTTTCTTCAGGACCTTGGCAAAGGCATTGGCAACCTCGACGTCCATGGCCGGCACAATGCGCTCGGCATATTCGACAACGGTGACCTTGGCGCCCAGCCGCCGCCAGACCGAGCCCATTTCCAGCCCGATATAGCCGCCGCCGATGACGACGAGATGGCCCGGTACCTTGTCGAGCGCCAGCGCTTCGGTCGACGTGACAATGACCTCGCCATCGGGCGCCATGCCCGGCAGCAGTGCCACTTCGGATCCGGTGGCGATGATGAAATTCCTGGCGGTGATGCTGCGCTCACCGACCTGGATGGATTTGGCCGAGGTGAACTTCGCCTCGCCCTTCACCCATTCGACCTTGTTCTTCTTGAACAGAAAGGCGATGCCGTCGGTCAATTCCTTGACGGCCTTGTCTTTTTCGCCGAGCAGCGCCGGCAGGTCGAGCTCGACGCTGCCCAGCTTGACGCCGAACTTGGCGAGCGCGCCCGAATGGGCTTCCTCATAGAATTCCGAGCCGTGCAGCAGCGCCTTCGACGGGATGCAGCCGACATTGAGACAGGTGCCGCCCAGCCGGTCGCGCTTTTCGACACAGGCGACCTTAAGGCCATGCTGCGCCGCGCGGATGGCGGCGACATAGCCACCCGGCCCGGCGCCGATGACGACGACGTCGAAATCGAATTCAGCCATGGTCAAATGTCCTTACAGGTCGATCAGCAGGCGCGACGGGTCCTCGATGGCGTCCTTGACGCGGACGAGGAAGGTGACGGCTTCGCGGCCATCGACGATGCGATGGTCGTAGGACAGCGCCAGGTACATCATCGGGCGGATGACGATCTGGCCGTCGCGCACCACCGGCCGGTCCTCGATGCGGTGCAGGCCGAGCACGCCCGACTGCGGGGTGTTGAGGATCGGCGTCGACATCAGCGAGCCGAAGACGCCGCCGTTCGAAATGGTGAAATTGCCGCCCTGCATCTCGTCGATGGTCAGCTTGCCGTTCTGGGCGCGCTTGCCGAAGTCGGCGATGGCCTTTTCGGTGTCGGCAAAGCTCAACTTGTCGGCATTGCGCAGGATGGGAACGACGAGCCCGCCGGGCGAGGACACGGCGATGCCGAGGTCGGCATAGTTGCGATAGACGATCTCGTCGCCTTCGATGGAGGCGCCGACGGCCGGAACATCCTTCAGCGCCATGACCACGGCCTGGCTGAAAAACGACATGAATCCAAGGCGTACGCCGTGCTTCTTCTCGAACAGATCCTTGTAGCGGGCGCGCGCCGCCATCACCGCCGTCATGTCGACATCGTTGAAGGTGGTCAGCATCGCCGCGGTGTTCTGGGCTTCCTTCAGGCGGCGGGCGATGGTCTGGCGGAGGCGCGTCATCCGCACCCGCTCCTCCTTGCGCTCCTCTCCCCTCCCGCATGCGGGAGGGGCCGGG
>NKIQ01000008.1:22270-102458 GCA_002256005.1 Alphaproteobacteria bacterium PA4 | reverse complement strand
CCCGCTTGCGGGAGGGGCCGGGGGTGGGGAAGTCTGGGCGGATGCCTTCACCTTCGCCGTTCCGGCCTCGATGGCAGCGAGCACATCGCCCTTGGTCAGCCGGCCATCCTTGCCGGTGGCGGCAATGCTGGCGGGATCGAGATTATAGGTGTCGACGAGCGTGCGCACGGCCGGGCCCATGGCATCGAGCGGCTGGGCGGATGCGGCCGGGGCGCCGGCGGGGGCCGGCGGGGGCGAAATGGGGGCTTCTAGGGGCGAAACGGGGGCAACCGAGGCCGCAACGGCAGGCGCGGCGGGTGCAGCAGCGGCAACCGCTCCTGCCCCATCCTCGATGATCGCGATCCGTGCGCCGACAGCGACCGTGTCACCGACCTTGAACAGCTGTGCACCCATCACCCCGGCGACCGGCGACGGCACTTCCACCGCGACCTTGTCGGTTTCCAGGCTGACGATGGCTTCATCGGCGGCGACCGCTTCGCCCGGTGCCTTCAGCCATTGGCCGACGGTGGCTTCGCTGATCGATTCGCCCAGCGCGGGGATGATGACGTCTTTGGCCATGGTTCAGGCTGCCTTTGATTTCGACTTGAGGCCGCCCCGGATGGCGGCATTGACTTCGGCGCGGCTGGCGCCGAGCGCTTCGGCGATAAGCTTGGCCTGTTCGGCATTGTGCCGACGCATCAGGCCGGTGGCGGTGGCGGCAGCGGCGGCGCGGCCGGCATAGAGCGGCCTGCGGCCCAGCGCCGCCTCGATCAGCGGCGCGATGAAGCTCCAGGCGCCGGCATTCTTCGGCTCTTCCTGCGCCCAGACCACCTCCTCCAGATTGGCGAAGCGGCCGGCGTAATCGGCCACGACATCGGCCGGGAACGGATAGAGCTGTTCGACGCGCAGCAGATAGACATCGTCGCGCTCGTTTTTTTCGCGGGCTTCCAGCAGGTCGTAATAGACCTTGCCGGTGCACAGCACGAGCCGGCGCACCTTGTCCGGCGTGCACGGCGCCAGATCGTCGAGGCAGCGGTGGAAGGTCGTGCCTTCATCCATGTCGGCGATCGTCGACACGGCGCGCGGATGGCGCAGCAGCGATTTCGGCGTGAAGATGATCAGCGGCTTCCGGAAATCGCGCAGCAGCTGGCGGCGCAGCAGGTGGAAGTAATTGCTCGGTGTCGTTGCATTGGCGACCTGCAGATTGTCCTCGGCGCAGAGCTGCAGGAAGCGCTCCATGCGCGCCGAGCTATGCTCCGGCCCCTGCCCTTCATAGCCGTGCGGCAACAGCATGACGAGGCCATTGGCGCGCAACCACTTGATTTCACCCGATGCGATGAACTGATCGATGATGGTCTGGGCGCCGTTGACGAAATCGCCGAACTGGCCTTCCCACAGCACCAGCGTGCGCGGATCGGCGAGCGCATAGCCATATTCGAAGCCGAGCACGCCGAATTCGGACAGCGGGCTGTCGAGCACTTCGAACTGCGGGCTCACGGACTTCAGCGCCGTATAGCGGCTGCCGTTCAATTGGTCGGTCCACACCGCATGGCGCTGGCTGAAGGTGCCGCGACCCGAATCCTGGCCGGACAGGCGCACGCCATTGCCATCCTTCAGCAGCGAGCCAAAGGCCAGCGCCTCTGCCGTTGCCCAGTTGATGTTCTGGCCGCTGGTCAGCGTTTCCGCCTTGTCGCGCAGGATGCGAGCCAGCGTCTTGTGAATGTTGAAGCCGTCCGGCACCGTCGTCAGCGTTTCGCCGATGGCGCGCAGCTCCGCCGCCGGCACGCCGGTATCGGCGGCACGGCGGGCGCCGATCTCGTCCTTGGGCTTGCCAAGGCCGGCCCAGCGGCCTTCGAACCAGTCGGCCTTGTTGGCCTTGAAGCCGGCGGCGGCTTCAAAATCGCCTTCCAGCCGCTGGGTATAGCTGTCGATGGCGGCGGGCAGGAACGCCGCATCGATGACGCCCTCGCGCACCAGTCGGGCGGCATAGAGCTCGCTGACCGGCGGATGCTTGGCGATGGCGGCGTACATCAGCGGCTGGGTGAAGCTCGGCTCGTCGCTTTCGTTATGGCCGAAGCGGCGATAGCACCACATGTCGATGACGACATCGCGCTTGAACTTCTGGCGGAATTCCGTCGCCACCTTGGTGGCAAAGGTCACAGCTTCCGGATCATCGCCATTGACGTGGAAGATCGGCGCCTGGACGATCTTCGCCACATCCGACGGATAGGGCGAGGACCGGGCGAACTGCGGGCTGGTGGTGAAACCGACCTGGTTGTTGACGACAAAGTGCAGCGTGCCGCCGGTCGAATAGCCGGTCAGCCCCGAAAAACCGAAGCATTCGGCGACGATGCCCTGCCCTGCGAATGCCGCATCGCCGTGCAGCAGCACCGGCATGGCGTGATCATGGTCATGGTCGCCGGCCATGGTCTGGATGGCGCGCACCTTGCCGAGCACCACCGGGTCGACGGCTTCGAGGTGCGACGGGTTGGGCGCCAGCGACAGATGGACCGTGTTGCCATCGAATTCGCGGTTTGTGCTGGCACCGAGGTGGTACTTCACATCGCCGGAGCCGCCGACATCCTCGGGGTTGGCGGAGCCGCCGCTGAATTCATGGAAGATGATGCGGAACGGCTTCTGCATCACATTGCCGAGCATGTTGAGGCGGCCGCGGTGCGGCATGCCGAAAACGATCTCGCGGATGCCAATCGCGCCACCGACCTTGATGATCGATTCCATCGCCGGGATCATCGATTCCCCGCCGTCGAGGCCGAAGCGCTTGGTGCCGACATATTTGCGACCCAAGAAGCGTTCGAACTGTTCGGCTTCGACCAGCTTGTTCAGAATGGCCTTCTTGCCATTGTCGGTGAACTGGATGTCCTTGTCGCGGCCCTCGATCTTGTCCTGCAGGAAGCGCCGTTCCTCGACATCGTTGATGTGCATGTATTCGAGGCCGACATTGCCGCAATAATTGCGGCGCAGGATGGCGACAAGCTCGCGGATCGTCGCCGTCTGCAGGCCGAGCGCACCGCCGACATGCACCGGGCGGTCGAGGTCGCTGTCCTTGAAGCCATGATATTCGGGCGTCAGATCGGCCGGCAGTTCCCGCTTCATCAGGCCGAGCGGATCGAGATTGGCGGCGAGGTGGCCGCGCACGCGATAGGTGCGGATCAGCATCAGCGCCGAAATGGCATCCTGGGCCGCGCGCGCCACCGCCTCGCTGTCGGCGCCGGCGGCGGTTGCCATCGCCATGGCCTTGGCCGCCACCTTGGGCACCACCAGCATGTCGGCGGCATCGAGCGCCCGGGTCAGATCGTCATTGGCCGGCAGGGGCCAGTCGCTGCGCGCCCAGGAAGGCCCGGCCCGATCCGCGGCCGTCGGCAACAGCGCTTCGTCATTCATTACGCTTTTCCTGTATTGTCCAGGCTCGTTCGTTGCCTTGGCTGATAGACAAGGTGCGACGCGGTGTCACCCTGTCATCCTGCATGGCTGCCATGTTTTCGCAAAGAAAAGACAGGATTTCGCCGACAACCGCCGGGTCGTCACATGCTGCGCAGCTCGGCGATGCGGCTGTCGCGCAGCCAGATCTGATCGAAATAGCGCCACACCCGCCCGGTCAGGCCGCGCGCCGTGACATCAGCCACCGTCAGCCGCGTGTCGGCAAGCGGCCGGGCGTCGATCGGCGAGGATTCGGCATCGACGACCGTGCGCCGCAACACCGCCCCGACGCGGCGATAATCGAGCGCGACATGCATGCGATCGGCGGGGCTGCTGCCCTCCCCCCAGGGCCCGAACACCAGGCCAAAGGCAGCGGCATGGCTGGCGAGATGGCCGGGCGACCAGTGCACGACAAAGACGGTGGTGCCGTCATCGTCGATGATATTGCCCCACACCCGCCGGGCCGGCACGCCGCAACAGGCGCAGGCCGGCAATTCGGCCTGCCCTGTCAGTTCGATGCTGCCGGTCGCCATCGGGCGATCAGCCCTTCAGCACCTCGGCGAGCGTGATGCCGAGCAGCGACGGCGACGGCGAGACGCGGATGCCGGCGGCTTCCATCGCTGCCATCTTCGAACCCGCATCGCCCTTGCCGCCCGACACGATGGCGCCGGCATGGCCCATGCGGCGGCCCGGAGGCGCGGTGGTGCCGGCGATGAAACCGACCATCGGCTTCTTGCGGCCGCGCTTCGCTTCATCGCGCAGGAATTCCGCGGCTTCTTCCTCGGCGCTGCCGCCGATTTCACCGATCATGATGATCGACTGGGTGGCGTCATCGGCCAGGAACAGTTCCAGCATGTCGATGAAATTGGTGCCGTTGACCGGGTCGCCGCCGATGCCGACCGCGGTGGTCTGGCCAAGGCCGACGGCGGTGGTCTGGTGCACGGCCTCATAGGTCAGCGTGCCGGAGCGCGAGACGACGCCGACCGAGCCCTTTGAAAAGATATTGCCCGGCATGATGCCGATCTTGCATTCGCCGGGCGTCAGCACGCCGGGGCAATTGGGGCCGATCAGGCGCGACTTCGAGCCGCTGAGCGAGCGCTTGACGCGCACCATGTCGAGCACCGGAATGCCTTCGGTGATGCAGATGATCAGCGGCACTTCGGCGTCGATGGCCTCACAGATGGCATCGGCGGCGCCGGGCGGCGGCACATAGACGACGCTGGCATCGCACTGGGTGGCGGCGCGCGCTTCATGCACGGTGTTGAACACCGGCAGGTCGAGATGGGTGGTGCCGCCCTTGCCCGGTGCGGTGCCGCCGACGACGTTGGTGCCATAGGCGATGGCGGCCTGGGTGTGGAACGTCCCCTGCTTGCCGGTGAAACCCTGGGTGATGACGCGGGTGGATGTGTTGACGAGAATGCTCATGGCTTGGCGCCCTCAATATCTTGAACGGTGAAATGGACGAGTGCAGCCGGCTTGTCGGCATCGACAATTGCAAAGCTCACCCGGAGAGTGGAATTGGGAATCATCCAGCTGCCGTCAGCCCATTTCGGCTTGACGACGATCTTTTCGGGCGTGCCCAGCGTGATGGCGCCGATCCGATCCGCCATGGCTTGCAGGTCGCCGGCCTGCGCCAGCTTCATGCTGACGTTGCATTGGCGGCCGACCGCCTTGAAGGGGCCATAGCCGCTCGCGACCACGGCGCCGCGATCCCGGATGCCGATGGCACGGTTCTTGAGGCCGACCTCATTGCCGTCCCACCAGCTGGCGACGATGCCCGGCGCCACGAACCGGTCCTGGGCATAGGCCGGCGTCTTGCCAATCGGTTCCAGTTCCACCTTCTGCGCCTGCAGCTTGAGCGCTGGTGCCTGGGCGGCCTGGGCAAAGGCTTCGGGCTTGAAACCGCCGGCGAGACACAGGGCATGAAAGGCATCGGCCGCCGCGACGCCCGACAGGGCGCCGGACTGCAACGCGTCGCGGGCATCGTCCTGGCTGCCGACCGTCATCGGCCGGCCATAACGGTCGGACAGGATGATCGTCGCGCCGGGACTGGCCTGGGCCAGTGCCGCGCTCGCCGACAGCAAAGCCGGCAAGATGACGGCGAAACGCATCACGCCGCCTTTTTCACTTCGGCGACGATCTTGGCCGCCGCATCGCCCAGATTGTCACCGCTGATGATCGGCAGGCCGGATTCGGCGAGGATCTTCTTGCCGAGTTCGACATTGGTGCCTTCCAGTCGCACGACGAGCGGAACCGAGAGGTTCACTTCCTTGGCCGCGGCGATGATGCCTTCCGCGATGATGTCACAGCGCATGATGCCGCCGAAGATGTTGACGAGGATGCCCTTCACCGCCGGGTCCTTGAGGATCAGCTTGAAGGCGTTGGTGACCTTTTCCTTGTCGGCGCCGCCGCCGACATCGAGGAAGTTCGCCGGCTCGGCGCCGTTCAGCTTGATGATGTCCATGGTGGCCATGGCGAGGCCGGCGCCATTGACCAGGCAGCCGATGGTGCCGTCCAATTTGATGAAGGCGAGGTCGTACTTCGACGCTTCGACTTCGGCGGGGTCTTCCTCGGTCAGGTCGCGCAGCGCGAGCAGATCGGGGTGACGATAGAGCGCATTGGGATCGAAGCCGACCTTGGCATCGAGCACCATCAGCTTGCCGTCACCGGTGATGGCGAGCGGGTTGATCTCGATCTGCGACGCATCGGTACCGACAAAGGCGTCGTACAGCTTCGCCGTGACATATTCGGCCTGCTTGGCGAGGTCGCCGGTGAGGCCGAGCGCCGCGGCGACGGCGCGGCCGTGGTGCGGCATGACGCCGGTGGCCGGATCGATGGTGATGGTCTGGATCTTTTCCGGCGTGTCGTGCGCGACGGTTTCGATGTCCATGCCGCCTTCGGTCGACACGACGAGCGCGATGCGGCCGGTGGCGCGATCGACGAGCAGCGCCAGGTAGAACTCCTTCTCGATATCGACGCCATCGGTGACATAGAGGCGGTTGACCTGCTTGCCGGCCGGCCCGGTCTGGATCGTCACCAGCGTGTTGCCCAGCATGTCGGTGGCGGCGGCGCGCACATCATCGGCGCTGCGGGCGAGGCGGACGCCGCCCTTGGCTTCCGGCGGCAATTCGACGAACTTGCCCTTGCCGCGCCCGCCGGCGTGGATCTGCGCCTTCACGACATAGAGCGGCCCGGGCAGCTTGGCGGCAGCGGCCACGGCCTCGTCCACCGTCAGCGCGGCAAAGCCGGCCGGCACGGGCACGCCGAATTTGGCGAGGACTTCCTTGGCTTGATATTCGTGGATGTTCATCGGGTCCCTCAGTCGGCAAACGGATTTACGACACGGACGCTTCCGTAGCGTTGTCCATGGTTCAAGTCTTCACTGTATAATGTCTCAGCACCGATTTCTTCGGCAGCGGCGATGATGGCGCCGTCCCAATAGCTGAGCTGGAAGCGCTGGGCGATCGCTGCCCCGCGTGCGACCAGACCGCCTGTCACGGGAACGACATCGAACTGCCGCAGCCGTTCGAGCCAACCCAGCGCGTCGGAGACCTTCATCGCATATTTCGGCGATGTGACCTTGGCATAAAATTCCGCGTGGACCTGAGCGGAAGTGGCATAATCGCCGCGAGCGATTAGAGCCGCTGCCAGCTGTTGCTTGCGCGGGTCGGGTTTACGCCCAAGCGCAGCGTAAATGAGAATGTTGGTATCGATGAAAATCGTCACCAGCGATCGAGCCGCTCCGCATAGGTTTCCTCGCGACTCGGCAGCGGCAGCGCGAGATCTCCTGTCTGGGTTTTGCCGAAGTTGACCATCCAGTCGATGGCCTCCTGCTGTTCCGGCGTGATCGTGTTCACCTGCTTCGCGAGGAACGCGCGCACCATGGCATTGACCGTCGTTCCGCGTTCGGCCGCCAGCTTGCGGGCGCGCGCCAGATCGGGATCGGGGATCGAGAGGGTAAGATTTGCCATGGCCGGGCTCCGTGTCGCACAGGTTATGTGCGACACGGGCGATGCAGCGTCAAGGCCGCTCAGTTCAGGCTCGGATCAATCGCCTTGCACGCCACCAGCAGTTCCTTCACCGCATCCACCGACACGGTGAAATTGGCCTGGGCTTCCGGGGTCAGCGCGATTTCGACGACCTTTTCGACGCCGCCCTTGCCGATGATGCAGGGCACGCCGACGTAGAGATCGTTGACGCCATATTGGCCGGTCAGGTTCACCGCGCAAGGAATGACGCGCTTCTGGTCGTACAGATACGCTTCGGCCATCGCGATGCCGCTGGTGGCGGGGGCGTAGAAGGCGCTGCCGGTCTTCAGGAGGCCGACGATTTCACCGCCGCCCGAGCGGGTGCGCTGCACGATGGCGTCGATGCGTTCCTTGGTCGACCAGCCCATCTTGATGAGGTCGGGCACCGGGATGCCGGCGACGGTCGAATATTCGATGACCGGGACCATGGTATCGCCATGGCCGCCGAGCACGAAGGCGGTGACATCCTTGACCGAGACGTTGAATTCATCCGCAAGAAAATGCCGGAAGCGCGCACTATCGAGCACGCCGGCCATGCCGACGACCATGTGATGCGGCAGGCCGGAGAATTCGCGCAGCGCCCAGACCATGGCATCCAGCGGGTTGGTGATGCAGATGACGAACGCGCCCGGGGCATTGGCCTTGATGCCTTCGCCCACCGCCTTCATCACCTTCAGATTGATGCCCAGCAGATCGTCGCGGCTCATTCCCGGCTTGCGGGCGACGCCGGCGGTGACGATGATGACATCGGCTCCGGCGATATCGGCATAGTCATTGGTACCCTTGAGGTTTACGTCAAAGCCTTCGACCGGGCCGCACTGCGCCAGGTCGAGCGCCTTGCCCTGCGGCACGCCTTCCACCACGTCGAACAGCACGACATCGCCGAGCGCCTTGGCCGCGGCGAGATGCGCCAGCGTGCCACCGATGTTGCCAGCGCCGATCAGCGCAATCTTGTTGCGAGCCATGAGGAAAATCCGTCCTTTTTGAGTCGTTTGAAAGTCGGGGTCCGGATAGTCCGGATGGGGGACGCGCGCAACTACCCGTGCCCCAGCGCCATATAATCCGCCGACTGCATTTCCATCAGCCGCGACACGGTGCGATCGAATTCGAAACGGCCATCGCCGGTGGGATAGAGGTCCGCCGGCGCCGCATCGGCGGAGGCCAGCAGCTTGACCTTGTGCTCGTAAAGCGCGTCGATCAGCGTGACGAAGCGCGCCGCCTCGTTGCGGTTTTCCGGGCCCATCACCGGCACGCCGACGAGGAACACGGTATGGAACCGCCGCGCCACCGCCAGATAATCGGCGGCGCCCAGCGGCTGGCGGCACAGCCGGGCGAAGGAGAAGACCGCCACCCCTTTCAGCGATTTCGGCACGAACAGCGTGCGACCGCCCGGCACCGCCAGGGTTTCGGTCGGCACATGGGCGCGATCGGCGACGGGGTAATCGGTCAGCCGGAAGAAGGTTTCCGACAGCGCCGCCGTTGCCGCCTCGCCATTCGGCACATGCCAGGTGATGGCGCCGGCCATGCGCGCCAGCCGGTAATCGGTGGGGCCATCGAGCGTGATGACCTCCGTCCGCGCGCGGATCAGCGCGATGAAGGGCAGGAACAGCTGGCGGTTCAGCCCGTCCTTGTACAAATCCTCCGGCACGCGGTTGCTGGTGGTGACGATGGTGACGCCGGCGGCGAACAGCGCGGTAAACAGGCGCGACAGGATCGCTGCATCGGCAATGTCCTTCACCTGCATCTCGTCGAACGCCAGCAGCCGCGCCCGCCCGGCCAGCCATTTCGCCACCTGCGGGATCGGGTCCTCGCCACTCGCCTCGCGCGCGGCATGGATGGCGCCATGCACCTCCAGCATGAATTCGTGGAAGTGGACGCGGCGTTTCGGGGCGACGTTCACCGCGCCGAAGAACAGATCCATCAGCATGGACTTGCCGCGGCCGACTCCGCCCCATATGTACAGGCCCTTGGGCGGCGGCGGCGCTTCACTGCCGAGCAGGCGGGCGAACAGGCCGGGCTTCTCCGCCGGGGTTTCCAGCGTGGTGGCAAGAGCCTGCAGCCGGTCCGCAACGGCGGCCTGCGCTGCATCGGGGCGCAGTTCGCCGGCGGCGACGAGGGCGTCATAGGCGGCGCGGACTGTGGCGCTCATGAGATCAAGCGTACCAGCAGCCCCCCTCTCCCGCCTGCGGGAGAGGTCGACTCGGCGTCTTCGCCGAGCGGGTGAGGGTGTCCTTTGGTGACGACGCGCAGGCACACCCTCACCCGGCGCGCTGGCGCGCGTCTCGCCTCTCCCGCAAGCGGGAGAGGAAGCATCGCGCGCGCTGAAATCAATCCACCTGGCTCGAAACCGGCCGCTCGCCCCGGCCATCGGCCTCGGTCCGCGCCGGCCGCGGGATCTTGCGCATCGTGCCGGTGAAGCTGGCGAGGTTGACGCCATCCTGGGTGACCAGGCCGCGCACGAACAGCATCTTGCCGGTTTCCTTCAGGATCTCGCCCGAGGCCTCGATCGGCTTGCCGACGATGCCGGCTGACAGGAAATCGGTGGCGCAGCTCAGCGTCACCGCCGCATGGTTTTCGAGCTGGCGGTAGATGAAGGCGAACATCGCCATGTCGATGAACGACATGATGAAACCGCCGTGCAGATAGCCGAGACCGTTCGAATGCTTGCGGTCGGTTTCCATCCGGCAATGCACATCGCCGGCCTCCGCCTGGCGAAAGAAGAAATCGCCCAGCATCGAGGCAAAGCGCCCATCGGGATCACGCCGCCAGCGCGTCCAGCCTGCATGTTCCCCGGTGGTGATATGTTCGCGTGTCATGTCGGCGGGGATAGTGCGGTGCAGCGTAAGGGGCAAGCCAAACTCCCTCCCCCCTGCGGGGAGGGCGACTCGGCGCAGCCGAGCGGGGTGGGGGTCGGGGGAAGCATGAGAGGACCGCAGGCGTCGCTGCAAAGCCGCGCCGTCAGACGGGTTCGGCGCGCAAGAGCGCGCGCCGCCCCGCTGGCCGACCGCTTGCCGAGTCTGACAATAGCGCTCTGCGCTATTGTCAGCCGGCGCGTTCCACCATCATCAGCTTGATCTCGGCAATCGCTTTCGCCGGGTTCAACCCCTTGGGGCACACATTCGAGCAGTTCATGATCGTGTGGCAGCGGTACAGGCGGAACGGGTCCTCCAGCGCGTCCAGCCGCTCGCCGGTCATCTCGTCGCGGCTGTCGGCGAGCCAGCGATAGGCCTGGAGCAGGATGGCGGGGCCGAGGAACTTGTCGCTGTTCCACCAATAGCTGGGGCAGCTCGTCGAGCAGCAGGCGCAGAGAATGCACTCGTACAGGCCGTCGAGCTTGGCGCGCTCTGCCACCGACTGCACCCGCTCCTCGCCCGACGGCGCCGGGGTGACGGTCTGCAGCCAGGGCTTGATCGAAGTATACTGCGCATAGAAATGCTTGAAATCGGGGACGAGGTCCTTGACCACCTCCATGTGCGGCAGCGGCGTGATGCGCACTTCGCCCTTGATGTCGGCGATCGCCTGGGTGCACGCCAAAGTGTTGGTGCCGTCGATGTTCATCGAGCAGGAGCCGCAGATGCCTTCGCGGCACGACCGGCGGAAGGTCAGCGTCGAATCGACCTCGGACTTGATCTTGATCAGCGCGTCGAGAACCATCGGGCCAGTCTCGTCGAGATCGAGCTCGTACGTGTCATAGCGCGGGTTGGCGCCATCGTCCGGGTTCCAGCGATAGATTTTGAAGGCGCGGGTGTTCTTGGCACCCGCCGGCGCCGGATAGCGCTTGCCGGCGCTGGAAATCTTGCTGTTCGCGGGGAGAGAGAATTCAGCCACCGTACGTTCCCATCATATATCGCGCGCCATCCAGACAATCTGTCCGTTTGGATTGAAGTTTTCGACGTAAACCGCAACATCGCCATTCCGCTGCAGATAAATCACCTGCAAATACCGCTGGCCCTGGACATTGCCCGGGAAGGTGAACGGGACGGATGCCCAACTGCCAGAGGCCGACACGCGCCAGCCTTCGGCAATCGCTTTGTCGAGTGGCGACACCATCCTGCTCCTCAGTAAACCCGCGCCTTCGGCTTGATATACTCGATCTCATCGGTCAGCGTGTACGTATGCACCGGCCGCTGCGCCAGTTCCACGGCGCCATCGCGGAACCAGCCCAGCGAATGGTTCATGAATTTTTCGTCGTCGCGATTGGGGAAATCCTCGTGCATGTGCGCGCCGCGGCTTTCGTGGCGGCTTTGCGCCATGTGCATCGTCAGCACGGCCTGGCCGATCATGTTGTCGAGCTCCAGCGTCTCGATCAAATCGGTGTTGAACACCAGGCTGCGATCCTGGATGCCGATGTCGGCCATGCGCTGATAGACGGCGTCGATCTTGCGCACGCCTTCGTCGAGGATTTCGCTGGTGCGGAACACCGCGGCATTGGCCTGCATGGTCTTCTGCATCGCCAGCCGCACTTCGGCGGTGCCGCTGCCGCCCTTGGCGTGGCGGAAGCCATCGAGACGGCCGAGCGCCATGTCGGCGCTGTCCTTGGGCAACGGCGGGTGGGCGGTGCCGGGCTTCAGCGTCGCGCCGATGCGGTGGGCGGTGGCGCGGCCGAAGACGACGAGATCGATGAGGCTGTTGGAGCCGAGGCGGTTGGCGCCGTGCACCGAGACGCAGGCGGCTTCCCCCACGGCAAACAGGCCGGGGACGACCGAATCCGGGTCGCCGTCCTTCAGCGTCACCACTTCGCCATGATAGTTCGTCGGAATGCCGCCCATGTTGTAATGGACGGTCGGCGTCACCGGGATGGGTTCCTTGGTGACATCGACGCCGGCGAAGACCTTGGCGGTTTCGGAAATGCCGGGCAGGCGTTCGTGCAGCACTGCCGGGTCGATATGGTTCAAATGCAGGAAGATATGGTCGCCTTCCTTGCCGACGCCGCGGCCTTCGCGGATTTCCATCGCCATCGAGCGCGACACGACATCGCGCGAGGCGAGATCCTTGGCGCTCGGCGCATAGCGTTCCATGAAGCGCTCGCCCTGGGAATTGGTCAGGTAACCGCCCTCCCCGCGTGCGCCTTCGGTGATCAGCACACCGGCGCCATAGATGCCGGTCGGGTGGAACTGGACGAATTCCATGTCCTGCATCGGCACGCCGGCGCGGATGGCCATGCCGCCGCCGTCACCGGTGGAGGTGTGGGCGCTGGTCGCCGAGAAATAGCAGCGGCCATAGCCGCCGGTGGCCAGCACCGTCTTGTGGCTGCGGAAGCGGTGGATGCTGCCATCGTCCATGTTGATGGCGATGACGCCGCGGCACTCGCCGTCGACCATGATGAGGTCGATGGCGAAATATTCGATGTAGAAGTCGGTCGAATACTTCAGGCTCTGCTGGTAGAGCGCGTGCAGCATGGCATGGCCGGTGCGGTCGGCGGCGGCGCAGGTGCGCTGCGCGGGCGGGCCGGCGCCCATGTTCTGCATCATGCCGCCGAACGGCCGCTGATAGATGCGGCCGGCTTCGGTGCGGCTGAAGGGCACGCCGAAATGCTCGAGCTCGTAGACGGCGGCCGGCGCTTCCCGGCACAGATATTCGATGGCGTCCTGGTCGCCCAGCCAGTCGCTGCCCTTGACCGTGTCGTACATGTGCCAGGTCCAATGATCCGGACCCATGTTGCCCAGCGAGGCGGCGATGCCGCCCTGCGCGGCGACGGTGTGCGACCGCGTCGGGAACACCTTGGTGATGCAGGCGGTCTTCAGACCGGCCTCGGCGATGCCCATCGCGGCGCGCAGGCCCGAGCCGCCGGCGCCGACGACAACGGCGTCATAGACATGGTCGATAATCTGATAGGCTTCAGCCATTTCAAGCCGCTCCAAGCGCAATCTTGAGCACGGCGAAGATGGCCGCGGCCGCCCCCGCCAATGCGTAAAAGTTGAGGGCCAGCATGGCCACGACACGGGCACTGCCCTGGACATAATCTTCCAGCATCACCTGCACGCCGAGACGCAGATGCCAGAAGACCGAGACGATGGTCAGCAGCATCGGCACCGCAGCGACAGGCTGCCGCAGCCACAGGATGACGCTGGCATGATCGAGGCCCGGCAGGCGCACGAGGCTGAAGATGAACCACAGCATGAGGAGCATATTGGCGACGGCGGTGACGCGTTGCAGCCACCAGTGATGCACGCCATCCTTGGCGGCCCCCAGACCGCGGACGCGGCCGAGTTCGGTTCCGGCACCCATGGTCAGAGCCCCTTGGTCATGGCGATGACAATCCAGGTGAGGATGGTCAGCAAAGTGGAGGCGACCAGCGTGGCGCTGGCCAGCGTGCGGCTGGTATCGAGATCAAAGCCCTCCCCGCTGTCCATGATCAGATGGCGGATGCCGGAGCAGAGATGCTGGAAGAACACCCAGGTGAGGCCAAAGGCGATGAGCAGGCCGAACCAGCCGGTCGCGACGCCCATGAAGATCTGATAGGCTTCGGGGCCCGATGCAGCGGCGACCAGCCACCACAGGAACAGCATGACGCCGCCCAGCGCCATGGCGTTGCCGGTGATGCGGTGCAGGATCGAAACCACGGCATGCACGCGCCATTTCCAGATGGTCATGTGCGGCGACAATGGTCGCGGAGCTGTCGGGCGGCCCGCCATAAATTCCCCTGTGCTAGCGCGTGAAGGCAGATGCGGGCTGTATTAAGCGTTCAGCGGGCGAGCGCAACCACAGATGCCGCGTTCAACCGCCGCACTGCAACAAAACCGTGCGCGCCAGCCCGGCATAGCGGTGCATCAGCGCCTTTTTGTATTCGGCATCGGCCATCATGCCGAGGAAGTGGCGGCGCGTCGGGTAGCGGACGATCAGCGCCATGTCCCAATCGGCCTCCGGCGTGCCGGCCATGCCGATGAACACCTGCTCGACCGGCCCTTCATAGAGCACCTCCGCCTGGCTGACGGCGCCGACCGTGACGGTGAAGGCGTGCTGATAGCGGGCATAGGCCTCCGCCCCCGTGCACGGCGCCATGCCGGCCTCGGCGGGATAGTCCGCCACCGCCTTGAACTTCAACAGGTTGAGCATGACGATGGGGCCATCGCGGCCAGTATCGCGCAAGGCTCGCACCTGATCGGCGGTCGGATCGATGGAACGGTCGATACTGGTCATTTTGATGGCCTTATGTTGCATCCGGCCAAAGCTTAACATGCCGGCCAAGCTGGCGAAATGACCGGCGCTGCATCCTTGGGGAGATATGCCATGGCCACGCAATTGCGCGCCGGCGATCCGGCCGACACAACGCCGCTGTCAGCGATCGATGTCAGTGATCCGCTGCTCTATGCCCATGACAGCTGGCGGCCCTGGTTCGCCCGGCTGCGCGCCGAAGCGCCGGTGCATTTCCAGCCGAACAGCCCGTTCGGCCCCTATTGGTCGGTCTGCTCGCACGCCGATATCCAGGCCGTCGAGGCGCGGCCCGACATCTTCTCGTCCAGCCATGAATTCGGCGGCATCACCATCGTCGACCTGATGGGCGAGTTCAACCTGCCGCAGTTCATCGCCATGGACCGGCCCCGCCATGGCGAACAGCGCCGAGTGATCACGCCCTCCTTCGGCCCCAGCGAAATCCAGCGCATGGCGATGGAAGTGCGCGCGCGCACCGCCGAACTGCTCGACACCCTGCCCTATGGCGAACGGTTCGACTGGGTGGAAAAGGTGTCCATCGAACTCACCACCGGCATGCTCGCCATATTGTTCGATTTCCCCTGGGCAGACCGGCATTTGCTGACGCTCTGGTCCGATTGGGGCGGCGATATCGAAAAGGCGCTGAACCCGGAAACCAACCTCGTCCGCCACCAGCACATGCTCGACATGACGCATTACCTCGACCGGCTGATGGCCGAGCGCAAGGCGCTGCCACCGACCGCCGACCTCATCTCGCTGATGGCGCATTCCGACGCCATGGGTGACATGCCGTTCCAGGAACGCACCGGCAATTACATCCTGCTGATCGTCGGCGGCAACGACACCACCCGCAATTCCATGTCCGGCGCCGCCCACGCCTTTCACCAATACCCCGGCGAATGGGCCAAGCTGATCGCCGACCCCGCCCGCATCCCCGCCGCCGTGCCCGAAATCATCCGCTGGCAGACCCCCCTCGCCCATATGCGCCGCACCTGCCTCGAAGATACCGAAGTCGGCGGCAAGGCCATGAAAAAGGGCGACAAGGTCGTGCTCTGGTACATCTCCGGCAACCGCGACGAAAGCGTCTTCCCCGATGCCGAACGCCTCGACATCGACCGCCCCAACGCCCGCCGCCACCTCGCCTTCGGCTTCGGCGTCCACCGCTGCGTCGGCGCCCGCCTCGCCGAACTGCAACTCCAAGTGCTGTTCGAGGAGATGCTGAAGCGCAAGATGACCGTGCGCGTGGTCGGCGAACCCGATTACGTCCCGCAGTCCTTCGTCCACGGCTATCGCAAGCTGCCGGTGGTGATCGACCGGCACGGGTAGGGATTTCGGAAAAAAGAGCCTCCGGCGGCTGGGGCCGCAGGCCCCAGACCCCATTTCATTTTATCCCGCTTTGACAGCGTGTTGTGTCCGGGACGGAACTATCGAAATGGGGTCTGGGGCCTGCGGCCCCAGCCGCCGGAGGCCATTCTTCCTCCAGACTGAGGAGCTCATCAGCCCCATGACCAGCCCCACCCCACCGCTCGGCATCGACGTCACCGACCCCGCACTGTACGCGGAAGACCGCTGGCGGCCGGTGTTTGCGCAGATGCGGACGGAGGCACCGGTCAATCGCTGCCCGGAGAGTCCGTTCGGGCCTTATTGGTCGATCACTCGCCATGCCGACATCCAGGCCATCGAGGCGCGGCCGGATATCTTTTCATCGAGTTATGAGCATGGCGGCATCACCATTGCCGATCTGCCCGATGCCAATTTCATCGCGATGGACCGGCCGAAGCATGGCGAGCAGCGCCGGGTGGTGGCGCCGGCGTTCGGGCCGGGCGAGATCGGCCGCATGGCGACGAGCATCCGCCAGCGCACCGGCGAGCTGCTCGACACGCTGCCGATTGATGCGGAATTCGACTGGGTGGACCGGGTTTCGGTCGAGCTGACCACGCAGATGCTGGCGATCCTGTTCGATTTCCCCTGGGAAGATCGCCGCAAGCTGACCTTCTGGTCCGATGTCGGCGGCGATATCGCCTCGACCTTCGATCCCGCCGCCAATGCCATCCGCAACGGGCATCTGGCCGACATGACGCATTATTTCGATGCGCTGTTCGCGGCGAAGCGGGCGCTGCCGCCGTCGGGCGATCTCGTTTCGATGATGGCGCATTCGGCGGCGATGGGCGACATGGATTTCGCCGAGCGGACCGGCAATCTCATCCTGCTTATCGTCGGCGGCAATGACACGACGCGCAATTCCATGTCGGGCGCGATGGTGGCCTTCGATCGCTATCCCGAACAATGGCAGGCGTTGCTTGCCAACCCCGGCCTCGCCGCCGGCGCCGCGCCGGAAATCATCCGCTGGCAGACGCCGCTCGCCCATATGCGCCGCACCTGCCTTGCCGATACCGAGGTCGGCGGCCAGACCATCCGCGCCGGCGACAAGGTGATGATGTGGTACATCTCCGCCAACCGTGACGAGCACGTGTTTCCCGACGCCGAGCAACTGATCATCGACCGCCCCAATGCCCGCCGTCACCTCTCTTTCGGCTTCGGCGTGCATCGCTGTGTCGGCGCCCGCCTCGCCGAAATGCAGGTGCAGCTGCTGCTGGAGGAAATGCTGGCGCGGCGGATGACGGTGCAGGTGACCGGCGCGCCCGACCATGTCGCGCAATGCTTCACCCATGGCTATGCGTCGCTGCCGGTGCGGATCAGCCGCGCGGGTTGAACCCGAAGTTCGCAAACCGGCGATCACATTTGCCTTCGGCTGCTAACCCTGTTCTTGCCGAGCGGCGAAAGCGTCGCTGACGACCTGGGGGACGCGGACTCGTGGTTTCAGACCACCGTCCCGACAAGCCGCCCGATGCCAGCCGTCGCCGCCATCGCCAATGCACCCCAGAAGGTGACGCGCAGCATGGCCCGGCCGATGGGGGCGCCCCCGGCGCGGCCACCGACAGCGCCCAGCAAGGCCAGAAACGCCAGCGCTGCCACCGATACGCCGATGACCAGCCAATCTGCCGGCAGCAGCACCACCATGAGCAGCGGCAGGGCCGCGCCGACCGTGAAGGTCAGGGCCGACGTGACCGCCGCCTGGATGGGGCGCGCCGCCAGGCTTGCCGAAATGCCCAGCTCATCACGGGCATGGGCGGCGAGCGCGTCGCCGGCCATCAATTGCGCCGCCACCTGTTCGGCGAGCGGCGCATCAAGGCCACGCTCGCGATAGATGCCGGCGAGTTCGGCATGTTCGCTGGCCGGATCGGCGAGGATTTCGGCCTTTTCGCGCGCGAGGTCGGCGGTCTCTGTATCGGCCTGGCTGCTGACCGAGACATATTCGCCGGCGGCCATCGACATGGCGCCCGCGGCTAGGCCGGCTGCCCCTGCAACCAATATGGCGCCTTGTGACCCACCACCGGCCGCGACACCGATGATCAGGCTGGCTGTCGAGACGATGCCGTCGTTGGCGCCGAGCACCGCAGCGCGCAACCATCCGATGCGGGCAACAAGATGCGATTCGCGATGGCCGGGCATCAGGCGAGCACGAAGGCGAGCAACAGGCTCATCAGCCCGCCGAAGCTGATCAGCCAGACGATCGAGCGCAGCGTGCGAACCCCGAAGGCATAGAGCGGCACATAGAGCACCCGGCCCCAGAAATAGATCTGGGCGCCCATGATCGTCGCCGGTGTCGAAATGCCGGCGGCGTGCAGGCCGAGAATGGCGGCAATGAACAGGGGCAGAGTCTCGAAGAGATTGTCCTGCGCCCGGCGCAGGCGTTCGGCATGGGCCGACAATGGCGGCATGGTTTCGTCGCGCGGGCCGGTGTTCCAGTTGAGGCCATATTGGCGGGTGCGCGCCACGTCGAACAGCAGGATCTGGATCACCGCCAGGATCAGCGTCAGGCCGAGGATTTTCAGTTCGATGGTCATGGGCGTCTCCCTTGTCCCCGCCATGGTGCGCCCCGGCGCGCGGCAAGGCAAATGCCATTCATCGCGCCGCAAGCCATGACAGCGTAACCTTTTGGCAATCGAAAGGGTTGCCCGATGTCGAACTTGTTGCGTGCGCTTCCGCTCTCCCTGCTGCTGCTCACCGGCGGTTGCGCCTATGACTACGCCTCGGGCTATGCGCCCGATTATCCGCCCGGTTACGATTCCGGCATGGGCAGTGGCGATTATGCCCAGCCCGGCGATTTGTTCGGCGGCCAGAATGTGACCAGCATTGCGGTGTTCTTCGAGCCGCTGGCGCCCTATGGCGGCTGGGTCGACAGCCGCTGGGGCCGCGCCTTCCGCCCCAATGCGCCCGCCGGCTGGCGTCCCTATGTCAACGGCCGCTGGGGCGAGAACCGCTTGTGGATCAGCGGCGATCCCTGGGGCTGGGCCACCGACCATTATGGCCGCTGGGGTTTTGACGAGCGTCTCAACTGCTGGGTCTGGGTGCCGGGCACCGAATGGGCGCCGAGCTGGGTCGCCTGGCGCGAGGCCGAGGGCAATGAGCAGCTCGTCGGCTGGTCGCCGGTGCCGCCGGGCGTGGCCTATAGCTTCAGCGTCGGCTTCGGCACCGGTTGGGGCTATGACAATTGGAACAGCTGGTATGCGCCGGGCTGGGTCTGGGTGCCCAGCGCCTATCTGTATCGGCCCGGCTTTGGTGGCCAGATCCGGCCCTGGACGACGGGGTATAATTACTGGCGGGGCAGCCATTGGAACTGGAACAGCGGGTGGCAGGGTCGGCCGGGCGGCTGGAATGGCGGTGGCTGGAACGGTGGGGGCTGGAATGGCGGCGGCTGGAATGGCGGTCGCCCGGGTCGTCCGTCCCGCCCGCCGGGCAATTGGGGCGGCGGTCGCCCCGGCGTTGGTGACGCGATCGGCGGCAGCATCGCCGGCCGGCCCCCGCGTCCGCCGGGCGAGCGGCCACCGGCCAACTGGAGCGGCGGCAACAACGGCCGACCGGACGGCGGCTGGACCGGCGGCAATGGCGGCGGGCGACCCCCGGGGGGTTGGTCCGGCGGCAATGGTGGCGGCCGTCCGCCGGGCGGCAACCGTCCCGGCCGGCCATCGGCCAGCCTCGGCGATGCCATCGGCGGCAGTCTGGCGGAAAACCGGCCACCGCCGGCCTTCCAGCCACCGCGGCAGGAACGGCCGGCACCGAGCTATCAGCCCAGCTATCAGCCGCGCCCGCAACCGGCCGAACGCCCGGCCTTCCAGCCGCGCCCGGAACGCGCCGAGCGCCCGCAATCGCGCAGCGAAACCGGCATGGAGCGCCCCGACTGACACGCGGAAGCGCTGCCTTTTGGCAACATTCGCAACCGAAACCGGCATTTTGTCACAATGACCTTGCGCTTTTCGCTGCACTGCACCGTAATGGCACCAGAGCAGCGGGAGCGGGAATGGCGGCAGCAACAGCCTTTGACGAAATGTACGGCCTTGGCGCGGCAAGCGCCGAGGGCGATGTCAGCCTTGCCTATCGCTCCATCCAGGCCTGGCTGCAGGATTCGCCGCCGGAGCTGATGGCGGCGCGCCGGCGCCAGGCCGAGCTGTTTTTCCGCCGCATCGGCATCACCTTCGCCGTTTACGGCGATCCCGATGCCGCCGAGCGCCTGATTCCGTTCGATATCGTGCCGCGCATCCTGGCCCGCAGCGAATGGGATCGGCTGGAGCTGGGCCTCAAGCAGCGGGTCAACGCGCTCAACGCCTTTCTCGCCGATGTCTATGGCGCGCAGGAGATCCTGCGGGCCGGCGTGGTGCCGAGCGAACTGGTGCTGCAGAACCCCGGCTATTGCGTGCATATGGCCGGGCGCAAGCCGCCCGGCGGCATCTGGACCCATATCGCCGGCATCGATCTGGTGCGCACCGGCCCCGATGATTTCTATGTGCTGGAAGACAATGCCCGCACGCCGTCCGGCGTCAGCTACATGCTGGAAAACCGCGAGGTGATGCTGAAGCTGGTGCCCGAACTGTTCGATCGGGTGAAGGTGGCGCCGGTTGAGACCTATCCCGAAAAGCTGCTGGAGGCGCTGGCGTCGGTCAGCCCGCGGCAGGCGCGCGGCAGCGCCGCGCCGGTCTGCGTGCTGCTCACCCCCGGCCGCCACAACAGCGCCTTTTACGAACACAGCTTCCTTGCCGACAAATTGGGCATCGAGCTGGTCGAGGGCAGCGACCTCTTCGTCCGCGACGATGTCGTCTACATGCGCACTACCGAGGGGCCGGAGCGGGTCGATGTCATCTATCGCCGCCTCGATGATGATTTCATCGATCCCCTGGTGTTCAACCCGGCCTCGATGCTCGGCGTGCCAGGGCTGATGGCCGCCTATCATGCCGGCAATGTCACGCTGGCCAATGCGGTCGGCACCGGCGTTGCCGATGACAAGGCGATCTACAGCTACATGCCCGATATCGTCCGCTTCTACATGGGCGAGGAGCCGATCCTGAAGAATGTGCCGACCTGGCGCTGCCGCGAGCCGGAAGCGCTCGGCTATGTCCTCGATCACCTCGCCGAGCTGGTGGTGAAGGAAGTCGATGGCTCCGGCGGCTATGGCATGCTGATCGGGCCGCACGCCCCCCAGGCCACGCTGGCGGCGTTCGCGGCCAAGCTGAAGGCCATGCCGGAAAAGTTCATCGCCCAGCCGACGCTGGCGCTGTCCACCTGCCCCACCGCCACCGACGCCGGCATTGCGGCCCGCCATGTCGACCTGCGGCCGTTCGTGCTGACCGGCAGCAACGGCGTGCAGATCGTGCCGGGCGGCCTGACCCGGGTGGCGATGACGCCGGGATCATTGGTGGTGAACAGCTCGCAGGGCGGCGGCACCAAGGACACTTGGGTGGTCGATGACTAGCGCTGGAATACCCCATGCTCTCTAGAACCGCCGCCAATCTCTACTGGATGGGTCGCTACCTCGAGCGCGCCGATTTCACGGCGCGGCTGATCGAGGCGACGCAGCGGCTCGCCGCCCTGCCCTCCAGCTATGGTGGCGCCGGCAATGCCTGGGAATCGGCGCTGGCCGCGACCTGGATGACCCAGGCCTATGCCGCGCGCGGCCTGCCGCTCGATGAGCTCAGCGTCAGCACCTTTCTGACGCTCGATACCGACAATCCCAGCTCGATCCGCTCCTGCCTCGATACCGCCCGCGCCAATGCCCGTTCGGTGCGCACCGCGCTGACCGAGGAAGGCTGGGAGGCGATCAACACCGCCTGGCTGGAAGTGTCGCGCTTCGGCCATGCCCTTGATGGCCGCGAGGCGCTGGGGCCGCTGCTCGAACTGGTCAAGCATGCCATCTCGGCGTTCGAAGGCGCCGCCCAGCGCACCATGCTGCGCGGCGATGCCTTCTGGTTCATCAACCTGGGTGCCGCCATCGAACGCGCCGACAATTCGGCGCGGCTGCTCGATGTCAAATACCACCTGCTGCTGCCCCGCGGCGAAAGTGTTGGCGGCAGTCTCGACTATTTCCAATGGACGACGATCCTGCGCACCGTGTCGGCGATGACCGCCTATCGCTGGGTGTATCGGGAATCGGTCAAGCCCTGGCTGGTCGCCGACCTGCTGATCCTCAACCGCCAGATCCCGCGCAGCCTCGCCAGCTGCTATGACGAGATCCTGCGCCATCTCGACCTGCTGGCCAGCGTCACCGGCAAGCGCGGGCCCGCGCACCGGCTCGCCTCCGCCGGCCATGCCCGACTGGCGCAGGGCAACATCGACGCCATCTTTTCAGGCGGGCTGCACCAGTTCCTGACGAAATTCATCAGCGACAACAACCGTTTGGGCGAAGCCGTCGCCGAACAATATCTGTTCTGACCACCCATGCGCATCCGCGTCGATTACACCACCACCTATGACTATTCGGCGCTCGCTGGCGACGTCATCCAGCTGCTGCGCGTCGAACCCACCGGCCATGACAGCCAGTTCATCGTCAACTGGCGGCTGGACACCGATATCGACGGCCATCTGCGCCGCAGTCACGACGCCTTCGGCAACATCGTCCACATGTTCTACGCCGACCAGCCGGTGCGGCGCATCAAGCTGCATGTCACCGGCGATGTCGACACCATCGACACCCATGGGGTGCTCGCCGGCACCGCCGAGCCGCTGCCGGCGCCGGTGTTCCTGCGCGCGACGCCGCTGACGCTGGCCGATGCCGGCATCATCGCCTTTGCGCGCAGCTGCGAGGACGCCAACCCGCTCAACAGCTGCCACAATCTGACAACGGCGCTCTATGAGCGGATGAATTTCGACGCCGATGTCACCCATAGCCATACCGACGCCATCCACGCCTTCGGGCTCGGCGCCGGGGTCTGCCAGGATTACAGCCATATCTTCCTCGCCGCCGCCCGCCGGCTCGGCATTGCGGCGCGCTATGTCTCCGGCCATCTCGTCCGCGCCGACGGGCTGGTGACGCAACCCGCCGGGCACGCCTGGGTGGAGGCGCTGATCCCCGGCCTCGGCTGGACCGGGTTCGACCCCACCAACGGCGTTTCGGTCACCGATGCCTATCTGCGCGTCGCCGTCGGGCTCGATTATCTCGATTCCGCGCCGGTGCGGGGCGCGCGGCGCGGCGGCGGCATGGAAACCATGGTGGTCAGCGTCACCGCCAGCGACAGCGAGGCCCCGTCGCAGTCGCAATCACAGGCGTCCGGCCAGGTGCAATCTTGAACGATGACGGGGGCATTGCACAGCATGGCCAGTTCATGGGGGAGCAGCTCGGCATGACCTATTGCGTGGGCATTCTGGTGCGCGAAGGGCTGGTGATGATGGGCGACACCCGCACCAATGCCGGGGTCGACAATATCTCCACCTATCGCAAGCTGCGGGTGCTGGAATCGGGCGAGAACCGTGTCGTGGCCGTCGCGTCGGCCGGCAGCCTGTCCGTCACGCAGAGCGCGCTGAGCCGCGTCGCGCTGGGCATCGTCATGCCCGATAGCGGCGAGAAGGAAAGGCTCGCCGATGCCCCCACCGTCTTCCGCTGCGCCCAGATCGTCGGCCAGGCGCTGAGCGACGCCAAGGAGTCCATCGACCGGGTCGTCCGCGACGACAAGATCCAGACCGACGCGACGCTGCTGCTCGCCGGCTCCATCGATGGGCGCAAGCCGCGGCTGTTCCTCATCTATGGCGCCGGCAATTTCATCGAATGCCAGCCCGATACCCCCTATCTGCAGATCGGCGAGCACAAGTACGGCAAGCCGGTGCTCGACCGCATGATCGCCTGGGACACGCCGCTGGCCGAAGCCATCAAGATCGGGCTGATCTCTTTCAGCGCGACGATGCGTTCGAACCTCGCCGTGGGTTTGCCGATCGATCTGATCTCGATCCGGTCCGGCGTTTCGAAGCTCGAGCTTGTCTATCGCATCGAGGCCGATGACGATTATTACAGTGAAATCAACGACCGTTGGTCGAATGCGCTGCGGGCGGCGGCGGCAGCGATCCCCCTGCCACAGTACGCCAGCGAGCCGGATGCGGGGCTATCCGCGGGGGATTGAGGGGGATTTAGGGAGAAAAAGGGAGATTCACCCCCTTAACTCCGGCAGCCGATCCCCCCGCCCGCGGTCACCCCGCACTCCGCCCGCTGGCCGCCGCGGTTGAAGCGCAGGGACGTCGCCCCCCGCGCCGCCGCCGCCTTCACGTCGTTCACCGTCGCCACCGGCTGGCCACCGACCGCCTCGATCAGGTCCCCCGGCCGCAGATAGCCGAAGCGCGCCGCCGGCGAGGTCGCGGCGATTTCCACCACCACCACCCCCGCTTCGGGCAGGCCGGCGCCCAGTTCCTGGGCATAGGCCGGCGACAGATTGGCGACGGTGACGCCGTAAAGCAGCGATTGCGCGGTGATCGGCGTCAGCTGGCGCGGCGGGGTTTCCGGCGGCGCTGCCAGCGTCACCCGTGCCTGCTGCTCGCGCCCGGCGCGGATCAGCACGACATCCAATGTGCGGCCCACCCCTTCCGTGGCCAGCGAATAGCGCAGCTGGCCGCCATCGGCGACCTCCTTGCCGTCGATGCTGCGCAGCACATCGCCCACCTTGATGCCGGCGCGCGCGCCGGGGCTGCCCGGCACCACGCCGGTCACCAGCAGCCCGCCCGGCCGGTCCATGCCGGCCAGCCGCGCGCTCTCGGCGGTCAGCGCCTCGCCCTCCACGCCGATCCAGCCCGACACCAGCTTGCCCTTGTCGGCGGCATTCAGGAACACCCGCACCATCTTTGACGGGATGGCGAAGCCGATGCCGTTGGAACCGCCGGAGCGCGAGAAGATCGCCGTGTTGATGCCGATCAGCCGCCCCTGCGCATCGAGCAGCGCGCCGCCCGAGTTGCCGGGGTTGATGGCGGCATCGGTCTGGATGAAGAACTGCCAGTCCGACACGCCGATGCCGGTGCGGGCGATGGCGGAGACGATGCCGGTGGTGACGGTCTGGCCGACGCCAAAGGGGTTGCCGATGGCGATGGTCACGTCGCCCACTTCCGAACGGTCGCTGTCGCCCATGCGGATCACCGGCAGCGCCGCGCCCTTGGTATCGACCTTCAGCAACGCCAGGTCGAGCCGGGCATCGGCGAACACCAGCTTGGCCGGATATTCGCGGCGGTCGGCGAGCGCGACGAGGATCTGGTCGGCCCCGGCGACGACATGATTGTTGGTGACGATCAGGCCATCGGCACCGACGATGACGCCGGAGCCCAGCGATTGCTGCACGCGCGGCTGCGCCGGCCCGGCGCCGGCGAACTGGCGCATGAACTCCTCGATGCTGCCCGGCCGGGTGCGATCGACGCGCGCCGTATAGACATTGACCACCGCCGGCGCGGTCTGCTTGACGATGGGGGCAAAGGACAGGGCAACCTGGCCCTGCGAACTCGGCACGGCGCGCACCAGCGGCGTGGTATCCATTGGCGGCACCTGCGCCGCGACGCTGCCGCTGCCGCTCACCGCCTGGGTGCCCAGCGCCAGCGCGACGCCGCCCAGCGCCCCGAGCACAATCCCACCGGCCAATTTCAGTCTGTTTGCCATTGTACGACCCATGATCCTGTCAGAACTGCCCCATTGCCCAGGGCCGGTGAAGCGATGATGAACAACGGTATTTGTTGTTGACTGCCGTCAACGAAAGTCGGCACCGGCCCGCTCCTTCCGCGTGCTATGGACACTGGAGGAATTGGGGCTGGCCTATGACCTCGTCAAGCTGCCCTTCCCGCCGCGCTGGCGCCAGCCCGACTATCTCGCAACCAACCCGCTCGGCACCATCCCCTATTTCGAGGATGGCCCGGCCAGGATGACCGAAAGCGCCGCCATCTGCGAATATCTGGCGGTGAAGCACGGCGCCGGCACGCTGGCCGTGGCCCCCGACGAGGCCGACTTCGGCGCCTGGCTCAACTGGCTGCACCATGGCGAGGCGACGCTGACCTTTCCGCAGACGCTCGTCTTCCGCTACCTGACGCTCGAAAAGCCGGAAAACCGCAACCCCAAGGTCGCCGCCGACTATCTGAAATGGTTCCTGGCCCGCACCGCCCTCGCCGAAGCCACGCTGTCCGACGGCCGCGACTGGCTCTGCGCCGGCCGCTTCACCGTCGCCGACATCTCGGTCGGCTACGCCCTGCTCTTCGCCGAAACGCTGGGCCATCTCGATCAGGTCGGCCCGCACCTGCGCGCCCTCTGGACCCGCCTGCAAACCCGCGACGGCTTCCACCGCGCCAAGGCCGCCCAGGCCGCCTGACCCGCAGCAAGGACCACCCCCTCCCTCCCCGCTGCGGGGAGGGCGACTCGGCGCCAGCCGAGCGGGGTGGGGGTTGGCATTCAGAGTTAAATGGGCGTTGAGTACACTGTCCCCGGAATTCCCTGACAAGGGAGGTACTAGTGATGCTTTAAAAAGATTATGATAAGCTGACAGATGGGCGGAGTAGACTTGCAGGTCCAGCTGATTGAATGGAGCTTGGATCACAAATTGGCGGAAGTGGCATTCGGCTTAGGCCTGGCACGAAACTACGAATACATATTCCAGCAAATGGGCCTGAACCTCATGGAACAGTCGATTACTAAATTTTCGAAATACCGGGACATTATTTGTAGAAAAATAGGGTCACATATCGAAATATGCTTGCACCTTTCCCAAGAAGGCGACGCGGTGGCGTTAATAATAAACGATATTCACTCAACAATGATTATCATATCAAATGAAGTGGCAAACATTTTTGGCAGGAGTAATCATTCAGAATTGTTCATTGCTCTAGATCATGTCGAGCCATTTCAAAAGAAATTGCTTATAAGTAAAAAACTTTCTGGTATAACCGCTTTTTCTTCTCCTTTATCGCAAAATGAGGTGTCTGCGCTTTTATTCCTTCTTTTGGATGGTTCCGAATTGTTTGTATCTGGGGCTGATATGCCACTAACTTTAGCAATAAAAATGCATCAGCAATATTGGGGACAAAGCGAGTTTTCAAATGATGAATATGAAGTGCTTTGGCAGGAGGATTGAAACGTAAGCGATGTGCCGGGACCCTTCAGGGATTGAAGTTCCAGGGCATGAGCTGATCGAGATTCTGCCTCGAGTGTCAACGAGCGTGGCGCTCGAGGGTTTCAGCGAGCCAAGCTAGCGGATCGACGTGGTTGAGCTTGCCGGTCTCGATGAGACTGGCGATGATTACCCAGTTATCGCCGCCATCGTCGGAGCCAGAATTACGGCGACAGTGCACTTAATTCGTTCAGATTCGGCTTCTCGGCAAAGCTAAACGGACCAAGTCTGATATCGATAATTAGGAGTTGGTTTAATTGATTTCCGAACTGAACGATCTTCATGATCACACGCTTGTAGCATGGGCTCTTGAACACGCCAATTGGACCATGGTCCTTGACAGGGGAGACCAGAGGCAATCGGTTCATCAAACCTTTGAGGGCGTAAAGAAATGGTACGTGAACGCCGTTCGCAGCCCCGTCGGAGTGTTGGAGTTAAGTGCTTGGGAGATTGAACCCAGCGTACTTGACGATCAAAAAGCCCTTCGATCCTGGACTCGGCTGTTTGGCTATGAGTGTAGTAACGACGAGACCAGGGCCTTGGGCATACCGATCATTCAAGAATACTGTGGCAATCTGTTGGTTGCGATCGAAATGGTTGACGGTGGTACAATTGATCTAATCTGCAAAAATCTAGAACAGCGTTTGCTTTAGGCCCGCAGGAATTCCGGGACCAGCATACTTAACTCGAATGACTGGTCGGTAGCGCCCTAGAGCCAGCAGCTCTGGCTTTTTATTCCACAACGCACGGGGTAGGCTCCAGAGCAATTCTGGAGACAGAAAACAAAATTGTTGTTTCCAGAGAGGGACACGCGCAACCCCCACCCCGCTCGCTGCGCGAGTCGCCCTCCCCGCAGGGGGGAGGGAGGGGGTCAGGGCTTGAAGGCCGTGGCGCTCACCACCTCGTCCAGCCGCAGCGGGCGGTAGAGGTGCGGGAACAACGCGCCGCCGCGGGCCGGTTCCCAGCGCAGCGCCGTCAATAGCGCTCCGAACGGCTCAGTTAGCCATAGACACTGACGCTGATCAGTTTCCGATCATCATTTTCTGTAAGAAAAATACACAGCTCGTCTATATCCACGTCACGAGCAACAACATTCTCTTCTATTTCGACCCAATTGTCGTACGAAATTACAAGTGATCTATTAGCATGATGTTTTCCGATCACTTCAAGCGCATGCTCGGTCGAAGCGCCTATGATGTTTTCCGCGTTTACGAAAAATTCCTTGTAAAAACAGACAGATGAAATGCCTGCTTCGTCCATGATCAACGTATAGCTTCCATCAATCGCATCATAATTCTTTTTTCCGTTCAGATCATTGGAGATCAGATCGACGACGTGCCTTTTCTGAAATGCGCCTGAATCAGACGGGAAAGCGCCAAACATTAATTCGCCAACGGCTTTACCCGGGATCCACCAATCGGTTCGCATAGCGATCGAGGCTCTTCTGGCACTTCCAAGAGGGAATTCTGGGGACGGAATAGCAAGTTGCCGCCAGAAAGCGACACGCGCAACCCCCACCCCGCTCGCTTCGCGAGTCGCCCTCCCCGCAGGGGGGAGGGAGGAGGGTCAGGGCTTGAAGGCCGTGGCGCTCACCACCGCGTCCAGCCGCCCGCGGCGCGCGGCGGTGCCGACCAGGCCGAAGCCGAGGATCAGCAGGGACCAGCTGGCCGGTTCGGGAACCGCGCCGGCGGCGGTGAGGAACTGGCCGGATTGCGAGGTGTAGGTCACGCCCGGCGATGCGAGGACGCGGAGGCGCGCCGTGTTGGAAAAGTCCGAGGTGTCGCCGCCGCCGGCGATGGCTTCCAGCACCAGACCGGCACCGAACACCGGATTGGCGCCGCGCAGATTATAGGTCAGGTCGAAATACCGGGTGGTGCCTTCCACCCAGCTTTGATGGGCGATCACCGACGGTTGCACATTGAAGGGGCTGCCGCTGCCGATCGTGCCTAGCCATGTATAGCCACTGAAGCCCATGAGGCCATAGGCACTGAGCGCGGTGGCGTGCAGACTGATGCGAAACCGCAAGGCGGTGACGGTATCGGCATTGGCGCCGGCGATGGTGAAGTTGAGCGTGTCGGCGATGCTGGCGCTCGACGAGGCAAAACCCGATGGCGTCGACCCGGCAAAGGCGCCGATCTTGCCCTGGCGCAGATCGGCATAGGCGCTGGCGCTGGACTGCGGTTCCGCGACCGCCACCGCGAAGCGGGTGTTCGGGCTGCCGGGCTGGACAACCGAGACGCCGTTGATGACGGTCGTCAGGCTGCCCGGCGCGCCGCCCGTGACCGGCAACGTGTTCAGGATCTGGTGCTGCCTGGTGTAGGGCCCGGAGGTGAACGGCCCGGCACCGATGGTGTTGCCGGCATTGGCGGAAACGGTGACCATGGCGGCGCTGGCAGATGATGCGGTGGCGATGGCCAACAAGACCGCAGTCAATGCCCGTGTCGTCATCCCGATCATGTGCGTTCCCCGACAATGATGTCCTTGCGCATTAATTTACGGAAATGTTGGGAAGCGCAAATCAAATTGTCAAGCGGATTGGGGACGTCAGCCCGCGAACGCCACCGCGCTCACCACCTCGTCCAGCCGCAGCGGGCGGTAGAGGTGCGGGAACAGCGCGCCGCCGCGCGCCGGTTCCCAGCGCAGCGCCGTCAATAGCGCTCCCAACGGCTCAGTTAGCCATAGACACTGACGCTGATCAGTTTCCCATCATCATTTTCTGTAAGAAAAATACACAGCTCGTCTATATCCACGTCACGAACAACAACATTCTCTTCTATTTCGACCCAATTGTCGTACGAAATTACAAGTGATCTATCTGCATGATGTTTTCCGATCACTTCAAGTGCATGCTCGGTCGAAGCGCCTATGATGTTTTCCGCGTTTACGAAAAATTCCTTGTAAAAACAGACAGATGAAATGCCTGCTTCGTCCATGATCAACGTATAGCTTCCATCAATCGCATCATAATTCGTTTTTCCGTTCAGATCATTGGAGATCAGATCGATGACGTGCCTCTTCTGAAACGCGCCTGAATCAGACGGGAAAGCGTCAAATATAAATTCGCCAACGGCTTTACCCGGGATCCACCAATCGGTTCGCATAGCGATCGAGGCTCTTCTGGCACTTCCAAGAGGGAATTCTGGAGACAGAATATCAAATTGCTACCGGATAACGACAGGCGCAACCCCCACCCCGCTCGCTTCGCGAGTCGCCCTCCCCGCAGGGGGGAGGGAGGGGGTCAGGGCTTGAAGGCCGTGGCGCTCACCACCTCGTCGAGCCGCAGCGGGCGGTAGAGGTGCGGGAACAGCACGCCGCCGCGGGCCGGTTCCCAGCGCAGCGCGACGCCCAGCGCGTCGGCATCCAGCGTCAGCGCCATCAGGCCGGGGGCGTCCGCGAACCATTTGGCGGCGGTGGCGGCGACCTGGTCGGGGGCGGAGATGTGGATATAGCCGTCGCGCCGATCATCGGGCGAGCCATGGAAGACGCCGCTGGCCTGGAACGCCGCCCATTCGTCGGCGCGCAACAGCTTCACGATAGGCGTCACGGCGTCACCCGCCGCACTGGCACCTGCACGTTGCACAGGTCGGTGGCGCCGGCCGGGCGGATGAAGAAGCCGGTACGGTTGGTGCGCGCGGCAAGATAGGCGGCAAAGGCCTTGCTCGTCGTGTCCATCACCTCGAACCGCGGATCGGCGGCGGTGGCGAAGCGCACGCGGGTCAGCCCCGTCTGTTCGCCCGGCGTCTTGTAGAAACCCAGCGGCCCGGTGCCGCGCGGCAGGGCGGAGAAATCGGCGATGCCATCGATGACCCGGCCGACAAGGGTGATGTTGCGATCGAGATGGCGCGGGCCATGGCCGATGACGGCGTAAAGCTCGCTGCCATCGCCGGTATCGGGGGGATTGTCGCGGCCGACGCCGACCGCGCCATAACAATGCGCCAGCCAGGCGGTGCCGCTGCGCTTGTCCGTCGCCACCGGCCAGCCCTTGGCGAAGCCGGAGGGGGCATAGGTATCGACGGAGCCGAGCGGCGTGATCGTCAGGCCCTTCGCCGGCCGTTCATATTCCGCCGGCAATGTTGCCGGGTGCGGCGCGCCGGGGCCGGTGCCGACCGCCACACCGCCCGGCGTCGCCGTGCTGCCCGCGGCGACGGCGGCGGCCCCGCCGGAGGTCAGCACCTTGTCCGGCCCCGGCCGCGCCGCCCATTGCACGACATAATTGTCCTGCACCCGCGTGATGGCGCCGCCATCGAAGCGGCCGGCCATCACCAGCGCGCGGATGGCGGCGATGTGCGCCGGCGCAAAGTCCGGCGCCAGCTCGATCGCCATGGTGCCGCGCGGGGTTTCGACGAACAGCAGATTTTCCGGCGCCACCGCTCGCCAGGCGCTGGCCGGCGCGGCGGCGGCGATATCACCAGGGGAAAGCGCCGGGGTGGCGGCGGCGAGGAGAGCAGCGAGCAGGATCATGGCGCCCACGATGGCGGCAGTACGGCATGAGCGCAAGCCGGGCGACGCTGCGAAGCGCTTGGCAAAACCGCTGTTGTTCTCTACCTGTTCACCCATGGCCACCCTTCCCACCGATCTGCCGCCCTGGCTGGCCGGCCTCAACGCGCCGCAGCGCCAGGCGGTGCTGACGACGGAAGGCCCGGTGCTGATCCTCGCCGGCGCCGGCACGGGGAAGACCCGGGCGTTGACGGCGCGGCTGGCGCATATCCTCTACAGTCGGCTGGCCTGGCCGTCGGAAATTCTCGCCGTCACCTTCACCAACAAGGCGGCGCGCGAGATGCGCCACCGCATGGAAATGCTGGTCGGCGACATGGCGGAGGGCTTGCCGTTTTTGGGCACCTTCCACGCCATTGCGGCGAAGATGCTGCGCCGCCATGCCGGCCTTGTCGGGCTGGACAGCAATTTCACCATCCTCGACACCGATGACCAGTTGCGGTTGCTGAAGCAGGTCATCGCCGAGGCGGGGCTGGAGGAAAAGCGCTGGCCATCGAAGCAGCTGGCCGGGATGATCGACCGCTGGAAGAACCGCGGCGAGCGCCCCGCCGATGTGCCGCCCGGCGAGGCGATGAGTTTCGGCGAGCAGGGCCGCAACGGCGCGCAGCTTTATGCCCGTTATCAGGAGCGGCTGGTGTCGTTGAACGCCGCGGATTTCGGCGACCTGCTGCTGCATATGCTGACGATTTTCGACACCCACCCCGATGTGCTGGGCGATTGGCGGCGGCGCTTCAAATATATCCTGGTCGATGAATATCAGGACACCAACATCGCCCAGTACCGCTGGCTGACGCTGCTGGCGGCCGAGCGCCGCAACATCGCCTGTGTGGGGGACGACGACCAGTCGATCTACAGCTGGCGCGGCGCGGAAGTCGCCAACATATTGAAGTTCGAGAAGGATTTTCCGGGCGCGACAGTGGTGAAGCTGGAGCAGAATTACCGCTCCACCCCGCCGATCCTCGCCGCCGCCAACGGCCTCATCGCGCATAACAAGGGCCGCATCGGCAAGGCGCTGTTCACCGAAACCAATAGCGGCGACCCGGTGAAGATCATCGGCGTGTGGGACGGCCCGGAGGAAGCGCGGCTGGTCGGCGACAAGGCCGAGCAGCTGGGCCGCGAGGGCGTGTCATTGAACGACATGGCGATCCTGGTACGGGCACAGTTCCAGACGCGGGCGTTCGAAGACCGTTTCGTCAGCATCGGCCTGCCCTACAAGATCGTCGGCGGCTTTCGCTTCTACGAGCGCGCCGAAATCCGCGATGCGCTGGCCTATCTGCGCATCGTCGCCTCGCCCAATGACGGCCTCGCCTTCGAACGCATCGTCAATGTGCCGAAGCGCGGGCTGGGCGACAAGGCGATGGGCCGGCTGCACGCGCTGGCGCGCAGCATGGACCGGCCGCTGTCGCAGGCCGCCGCCGCCATCGTCGAGACCGACGAGCTGACCCCGGCGGCGCGGCGCTCGCTGCGCGGCTTCCTCGTCGATCTGGCGCGCTGGCGCGAGGCGGCGGAAGGGCTGTCGCACGCCGATCTGGCGCGGCTGGTGCTGGAGGAATCGGGCTATATCGCCATGTGGCAGGCCGACAAATCCACCGAAGCCGATGGCCGCATCGAAAACCTCATCGAACTGACGCGGGCGATGGAGGATTATCCCTCGCTCACCGCCTTTCTCGAGCATGTCAGCCTCGTCATGGACAATGACGCATCCGACGCCGCCGAAAAGCTGGCGGTGATGACGCTGCACGCGGCCAAGGGCCTGGAGTTCGACCATGTCTTCCTCGTCGGCTGGGAGGAAGGTGTGTTCCCCAGCCAGCGCGCCCTCGACGAAGGCGGATCGAAGGCACTGGAGGAGGAACGCCGGCTCGCCTATGTCGGCATCACGCGGGCGAAGAAGAGCGCCACGATCATCCATGCCGCCAATCGCCAGATCTATGGCCAATGGACGGCAGCGATCCCGTCGCGCTTCATTTCGGAACTGCCGCTGGCGCATGTCGATGTCTCGTCGACGATGAGTGGCGGGCCCAGCCTGTGGCGCGCCGCGCTCAATGGCAGCGGCATGGGCGGCGATCCGTTCGGCGATGTGTCGCGCGGCAGCGGCCGCGGGCCGGGCTGGTCACGCGCCGCCGCGCAGGGCGGTTTCCAGCCGCTGGCGCGCGGGCCGGTGATCGATGCCCGCGCCAGCGCCGTATCGGTGGGGCTGAAGGGCCGCAGCGATGTGGCGGTGGGCGCGCGGGTGTTCCATTCCAAATTCGGCAATGGCGTGGTCACCGCCATCGACGGCAACAAGCTGGAAATCGATTTCGCTGCGGCGGGCGCGAAGCGGGTGCTGGACAGCTTCGTGGAAGTGGTGGGGTGAAGCCGATTCCCGGCCACCTGTCCTGCCATCCCGGGTCAAGCCAAGTATGACAGCTCCAATGCGATCCGACTGCAACCAGGATCAGGCGATGGCGTGCCGCGTCTCGACGCGCCGGTTCCGCCGTGCAGCAGCGCCAACTAGGCCGAACCCGGCGATCATCAGCGCCCAGCTTGCCGGCTCAGGAACCACATTGCTGACTGAATAGACGGTGTTGCCGCCAAGAGCAGCAACAGCGAAATCGTAAACTTCGCCTGTCACAGTATTATAGCGATGTACCGCCATATAACCATAGTCAAAATCAACCGCTAAGGCAACTGGTCCGAAATTCTGGTTAAGTGATACCGGCGCGCCGACAGCGCGACCGTAATTATAAATATAACTACTCGAATATATGTTATTGTTGTAGTCATCGTCCTGGGCGATATGCTGTACATAATTATCAGAATTATCCGTAGTCACACTCCCCGCATACGCACCGGCGATCGAACGAGTCACGCCGTTTATGGTGATTGAGGCCGAGATAATCGGCGTCCCGGGCTCCCCATAGTACGGTCCACCATAGCTGGTACTGTAGGTGATATTATCCGTATAATTATAGCCGCCCAACTTCTTATCATAGGTATAGGTCGCGATCCAGCTATAGCCGGCGAGTTCGCTCCCCGGCGCGGCGAAAACGCCGGTCTGGTCAAAACCACTGGCGACGATACCCGAATATTTGGCGATCTTTACAGCAGCGGCGGCAGGCATCACCGCAAACAACCCGGCCGCCGTGACATATACGACGAACAAACGAAATTTAATCATAGGCATTTCCTGTTTAGCGAGCACCCTCAATTAAACTCGGAGATTAGTTCGCATAAATATTACGTGTTTGCCATACAAAAAATTTTATTGCCATTAATTATTACCATAGAGCGGTGTTTTGTGCAGCAGTGCAGTGTTTGCAACACCATGCGCTCCGATTCTCCGCGGTTAATACCACGCGGGCCGGTGATCGATGCACACGCCAGCGCCGTGTCGGTAGGGTTGAAGGGCCGCAGCGATGTGGCGGTGGGCGCGCGGGTGTTCCATTCCAAATTCGGCAACGGTGTCGTCACCGCCATCGACGGCAACAAGCTGGAAATCGAATTCGCTGCGGCGGGCGCGAAGCGGGTGCTGGACAGCTTCGTGGAAGTGGTGGGGTAAGAGCGCCGGCCCCACCATTTTACTTCGTCATGCTGAACTTGTTTCAGCATCCATCCTGCCGCGCGAAAGCCTGTCCCGTTGACAAGGTGGATGCTGAGCCGAAGGCCGGCGAAGCCAAACAAGTTCAGCATGACGGGGATCCTTGGGACGCGCGCGCCACCGCGATCTGGCCGCGATGCACACGGGGTTCCCCTCGCCCGCCCCAGCCTCTACACCCCGTTCGTGGCCACGATTCCCGCCCCCTTCCTGATCGCCAATTACCGTGCCTTCTGGCTGTCGCGCCTGCTTGCGACGATGGGCGGCATGATGCTGGTCATCGTCATCGGCTGGCAGGTCTATGATCTGGCGCGCGCCACCATGCCGCCGCGCGAGGCGGCGTTCCTGCTCGGCATGGTCGGGCTGGTGCAGTTCCTGCCGCTGTTCAGCCTCGCCCTTGTCGTCGGTGTCATCGCCGATCGCGTCGATCGCCGCTACATCGCCCGCGCCGCGCTGGCGCTGGAATTGGTCTGCGCCGGCGTGCTTGGGCTGCTGGCGCTGGAGGATGCCATCACCATCCCGGCGCTGTTCGTCATTGCCGCGCTGCTCGGCGTCGGCCGCGCCTTTGCCGGGCCGTCGCTGTCGGCGCTGGCGCCCAACCTGGTGCCGCGCGAGATCCTGCCGTCCGCCATCGCGCTCAATTCGATCAGCTGGCAGTCCGGCTCGGTGATCGGGCCGCCGCTCGGCGCCTTTCTCTATGCCGTGTCGCCGGCCACCGCCTATATCGCCGGCGCCGGCATGTTCGGCGGCGCGCTGTTCATGCTGTTCCTGATCACCCGCGTGCCGCTGCCGCCGCGCTCCGGCCTGTCGCCGTGGCGCAGCCTCGTCGAAGGGCTGGGCTATGTCCGCAACAATCGCATCGTGCTGGGCGCCATCAGCCTCGATCTGTTCGCCGTGCTGCTCGGCGGCGCCACCGCCATGCTGCCGGTCTATGCCCGCGATATCCTGCATGTCGGGGTCGAGGGGCTGGGCCCGCTGCGCGCCGCGCCGGCGCTGGGCGCGGCGCTGACGGCGCTGCTGCTGGCGTTCCGGCCGCTCACCCGCAATGTCGGCCCGGTGATGTTCCTCTGCGTCGGCCTGTTCGGCGTCGCCACCATCGTCTTCGGCCTGTCGACATCGATGATCGTCTCGCTGGGCGCGCTGGTCGTGCTCGGCGCCGCCGACATGATCTCGGTCTATGTCCGCACCTCGCTCATTCAGCTGCACACGCCCGATGCGATGCGCGGCCGGGTCTCCGCCGTCTCCGGCCTCTTCATTTCCGCCAGCAACGAATTGGGCGAGTTCGAAAGCGGTGTCACTGCCGCCTGGCTGGGGCCGGTCGAAGCCGTGGTCGTCGGCGGTGTCGGCGCCGTCATGGTGACAGGGCTCTGGGCCTGGGGCTTTCCGGAATTGCGGCTGGCCGACCGCTTTGTGGCGCCCGAGGATGATGTGCCGGGTGACGCGCGGCCCTAGACCCTGCTAATCTGCGCGCATTCGCCAAAGGAGCGCCCTGCATGAAGGCCCAATCGATCCTCGCCACCATCGGCAACACGCCGCATGTCCGCGTGTCCCGGCTGTTCCCCGATGCCGAAGTCTGGATCAAATCCGAACGCAGCAACCCCGGCGGCAGCATCAAGGACCGCATCGCGCTGGCGATGATCGAGGCCGCCGAGGCCGATGGCAGCCTGCTGCCCGGCGGCACCATCGTCGAGCCGACCAGCGGCAACACCGGCATCGGCCTCGCCATGGTCGCCGCGGTCAAGGGCTACAAGCTCATCCTCGTCATGCCCGAATCCATGTCGCTGGAACGCCGCCGGCTAATGCTGGCCTATGGCGCCACCTTCGCCCTCACCCCGCGGGAAAAAGGCATGAAGGGCGCCATCGCCCATGCCACCGAAATCGTTGCCGAAACCCCCGGCGCCTGGATGCCCGGCCAGTTCGAAAACCCCGCCAATATCGCTGTGCATGTGCGCACCACCGCCCAGGAAATCCTTGCCGATTTCGCCGATACGCCGATCGATGCCATCATCACCGGCGTCGGCACGGGCGGCCATATCACCGGCGTCGCCGAAGCGCTGAAGCCGGTCTGGCCCAAGCTGAAAATCTATGCCGTCGAGCCCCAGGCTTCGCCGGTCATTTCCGGTGGCCAGCCCAGCCCGCACCCCATCCAGGGCATCGGCGCCGGCTTCATCCCCGCCAACCTCCACACGCAATTGCTCGACGGCGTCATCCAGGTCGACGCCGGCGCCGCCAAGGCCATGGCCCTGCGCGCCGCCCGCGAGGAAGGCATGCTGGTCGGCATCTCGTCCGGCGCCACGCTGCAGGCCATCGCCCAGAAACTGCCGGAACTGCCCACGGGCGCGCGGGTGCTCGGGTTCAATTACGACACCGGCGAACGTTATCTGTCGGTGCCGGAGTTCCTTCCGGCGGAGTGAGAGGACGAACTCCCTCCCCCTTGCGGGGAGTGCGACTCGCGAAGCGAGCGGGGTGGGGGTTGCTCGTGTGCCCACAGGCGTAACCCCCACCCCGCTCACCTTCGGTGAGTCGCCCTCCCCGCAGGGGGGAGGGAGTTTCACTCCTCAATCCTTCGCGACAAACTCCAGCGCCAGTCCGTTGATGCAATGGCGCAGCCCGGTCGGGCGCGGGCCATCGGGGAAGACATGGCCGAGATGGCCCTCGCACGACGCGCAATGCACTTCGGTGCGGGTCATGCCATGGCTGGTGTCGGTAGTGGTGGCAACAGCGCCGGGCACGGCATCGTAGAAGCTCGGCCAGCCGGAACCGCTGTTGTATTTGGTTTCCGAAACATAGAGCAGCGCCCCGCACCCGGCGCAGTGGAATGCGCCGGGGCGCTTTTCATCGTTGAGCGGGCTGGTGAACGGCCGTTCGGTGGCGTGTTCGCGCAGCACGGCATGCTGGGCGGGGCTGAGGTCGCGGGTCGTCATGGTCGTCCTTCCCAAATCTTTTCTGCGTGGCGCCCAATGTGAAGCAGCAGCGTGATTTGTGAAGACCTGTTCGCCGGGCTGCGGCAACAGGTTACGGAGGGCATCTTCACTCCCTCCCCCTTGCGGGGAGGGCGACTCGCGAAGCGCGCGGGGTGGGGGTAACGCCTTAGGTGGCAACAGGCGGGAACCCCCACCCCGCTCGGCTGGCGCCGAGTCGCCCTCCCCGCAGGGGGGGAGGGAGTCACAACGGCAGCCGCGTCAGCGCATCGATGGCGCCTTGCAGGATGTACGCCGCCGCCAGCCGGTCCACCCGTTCGGCGCGGGTCTTGCGCGAGAGGTCTTCGGCGATCATGGCGCGTTCGACGGCTTGCGTGCTCCAGCGTTCGTCCCAGAGCATCAGCGGCAGGTCGAGGACGGCGAGGTTCTTCGCCAGCTGGCGCACCGACTGGGTGCGTGGGCTGTCGCTGCCGTCCATGTTGAGTGGCAGGCCGAGCACCAGCCCCTTGATGCGTTCGGCGGCGATGAAGGCGCGCAGTTGCGCCAGATCGGCACTGAACTTGACGCGGGCGATGGTCGAATGGGCGCTGGCAAAGCTCCAGCCGGCATCGCAAGTGGCAAGGCCGATGGTCTTGGTGCCGGCGTCCAGCCCGGCGAGCCGGCCGCCATCGGGCAGCGCGGCGGCAAATTCGGCGAGCGTGACGATCAATCGACGCTCGCGTGCGTGGCCACGGGCGCGCCAAAGGTCGAAACGCGGCGTTCGACATCGGCGCGCAGATTGGCCCAGAACAGCGGATAGTCATAGACGTGGTAATTGTTGCCGGGCAGCACATAGGCGGCATAGCCGCCGGGCGGATCGCCGATATCGGTGATGCCGCTGGCCAGGCATTGCGCGCCGATGCCCTTGGCGATCAGCGTGCCGCCCTGGAAATCGGCATCGGGCAGCAACGAGCCGAGATTGGCGCTGGCCGGCACGGCGGTGCGGGCGTTGCTGCCGCTCAAGGGGTTGGTGCACAGGATGGCGGTGCCGCGGCGCGGGGCGCCGGTAAGGCCGGTGCTGCGATCGAAGGTTTCGCGCACGCTGCTGTAATCGGCCGGGCGCGCGAAGCTTTGCCAGCCGAGGATGCAGCCGGTCTGGTCGGCATCGGCGCAGGCCGGCACGCCCAGCGCCGGCAGATCGGCGGTCAGCGAGATCGGCCAGCCGGCGGCATAGACGGCGATGATGCGGCGGGCGAGCGGCTGGCCGGCAACGCGTTCCTTCAGCAGCCGCAACAGGTGCAGCGAGCCCTGGCTGTGGCCGGCGAGGATGATCGGCCGATCGGCGGGCTGGGCCGCCACGAACGCATCGAACGCCGCCAGCACATCGCCATAGGCAAGGTCGAGCGCGCGCTGTGCCTCGGGCTTGTCGGTGAGGAAGCTGCCGAAGGTGGCCTGGCGATAGCGCGGCGCCCAGACCGCGGCGACACCGTTGAAGATGCTGGCCTGGAAGCGCAGGAACATGTCCAGCCGCGTGTTGACCTCCGCATCGTCAAGGCGGGCGTTCCAATGGTTGCGGTCGAAGACGCCGGTGGGCAGCACATAAAAGACCGCAACGCCGGGGCGCGGCGCGGCGGCATAGCCCTGCGGCGCCCAGCGCGCCGGGTCCTTGGGCAAGTCGGGCCGCGCCGCCCAGTTGGCGGGGAGCGCATAGTCAGGCACGCCGCCGGCAGGCGCCTCGAACGCGACGCTCGGCGTCAGCGCGGCGCGGATCAGCCGGTCACCGGCCAGCCGGTAGGTCACCGCCGCGGCGATGACCAGCATGATGATGATGGCGATGATCCAGAGAAACCGGCGAGCTAACATGCGGGCGTCCTAGCAGGTCACGGGGCGCGACGGGAAGCGTGGTGATGCGCCGCGTGGGGGGACGACAAAGCCTGTTCGAGAACATTGTAATCCAGTTGGTAACTGGGGTGCGGCTCACCAAGTTGCCCACTTTCATACGAGTTCGTCTCGACCGTAGATCTCGAAGTCGATGCAAAGCCCACGTTCGCCGAGCCGAACAAGCGTTTCAGGTTGCAAAGTTAGACCTTCGTTCCAGCCCTCAAGGAACAAGCCGCAAAAGGCTCGCCCGCGATACAGCGTTGAATATGTCCGCCAAGCATAAAGGTCGCCAGAAAGCTTATCGAGCAGACTGTTGATTTGGCCATCGAGGTTGCCCGGCTGGCAGCACTCCGCCTTGATGCGCCATGACCCTTGGCGAGCCAACTTCTCCTCTCCGGTTGCTGTTCGCCAAAAAGCACCCTTGCGCAGACCGAATGTAGGTTCAGCACCGAGTGCCGCGCTGATTTCTTCCGGAACGAGGTCGTCACCGTGAAATCCGATAGAGACTGCTGATGCATGAAGAACAGTCACCACAACACTTTCTTATAACCCGTCACTCATTGAACGAGAACAGAACAACCGCAAGGCGAACATGACAGGGCGCTTTGGCAAGTCACGCACGAACAAGTGCCAGCTACGCGGGAAATCTTGGCGAGCTAAACCGTCAATTCCACCGTCACGCTATCACCCTCGACCAGCCGCTCCGCCTTGCGCACCGCCGCCTTCACCGGCAGCAGATAGCCGGCGACATCCTTGCTGGGGAACACCGAGGTCTTCCAGGCGGTGCCGCCGATGCGCGCCTCGACATAGACCGAGCCCCAGGCAGCGCTGCGACCCGGCGCGGCGGCGCGGATTTCGTCAGCAACGGTGCCGTCGATGGTGATGAAATGCCAGGCCATGGTCGAGGCCGTGCCGTCCTTGGCCTTGCCGCGCCACAGCCAGAGCGGCCCGGTGAATGTCCAGCTGCCGCCGGCGGCGACGCCATGGCCGAGTTCCTCGCGCAGGAAGCGGGCGAGTTCCGGGTCCATCAGCGCGCCAGCACGAACACCGCCTGTTCGGCGAGGAGGTTGGCGAGCGCTGGCCCGCGCCGGACACCGCCGGAGAGGAAGGCGGCGCTTTCGACACGCAGGCCCAGCTCCGCCGCCAGCGCGCGGAAATCGTCGATGGTGCAGAAATGGATGTTGGGCGTTTCGTGCCAGCTGACCGGCAGCGATTTCGTCACCGGCATGTGGCCGCCAAAGGCCAGCGCCGCCCGCACCCGCCAATGGCCGAAATTGGGGAAGCTGACGACACCGCGGCGGCCGATGCGCACCAGTTCCGCCAGCACCGCCGCCGGCCGCTGCATCGCCTGCAGCGTGTCGGACAGGATCACCATGTCGAACGCGGCATCGGGATAATCCGCCAGATCGGCATCGGCATCGCCCTGCACCACCGACAGGCCGCGCGCCACCGCGCCGGCGACATTGGCCGCCGACACATCGATGCCACGCGCGTCCACGCCCTTGCTATCGCGCAGATAGGCCAGCAGCGCACCATCGCCGCAGCCGATATCGAGCACGCGCGCGCCCGGCGGCACGGCATCGGCAATGGCGGCGAGATCGGCGCGGAGTGTCACGCCCCTGCCCTCAGGAACCCATCGACGACGCGGTTCATTTCCGGCGCTTCGAGCAGAAACGCATCATGGCCGAACGGGCTTTCCAGCTCGACGAAGCTGACCGCGGCGCCGGCGGCATTGAGCGCGCGGACGATGCGGCGCGATTCCGCCGTCGGGTACAGCCAGTCGCTGTTGAAGCTGATGATGGCAAAGCGCGTCTTGGTGCCCGCAAACGCCGCGGCCAGCTGGCCGCCATGCGCCGCCGCCAGATCGAAATAATCGAGCGCGCGGGTGATGTAGAGATAGGAATTGGCGTCGAAGCGCTCGACAAAGGCCAGGCCCTGGTGGCGCAGATAGGATTCGACCTGGAATTCGGCATCGAAGCCGAAGCCCAATGTGTCGCGATTCTGCAGCCGCCGCCCGAACTTGGCGGTCAGCCCTTCCTCCGACAGATAGGTGATGTGCGCCGCCATGCGCGCCACGGCGAGGCCGGCGGCCGGCGGCTTGTCCTCGGCATAATCGCCGCCCTGCCACATCGGATCGGCCATGATCGCCTGGCGCCCGACCTCGTGAAAGGCGATGTTCTGCGCCGAATGGCGCGCCGCGCTGGCGACGGCGATGACGTTGCGCACCCGCGCCGGATGCGCCGCCGCCCAGTCGAGCGCCTGCATGCCGCCCATCGAGCCACCGACCACCGCCTGCAGCACCCCGACGCCGAGATGATCGAGCAAGCGGGCTTGTACATTCACCATGTCGCGGATGGTGATGACCGGAAATGCCATGGCATAGCGCCGCCCGGTCGCCGGATCGATGCTGCCCGGCCCCGAAGTGCCGCTGCACCCGCCCAGCACATTGGCGCAGACGATGAAATGCCGCGCCGGATCGATCGGCAAGCCCGGCCCGACCAGCCGCGCCCACCAGCCCGGCTTGCCGGTGCGCGGGTGCACGCTGGCAACATGCTGGTCCCCGGTCAGCGCATGGCAGACGAGGATGGCGTTGCTGGCGTCGGCGTTGAGGGTGCCATAGGTCTCGTAGCCGATCTCCAGCGCCGCCAGGCTCTGCCCCGAAGCAAGAGCGAACGGCCCCGGCAGCATGACGCGCCGATCCAGCCCGAAACGGGTGTCGGTGGGGTCAAGGGCGTGCGTGGCCATAAAGGGCGGTTAGTGATTTCGGGGGCGGTTGTCACGGGGGCGCGGTGGGCGTCACACCGGGAGATATTTGTAGGACTCGGACCAATGACCGATTCCGGGACGTAGCCGTCATTCCTGGCGTGATCGCTGAATGGCGGCATTATTCGAAGGCTGACGTTAGGGCAGTTGTCCAAGTTAATGCAGCGCGGCGGTGATCAGCCCTCAGAGCTGCTGGCCTGCGTCAGTTCAAGGATGCCTAACCTGATCAACAACTCGGCAGACGCCGCGATCTCCTGCACCATCTCGACAAGGATCGGCATGGTTTCCGGCCGCTCCATGACGCCGCCCTTGTTGGCGACGCTGCCGCGCGGGCCGAAGATCAGCCTGTCCTCCGCGGCCAGTTCCTCCACCAGTCGGCGAACATTCTCGCGCGGCAGGCCCGTTGCCCCGGCGATCCCGCGCCGCGAGATAAAGCCGACGATGCTGCGATTCATCCGCGTCGTGCCCAGCCAGTGCGGTGGCAATCCACCGCGCATCAGCCGCTGCACGGTGGCGACTACGATGACCAGATAGACCAGCAACTTGTTCGGACGCATGCCAAGGTGTCTTGTGTAAACGTCATGCTGGCGAAGGAAGCTGTTGGTCATGCGATAGGCGGCCGGTCGTGCAAGCGCCTCCAACCGGTCCCGGCGCAGCACAAGGCTTGTTGTTTCGGCGGCGTCAGTGATGGCTGTTCCCCTGTCGCATGCTTCTACCTTGTGACCCGGTTCGGGCCAACAGCGATTGGGCAGCCAAAGCCAGGGGTGCCATGATCGGCTTGAATAGAGGAAGCGGCCGTATGCCACTGAAGATCGCCCTAGCCGCCTTGGTGTTGCTCGCCAGTGCCAGCCTCACCGCACAGCCGGCCGCACCGCAGCCGGCGGAAACCCTGTTCCGAAATGTTCGGGTTTTCGACGGCGCGGGCGGCCCCTTGTCGGCACCGACCAATGTGCTCGTGCGTGGCAATATCATAGCGGCCATCGGCGCCGACGTGCGTCCCGGCGGTGCTGCCAAGACCATCGACGGCAAGGGCCGGACGCTGATGCCGGGGCTGATCGACAATCATGTCCACATCCCGCTCTCGGTCGTCGGACAAGCCGAGATTGCCGACCCGGCGCTGACCCCGGCGGTTGTTGAGGCGCGCGGTGCCAAGGAAGCAGAAGCGATGCTGATGCGCGGCTTCACCGCGGTGCGCGACATGGGCGGCCCGGTGATCCCGATCAAGCTCGGGATCGACAAGGGAGTCTACAAGGGTCCGCGCATCTGGCCATCGGGCGCGATGATTTCGCAAACGTCTGGCCATGGCGACAGCCGAATGCCGCAGGAACGGTCACGTCACTTTTTCGGTGAGGTTTCTCGGGGCGAACTGCTGGGTGTCAACTATATCGCCGATGGCCGTGACGAGGTGTTGCGCGCCACGCGCGAGAATCTGCGGGATGGCGCCAGCCAGATCAAGGTGATGGCCGGTGGTGGCGCCGCGACCGCCTATGATCCGCTCGATACCAGCCAGTACACGCTCGACGAGATCAAGGCCGCGGTCGAGGCAGCGGATGACTGGAACACCTATGTCACCGTCCACGCCTATAATGTCCGGTCGGTGCGCCGGGCGATCGATGCCGGGGTCAAGTGTATCGAACATGGCCAGCTGCTCGATGAAGCGACGATCAAGCTGCTTGCGGACAAGGGCATCTGGCTCAGCCTGCAAGTCCTCGATCCCGCACCTGCCGCCGCGCCCGAGAACGTCAGGGTCAAGAAACAGCAGGTCGTTGACGGCACCGATGCGGCCTACAAATGGGCGAGGAAGTACAACGTCAAGCTGGCGTGGGGCACCGATTTTCTGTTCAACGCCGCGCAGAATGTGAACCAGGGTCGTGACATGACGAAATTGACCCGCTGGTTTACGCCGACCGAAATCCTGAAGATGGTGACGCACGACAACGCCGAATTGCTGGCCTTGTCGGGGCCTCGCAATCCCTATCCGGGAAAGCTTGGCGTCGTCGAAGCAGGCGCGCTCGCGGACTTGTTGCTCGTCGATGGTGATCCCACCCGTGACATCAGCCTTGTTGCCAACCCGGCACGCAACTTCCTCGTCATCATGAAGGATGGCCACGTTTTTAAGAACAGCGCTGTGCCCTGAATATATTCCAAGTTTGATGGCAGCTTCTGCCGACAGCAGACATTCCGCCAGCCTCCGGGGAACGACTGATTGTGGGTCGGAAGCAGCCTTTGCCAATATCAGGAGTCAACACACAAATGGGGTCTGGGGCCAAGGCCCCAGCCGCCGGAGGCACTCTTACCTACCCAGCCTCACGCAAGCTGGCTGAACAGCCAGAACAGCACGCCCGAAATCGCCATCGACGCCGGCAGCGTCAGCGCCCAGGCGGTGGCCAGCGCGCGGATAGTGCCCATCTGCACGCCGGAGCCGTTGGCGGCCATCGTGCCGGCGACGCCCGAGGACAGGACATGGGTGGTGGAGACAGGGAGGCCGAGGCCGTCGGCGACGCCGATCATCGCGGCGGTGGTCAGTTCGGCGGACGCACCTTGTGCATAGGTCAGATGCGCCTTGCCGATCTTTTCACCCACCGTCACGACGATGCGTTTCCAGCCGACCATGGTGCCGAGGCCGAGCGCGATGGCGATGACGATCTTGACCCAGGTGGGGATGAAGCGGGTGGCGCCGTCGATACCCTTTTTGAAGCCATCGACCGCGGCCTTGTCGGCGCCATCGAGCTTCAGCGGGCCCTTCATCAGCACGCGCAGCGCTTCGGAGGTGATGTACATGTCACCGCGCAGCGCCGCGGTCTTGTCCGCCGGCACGGCGGCAACGGCACCGTACTGGCGGATATCGCGGCCGATGCCGCCGATCATGCCGGCCAGTGCCGGCACGGTGTCCGGCGTCAGCTGCCGGTCCTGCAGATAATGCGTGACGGTGTCGCGCGGATTGGCGGGAATGGCGACGCCGTGGGACTGGTGCAGCAGCGCGCGTTCCGCCTGGGTTGCCGATTGGGCAAAGGCGATGAACTGGGCATCGGGAATGTCGCGGTTGATGGCATAGGCCGCCGGCACCGCGCCGATGAGGATGAGCATGACGAGGCCCATGCCCTTTTGCCCGTCATTCGAGCCGTGGAAGAACGACACGAGCGTGCAGGTGAGGATGAGCAGGCAGCGGATCCAGAACGGCGGCGGTGCCTTGCCCACCGGTTCCTGGTAGAGCGCCGGCACCTTCACGACGCGCTTTAGCAACAACAGCAGCGCGCCGGCGATGACGAAGCCGAGCAGCGGCGAAATGAGCAGCGACAGCCCGATCTCCTGCGCCTTGCCCCAATCGACGCCGGAGGTGCCGCTGGCATAGTGCATCAGCTGGTTGGCGATGCCGACGCCGAGGATGGAGCCGATCAGCGTGTGCGAGGAGGAGGACGGCAGCCCCAGGAACCAGGTGCCGAGATTCCAGACGATGGCGGCGATCAGCAGCGCGAACACCATGGCAAAGCCCTGGCCCTGCCCGGCCTGCAGGATCAGCTCCACCGGCAGCAACTGGATGATGCCATAGGCGACGGCGCCAGAGGCGAACAGCACGCCGAGGAAGTTCCACACCCCGGCCCAGACCACCGCCAGCGTCGGCGGCAGCGCATGGGTATAGATGACCGTCGCCACCGCATTGGCGGTGTCGTGGAAGCCGTTCACGAATTCGAAGCCGAGCGCGATGACCAGCGCGAGGCCGAGCAGCAGCACCGCACCGGTGGCCAGCGCCGGCACATGTGCGGCGCTGATGTCGCGGTTGAGGAACCAGAACAGCGTGACGATGCCGCCGGCAAGCGCGATGAGAAACACGGCAATGGCCAGCCTGCCGGGCCCCGAATCGAGATCGGGCCGGGAAGAAGCTGTGCTCGTCCCTGTCCCGAACTGATCGGCCGGTGCCAATGCCCCGGCCTCTATGCCCGCCATAAAATCTCCACGGCTCTCGCCCGTGCGCCGTGCGTTTCCGATAGTCCGGAAGCGCCTGCGCCGCAACGGCCCGAATTGCGAACCGTTGCGGCGAGCGGTAGTGGGTTTCTGTTACACTTATGTTGCGGCGACGGTCGCAGTGCGCAGACCGAGCCAGCGCGCCACCGGGGCAATGCGGCGGAGCAGCAGCGATTCGAGCAGCGCGACGACGAGCAGCGAGACGCCGAGCAGCGGCAACAGCAAGGCCATGAGGCAGAGCAGCAGCATGGCGCCGCGCAGCCGCGCCGGCGGCAGGCCGACCGGCGGCGCGCCCAGCACGCCATCCGGCCGGCGTCGCCACCACAGCAGCAGCGACGAGGCGGCGAGCAGGCCCATGCCCAGCGCGGTGAGCACGCCGATGGCCTGGTTGATCCGGCCGAACAGCACGCCTTCGTGCCAGGAGATGCCATAGTTGACGAGTCTGTCGATGCCGGGCTTGTCGTTGAAATCGCGGCGGGATTTCAGCGCGCCGGTGCCGGCGTCATAGGTCAGTGTCACCACCTGGGTGCGGTCCTGCGGCTCGGCGCGGATGATCCAGTCCGGTGCGGGTTCGCGGCGGCCGGGCGGCACCACGCCGGGCGGCACGATCATCACCGGCGGGGTCAAGGCCAATGGCCGCGCGGTGGCTGCCATCCGTGCCAGGGTCACTGGCCCCATCGCCATGCGGTCATGCGCCATGCCGGCCATGGCATGACCTTCATGGCCGGTCGCACCGGTGGCCCAATCCTGCTTGCGGACATCGACGCCGGCGACCGATTTGGCGATGCGAAAGGCGTTGCCCCACACGCCCGTCCAGGGCAGCGCCGACAGCAGCAGCACCAGCGCCAGCCCGCTGACCCAGATGCCGGTGACGGCGTGCAGATCGCGCCAGAACAGCCGCCGGCCGCTCCTTAGCCTTGGCCAAAAGACGCCCGCCGCACCGCTGCGGCCGCGCGGCCACCATAGATAGAGGCCGGTCAGCACCATGACGAAGGCCCAGCTGCCGACCAGCTCGACCAACCAACCGCCGCTGCGACCGTTCAGCAGCTGGCCGTGCAGTTCGCGCAGCCAAGTCATCAGGCGATCATCGGGGGCCATGTCGGCGAGCACTGCGCCACCGAAGGGCGACACGACGATCTGGCGCGGGCCGGTCGGCGTCTCGATATCGATGATGGCGGCATCATTGCCGGCCTGGGGCAGGCGATAGCCCTTCAGCGTCGCGCCGGGGTGGCGGGCCAGCGCCGCGGCCAGTTGCGCATCGGCATCGACCGGGGCGGCGACGGCGGGGAGAGCGCGCCAATGCCGCTCCTCCCAATGCTCGTAATCGCCCTTGAACAGATAGAGCGCGCCGGTGATCGACAGGATGAGGATGAAGGGCACGGACAACAGCCCGGCATAGAAATGCCAGCGCCACAACGTGCGCCAGACCGCCGCCGCAGCGGGGGGTGCAGATTCGGACATGGGAAAACTCCAGCAGCCGGGCGCGGCCCGGCGATGCGAACAAGGGGGTTCAGCGGTGCGGGAGAGCGGGGGGCCCCTGGGCGGGCGGGCGCTGGTGGCGCAGCGGCGACAGGCGCAAGGCGGCGCGAGTGATGGTGGCCGCGGCGGTGGCAACAACGGCGACCGGCGGCAGCAGCGCCGGTGCATCGGCCAGCGCCAGCGGCGCCAGCCCGGCAAAGGCGCAGGGCTGTTCGGGTGCCGATTTGCCATCATGGCCGGCGTCGACCTGCCGGATGGTGCCGCCGGCGTCGCTGCACAGCGTCATCACCACGCCATCGCCGGCAAACACCGGCATCCAGCCCGCCGGCGTCAGCGCGCGCAGCCACAGTGCCAGCAGCAGCAGCGGCAGGATCAGCAAGGGGTGGCGGCGCAGCACCGGCATGGCCGCTGCCATAGCGGGCGCCACGCCGCGCGTCAGCCCCTTTCGCAGGGGCGGCAAAGGCCGTAGAGGCAGCGCCATGACGACGACAACCGCCCCCGCCCCCGCCATGAAGCCCTGGGTTGAGTCCATCCACGCCTATGTGCCGGGCAAGGCCGCGCTCGGCGACCGGCCGGTGGTGGCGAAACTCTCGTCGAACGAAAACCCGTTCGGGCCGTCGCCGCACGCCGTCGCGGCGATGACCGAAGTGCTCGGCCACAGCCATCTCTATCCCGATCCCGCCGCCACCGCGCTGCGCCAGGCGCTGGCGGCGCGGCACGGCATCGACGCCGATCGCATCATCTGCGGCACCGGCTCCGATGAACTCATCCACCTCGTCGCCGGCGCCTTTGCCGGACCGGGCGACGAGATCCTCTACGTCCGCCACGGCTTTGCGGTGTACGACATCGCCGCCCGCCGCGTCGGTGCGACGCCGGTGGTGGCGCCGGATGTGGACTATACCTGCGATGTCGATGCGGTGCTCGCCGCCGTCACGCCGCGCACGCGAGTCGTGTTCCTCGCCAACCCCAACAACCCGACCGGCACGCTGATTCCGGCCGCGGAGGTCCGCCGCCTGCACGCCGGGCTGCCGCCGACCTGCGTTTTCGCGCTCGATGCCGCCTATGCCGAATTTGCCGAAGGCGAGTATGAGGATGGGCTGGCGCTCGCCGATACCCATGCCAATGTCGTGGCGCTGCGCACCTTTTCGAAAATCTATGGCCTCGCCGCCCAGCGCATCGGCTGGGGCTATGCCCAGCCGGCGCTGATCGATGCGATGCACCGCATCCGGGCGCCGTTCAACGTGCCGGCCACCGGCCAGGCCGGCGCCATCGCCGCACTCGCCGATGAGGATTGGGTGGAAAAGACGCGGACGCACACGCTGACCTGGCGGCGCTGGCTGGCCGGCGAGGTCAATGCGCTGGGCAATGCCGGGCTGCGCGCCATTCCGTCCGCCGCCAATTTCGTGCTGGTCGAGTTTCCCGAAGACGGCCCGGCCAATGCCGCCGCCGCCAATGCCGCACTGCTCGCCGATGGCATCATCGCCCGTTATCTCGCCGTGCAGGCGATGCCGCGCTGCATCCGCATTTCGGTGGGCACGGAAGCCGAAACCCGCGCCGCCGCCGCCGCGCTGCGGCGCTTCGTCGAAAGCGTCGTGCCGTAATGCTGCCCTTCTCCCGCGTCGCCATCATCGGCATGGGGCTGATCGGGTCGTCACTCGCCCGTGCCATCCGCGCCGACATGCCGACCGTGCGGCTGACGGTCAGCGACGGCGATGCCGATGTGCGCGCCCGCGTGCAGGCGCTCGATCTCGCCGATGATGTCACCGACAACGCCGGTGCCGCCGTTGTCGATGCCGATCTCGTCATCCTCGCCGTGCCGGTCGGCGCCATGGGCGCGGTCGCCGCCGAAATCGCCGGCGATCTGGCACCGGGCGTCATCGTCTCCGACGTCGGCTCGGTGAAGGCCCGCGTGCTGGCCGATCTCGGCGCCGCCCTGCCCGGCGTGCTGGTCATACCGGCGCACCCGGTCGCCGGCACCGAGAAATCCGGGCCGGACGCGGGCTTCGCCACGCTGTTCTACGACCGCTGGTGCATCCTGACCCCCGCCGCCGACGCACCCGAATGGCAGGTTGCCCGGCTCGGCGATTTCTGGCGGGCGCTGGGTGCCAGGGTCGAGGTAATGGACGCGCAGCACCATGACCGGGTGCTCGCCGTCACCAGCCATCTCCCCCACCTCATCGCCTATTCGATCGTCGGCACCGCCTCCGACCTTGAAACCGTCACCCGCGGCGAGGTCATCAAATATTCCGCCGGCGGCTTCCGCGACTTCACCCGCATCGCCGCCAGCGACCCCGTGATGTGGCGCGACGTCTTCCTCAACAATCGCGAAGCCGTGCTGGAAACCCTCGGCCGCTTCACCGAAGACCTGGTTGCCCTGCAGCGCGCCATCCGCTGGGGCGAAGGCGATACGCTGGAAGCCTTGTTCACCCGCACCCGTGCCATCCGCCGCTCGATCATCGATGAAGGCCAGGACACGGATTCTCCGGATTTCGGCCGGCCGCACTAAGGGGCTGGGACGCGATCAGCCTCCCTCCCCCTTGCGGGGAGGGAGAGATTACAGCAACAGCGTCGCCGCGTGGATCACAACGCCGACCGTTCCACCGATCACCGTGCCGTTGATGCGGATGAACTGCAGGTCGCGGCCGACGGCGGTTTCCAGTTTCTCGGTGACGGTGCTGGCGTCCCAGCCGCGGACGGTGGTGGACACGAGGCTGACGATATCGTCGCCATAGTCGCTGGTCAGGCCGACGGCGGCGCGGCGCAGGTGCAGGTTTATGGCGGCGCGCAGTGGCGCATCGGCTGCCAGGCGCTCGCCCAGCGCCTTCATGGCGACGCTGAGCGCGCCGGGGGTGGCGGCGGGGTTGGTCAGGCTGGTGACGAGGCCACCGCGGGCGCTGTCCCACAGCCCTTCCAGCCAATGGCCCATGGCGGGGTTTTCGATGAGGTCGGATTTGAACGATTCGATGCCGGCCTGGGTCGCCGGGAAATGGCGCAGGTCGAAGGCATAGACGCGCAGCGCCTCGCCGATGCGGCGGCGCAGCGGGTGGTTGGCATCGCGGGCCATTTCGCCGAGCAGCTTGCGGATGCCGTCGATCAGCGAGGTCGAGACCTGTTCATCGACGGCGACGAGTTTCAGCAACCAGTTGGTGCGCTCGGCGACCATGCCGCGAATCATCGATTCCTGGTCTTCGAGGGTGCGCAGGCTCCACAAGATCGCGGTTTCGATCAGCGGCTCGTGGCGGCGCTTGTCGAGCGTGGTGTCGATGGCATCGGCGATGATCGGGGACAGGGCGAGATCGCGCAGCCGCCGGGTCGCCGCCTCACGCACCAGATCGCCGATCACCTTCTGGTCCAGCGCTTCGATCAATCGCGCGATCAGCGGGCCCCAGCCGCGGCGGCGTCCGGGCGCCGGGGTGCGGTCGGCGACCAGCCAGCGCGCGGCGACGGCGGCGATGTCGACCTCCTCCAGCCGGCGGGCGACGATGGCGGGGGTAAGGAAATTGTCCTTGAGGAAGGTCGCCAGGCTGTCGCCGATACGATCCTTGTTGGCCGGGATGATGGCGGTGTGCGGGATCGGCAGGCCGAGCGGGTGGCGGAACAGCGCGGTGACGGCGAACCAGTCGGCGAGGCCGCCGACCATCGCCGCTTCGGCAAAGGCCTGCACCCAGGGCAGCGCCGGATGCAGGCCATGGAACGCCAGCGTGGCGGCGAACAGCGCGGCCATGGCGAAAAGCAGCAACGTCGCCACCAGACGCATCTGGTGAAACGGCGTTGCCGGCAGTTCGAAAGGCCGCAACAGTTTCAGGTCAGGCTTACTCCGCCGGCTGCGGCGCCGGTTTGGTGCCGCTACCGCTGCGTTTAGCGCCTTCGTTGTTGGTGAACCAGCGCTTCATGCGCGGCGCCAGCCATTCTTCGGCACCGACGGCGAGGCTGAAGCTGGCCGGCACGATGACCAGGGTCAGCGCCGTCGACATCAGCAGGCCACCGATGACGACCACGCCCATCGGGGCGCGGAAGCTGGCATCGCCGCCCAGCGACAGGGCGATCGGCAGCATGCCGGCGACCATGGCGACCGTCGTCATGATGATCGGCTGCACGCGCTTGTGCCCGGCCTCGAGGATGGCGGCGGTGCGCTCGGCCCCGTGCGACATCTCCTCGATCGCCATGTCGACGAGCAGGATGGAGTTCTTGGCGACGATGCCGAGCAGCATCAGCAGCCCGATGAACACCGGCATCGAGATCGCCATGCCGGCGATGTGCAGGGCGATGCCCCCGCCCAGCGGCGCCAGCAGCAGCGAGCCCATGTTGACGAACGGCGGCAGCACCCGCTTGTAGAGCAGCACCAGCACCGCGAACACCAGCAGCACGCCAGCGATGACGGCGATGACGAAGTTGACCAGCAATTCGAGCTGCCACTTGTCCTGGCCCAGCTGCACCTTTTCAACGCCCGCCGGCAGGTTCTTCATCGTCGGCAGATTGTTGATCTTGGGCATGGCATCGCCGCTGACCAGACCCGGCGCCAGATCGGCGCCGATCAGGATGCGGCGCTGCTGGTTGTAGCGGCGGATCAGCGTGGCACCGGTGCCGAAGCTGATATCGGCGACCACCTTCAGCGGCACGGTGCCGCCCAGCGCCGTCGGCACCGGCAGGTTTTCCAGCGTGCCGATGCTGCGCCGCGAATCCTCGGCCAGCGCGACCCGGATCGGGATCTGGCGATCGGACAGCGAATATTTGGCGACATTCTGGTCGATATCACCCAGCGTCGCGATGCGGATGGTTTCCGACAGCGCGGCGGTGGTCACACCCATCGAGGCGGCGATATCGAAGCGCGGCTTTATGGTGATTTCCGGCCGGCGCAGATCGCCATCGATGCGGGCCTGACGCAATTCCTTCAGGCCCTGCATTTCCTCGACGACCTTCAGCGCGGTCTTTTCGAGCTGTTCGGGATCGCTGCCCGACAGCACCACCGACACGTCGCGGCCGCTGCTGCTGTTCTGCGCCTGGAAGCCGACCCGCGCATCGGGAATGGTCTGCAGCTTGGGCGCCATTTCGCGTTCGAACTCGATGGTCGTCATCGGTCGGTCATGCTTCAGCGTCAGGAAGATCGAGGCGCTGCCGATATCGATATCGGCAAAGGCCGCGTCGACGATCGGCGACGTCTTCAGAATGGCGGTGGCCTTGTCGGCGACGGCTTCCGTCTGGGCCAGCGTCGTGCCTGGTGGCAGCGAGATGCTGACCTGGCTGAAATCGGTGTTCAGCGCCGGCTGGAAGGTCATCGGCAGCGTCGAAAAGGCAACGACCGTCGCGGCCAAGGCGCCGCCGCCACCGATCAGCACCACCTTCCAGCGGTTGCGCAGCGACCATTTCAGCACATTGACATAGCCGCGGATCCAGGCGGCATCGCCATGCTCGGCCTCGCCATGGCTTTTCAGGAAATAGGCGGCGAGCATCGGCGTGATCAGGCGCGCGACGGCAAGGCTGAGCAGCACCGAGACGACGACCGTGAAGCCGAAATTCTTGAAGAACTGCCCGGAAATGCCCGGCATCAGGCCGACCGGCAGGAACACCGCGACAATGGCGAAGGTGGTGGCGACCACGGCGAGGCCGATTTCATCAGCGGCATCCATGGCGGCCTGATAGGCGGATTTGCCCATGCGCATGTGGCGGACGATATTCTCGATCTCGACGATGGCGTCATCGACCAGCACCCCGGCGACAAGGCTGAGCGCCAGCAGGCTGAGCGTATTGAGCGAGAAGCCGAGCAGATCGAGGAACCAGAAGGCCGGGATCGCCGACAGCGGGATGGCAACCGCCGAAATCAGCGTCGCGCGCCAGTCGCGCAGGAACAGGAAGACGACGACAACGGCGAGCAGCGCGCCTTCGACCATCGCCGAGACCGCCGATTTGAACTGCTGCTTGGTATAGTCGACCGAGGTGTAGAGCTGGACGAACTTGACCTTGGGATTGTCCTCCTGCAGCTGGGTCAGCGCCTTTTGCGCTTCGTCATAGACGGTGACGTCCGACGAGCCCTTGGCCTTGGCGATCGAGAAGGACAGCACCTGCTTGCCGTCCTTCTTCGAGAAGGAGCGCTGTTCGGCATAGCTGTCCTTGACCTCGGCAATGTCGCCGAGGCGGATGCTGCGGCCGCCCGAAATGGTCAGCTGGGTTTCGCGCAGCGCCGTGGCGCCCTGGGCGTTGCCGAGCACGCGCACCGACTGTTCGGAGCCGGCGATTTCGGCGCGGCCGCCGGCGGCATTGAGGTTGACCTGGCGCAGCTGGTTGTTGACCTGGCTGGCCGTCAGCCCATAAGCCTGCATGCGGCCGGGATCGAGGATGACGCGGATTTCGCGGCTGACCCCGCCCGAGCGGCGCACCTGCGCCATGCCGGGGATCGCCAGCAGCTTCTTGGCGACCGTGTTGTCGACGAACCAGCTGAGTTCCTCCAGCGTCATGTCGGTGGCTTCGGCGGAGATATAGGCGATCGGGCCGCCGGCGATGTCCATGCGCTGCACCTGCGGCTGCAGGATGCCCTGCGGCAGGTCGCTGCGGATATTGGCAACAGCATCGCGCACATCGTTGACGCCGCGATCGACGGGCGTGCCGATGGCGAACTGCACGCTGGTGATCGACTGGCCCTCGCTGACGCGCGAGGTGATTTCATCGACGCCGTTGATGCCGCGCACCGCGGCTTCGACGCGCTGGGTGACCTGGGTTTCCAGCTCCGCCGGCGCCGCACCGGGCTGCACGACGATGACCTGCGCCGCCGGGAATTCGACGTCGGGATTGTCGTTCACATCGAGCTGGATGAAGCTGACGATCCCCGCCAGCGTCAGCATGAAGAAGGCGACGAGCGCCGGGATGGGGTTCTTGATCGACCAGCTGGAAATGTTGCGCATGTCGGTTCCTCAACCCGCCTTGCCGGCGAGCAGCGGCTTGACCTTTTCGCCTTCGCGCAGGAAGGCGCCGGCGCTGACGACGACCCGTTCGGCGCCGTTGAGGCCCGACATGATCGCCACACCCTGATCGCTGATGCGGCCAACGGTGACGGCACGGCGGGCGGCCTTGTTGTCTGGCCCGATGATCATCACGAAGCTGCCGCGCTCATCGGCCTGCATGGCCGACTGCGGCAGCACCGGGTGGCGCGCTTCACCGGCATCGATGCTGACCTTGGCAAAGGCGCCGACGCGCAGGCCCGGCGCATAGGGCACGGCGATGCGCGCGATGCCCTGGCGGCTGGTGGCATCGATGACCGGATCAAGCAGCCAGACCTTGCCCGGATATTCGGTGGTGGAGCCGGTCGGCGTGACCCGCGCCGGCATGCCGACCTTCAGCTTGGCAAGATCCTGCTCGGCCACCTGGGCACGCATTTCCAGCACGCCGCCTTCGGCGATGCGGAACAGGGCACCGGAGCCGGGGCTGACGACCTGCCCCGCTTCGACATTGCGGGCGAGCACCAGGCCGGCGGCCGGGGCGCGGACGCTCAGCCGCTCGATGCGCGCCTGATTTTCGGCCAGCTGGGCACGCGCCACGGCGACACGGGCATTGGCGCCGTCACGCGTCGCGGTGCGGCTGTCGATATCGGCCTTGGAGATGAAACCCTTGCTGACCAAGGCCTGGGCGCGCTTCAGATTGGCGTCGGCGAGCTTGGCATCGGCTTCCGCCTGGCGGACGCTGGCGGCGAGCTGGATCGACTGCTGCTGCTGCACGGCGGCATCGATGCGGGCGAGCACCTGGCCGCGCGCCACCGACTGGCCGGGATCGACCAGCACTTCGACGACACGGCCGCCTTCGCCATTGACGCCGACCCCGGCATCGCGGCGGGCCGCAATCGAGCCCGGCGCGCTCAGCTGGTCGTTGACCAGCACGGAACCGGGGACCATCACGGTGATTTCCGGGATCTGGCCGACGACAGGCGGCGCCGCCGGCTTCGGCGCGAACATGCGCCAGCCGATGAAGGCCGCGATCAGCACGCCAAGGCCGATCAGCACCGGCTTCAGCCAGCGCCGATTCGCCGGCGCCTGGCCGGCCACCACAGCATCGAAGGGATAGACATCTGCCATGGCGGGGTCCGGCAGCTTGTTGTGCATGTTCATACTCGATCGTCCTGTTACACGGACTGTATTACGCGAATACGTCACCATGTGCAAGCGCCTCATAGCGCAGGAGTGTGGCGGTGCGAAGGCAAATTTGAGTGGCGCTTTGCAATCTGCACAGAACCCACCCATGGGACCATCGAACCTGTGACAATTTGCCAGCGGAACATTGCGGGGGCATGAACGCTTCTCGCGCCTTTCACCGGGAGTTCGTCATGGGATTGTTCAGCCTGATCGGCACCGCCATCGTCGGCCTGATCGTCGGCCTCATCGCACGCTGGTTTTCACCGGGGCAGTCGCCGCAGGGTTGCCTCATCACCATCCTGATCGGCATCGGCGGCGCCTATGTGGCGCGCTTCATCGGCAATCGCGCCTTTGGCTGGTATCATGATGGCGATGCACCGGGCTGGATCATGTCGGTGCTGGGCGCCATGCTGCTGCTGTGGATCTGGCGGCAGATCCAGAGCCGCTGAGCCGTTCAGCAATTCGAAAGCCGGCATGTCGGAAACAGCCGGCACCGGTTTGCCGGATGCAATCTTGAAAAGGCCCTGAATGATGACCGCACGCCATTGGTCGACCCCTGCCCTTGCCGCCCTGACCCTGGCCGGTGCCGTTCCCGCCGCCGCCCAGACGGCGCCTGCCGGCCCGGTGCCGACGACGCTGACTCTCACCGCCGAGGGCCGGGTGGCGCGCACGCCGGACATCGCGGAAGTGTCGGGCGGCGTCGTCACCAGCGCCGCCACCGCGGCTGCGGCGATGAGCGAGAATGCCAGCCGCATGACGGCCGTGGTCGCCGCCGTGCGCCGCGCCGGCATCGCCGATCGCGACATCCAGACCAGCGGCCTGACGCTTGCCCCGCAATATCGCTATGACAACAACCAGCCGCCGGTGCTGACCGGCTATCAGGCGACCAACACCGTCAATCTGCGCATCCGCAAGATCGCCGACACCGGCAAGCTGCTCGATGCCCTGGTCGCCGTCGGCGCCAATCAGATCAACGGGCCGAACTTTCGTATCGAAGCCGCCGATGCCGCGCTGGACGAGGCGCGCACCGCCGCCGTCGCCACCGCCCGCACCCGCGCTTTGCTCTATGCCAAGGCCGCCGGCCTCGCCATCAAGCGCATCGTCACCATCACCGAATCCGCCGGCTATGAGGCTGGCCCGCGCCCGATGATGATGATGAAAGCCATGGCCGACGCCGCCCCCGCTCCGCCGGTGGCCCCCGGCGAAGTGGCGCTGACCGTCAATGTGACGATGACATTCGAGCTGGAGTGACGGACGCCAGCGGCCGCCGGTCGCAATATTGAATAGCGGCGCGCGGCTGCTAGGCTGCTGCGATGGATACCGGTCCGGTCATGATTGTGGACAGCTATTTCCAGCGGGTTCGCGAAGCAGTTGCCAGCCAGACTGTTGCAACGGACGATACGCGCTTTGCGATCCGTGCGACCGAGCTTATCGCGATTGCCGGCGATCCCAGGTCGCGATCGCGGTTTCGTCAAGCCTATGCCGGCATCAACGATCCTGACGTCAAGGCCCTGATCCGTGACCAGCTGCGTCAGGTCGCGATCGCGCTCGAAGACCAGTCGAAAGGCAGCGATGCCCGGGTCGAACTCGTTGACCGCGGCGGCTTCATGCCATCGGCAAGCGTCGCGGCTGCCATCACGGTTGCCCTGTTGATGGGCACTGTTGCGGTCTCGCCACTCTTGTTGATTCCGGTCGGCGCCGCTATGTCAGTCTCCGCGATCGGCAGACACCGCCTGAAAATGGCCGCTGTGGCGACGGAGCGGCAGGCAAAAGAAATCCGGGCACTGTTGGAGTATATCGGACCATGACCGACAATGCATTTGCCTTGGTTGCCGCCATCACGACCCTCTGGGCTCTCGGGCTGGTGATCCGGACATTGGCGGATGATCGCCGTGCGCGGCATGCTTCCATCGAAAATCTGGTTCTGTCGCTCGCCGCGCTGACCGGCGACCAGTCGGTACCGCGCACGCGTGCCGTCCGACAGCGGGCAACGGCTGTCTCCCGCGAACGGTCAAGGCCGGCTGTCGCGCGTCGGCGATAGGCCCGGCCCACGAGCCCGCTGTGGTCGCACCACAGCGGGCCGCGCCGCCCTCAGGCGATCGTCGCGCCGCCGTCGATGACGAAGCATTGGCCGGTGGCGAAACCGCCGGCCTTGCCGGCCAGCAGCACGGCCATGCCGGCGATTTCATCGGGGATGCCGATGCGGCGCAGCGGGGCGTTGCTGGTCGACACCTTCAGGATTTCGGGATTGTCCCACAGCGCCTTGGCAAAATCGGTCTTGATGAGGCCCGGCGCGATGCAGTTGACGCGGACATTGTCGGGTCCGAATTCGGCGGCCAGGTTGCGGGCCAGCTGCATGTCGGCAGCCTTGGAAATGCAATAGGCGCCGATGACGGTGGAGGCCTTCAGCCCGCCCACCGACGAGACGATGGTGATGCTGCCCTCCTTGCGGGCCCGCATCGCCGGGGCGACCATGGCGATCAGCCAATGGTTGGAGATGATGTTGTTCTGGAGGATTTTCGAGAATTGCTCGTCGGTGATGCCGGCCTGCGGCCCGAAATAGGGGTTCGACGCCGCGTTGCAGACGAGGTGGTCGATCTGGCCGAATTTCGCGATGGTCTTGTCGACGAGCGCCTGCAGGCTGGCCTTGTCGGCGATATTGGCAGGGATGACATAGGCCGCCTCACGCCCGACAGCAGCGTTGATCTCGGCGGCGGCGGCCTCGCAGACATCGGCCTTGCGGCTGGAAATGATCACATTGGCGCCATGTTCGGCCATGCGATGGGCGATGGCCTTGCCGATGCCCTTGGACGAGCCGGTGATCAGCGCGGTCTGGCCGGTCAGGTCGAAAAGTGCGGGCATGGTCATCGAAAATCTCCCAGGGAACATAGCGGCGTCTTGCGCGCTTCTATGGCCGCGCAATTCCGCCATGTCACCCTAGCCAGATGACAAGTGCCTCGGGCCTCGCCATGGTGCGCCATGCCCGAATCATTCCTGTCTGCCCTCGCCCGTCCCGGCGTTCGCGCCACCTGGCTCGCCTGCCTGTTCTTTGCCGGCTTCGGCTGCCTCATCCCCTTCCTGCCGGTGTGGCTGGAAAAGGCGCATGGCTTTTCCGGGTCACAGATCGGCATGGTGCTGGCCATCGGCGGCTTTTCGCGCATCATCGCCGGGCCGCTGACCGCCGCCTGGGCCGATGGCCGCCGCGATCGCCGCGCCCCGATGTTCCTGTTCGCCGGCATCATGACGCTGGGTTTCGGCCTGCTCTGGTTCGTCAACGGCTTCGTCGCCGTCTTCGTCATCGTGCTGCTGATGGATGTCGCCTTCTGGGGCTTTGTCCCGGTCGTCGAATCGGCGCTGCTGCGGCTGACCAAATATGGCTGGCCACGCTATGGCCTCGCCCGCGGGCTCGCCTCGGCGGCGTTCGTCGTCGGCTCCAGCGCGGTCGGCATGCTCATCGACCGTTTCGGCGAATGGGCGATCTGGGGCTGGCTGTTCGGCATCTCCGCCTCGCTGATCGTCGCATCGGCCTGGATGAAGCCGGAACCCGTCGCCGGCGACCGCGAGGCGCCGTTCTTGCAGCGCTTCCAGTCCGGCATCGGCATGCTGAAGGACCGGAAGTTCGCGCTGATGATCTTTTCGGCCGGGCTCATCCAGGCCACCCACAGCTATTTCTATGTCGCCGGCACGCTGATCTGGAACAATGACCAGCAGCTGTCCTCGACGCTCGCCGGCAATCTCTGGTCGGTCGGCGTCGTCGCCGAGGTCGGCTTCCTGATCTTCCTTGCGCGCTGGACGGAGCGTTTCACCCCCGAAACACTCATCCTCATCGGCGGCCTGTCGGCCATCGTGCGCTGGACGGCGCTGTCGATGCTGCCGCCGGTCTGGGCGTTGTTCCCGCTGCAATTGCTGCACGCCGGCACCTTCGCCGCCACCTTCCTCGGCGGCGTGCGCATGACCCAGGCGCTGCACGGCGACGAACGCACACCGACCGCCCAGATGATCTACATGGCGCTCGCCTCCGCCCCAGCGCAGGCGCTGACCACCCTGCTGTCGGGCGAGCTCTATGAGTATCTCAACATCACCGGCCGCGGCGCGCTCGGCTATCTGTCGATGACGGCGGTGGCGGTGCTGGGCACCGGCCTCGCCTGGCTGCTGTGGCTACGCCGCGACGCGGTGGTGCCGGCGGGGGTTGCGAAGGCGGCTTGAGGCCGCTGCGGAACATCATCAAGAGTCATCGTCATGCTGAACTTGTTTCAGCATCCACCGTGCAACACGAAGGCCTGTCCCGTCGGCAAGGTGGATGCTGAAACAAGTTCAGCATGACGAAGTCTTTCGAATAAGCGCGCTCAGCCCTACCGCAGATTCCCGACCGCCCGCTGGATGCGCTTGCACGCCTCCTCCAGCGCCGCATCCGACGTGGCGTAGGAAATGCGGAACGCCGGCGAGCCACCGAACGCCGCGCCATGCACCACGGCGACGCCTTCGGCCTCCAGCAGATAGGCGGCAACGTCCTCGTCATTGGCGAGCACCTTGCCATCGGGCGTGGTCTTGCCGATCAGGCCGGCGCAATCCGGATAGACGTAAAAGGCGCCTTCCGGCCGCGGGCAGCGCAGGCCGGGGGTCTGGTTGAGCATCGAGACGACAAGGTCGCGGCGCTTGACGAAGGCGGCGTTGCGATCGGCGAGGAAGCTCTGGTCGCCATTCAGCGCGGCGACGGTGGCAGCCATCGAGATCGAGCAGGGGTTCGATGTCGATTGCGATTGCAGCTTGGCCATCGCCTTGATCAGCCAGGCCGGGCCACCGGCGTAACCGATGCGCCAGCCGGTCATCGCATAGGCCTTTGACGCGCCGTTGACGGTCAGCGTGCGGTCGTAAAGGCCGGGCTCGACCTCGGCCATGGTGGTGAATTTAAAGCCGTCATAGACGATATGCTCGTACATGTCGTCGGCGAGGATCATGACGTGCGGGTGCTGCATCAGCACAGCCGTCAGCGCCTTCAGCTCGTCGGGCGCATAGGCGGCGCCGGTCGGGTTCGACGGCGAATTGAAGATCAGCCATTTGGTTTTCGGCGTGATCGCGGCGGCCAGCTTCTCGGGCGTCAGCTTGAAATTCTCGTCGATCGTGCAGTTGACGATCACCGGCGTCGCCCCGGTGTATTGCACGATATCGGGATAGCTGACCCAATAGGGCGCCGGGATGACGACCTCGTCACCCGGATCGAGCGTTGCCAGCAGCGCGTTGAAAATCGTCTGCTTGCCGCCGGTGTTCACCGTGATCTGGTCAAGGCCATAGTCGAGATTGTTGTCGCGCTTGAACTTGGCCTGGATGGCCTTTTTCAGCTCGGGCGTGCCATCGACGGCGGTATATTTGGTCTGGCCCTTGCGAATGGCCTCGATCGCCGCGTCCTTGACGAAATCCGGCGTGTCGAAATCCGGCTCCCCGGCGCCCAGGCCGATGACATCGCGACCGGCGGCCTTCAGCTCAGCCGCCTTGTTGGTGACGGCGATGGTCGGGCTGGGGCTGATGCGGTTGATGGCGGCAGAGAGACGAGACATGGGCGGAACCTTCGTTGACGGTCGCGCGTCGTCTAGCGCCCGCCCATCGGCGAGTGCAAGGCTTAGAAGGCCCGGCGCGCCGGAATCAGGCCACGCAAGGCATTGCCGATGAAAAAGCCGTCGCGCAGATCATCGACGGTCAGCGCATGCTCGACCGCCCGCCCTTCGTCCAGCAGCCGTTCGCGCAGCACGCCGGGCAGCAAGCCGAGCGCAAGCGGCGGTGTGTGCAGCACGCCATCGCGTTCGACAAAGACATTGGTGAAGCTGCCTTCGGTGATCAGGCCATCTGGGCGCACGAACAGCACCTCATACGCCCCGGACGCCCGGCGGGCCGCGTCATAAAAGGCCCGGTCGCTGGTCTTGTGGCGCAGCCGCCAATCGTCCGGGCTGACCGGCAGCGGCGCCAGCGCGACACGCACCGGCGTTGCGGGTGCTGGCGGCAGCGGCGCTACCTGCACCGCCAGTGCGCCGGAAGGCGCGGCGAGCAGGCGCACGCGGCCGGTCACCCCATTGGTCGCCGCCGCCAGCACCGTCCGCGCCGCCCCGGCGTCAAAGGCCAGGCCCAGAAAGGCGGCGCTCGCCGCCATGCGGGCAAGATGGCGGTCACGGTCGGGCAGCAGGCCATTCTCGCAGCGCAGGGTCTCGATCAGGTCGGGGGGCGGGCGCCGGGTGAGGAAGGCGGCTTTCTGCAGGCATTCGGCCCATTCCGCCGGCGCATCGCTGTCGGCGACGATGCCGCTGCCCAGCCCCAGCCGCGCCGTATCCGCCCCCGGCTGCATCACCAGCGTGCGGATGGCGACGTTGAACACTGCATCGCCATTGGCGGCAATCGCGCCGATGCTGCCGGTATAGGCGCCGCGCGGCGCGGTCTCGACCTCGGCAATCACCTGAAGGCTGCGGATCTTGGGCGCGCCGGTTACCGACCCGCAGGGGAACAGCTGCGCCAGCACATCGGCGGCGGTGACGCCGGGGCGTGCAGTGGCGGTGATGGTGGAGGTCATCTGCAGCACGCTGGGATAGGTTTCGACCTGGAACAGCGCCGGCACCTGCACATCATGCCCCACCCGCGACAGATCGTTGCGCAACAGGTCGGTGATCATCAGATTTTCGGCGCGGTTCTTGGGGTCGGCCTGCAACGCCGCGGCGCGGGCCGCGTCCTCGGCCACATCGCCGCCACGCGCCGCCGTGCCCTTCATCGGCCGCGCCAGTAGCTGGCGGCCCTCCAGTCGAAAGAACAGTTCCGGCGAGAAGCTGAGCAGCCACTGCGAACCGGTGAAGACCAGCGCGCCATGGGGCGCCCGGGCGCCGGCGCGCAGCCGGGCATAGAGATGCAGCGGATGGCCGCCCACCGCCACGGTCGCGTTGAAGGTCAGATTGGCCTGATAGATGTCGCCGGCCGCGATCAGCGCCTGCACCCGGGCCAGCTGCGCGGCGTGATCGCGGACGTCAAGGCCGGGCTGCACCGCCCCCAGCTGCGTCGCGCCATGGCCGAGCAGCGCTGCGGCATCGACCCCATCCTCGCGCTCGAACCGCCCGAACCACAGCAGCGGTTCGCCCGCCGGTGGCGCCCGCGTCGGCAGCACCGGCTCCAGCGCATAGCCGGCCTCGAAACCCACGAACCCCGCCCAGGGGCCGGGCGCCTTCAGCCGGTCGAGCGCCGGCCGCACCGCTTCGGGCGCCACGGCCACCACGCTTTCCATGAGGCCGGCAAACAAACGCGCCGTCCCCGCCGCCACATCATCGAGCAGGACGAACGGCCGGGTACAATCGAACGCGGGAACGGACATGCGCGGCTGATAGCCGCCGCTGCCCTCCACAGAAAGAGGGGCGCGCGGTCACCGGGCTTGCCTTCGCCGGGTTCGGTCGTACACATCGTGCCGGAGAACTGCCTTGCCGGAGAATGCGATGCGCCTGCCCCTGATTGCCGCCCTGCTGCTCGGCACCGCGCCGGCGCTCGCCCAATCCGTCACGCCGCCTGCCGCCATCACCGCCGAAAATGTGCCGGCGATCCCGGCCAGCCTTGCCGCCCGCGTCCGCCCCTATCTCGAATATCGCTCCGCAAGCTTTCAGGGCTGGGATGTGGCGACGCGCGGCATGATCGTCGCCACCCGCTTTGCCGATGCGCCGCAATTGCACCGCGTCGCCAGCCCCGGCGCCGCCCGCCAGCAATTGAGCTTCGAGGCCGAGCCGGTCGGCGGTCGCCCCTCACCGGATGGCAAGACGCTGCTGGTGGTGAAGGATGTCGGCGGCGGCGAATTCTATCAGCTCTATACGCTCAGCGAAGGCCGGCTGACGCTGCTGACCGACGGCAAGAGCCGCAACACCGGGCCGGTCTGGTCGCATGACGGCAAGCTGGTCGGCTATGCCAGCAACCGCCGCAACGGCACCGATTCCGACCTGTATCTGGTCAACCCGGCCGACCCCAAATCCAACCGCCTGCTCACCGAAGTGCAGGGCGGCGGCTGGGCGTTCCGCGACTTTTCGGATGATGGCCGCAAGGCGCTGGTCGAACAGCGCACCTCGATCGAAAGCTCGGTGCTGTATGAGGTCGACATTGCCACCGGCATCCTGACGCGGCTGAACAGGCCCGGCCCCAATGTCTCGCGCACCAACGCCCAATATGGCCCCGGCGGGCGCATCTATCTGTCGAGCGACAGTGGCGGCGATTTCCAGCGGCTCGGCACCATCGACGACAAAATGGCCTTCCAGCCTTTGGTCGTCGGCCCGGTGCAATGGGATGTCGAGGATTTCGCCATCGCCGCTGACGGCAGTTTCCTCGCCGTCGTCGTCAATGAAAACGGCCTGTCGAAGCTGCGGCTGCGCAACCCGACCACCGGCGCGCTGCTGGGCGAGGTCAAGCTGCCCGCCGGCGTCATCACCGGGCTGCAGATCGCGCCCTGGGGCGAGATCGGCTTCTCGCTGGCCAGCGCCACCTCCCCCGCCGACGCCTGGAGCGTCGACCCCAAGACGCTGACCGCCAAACGCTGGACGTTCAGCGAAACCGGCGGGCTCGATGCGGCCAAAAACCGCGAGCCGGAGCTGGTCACCGTCAAGTCCTTCGATGGCCTCGACGTCTCCGGGCTGCTCTACAGCCCCGACCCGGCGAAATTCGCCGGCAAGCGGCCGCTGATCCTCGACATTCATGGCGGGCCGGAAGGCCAGACGCGGCCGGGCTTTCTCGGCCGCACCAATTATCTCGTCAACGAACTCGGCATTGCGGTGTTCTACCCCAATGTCCGCGGCTCCACCGGCTATGGCAAGCGCTTCGTCGGCCTCGACAATGGCCCGTGGAAGCGCGAGGACACGGTAAAGGACATCGGCGCGCTGCTCGATGCGCTGCTGGCGCGGCCCGATGTCGATGGTGCCCGGGTCGCCGAAACCGGCGGCAGCTATGGCGGCTACATGTGCTATGCCACCGCCATCGCCTATGGCGCGAAACTGAAGGGCGCCATCTGCGCGCGGCCGATCTCCAATTTCGTCACCCTGCTCGAAAACACCGAAAGCTATCGCCGCGACCTGCGCCGGGTCGAATATGGGGACGAGCGCCAGGTCGGCCAGCGCGCCAAGCTGATGGAAATCTCGCCGCTGACGCATGTGGCGGAGCTGAAGATCCCGCTGCTGGTCGTCACCGGCAGCAACGATCCCCGGGTCAAGCCGAGCGAATCCTACCAGATGGTCGAAGCGGTGCGGAAAAACGGCATCCCGGCCTGGCATCTGATCGCCGCCAACGAAGGCCATGGCTATCAGAAGAAGGAGAATCAGGACTTCGAATTCCTGACCCGGCTGATGTTCTGGCAGACGACGCTGCTGAAGTAGCCGCTAGAGTCAATTGCGGGTGGGCGGCACCGGCCCGCTCCCCCGCCCGGCCACCCAAGTCATTGTACGATATGGGTGGCCCGGAGCGGATGCGACCTCCGTCGCGGGCGGGGGAGCGGGCCGGTGCCGTCCTACGGCAATCAACGCTACGCCACCAGCGCGACTTGCCCGGTCGCCACGTCGTACATCGCACCGACGATGGTGATCCTGCCGTCGCGTTCCAGCCCTGCCAGCACCGGCGAGCGCGCGCGGACCATGGCAACGGTCTGGACGACATTGGTGCGGGCGACGGCATCGACGAAATCATGGTTCTTCGAGGTGCGGTCGTCGCCCGGCGTCGCCTGCACCGCCGCCTTGAAGCGGGCGAGCAGCAGCGTCAGATTGCCGAGCACGACATCGTCGATGGCGCCCTTGATGGCGCCACAGCCGGTATGGCCCATGACGATCACCGCCTTGGCCCCGGCCACCGCGCAGCCATATTCGGCCGAGCCCAGAATGTCGTCGTTGACCGTGTTGCCCGCCACCCGGGCGTTGAAGGCATCGCCGAAGGACAGGTCGCAGATGATTTCCACCGCAGCGCGGGAATCGATGCAGGAAATCACGATGGCGGCGGGGTATTGCCCGTCGGCCGTTGCCCGCATGTCGGATACGAAATCGGCCGGCAGCCGCTCGCCCTTCATGAAGCGGGCGTTGCCGGCCAGCATGGCGGCGATTACCCCCGCCGGCGTCATCGCATCGCGCCGTTCCTTGCCCAGTGTCCGCGCTGCCAGCCGCACCGGCAAACCCAGCGCCAGGAACGCGGCCACCGCACCACCCATCAGGCCACGCCGATTGCAGGCTTCGCTCATCATCCGGTCTCCCCTGCCACCAACATAGACCCCTTGCCTCGCGCCGCGCCAGCCGCCACATCTGCGGGCATGAACGCCAAACCCCCGCTCCAGGCCGTCATCGTGCCGGTCACCCAGCTCCAGCAGAATTGCACCCTGTTGTGGTGCACGAAAACCATGCGGGGCGCCTTTACCGATCCCGGCGGCGATATCGACCGGCTGATGGCGGTGGCGCAAAAGCATGGCGTGACCATCGAAAAGCTGCTCGTCACCCATGGCCATATCGACCATTGCGGGCTGACCGGCGTGCTCGCCGAGCGGCTGGGCGTGCCGATCGAAGGGCCGCACCCCGACGACAAATTCTGGATCGACCAGGCCCCGCAGGTCGGCGCCCAATATGGCATCGCCGGCGCCACCGCCTTCACCCCCGATCGCTGGCTGTTCGATGGCGACCAGGTGACGGTCGGTGACCTTGTCCTCGATGTTTATCACTGCCCCGGCCACACGCCCGGCCATGTCGTTTTCCACCATGCGCCGTCCAACCTCGCCATCGTCGGCGATGTGCTGTTCCAGGGCAGCATCGGCCGCACCGACTTCCCGCGTGGCAACCATGGTGACCTGATCCGCGCCATCACGACGAAACTCTGGCCGCTGGGTGGCGACACCGCCTTCGTCCCCGGCCATGGCGGCATGTCGACCTTCGCCGACGAACGCCGGACGAATCCGTTCGTGGCGGATGCGGTGCTGGCGGAATAGGGAGAGGCCTCCGGCGGCTGGGGCCTTGGCCCCAGACCCCATTCCCTGGGTTGGCCCATAACTGCGACGCGAGTGCGCACATCAAATAAATGGGGTCTGGGGCCAAGGCCCCAGCCGCCGGAGGCCCCTTTTTCTCCCGAAATCCCCCTACTTCAACGTCGCCAGCCAATCGATCACCAGCCCCTCCAGCCGCAGCCGCGCATCCGACCAGCTGTGATCGGTGGCGACATGGGCGGTGGTGACGCGGCCGCCGGCGGCGCGCACGGCGGTGGCGAGCGCGTCGCTCATCGGCGCGAGGCCATCGTCCGAGCTGAGGATGAGCAGCGGGATCCTGGCAAGGCCGGCGGCGCCGTTGACGGTGCGGTTGGCGGCGGCATTGGCGATGAGTTCATCGGCCATCATTTCGGGGCTGGTGCCGGCGAGGCTTTCGGCATTGTCGGCCGAGCGTTTGACGAGATCGGCGCGCGGCAGGCCGCCGACGATGCCCATGTCGCCCATCGAGATGGTGATGGCGCCGAGCAACGCCGGGTCCTTCGCCGCGGTCATTGCCGTCGACCAGCCGCCCATGCTGTGCCCGGCGAGCGCGATGCGGGCGGGATCGAGCCCAAGTTTTGCCGCGACCTCGGGCTGGCGCAGATACGCCAGCACGGCCGCGGTATCCTGCGGCACCTGGGCGAAGCGGAACGCACCGGGGCTGCCCCAGCTGCCGCGATAGTTGAAGGTGACGGCGTTCCAGCCGGCGCGGCGCACCGCCTGCGCCAGATCGAGGTTCTTCTCATTGCCCGGCCAGCCATGCGCGATGACCAGCGTCGGGTGCACCCCGGCGCCGGCGGCGAGATAGGCAACGCCGTTGATGGCGACCCCGCCCGTCGGCACGTGCAGCACCTCCATCCGCGCCGGATGGGCGGCGTCGCGCGGCGGATCGACTGGCCGGGTCTGCGCCAGAGCCGGCGTCGCCAGCAGCAGGGCCAACAGGAAAATGCGCACGATATGTCCCCCAAATTCATCGTTCCATACCAGTCTAGCCAGTGTCGTTGCGCCGGGATAGGCTGCACCCCTTCGTTGCTGGAGCTTGCCCGATGCCGACCGAAACGCCCGCCATCACCCAGGCCATGATCGACCTCTACGATCGCTTCACCCATGAGGGCGGCAGCCGCCGCGACCTGATGGCCGGGCTGGCACGGCTTGCGGGCGGCACGGCGGCAGCGGCGGTGATCGCCCCGCTGATCGAGGCGCGCGCCGATGCGGCGTCGTTCACCAACGACAGCGATGCCCGCATCACCACCCAGCGCGCCGTCTGGGCCGGCGCCAATGGCACGACCATGGCGGGCTATCTGGTGCAGCCCCGCAGTGGTGCCGCGCGCCTGCCCAAGGTGGTCGTCATCCATGAAAATCGCGGCCTGACCGAACATATCCGCGACGTGACAAGGCGGCTGGCCATGGCCGGTTTCGTGGCGCTGGCGCCGGATTTCCTGTCACCGGTCGGCGAGACGCCGCGCACCGGCGATGGCACCAACAGCGCCGACGATATCGCCCGCCAGTTGATCGCCGGGCTGGACCAGGGCCAGGTCGTCGCCAATGGCCTTGCCACGCTGAAATGGTTCGAAGGCTATGATGTCGGGCGCGGCGTCCCGGCGGCGGTCGGCTTCTGCTGGGGTGGCGGCATGGTCAACCGGCTGGCGGTGGCCGCCGGCAAGGCGTTGCGCGCGGGCGTTTCCTACTACGGCCCGGCGCCGACCGATACGCGCTTCGTCGGCGAGGTGAAGGCGCGGATGCTGCTGCAACTGGCCGGGCTCGACGAGCGGGTCAACGCCACCGCCCTGCCCTGGGCCGCCGCCTTGAAGGCCGCCGGTGTCGATACGACCGTCCATGTCTATGACGGCGTCAATCACGCCTTCAACAACGACAGTTCGGCGGCGCGCTATGATGCCAAGGCAGCGGCGTTGGCCTGGCAACGCACGGTGACGTTCCTGCGCAACTGATACGACTTGCCTGCATATGCAGGCAATGCCATGATGGCGCATGGACTCGCGCGATACCCCGCCGCCGCCTGCCACCGCGCACCCCTGCACGGCCATGGCGGTGCGCCGCCTGTCGCGCAAGGTGACCCAGATCTATGACGAGGCGCTGGCGCCCTATGGCCTGACCGTCGGCCAGATCGGCCTGCTGGCGGCGTTGCGCCGGCGCCAGGGGGTCAGCGTCGGCGCGCTGGCGGACCGGCTGGCTGCGGATGCGTCGACGGTCTCCCGACTGTTGAAACCCTTGGCAAACGCTGGACTTATCCTTGTCGAACCCGACCCCGACGATCGCCGCAGCCGGCTGGTGCGGCTGACCGAGGCCGGCCATGCCCAGCGCGCCCGCGCCCTGCCCGGCTGGCACGCCGCGCAGGACAGCGTGCGCGCGCGGCTGGGCGAGGGCCGGCTGGCCGCCTTGCGCTTCATGCTCGACGACGCACAATCCTTGTTGTGATGGGAACACCAGAAATGAACCATAGCAAAATTGTTGCAATTGCAGACATCCTGGCAAGGGCGGGCCGCTGACATGGCGGGTGCAGCCATTGTCATCGGCGCCGGCGATGCCACCGGGGGCGCCATCGCCGCCGCCTTTGCCCGCACCGGTCTGACGGCCGTGCCGGTGCGCCGCAACGCCGATGCGCTGGCGCCGCTGGCGGCGCGCATCGCAGCCGAAGGTGGCCATTGCCTGCCGCTGGGCGTCGATGCCCGTGAGGAAGAGCAGATGGTGGCGCTGTTCGACCGCGTCGAAGCCGAGATCGGCCCGGTGGAGGTCGCCGTCTTCAACATCGGCGCCAATTCGCCGATGGCGCTGGTCGACGAAACCGCCCGCCGCTACCGCAAGATCTGGGAATTGTGCGCGCTCGGCGGTTTCCTGATGGCGCGCGAGGCCGCCCGCCGCATGGCACCGCGCCGTCGCGGCTCCATCCTCTTCACCGGCGCCACGGCGGCCGTGCGCGGCGGCGCCGGCTTTGCTGCCTTCGCCGGCGGCAAGCACGCGCTGCGGGCGCTCGCCCAGAGCGCGGCGCGCGAGCTCGGCCCCCAGGGCATTCATGTCGCCCATATCGTCGTCGATGGCGCCATCGACACCGAATTCATCCGCAGCCAGTTTCCGGAACGCTATGCCCTGAAGGATCAGGATGGCATCCTCGACCCCGACCATATCGCCGCCAATTATGTGATGCTGCACCAGCAGCCGCGCGATGCTTGGACGCACGAGCTGGATCTGCGGCCTTGGTGCGAGAAATTCTGATTTTTCTGCCTCCGGCGGCTGGGGCCTTGGGCCCCAGCCACCGGAGGCCGCCTTCCTTATGACCACCGGAGCCACCCATGACCAAGACCGTTGAATTCCTCTTCGATGTCGGATCGCCGACCAGTTACCTGGCGTATCGCCGCCTGCCGGCGGTCGCGGCGCGCACCGGGGCGCATGTCGATTACATCCCGGTGCTGCTCGGCGGCATCATGAAGGCGACGGGCAATGCGCCGCCGGGGCTGGTCGCGGCGCGCGGCCGCTGGATGGGCATCGACATGGCGCGCTATGCCCGGCGCGAAGGCATCCCGCTGGCTATGAACCCGGATTTTCCGATCAACACCATAACGATGATGCGACTGCTGACGGCGGCGCGTGGCACGGCGGACTTCATGCCACTGCTCGAAACGCTGTTCGTCGCGATGTGGCAGGAGCCGCGCAACATGGCCGATCCGGCAGTGCTGGCGGCGACGCTTGCGGCGGCGGGCTTCGATCCCGCCGTCTGGCATGAACGCGCCAATGATGCCGAAGTGAAGGCGGCGCTGATCAAGGCCACCGACTATGCGATTTCGCGCGGTGCCTTTGGCGCGCCGACCTTCTTTGTCGGCGAGGAATTCTTCTTCGGCCAGGACCGGCTGGACTGGGTCGAAGCCGCCCTTGCCTGAACCCTGTTCGTCACGACGAAAAAACGGCCCGGCGGATCGCTCCGCCGGGCCGCATTGCGTTGCTGTTCAGGCGCTTAGCGGCGGTCGCCCATGAAGCGCAGCAGGAACAGGAACAGGTTGATGAAGTCGAGGTAGAGCGTCAGCGCGCCGAGCACCGCTGACTTGCCGGCGAACTGACTGCCCTGCACCTGCCAGTACATGTCCTTCAGCTTCTGCGTGTCATAGGCGGTGAAGCCGGCAAAGATCAGCACGCCGAGGATCGAGATGACCAGTTCACCCGTGCTCGAACCGACAAAGACGTTGACGATCGAGGCGATCACGATGCCGATCAGGCCCATGAACAAGAACTTGCCAAAGGCGGTCAGGTCACGCTTGGTGGAGTAGCCATAGAGGCTGAGCGCGCCGAAGCTCGCCGCCGTGACGAAGAAGGTCTGCGCGATCGACGCGCCGGTATAGGCGAGGAAGATCGTCGACAGCGACACGCCCATCAGCGCCGCATAGGCCCAGAAAATCGCCTTCAGCGCGGTTTCCGACAGGCGATTGGCGCCAAGGCCCATCACCAGCACCATGGCGAACGGCGACAGCATCGCGATCCAGCCGAGGATGGTCGGGCCGAAAGCGCCATTGGCCTTTTGCGCAAAGAACATCGAGAGCAGCGCCGGATTGCTCGAGACCAGCAGCGCGATGATGCCGGTGAGCAGCACGCCCGACGCCATGTAATTGTAGATCGAGAGCATGTACGAACGCAGGCCGGCGTCATAGTCCGCACCAACGCCGACCGACGGGGCCGCGCCGATCCGCGGGTCCATCTGATTAGCCATCAATTCCTCCTTCACCGGCACCAGCGCCGGGATTGCTTGCAATATCGCCCATCACCCTGCGCTTTTCAATGCGGCACCGTGACGAAATCGTAATGGCGGTGGGTGGGCACCCGTCCCTCCCCCCTGCGGGGAGGGAGATGCTTCGCCTCTACTTCAGAAACCGATCGAACCACGCGATCGTGCGCACCAGCGCATCCATCTGGTTCTCGCGCTTCTGGAAGCCATGGCCCTCGGCCGGATAGAAGATGGTTTCGACGATGTTGCCCTTGGCCTTCAGCACATCGGCGACTTCCTGCGCCTGGCCGCGCGGCACGCGGATGTCATTCTCGCCCTGCAACGACAGCAAGGGCGTGGTGGCGTTGCGAATATAGGTCATCGGCGAGGAGGCTTCATAGACGCCCTTGAACTCGTCCGGCTTGCCGAGCAGCGAACGCTGATAGGCCTGGAGAAAGGCGTCTTCATCGCGGTACATCGTCCGCCAGTTGATGATGCCATAGGATTGCACGGCGGCGGCAAAGGCGGTGGGCGCCTTGCCGATCGCCATCAGCGTCATGAAGCCGCCATAGGAACCGCCGGTGATGCCGACGCGGCGGGCATCGACATAGCCGCTCGCCACCAGGAAATCCTTGGCGGCCAGCACGTCCTTCAGGTCGCCGCCGCCCAGGTCCTTGAAATTGGCCTTTTGAAAGGCTTCGCCATAGCCGGTCGATCCGCGGAAGTTCGGCGCGATGACGATATAGCCGCGCGAGGCCAGCGCGGCGTTGGTGCGGCTGAAACTGTCCTGCGACTGCCCGGTGGGGCCGCCGTGCGGCACGACGATGGCGGGATTGCTGCCGTCGCGCTTCAGGTTGAACGGCAGGGTGACGATGGCGCTGATCAGCGTGCCGTCGAAGCTCTTGAACGTCACCACCTGCGATTTGGCGAGGTTGGCGGGGTCGACGCTGGCCATGGCCATGTGCGTCACCGCAGTCGAAGTCCCGGCGGCCGGATCGGCGACCAGCAGGTCCGACGGCGTGTCGGCACCGGCGTGCAGCACCAGCAGGCGGCGGCTGTCCGGGCTGAACGGCTGGGCGCCGACGGTGGAATTGAGGCCGGGCGGCAGCGCGATCGGCGTCACCGCCAGCGTCGCCACATCGACCCGCGACAGCGCCGAACGGCCATCGACATTGTCGCGCACCAGCAGCGTGCGACCATCGGGGGACAGCGCCGTTGCTTCCTGCTCCCACGGCGTCGGCGGCAGCCAGCGCCAGCTGCGGCTCTGCGTGTCGTAGAGCCCGGCCTGCGACTGGCCGGTGGCGGCGTTGGAGGTGGCGGCGATGATGCGGCCATCGGCGCTGGCACCGGCGGCGGCAACCAGCTTGCCCTTGGTGGCGGTCACCAGCTCAGCCTTGCCATCGGCCAGCGTCACCCGCCAGATTTCGGCGGCGCTGCCATCGACATTGCTGCGATTGGCAATCAGCGCGGCACCGCCATCGATCCACGCCACCGGCGACCAGCTCCATTGCGGGTCCTTTTCGTCGGTCAGCAGCCGCGTCTTGCCGCTGGCGGTATCGTAATAGCCGAGGTTGAACTGGCCGGCGGTCTTCAGCTTGTGGGCAAAGGCGATGCCGGCGGGGCCGGCCAGCGGCCCCTGCTCGGTCGCATCATTGGTGCGGGTGAGATTGACGGGGTCGCCGCCCGCGGTCGGCACGGCGTAAATGTCGTAGAATTCGTCGCCGCCACTGTCCTGGTCGAAATACAGCGTGCGGCCATCGCGGGCGACGGCGAGATCGCCCTGGCTATCGTCGGACTGGGTCATCTGCACCGGCCAGCTGCCGCCGGCATCGATGCGCCAGATGTTGGCGCGGCCGGTGAAATTGGTGACAAGGAACAGCCGCTGGCCATCGGCGCTCCACGCTGCCGAGCCAATGCCGCGGGTCAGCGCCAGATCGGCAAGCGGGATCGGTGCGGCAGCGGGATTGGTGGGCGAGACGAGGCTGGTCGGATCGGTGACCGGGCGTGGCGGTGTCGGCACGGCGGCCAGGGCCGGGCCAGCCAGGATCGTTGCCAGAAACAAGGTCGTCCGCATCATCGTTCTCCCCACAGTCGTTGTTACAAATCCCGCAGCACCGCATTCGGCCGTGCCGACAGTGCCGCCCAGCTGCCGGCAAGGCCGAGCAGCACGGTGACCAGGCCGCCGACCAGCACGGTCAGCACCACCGGGCCCCAATCGGGCTGCCATTCCAGCTTGAACACCTGCACCACCACATACCAGCCGGCAAAGCCGCCGAGCAGCAGCGCCAGCAGCGCGACGATGCCGGCGAGCAGGCCATATTCGGCGAGCGTGGCGCGGGCCACCTGGCCGCGCGTGGCGCCGAGCAGCTTCAGGATGACGGCATCATAGGTGCGCGCCCGCGCGCCGGCAGCAACCGCGCCGATCAGCACGGCGATGCCGGCGGCAACGGTGACCGAGGCGGCAGCGCGGATGGCCGCCGACAATTGCCCGAGCAATTCGCTGACCTGGCCGAGCACATCCTTGACCCGCACCACCGATGCGGTCGGGAAAGCGCGGCCGATGCCGGCTTGCACGCCGCGTTCCTGCCCCGGCGCCACCGCCAGCGTCGCCATATAGCTGTAAGGCGCAGCTTCCAGCGTGCCGGGCGCGAACAGGATCGCGAAGTTGAAGCCCAGCGACTGCCAGTTGATTTTGCGCGTGCTGGCGATGGTCGCCGTCACTTCGACGCCGAGCACGCTGACGGTGATGGTGTCGCCGATCTTCAACCCGAGCGCCTTGGCGGCGTCGTCATCGAGCGAGACCAAAGGCGGCCCGGCATAGTCGCGCGGCCACCATTTGCCGGAAACGAGCGTGTTCGCCGGCGGAAAATCGGCGGCAAAGCTGAGGCCGCGATCGCCGCGCAGGATCCAGGCATCGGGGCTGGCGTTGAGCTTGGCCACCGGCACGCCCTTCACCGCCGTCACCGGCCCGCGCAGCGACGGCACCAACGTGATGGCCGCGCCGGGGGCGGAGCGGGCGACAAGGGCGCGGAAATCGCCCTCGCCTTCCTTGGGGATATCGATGACGAAATAGCTCGGCGCACGCTTGGGCAGGGTGCGCTGGATCTGGCCGGAGAAATTGGTCTCGATGACAGCGAGCGTGGCGAACAAGGTGAGCCCCAGCCCCAGCGCCACGATCAGCTGCCGGGTCGGCGCGCCAGGGCGGTGGAGGTTGCCCAGCGCCAGCCGCGCCAGCGTGCCGCGCGGCCGCGGCGCCCGCGCCGCCATCGCTCTGACCAGCGCCGCCAGCGCCCAGAGCAGCAGGATGAGGCCGAGCGCGGCGCCGATGAAGGCGAGCACGAACAGCCGGTCGCTGGCGTTCCAGATCGTCAACCCGACGATGGCCAGCGCCGCCGCACCGATACCCGCCACCATCGCCGCGCCCGGCCGCGCGCGGCGTTCGGTCAGGCTGCGGAACAGCCGCGCCGCCGGCATCTGGGCCGCCTGACCCAAGGGCCATAGCGCAAAGGCCAGCGTGATGAGCAGGCCATAGGCGGCCGACGTCGCCAGCGCCGCCCATTGCGGGCTGAGCTGCGGCGGCACCGGCAGGCTATCGGCAGCGAACCAGGCCACGGCCCAGGGGGTTGCTGCGCCGATCATCAGGCCGATGGCGACGGCGCCCAGCGTCACCAGCCCGATCTGGTAGAGATAGAGCGCGCGGATGGTGGCGGTATCGGCGCCCAGCGTCTTCAGCGTCGCGATGGTTTTCGTCCGCGCTTCCAGATAGGCGGTGACGCCACCGGCGACGCCGACGCCAGCGACGACCAGCGCGGTCAGGCCGACCAGCGTCAGGAATTGTCCAAGACGATCAACGAATTGCCGGGTACCGGGCGAGCCATTGCGGCGATCCTGATATTGAAATCCGGCATCGGGCGCCGCGGCCTGCAAGCGCGCCACCACCGGCGCCGGATCGGCGCCCGCCGGCAGCCGCACGCGATATTCGCTGCGGAACAGGCTGCCCGGCGCGATCATGCCGGTCATCGGCAGGTCGGCCAGCCGGATGATGACGCCGGGGCCGAGGCCCAGGCCATCGCCGGCCTTGTCCGGTTCCTCCGCCGTCACCCCGGCGACGCGGAAGCGGCCATTGCCGATGGTCAGCATGTCACCGGTCTTCAACCGCAGTTTTTCGGCGAGCGCCGGGGACAGGGCGGCGGTTCCGGGCGAAAAAGGGAGATTTCCGGTGATGCGGAAGCGGCCATAGAGCGGCCAGCGCGCATCGACGGCCTTGACCTCGGCTAGGGTGCGCTCGTCCTCGCTGTCGACACGCCCGGCCATGGCGCGCAGCTTGACAACCTCCGCCACCGGCCCCAGCGCCGCCAGCCGCGCCCGCTCCTCCGGCGTCGCGAAGCGGCTGGTCAGCCGCGCCGCGACATCGCCGCCGAGCAGCAGCTGCCCGCGCTCCGACAGGCCGGCGTTGATGGCGGACGCAAGGCTGCCGACCCCGGCCAGCGCCGCGACGCCGAGCACGAGGCAGACGGCGAGCAGGCGCAGGCCGGACAGGCCGCCGCGCAATTCGCGCAGCGCAAGGCGCAGGGCCAGGCTCAGGCGAACACCTCGTCGAGCAGCCCGGTCATTGCCTGCCAGGAACGGCGGTCGGCGTCGGGGTTATACTGGATGCCGCCGGCGGGATTGTTGGCGTGCACGAAGGTGAAGGCGTGCATGGTGTGGCCATAGGCATGGATCTGCCAATCGGCGCCGGCGGCGTTCAGTTCATGCGCCAGCGCGACGGTCGCATCGGGCGGCGTCATCGGATCGTCCCAACCGTGCAGCACCAGCACCTTGGCCGTGATCGTCTGTTGCGGCAGGCCCGAGGGCGCATAGACGCCGTGGAAGCTGACCGCCGCCTTGACGCGGGGATCGCCCGAGCGCGCCACATCAAGGGCGCACAGCCCACCGAAGCAATAGCCGATGATGGCGATGCGATCCGCATCCACCGCCGGGTGCGCCGCCGCCGCCGTCACCGCCGCCAGCAGCCGCGCCTGCAAGCCGGCGCGATTGCCGACCCAGGGGTTCATCAGCTTGCTGTTGTCGCCCTGCAGATCGCCGCGCACGCCCTTGCCATAGACATCGATGGCGATACCGACATGGCCCATGGCGGCCAGCTTGTCGGCAACCGCCGCATCCGCCTCCGTCTGCCCGGCCCAATTATGGGCGATCAGCACCGCCGGGCGCGGGCCATCGGCCTTGGGCAAAGCGATATAGCCCTCGCATTCGCTGCTGCCGTCGAGATAGGAAAATGCCGTCATTGCGCTCCCTTTCAGGCCGGCCCCGCGCCGGTCCGGTAATCGCGGACGATATGGCCGTCCTTCATTTCGATGATGCGGTCGCAGCGCCGGGCGAGCGCCGCGTCATGGGTGATCAGCACCAGCGTCGCCTGCGTTTCGGCGAGCCGGCCGAACAGCAGGTCGATGACCGCGGCGCCGGTGGCCTCGTCGAGATTGCCGGTCGGTTCATCGCCGAAGATCAGCGCCGGGCGCGCGGCAATGGCGCGCGCGAGGCCAACGCGCTGCTGTTCGCCGCCGGACAATTGCGTCGGATAATGGCCGGTGCGATGGCCAAGGCCGACCGCCTGCAATTCCGCCAGCGCCCTGGCCTCGGGCTCGGCGATCCCGGCCAGTTCCAGCGGCACTGCGACATTTTCGGCGGCCGTCATCGTCGGGATCAGGTGAAAGGCCTGCAGCACGATACCGATGCGACCGCGCCGGGCCCGCGCCAGGCCATCCTCGTCCAGCGCCGAAAAATCGGCGCCGGCGACCATCACCCGGCCGGATGTCGCCTGTTCGAGGCCCGCGAGCACCGCCATCAGCGAGGATTTGCCGGAACCGGACGGCCCCAGGATCGCCAGCCGTTCCCCGGCATGGACGGTCAGGCTGACCCCGCGCAGCACGTCGACCGCCGCCTCGCCCGTGCCGAAGCGCAGGGTGACATTTTCGGCGGCAATGACGATATGGGGGGCGTTGGCCTCTGCCATCAAAGTTTCCGGAGCCTGTTGCGACATGCGATTCTTCACCCGCCGATATGGCATTGTTTTCGGGCTTTACCAGTTGTTGCTGGGCTTCGGGCTGCTGGCAATGCCGCAGGCGGCAAGTGCCGCTCCTGTCCGCACCATCATCGCCTATGGCGACAGCCTCAGCGCCGGCTACCAGCTGCGCCCCGGCGAAGGCTTTGCGCCACAGCTGGAAGCGGCGCTGAAGGCGCGCGGCCATGCCGTCACTGTCGTCAACGCCGCCGTTTCCGGCGACACGACGGCGCAGGGCCGCAGCCGCATCGGCTGGGTGATGGCGGGGCTGAAGGCGAAGCCCGATATCGTCATCTTGGAACTCGGCGCCAACGACATGCTGCGCGGCCAGCCGCCGGCCACCGCCAAGTCCAATCTCGACGCGATGATCGGCGATTTCCAGAAGCGCGGCGCCCGGGTCATCCTCGCCGGCATGCTGGCAACGCCCAATCTCGGCGCCGCCTATGCCCGTGATTTCAACGCGCTCTACCCGGCGCTGGCCAAGGCGCGCGGCGTCACCCTCTACCCCTTCTTCATGGATGGCGTCGCCACCGTGCCGGGCATGCAGCTGAGCGACGGCATGCACCCGACACCCAGGGGCGTGAAGGTGATCGTCGGCAAGATCCTGCCGGTGGTGGAGCAGGAGCTGAAGCGGCTGAAATGAGGACGTCGTTCCCATACCTCCCCCCGCCGGGGGGAGGTCGGACTCGGCGCAGCCGAGCCGGGAGAGGGGCTGCGCTCGAGGCCACATGCGCAGCCCCTCTCCCGCCGCGCTGCGCGCGAGTCGACCTCTCCCCGGCGGGGAGAGGTTTGGACTCATGATCCGCCTGTTCGTCGCGCTGGAACTGCCGCCCGCCATCCGCGACGGGCTGCTCGCCGCCATGGGTGGCGTCGCCGGCGCGCGCTGGCAGCACGACGCGCAATTGCACCTGACGCTGCGTTTCATCGGCGAGGTCGATCGCCATCTGGCCCAGGACATCGCCGCCGCGCTGGCGAGCGTCAACATCCAGCCGTTCAGCCTGTCCTTGACCACGCCCGGCACGTTCGATCGCAAGGGCCGCATCGACAATCTGTGGGTCGGCGTGACACCGCAGCAGGACGTGGCGATGCTGGCGCGGCGCATCGACCAGGCGCTGGTGCGCGTCGGCGTGCCACCGCTTGGCCGGGCGTTCGTGCCGCACGTCACGGTGGCGCGCTTCGGCCGCACGGTCGGTGACCTGTCGGGTTTTCCGCTGCGGCCGCTGCCGATTGCGCCGTTCATGGTGAACGGCTTCGCGCTGTTCGAAAGCCGGGTCAGCCATCATGGCAGCGAATACAATATCCTGGCCCATTACCGGGCGGGCGCCGGCGGTTAACCTTAAAACCGTTAAGGATCAATAGGTTTGCGGCACTTTCGATGGCGCAATATCCGGCCAGGGCAACTCTTGACCGGATCCTTTGCCCATGCGCCCGTGCCTGTTCGCCCTCCTGCTCACCAGCGTCGCCCCGGCGCTCGCCGTGCAGCCCTTCACCGTCACCTATGAATCGGAAGGCCCTGGCCTGCAGCGCACATCGGCGCGGCTGTTTCACACCGGCATCGAAGATTTCGACAGCCGCGCCGTCGGCCGCGGCCGTAGCTGGACCACCGATTTCGGCACCGGCGGCGCCATCACCGGGCGCTACAGCAACGTCCAGATCCTCGACCGCGACCAATATGGCGGCGCTGGCGGCACCGGCCGCTATGCCGTCGCCTTTGGCCACAATCCGTTCACGCTCGACCTTGCCACCAGCCTCGCCGGCGGCGTCAATTATTTCGGCTATTGGCTGTCAGCGCTCGATCGCGGCAACCGCGTCACCTTCTACAGCGGCGGCAAGCAAAGTTTCGTCTTCAACGCCGACCAGGCGCTCGACATGGTCAGGCGCCAGCCGAACCCCTGGCAATATTATGGCAATCCCAACGCGCCGTTCCGCGGCCGCAACGGCTGGGAACCCTATCTGTTCGTCAATTTCTTTGCCGATTCCGGCCAGTTCGACCGCATCGAATTCAGCGAAGTGCCGGCCGTCGGCGGCTATGAATCCGACAATCACACCGTCGGCCGGTTCCTGTCGAAAGGCACCGGCACGCTGATCACCGGCACCGCCAGCGTGCCGGAACCGGCCAGCTGGGCGATGCTGATCGCCGGCTTCGGCCTTGTCGGCACGATGATGCGGCGGCGCGCGCGCGTGGTGGCATAAGGATTTGCCTCCGGCGGCAGGGGCC
>NKIQ01000008.1:0-22260 GCA_002256005.1 Alphaproteobacteria bacterium PA4 | reverse complement strand
GATGCCTCCGGCGGCTGGGGCCGCAGGCCCCAGCCGCCGGAGGCTCTATACCTCTGAAATCACGCCGCTTCGCCCAATGGCTCCTTGTACCCCAGCACCGGCTTGCGCGCTGCCGCGGTTTCATCCAGCCGTCGGCGCGGCGCCAGATGCGGGCTGCTGCGGAAGGCATCCGGGTCGGCGAGCATGCGTGTCGCCACCGATCGCATCGCACCGATCAGCTGGTCGAGGCTGGCCTTGCTTTCCGTTTCCGTCGGTTCGACCAGCATGGCGCCATGGACGACCAGCGGGAAATACATGGTCATCGGGTGGAAGCCCTCGTCGATCATGGCCTTGGCCAGGTCGAGCGTGGTGAGGCCGGTGTCGTGGAGGAAATCGTCCGAGAACAGCGCCTCGTGCATGCACGGGCCGCTGGCGGCGAAGGGCGCCGTGTAGAGGTCCTTCAGGCTGGCGAGTATGTAATTGGCGTTGAGCACCGCATCCTCCGCCACCTGGCGCAGGCCATCGGCACCATGGCTGAGGATATAGGCGAGCGCCCGCACGAACATGCCCATCTGGCCGTGGAAGGCGACCATGCGACCAAAGCTCTGGCCGTGATCCTGGCTTTCGCGGGCCTGATATTCCTCGACCAGTTCCAGCGCGTCGCCGGCCTTGCGCACGAACGGCAAGGGCGCGAACGGCGCCAGCGCGGCGGAGAACACCACCGGGCCGGAGCCGGGGCCGCCGCCGCCGTGCGGCGTGCTGAAGGTCTTGTGCAAATTGATATGCATGGCATCGACGCCGAGATCGCCGGGGCGCACCCGGCCGACGATGGCGTTGAAATTGGCGCCGTCGCAATAGACGAAGCCGCCGGCGGCATGCACCGCGTCGCAGATCTGGATCAGATCGGGTTCGAACAGGCCGCAGGTGTTGGGATTGGTGATCATCACCGCCGCCACATCCGGCCCCAGCCGGGCGAGCAGCGCATCGACGTCGACGCGGCCGCGGGCATTGGCCGGGATATTCTCGACGGCATAACCGCAAAAGGCCGCGGTCGCCGGATTGGTGCCATGCGCGGATTCGGGGACCAGCACGACCTTGCGCGCATCGCCGCGCGCTTCCAGCGCGGCGCGGATGGCGAGCATGCCGCAGAGTTCGCCATGGGCGCCGGCCTTGGGGCTCATCGCCACTTCCGGCATGCCGGTCAGCGTCTTCAGCCAGTGCGCCAGCGTGTCGATCAGTTGCAGGGCGCCCTGCACCGTCGATTGCGGCTGCATCGGGTGGATATCGGCAAAGCCGGGCAGCCGCGCCATCTTTTCATTGAGGCGCGGATTGTGCTTCATCGTGCAGCTGCCGAGCGGGAAGATGCCAAGATCGATGCCGTAATTCTGGCGGCTGAGGCGCGTGTAGTGGCGCACGGTTTCCGGCTCGCTGAGGCCGGGCAGTCCGATTTCGGCGCTGCGGGCGAGGCCGCCGAGACGGTCCTGCACCACCGGCACCGGCGGCAGGTCGACGCCGCAGCGTGTCGTTGCACCGCGTTCGAACAGCAGCGGTTCTTCCAGCATCAGGCCGCGGTTGCCGGTGAAGGTGACGCCGCCCGGCAGTTCCGCCATCGGCTCGCCCGACAGGCGGGTGACGCGGCCCTGATTGTTCATGCTCATGCCAGCACCTCGTCCAGCGCGTCTTCCAGCGCATCAAAATCCGCATCGGTCGCGGTTTCCGTCACCGCCACCAGCAGGCCGTTTTCCAGCGCCGCGACGCCGGGATAGAGCCGGCCCAGCGACACGCCGGCGAGGACCTGGCGATCGGCGAGCTTCCTCACCACCGACCGCGCCGCCACCGGCAGCTTCAGCGTGAATTCGTTGAAGAATTGCGTCGTCACCAGTTCGACACCCGGGATGCGCGCCAGCCGTTCGGCCAGCTGCACGGCGCGGGCATGGTTCAGCGCGGCGAGCTGGCGCAGGCCCTGTTCGCCCAACAGGGTCAGGTGCACGCTGAACGCCAGGGCGCACAGGCCGGAATTGGTGCAGATGTTGCTCGTCGCCTTTTCGCGGCGGATGTGCTGCTCACGGGTCGACAGTGTCAGCACGAAACCGCGCTTGCCATCGGCATCGACGGTTTCGCCGCACAACCGGCCGGGCATCTGGCGGACATGCTTGTCGCGGCAGGCGAACAGGCCGAGATAGGGGCCGCCGAAATTGAGGCCATTGCCGATCGATTGGCCTTCGCCGACGACGATATCGGCGCCCATTTCCCCCGGCGACTTGATGGCGCCCAACGAAACCACTTCGGTGACGACGACGATCAGCAGCGCGCCGGCGGCGTGGCAGGCGTCGGCGAGCGGCGTCAGATCGGCGACATGGCCGAAGAGATTGGGGTTCTGCACGATGACGCAGCTGGTGGTGGCGTCGATGGCAGCGATCAGACTGGCGAGGTCGTCACCCGGCGCGCCGGGGGTCAGCTCGGGCGTCGCCGTCACCACCACATCGTCGGTGAACTGCGTCAGCGTTTGCAGCACGCTGACATAATGCGGGTGCACGCCGCCCGACACGATGGCCTTGGCCCGCCGCGTCACGCGCCGCGCCATGAACACCGCCTCGGTCATCGCCGTCGAGCCGTCGTACATCGAGGCGTTGGCGACCTCCATGCCGAGCAGGCGGGCGACCTGGGTCTGGAATTCGAACAGCACTTGCAGCGTGCCTTGCGCGATTTCCGGCTGATAGGGGGTATAGGCGGTGAGGAATTCGCCGCGCTGGATGATGTGGTCGACGGTCGCCGGCACATGATGCTTGTAGGCACCGGCGCCGACGAAGAAGGGCACCGTGCCCGCGGTCAGGTTCTTCGCCGCCATCGCCGCCAGCTGGCGTTCGACCAGCATTTCGGGGGCGTGCATGGGCAGCCCGGCGATGGGCGCCGTCAGCCGGGCACTGTCCGGCACATCGGCAAACAGCGCATCGATGTCGGCGGCGCCGATGGTCGCCAGCATCGCCTCGCGATCGGGCTGGGTCAGGGGCAGATAACGCATGGGGGAATGGCTCCGATGGCGCAGGTGCGCCGGTTACAGCGTGGCGACGTTACAGCGTGGCGACGAAGGCCTGATAGGCGGCGGCATCCATCAGCCCGTCGAGTTCGGCCGGGTTGGCGAGCGTCAGCTTGAAGAACCAGCCTTCCGCTTCCGGCGCGGTGTTGACCAGCGCCGGCTCGCCTTCCAGCGCCGGATTGGCTTCGGTGACGGTGCCGCTGACCGGCGCATAGACATCGGACGCGGCCTTCACCGATTCGACGACGGCGGCTTCCGTGCCCTTTACCAGCGCAGTGCCGGCGGGCGGCACCTCGACGAACACCACATCGCCCAGCTGGCCCTGGGCGTAATCGGTGATGCCGACGGTGGCGATATCGCCATCGACATCCAGCCATTCATGTTCATCGGTGTAATAGCGGGTCATGCGGTGGCTCCTTCGGCACGGACATAATTCTTGGGTTTGAACGGCATCGGCACGACCGTCGCCGCCAGACGGCGGCCGCGCACTTCGATTTCAAGCGCCGTGCCATCGCCGGCCTGGGCGGCGGCGACATAGGCCATGGCGATGGGGGCGTTGACGCTGGGCGCAAAGCCGCCCGACGTCACCACGCCGACCTGGGTGTCGCCGGCAAAGACCGGCGCGCCCTCGCGGGCCGGCAGCTTGCCATCGACGGCAAGGCCGACCCGGCGGCGGGCGGCGCCTTCGTGCAGTTGCGCGAGGATCGCGGCGGCGGCGGGGAAGCCGCCTTCCAGCTTGCGACGCTTCGAAATGGCAAAGGCCAGCCCGGCCTCGACCGGGGTCGTCGTCGGGTCGAGGTCATGGCCATAGAGCGGCAGCCCCGCCTCCAGCCGCAGTGAATCGCGGGCGCCAAGGCCGATCGGCTTGACCTCGGGCTGGGCGAGCAGCGCTTCGGCCAGCGCTTCGGCAGCGGTCGCCGGCACCGAAATCTCGTAACCATCCTCGCCGGTATAGCCGGAGCGACTGACCCAGAGCGCCACGCCCTGCCAGGTGAAGGCCGCGGCGCGCATGAAGCGCAGTTCGGCAACGCCCGGCACCAGCCGTCCGAGCGCTGTCACCGCCTCCGGCCCCTGCAACGCCAGCAGCGCCCAATCCTCGCGATAGTCGACGGCGAGCCCGGCGGCACGCAGATGGCCGATATCGCCATCCTTCACCGCGCCATTGACGACGAGGTAGAGATCTTCGGCGCGGCGGGTGACCATCAGATCGTCCATGATGCCGCCGGCATCGTTCAGCAGCAGCGAATAGCGCAGCACGCCCTGCCCCAGCCCCTTGATGTCACCGGGCAACAGCGTTTCGAAGGCGGCAGCGGCGGCCAGCGGCAGCAACAGCTGGCCCATATGGCTGACATCGAACAGGCCGGCGTGCGCGCGCGTCCACAGATGTTCGGCGATGATGCCTTCGAACTGGATGGGCATGGCATAGCCGGCAAAGGCCACCATGCGCCCGCCCAAGCGACGGTGCAGCGCGTCCAGCGGCAACAGCTTTGCAGAATCCAAATCGGCCATGCGGCCCCCCGGCAACAGAATCGGGCACGGGAGATCAGCCCCCCACGCCTGCCCCCACCTGTCACCGGACCTGAGAGCTTTCGCGACCGCGAACGGCGCTTACCCCTTCGGTGGGGCCGGGGGCGCACAGGCGCCCTGCCCACTTTCCAGACTATCGCGAATACGCCAACGCGGTCCTTTTGCCTGAGAGATTCCGGGGGCGGCTTGCTCCTTCGGCGGTGTCGCGGTTGCCCGCCACACACTCTCCCGCGCTGGCGCCAGGGTTGCCCCCGACGACAGTGCTACAAGTGCGGGACAGCCTGCCCCGAGTCAAGGCGCGAGTTCGCAACTGCGAGATTGCGTCGCAACTTTGCGAATTGCAACCATGCTTTGCGGATCGAAATTGCGAAACGGGAATTTCGGTTAACCATAAAGGTGTGTTTACAGCTTCACACGCTGAATATTATATCTTTCTTCACGTTTGCCACAACTGGCACGGATTTTGCTTTGCCATTCGCGAAGTCCACCGGCGTCCGTGTCGGGGGCGGACCTGCAACCAACCCTGCCCCCGATCGGGGGCCGGGCCGAAGAGAGACGCGACGATGACGACCCGATTGCCATTGTTCGGTACAGCGCTGCTGGCGCTGGCCGGTTCCAGCGCGGCGCAGGCCGCGATCAGCATCATTCCCACCACCTATACCGGGCCGAACAACACCGGCGACCTGGTGGTTGCCAATGGCACCTTTACCGAAATCTACCCCGGTGGCCCGCCCTCCACCGGCGGCCCGGGCGTCTATGGTGTCGAGCTGGTCGGCGGGCGCGCCGGGGCGGCCGGGCGCGAAATCTATGTCGGCAAGAACACCGGCATCCCCGGCGCAACCAACGCCATCCAGCATGAAATCACCTGGGGCACCAATCTGCGGCCCTTCACGCTGACCTGGAACAGCAGCGGCGTCTCCATCAACATCAGCGGCACCACCTATAGGGGACCCGCCGCGCCCAACAGCGCACCGCTGACTGCCGATGGCAACACGCTGAAAATCTTCGTCAAGCGCAACGCCACGCTGAACATCACCAGCATCGATGGCACCCCCATCGCCCAGATCGCCAACCCCGGCGGCATGCCCTTCACCGGCACATTGGGCGGCAGCAACAATGGCGGCGGTGCTACCCCGGCCAACGAAGTCTATTTCTATTCCGACAATATGTGGGGCGGCGATGGCTTTACCGTCACCGGCACACTCACCATCCAGGATGGCGGCGGCTCGGCCCGCGGCATCTATTTCAAGCATGGCAATTTCGTGCCGCCCTCCGTGCCGGAACCGGCCAGCTGGGCTCTGCTCATCGCCGGCTTCGGCCTGACCGGGGCGGCGATGCGGCGACGGCGGTTGGCGCTGGCTTGAGATTCCAGGAAAAATGCCTCCGGCGGCTGGGGCCTCAGGCCCCAGTCGTTCGGGCGCAGCTTCTGCGACACAGGACCGCGTCAACAATCGGGGTCTGGGGCCTGAGGCCCCAGCCGCCGGAGGCTCCTTCTTCCCTACTCTATCGCCCGGTCTGCCCGCGATGCATCAGCATCGCATCGGCCAGCACCAGGGCCACCATCGCCTCCATCACCGGCGCGGCGCGGATGCCGACGCAGGGATCGTGCCGGCCCTTGGTGACGATTTCGGTGGCGCTGCCATCTTTCGCGATGGTTTCGACGGGGGTGAGGATCGAGCTGGTCGGCTTCAGGGCCATGCGGACGACGATGGGCTGGCCGGTGGAGATGCCGCCGGCGGTGCCGCCGCTGTGATTGGCGAGGAATTCCGGGCCATTGTCGCCGGGCCGCATCCGGTCGGCATTGTCCTCGCCGCGCAGGCGCGCCGCGGCAAAGCCGTCGCCGATTTCGACACCCTTGACGGCGTTGATGCCCATGCAGGCCGCGGCGAGCTGGCTGTCGAGCTTCAGATACAGCGGCGAGCCCCAGCCGGCCGGCACGCCGGTGGCCGTGCATTCGACGATGGCGCCCAATGACGACCCGGCCTTGCGGGCGGCATCCAGCGCAACTTCCCATTGCGCCGCTGCTACGGCATCCGGGCAGAAGAAGGGATTGCGGTCGATCTCGGCATCATCGAAGCGGCCGTAGTCGATGGCGATGCCGCCGAGTTCGACGAGATAGGCCCGGATGCGCACGCCGGGGATGACGGCCCGCGCCACGGCGCCCGCCGCCACCCGCGATGCGGTTTCGCGCGCCGACGACCGCCCGCCGCCGCGCGGGTCGCGATGGCCATATTTGGCGTCATAGGCATAATCGGCATGGCCGGGGCGATAGGCCTTACCGACTTCGGAATAATCCTTGGAGCGCTGGTCGACATTCTCGATCATCAGGCTGATCGGCGTGCCGGTGGTCAGCCCTTCATGCACGCCGGACAGGATGCGCACCTGGTCCGGCTCCTGCCGCTGCGTGGTGAAGCGTGAGGTGCCGGGCCGGCGCTTGTCGAGCCAGGGCTGGATATCGGCTTCCGAGAGGGCGAGGCCGGGAGGGCAGCCATCGACGACCGCGCCGATGGCGGGGCCGTGGGATTCGCCCCAGGTCGTAAAGCGGAAGAGGTGGCCGAAGCTGTTGTGGCTCATAACCCCTCTCCCCTTGGGGGAGAGGGAGGGGCCCGCCGCGCAGCGGTGGGAGGGTGAGGGGTCGCGCGCAGCGCGCCGAGGATCGTGCGCAGCACGCCGTCCGTGTTGGTCAGCACATCATTGTTCCAGAAGCGCAACACCCTGAATCCTTCCTCCGCCAGCCAGACCGACCGCCGTTCGTCATACGCAACCGCGTCGGCATGCTGGCCGCCATCCGCCTCGATCACCAGCCCTGCCTCGATACAGACGAAATCGACAACATAAGGCCCGATCCACGTCTGCCGCCGGAACTTGTGGCCGTCCAGCCTCCGATTGCGCAGCGCGGCCCACAGGCGCTTTTCGGCGTCGGTCGAGAGACGGCGGAGTTCGCGTGCACGCTGCAGCGCCTCATCGATAACCGGGCGTTTCATGTGACGGCGAACCCCTCACCCTCCCACGCCCTGCGGGCGCGGGCCCCTCCCTCTCCCCCAGGGGGAGAGGGGTGATTATGCCACGCTCATGTCCGGCGCGTCCTCCGCCTTCATGCCGATGACATTGTAACCGGCATCAACGTGATGGATCTCGCCCGTCACGCCGCTGGCCAGATCGCTGAGCAGATAGACGCCGGCGCCGCCGACATCCTCGATGGTCACGTTGCGGCGCAGCGGCGCATTATATTCGTTCCATTTCATGATGTAGCGGAAATCGCCGATGCCGCTGGCGGCCAGCGTCTTGATCGGGCCGGCGGAGATGGCGTTGACGCGGATATTCTGCGGCCCCAGGTCCATCGCCAGATATTTGACGCTGGTTTCCAGCGCCGATTTCGCCACGCCCATGACGTTATAGTGCGGGATGACCTTTTCGGCGCCATAATAGCTGAGCGTCAGCAGCGAGCCGCCGTTCGGCATCATCGGCAGCGCGCGCTGGGCCACGGCGGTGAAGCTGAACACGCTGATGTTCATGGTCAGCGCGAAATTGGCGGCGCTGGTATCGACATAGCGGCCGCGCAGCTCGTTCTTGTCCGAAAAGCCGATGGCGTGGACGAGGAAATCGATCGTCGGCCATTCGGCGGCGAGCGCTGCAAAACAGGCGTCCATGCTCTCGGCGCTCGCCACATCGCATTCATAGAGCCGCGCCACGCCCAGCGATTCCGCCAGCGGCCGCACCCGCTTTTCCAGCGCTTCGCCCTGGAAGGAAAAGGCAATCTCGCCGCCCTGTTCGGCAATCGCCTTGGCAATGCCCCAGGCGATGCTGCGATCATTGGCGACGCCCATGATGAGGCCGCGCTTGCCCTGCATGATTCCAGCCATGATTCTCCCGTTCATTCCGTCAACTGTCGGTCAGCCTTTAACCGGCTTTCCCCGGCCTTGGCGAGGGCCGCGTTGAGATTGGCGCCAACGACCAGCCCCAGACCGATGATGTAGAAGAACAGCAGCGCCACGATGACCCCGGCGAGCGAGCCATAGGTCAGCGTATAACCGCCGAACAGGCCGAGCACCGGCGGCAGGCCCATCGTCGTTCCCACCCAGGTCAGCGCCGTCACCAGCGCGCCCGGCCAGATCGGGCAACCGAGCGTGCGAAAGCGCAGCGGCGTCAGCACATAGAAGACCGCGAATATCGCGCCGAACAGCAGCGCCGCCGGCAACGCCCGCCCCAGCAGATAGCGCAGCGGCCCCAGACGGCCGATGATGTCTCCGGCCATCGGCATCAACCGGGTGACGAACTCTTCCGCCCCGGTCACCAGCACCTGCGCACCCAGCGCCGCCAGCATGACGATGACAGCGACGAACACCACGGCGACCGAGCCGAGCCGGTTGCGCCACAGCGGCACATTGCTCGACGCGCGATAGGCCTGTCGGATGATGGCCCGGATGGTTTCCATGAAGCCGCTGACCGTCCACAGCGTGACGATGATGCCAAAGGTCAGCAGACCGCCCGACGCCCGCACGCCGACGACATCGGTGATCGGCTTGGCCACCAGCGCCGCCACATCGGGCGGCAGCGTGCGCAGAAAGCTGTGGATCGCTTCCAGCCCGGCATCGGTGCGACCAAGCGCGCCGGCCACCGTCGCCACGATGATGAAGAAGGGAAACAGCGTCAGCAGCGACAGATAGGCGAGGTTGCCGGCATGGGTGAAGCCATCATCGATGGTGCCGGCCACGGTCGCACGCACGACAGCCCAAACGCGGCTGTGGCGGATCAACAGTCGCGCGAGCGGGCGCGGCGCGGTCAAACGCCCAGCTCGCGCCGCACCTCGCGCGCGTCGGTCCAGCCGGCGACAAAGGCCTTCAGCGCGGCATCATCGGCCGGCAGATCGACCTGCACGGTCACCAGCTGGTCGCCGCGGCTGCCATCGGCGCGGGTGAAGCCGCGCCCCTTCAACCGGAACACCTTGCCCGATGTGGTGCCCGGCGGGATGGTCAGCGACACCGCGCCCTCCACCGTCGGCATGCGGATCTTGGCACCCTGCACGGCCTCGCCGAGCGTCACCGGCAGATCGAGCCTGATGTCAAAGCCATCCTGGCGCAGCACGCGGTGGCGGCCGATCTCCAGCGTCACCAGCGCATCGCCATTGCCGCCGGGGCCGGCATCGCCCTGCCCGGCCATGCGCATCTGGCGACCGGATTCGAGCCCCGCCGGCAGCTTCAGCTCGACGGTCTTGCCCGAACGCAGCGTCAGCCGCTGCGGCTTCAGCGTCGCCGCGTCCTCGAACGGCACGGTCAGCCGATAGGCGACATCGGCGCCCTTTTGCGGCGGCGTGCGGAAACCGCCGCCGCCACCGCCGCCGAACGGGCTGCGGCCGCCGAACAGTTCCGACAAAATGTCCTCGGGCCCGCCGCCGCCGAAATTGAAGTCGAAGCCGCTGTCATTGCCGCCCGGCCGGCTGCGCGCACCGGCAAAGGGGTCACCGCCCGGCCGGCCGCCACCGCCGCGGAAACCGCCGCCGCCAAAGGGCGTCGGATTGCCATCGGGGCCGATTTCGCCGCGATCGAACCGCGCCTTCTTGTCGGGGTCGGAGAGCAGCTCATAGGCGCTGTTCGCCTCCTTGAAGCGTTCCAGCGCCTTGGCATTGTCGGCATTGCGGTCGGGGTGATTTTCCTTGGCGAGCTTGCGATAGGCCTTTTTGATATCGGCATCGCTGGCACCGCGGGCAACGCCCAGAACCTGATAGGGATCGCGCATTGTCATCCTGTCATCACACTCGCGTTGCAGATGTGCAACAACATCGCCGACTGCAAGGGGCTGTATAGCGTGAAACGTTCCGGCTTCGCCATCGCCGCATTATCGTGCGAGAAAGACGCATGACGATCCGATTGCCCGCCCCGATTCTCGCGCTGATTCTGGTGCTGCTGCCGGCGCCGGTGCTGGCCTGGGGCCCCTATGCGCACGCCCTGATCGCCCGCACCGCGCTGGCCGAGCTGACACCCGTCGCCCGTGCCGAAGTGCGCCGCATCCTGGCCGGGGGCCTCAGCACCGGCACGCCCGATTGCCCGATCGTCACCATCGCGGACGCCTCGACCTGGCCCGATTGCGTGCGGTCGCTGCCCGATCGCTACAAATACAGCTTCCCCTGGCATTACCAGAACATCGACACGCGCCAGAGCTTCGACATCGCCGCCAATTGCAGCAACAATGACTGCGTGACGGCGCAGATCCCGCGCCAGCTGGCCATCATGGCCGATCGCCGCGCCAGCCCGGCGGCGCGCGCCACGGCGCTGGCCTTCGTCGTGCATTTCGTCGGCGACATGCACATGCCGCTGCACATCGGTGACCGCGCCGACCGCGGCGGCAATGACGTGATCGCCGCCTATGGCCGCAAGGTGCGGCCGCGCCTGAACCTGCACGGCATCTGGGACGGCGACCTGGCCGAACGCAGCCTGACCGAGCCGCCGGCGGTGACCGCCACCAGCCCGACGCCGGCGCAACGCCGCGCCTGGGCGCAGGGCAATATCACCGACTGGGCGCGCGAAAGCTGGGAGGCGTCGCGAACGATCGTCTATCCCAATCTGACCGCCACCACCGACCGCTGCCCCGATGCGGCGCCGCGCTGCGCGCTGGTCGATGAAACCTATGTCGCTGCGGCGCGTGCAACGGTCAGGTTGCAGGTCGAACGCGCCGGCGTGCGGCTGGCCGTGCTTCTCAACCAGGCGCTGGCGCGGTAACAGCAAGACGAAGGGGAGACAGCGATGCGGCTCGATGACGAACGCGACAGCGACAATATCGAGGACATGCGCGGGCAATCGTCGGGCATCGGCGGCGGCCTCGGTGGCGGGCTGGGCGGCCTGCTCGGCGGGCTTGGCGGCGGCCGCATGGGGATCGGCGGGCTGATTGTCGTCGGCATTCTCGCGCTCATTCTCGGCATCAACCCGCTGACCTTGCTGGGTGGCGGCGGCGGCGGCGGCGTTCCCAGCCAGCAGATCGGCCAGCCGCAGGAACCCGCCGCAGCGCCGGCCGAGCGCAGCAACATGGACCGTTTCGTCTCGCGCGTCCTCGCCACCACCGAAGACAGCTGGGCGGCGCAGTTCAAGTCCGAACTCGGCCAGGCCTATGTCGCGCCGAAACTGGTGCTGTTCACCGGCGGCGTGCAATCGGGTTGCGGCGCCGCGCAATCGGCGATGGGGCCGTTTTACTGCCCCGCCGATTCCAAGGTCTATCTCGACCAGAGCTTCTTCGACGAACTCGCCCGCCGCTTCGGCGCGCCCGGCGATTTCGCCGCCGCCTATGTGATCGCCCATGAGGTCGGCCATCACGTCCAGAACCTGCTCGGCATTTCCGAACAGGCGCAGCGCGCCCAAGGCCGCACATCGCGCACCGAAGCCAATGCCATCTCGGTCCGCGTCGAACTCCAGGCCGATTGCCTCGCCGGCGTCTGGGCCAAGGCCAATGCCGACCTGCTCGAACCCGGCGATGTCGACGAGGCCATGCGCGCCGCCACCGCCATCGGCGACGACACGCTGCAACGCGCCGCACAAGGCACGGTCGTCCCTGAAAGCTTCACCCATGGCTCCTCGGCCCAGCGCACCCGCTGGTTCAAGCGCGGCATGGACGGCGGCACGATCGCGGCCTGCGACACGTTCCGGGCGGATCGGCTTTAGGCGGAGGCCCTGCCTCTCGCGACCTCAGTCGACCAGCACGAACAGCGCCTCGACGCTCGTGTCCAGCGCCCGCGCCAGTTTCAGGGCCAGTACGGTCGAAGGGATGAAGACGCCGTTTTCGACGGTGTTGATGGTCTTGCGGCTGACGCCGACCTGTTCGGCGAGATCGGCCTGGGTCCAGCCGCGGGCGGTGCGCGCTGCCTTCAGCCGGCAATCGAGCGTTTCAGCCATCGCTGAGCGACTCGCGCTCCAGCTTGCCGAACCACAGCAATGTGGTGGCAATGGTGGCGGTGAGCGCGAGGCGGATGGCCTCGGCGGCGCTCAGCGGCAGGAACAGGTTGAGCGCGTAAAGGCCGAAGCCCGAAAACACCGCCGCCCAATAGCCGGAGACCATGGCGGCGCGGCGGTTGGCGCGGGTGCTTTCATCATTGAGCAGGCGGCGGACGGCGGCACTGCGGAAAAAGCCGCCGCCGGCAGCGGTCAACACCACCAGCAGCACCGCCCAGACGATCCAGGCGGCGAGATGCACGGTCTGCGGCCGGCAGGGCGCGGTTTCGACGCCGAAGCTGGTCGCCATGCTGCCCATGAACATCACGGCCAGCACGGTCGACACGCGTGCCCGCCGCCGGGTGAGATGGTCGGCCAGGGCAATATTGTCGGCTTCGTTCATCATCGGCATCCCTTGTAACCTCAGGGTTACAAGGTAACCCCAAGGTTACACGGATGCAAGCGGATTCGGTGCGGCCGCTTCCAGCCAGTCACAGACGCTGTCGAGGCCGGGCGCCACGGTCAGCACCAGCGCGCGAATGGCATCGGTCGGCGCCAGCAGATCGGGCACCATGATCACCGGCACGCCGGCGGCATGGGCGGCGGTGACCCCGATCGGGCTGTCCTCCAGCGCCAGACAGGCGGCGGGCGCCTGGCCGAGCGCGGCGGCAGCGGCGAGGTAGAGATCGGGATGCGGCTTGCCGTTTGCCACATCATCGCGGGTGCGCACCGCCTTGAGGAACGGCCGCAGGCCCATATGGGTGAGAAAGGTTTCGGCATTGCGCCGGCTGCTCGATGTGGCGACGGCGGCGGGAATGCCCATGGCCGCCACGGTTTCCACGATGCGCCGCGCGCCGGGCTTCAACGGGCGATTGTCGCCATAGCGCGCTGCCTTGATGCGCGCCTGCTCGGCCCGCATCACATCATAATCGAATGTCGGGCCGAAACGTGCGGCCAGGTGCACGCGGTTGATGTCATCCGGCACCCCGATCAACGGCTCGAAATCCGCTGCGGTCATCGTGAAGCCGATCGCCGCCATCGCCGCGATCATGGTTTCGCGGCTGATATTCTCGCTGTCGAACAGCAGACCATCCATATCGAAGATGACGGCCGCAGGGCGGGCAAGGATCATGGCGCTGGCGATCAGGCGAGCGCGTCGGTGGCGATCGTCAGCCCCGCCAGCGTTTGCGATGCAAGCGGCGCGCCGAAGCCGCTGGCGTCGCGCTGGCCATAACCGTCGGCGCCGGGCTGCCAATGCCGGACGATTTCGGCATTCTGCAGATCGACGACCCAATATTCGGGGATATTGCCACGGGCGTAGAGTGCGGCCTTGCGGCCGAGGTCAGTATCGCGCGTCGTATCGGCCACTTCGACAACAAGTGCGACCGCATCGGCGGCGACCGGGCCTTCGCCCAGCGGACCGCGCATCAGCACGATATCCGGTTCCGGCATGTCGTGCGGCGGCATAGCAACGGCGACCTCCGCCAGCACCAGCAGTTCCGACCCAAAGGCAGCGAGGGCGCTGGTCAACCGAAAGGCCAGCTGGCTCTTGGCATAGCTATGGCGCTGGAACTGCGCATTCATGCAGAGGATTTCTCCATCGATCAGTTCCGTCTTGGCAAATTCACCGAAGGCCCCGCTGCGATCGAGCAACAGGAAGTCCTCGACACGCAGCCACAGGCGGCGCGGGGACTCAAGCTGGGCTGCGGCGTTCATGGGCGCTTTATAGCAGGATTTCCGGGCACTGTGACCAGTCCCCGCTCACGCCTCCGCCAGCGCCTTCGCCTTCGCAATCTTCTCCCGCCACACCATCGGCCCGGTGGCGTGCACGCTGGTGCCGGTCGCATCCACCGCCACCGTCACCGGCATGTTCTCGACGGTGAATTCATAGATGGCTTCCATGCCCAGATCCTCGAAGGCCAGCACCTTCGACGCCTTGATGGCTTTCGAGACGAGATAGGCCGCGCCGCCGACCGCCATCAGATAGGCGGCCTTGTGCTTCCTGATCGCCTCGATGCCGGCGGGGCCGCGCTCGGCCTTGCCGACCATGGCGATCAGGCCGGTCTGCGCCAGCATGGCCTCGGTGAACTTGTCCATGCGGGTGGCGGTGGTCGGGCCGGCGGGGCCGACGACTTCGTCGCGCACCGGATCGACCGGGCCGACATAATAGATGACGCGGTTGGTGAAATCGACCGGCAGCGGCTCGCCCCTGGCCAGCATGTCGGTCATCCGCTTGTGCGCCGCGTCGCGCCCGGTGAGCATCCTGCCATTGAGCAGCAGGCGGTCGCCGGGCTGCCAGGACGCGACGATTTCGGGCGTCAGCGTGTCGAGGTCGACGGGGATGGCCTCCTTCGACGGCTTCCAGTCGACCTGCGGCCAGTCGGCGAGCTTCGGCGGTTCGAGGAAGGCCGGGCCATGGCCGGTCAGCGTGAAATGCGCGTGGCGGGTGGCGGCGCAATTGGGGATCATCGCAATGGGCTTCGACGCGGCATGCGTCGGCGTGTCGAGAATCTTCACATCGAGGATCGTCGACAGGCCGCCCAGCCCCTGCGCGCCGATGCCGAGATCATTGACCGCGTCATAGAGCTCGATGCGCAACTCCTCGATCTTCGAACTGGGCCCGCGCTGCTTAAGCTCCGCCATGTCGATCGGCAGCATCAGCGATTCCTTGGCCAGCAGCATGGCCTTTTCGGCCGAGCCGCCGATGCCGATGCCGAGCATCCCCGGCGGGCACCAGCCGGCGCCCATCAGCGGCACGGTGTTGACCACCCAGTCGCGGATCGAATCGCTAGGGTTGAGCATGGCGAACTTGGTCTTGTTCTCGCTGCCGCCGCCCTTGGCCGCGACGGTGATCTCCACCGTGTCACCGGCGACCAGCTCGACATGCGTCACCGCCGGCGTGTTGTCGCGGGTGTTCAGCCGCCCGAACGCCGGGTCCGCCACGATCGAGGCGCGCAGCCGGTTTTCGGGGTGGAGATAGGCGCGGCGCACGCCCTCGTTGATCATTTCAGCAAGGCTCATCGTCGCATCGGCCCAGCGCACGTTCATGCCGACCTTCACAAAGACGACGACGATGCCGGTGTCCTGGCAGATCGGGCGCTGCCCCTCCGCACACATGCGGCTGTTGGTGAGGATCTGGGCGATGGCGTCCTTGGCCGCCGGGCTTTCCTCGGCTTCGTACGCTCGGCCCAGCGCCCGGATATAGTCCATCGGGTGGAAATAGCTGATGTATTGCAGGGCATCGGCGACGGATTCGATCACGTCATTCTGGGCGATCAGCGTCATGAAACAGGCTCCGCACAAACAGGCGCTTCGGGGTGATTTGCCACCGCGCCAGGGCCCCGGTGCGGCACGATGACCCCATCGCCCAGCAACGCCATTGCGGCAAGTGCTTGATTGCAAATGTCCAGCCGGAAATTGCGTGTTCATGCAGAAAAGCCGCTTGCCATTACGGTCCGTTCAGGCACAATCTGTAGTTGAGGGACGATGCCAACGACACATGATGTGGTGGCTGCGGACGAAGGAGGACATGGGCCGGTTATCCACCGGCTGTGTATAACGGGGATAACATCCGCGGGAATGATTCCGTGCGTGACCTTGTTTTGTTCTCCTTCTATGCTGCCACATCGATGCTGCCCGTTGCGCCGATCCCGCCAGAATATTGGGGAGCGTGACGGTGAGCGAATTTCGAAATACGGCCGGTGAAGGTGACGCCATGACGGCAGATGCAACGACCCTCGAACTCCAGGCGGATGTCGCACCCGCGGCAAAGGCGCCGAAGCGCGCCAGCAACGAAGTGATGCCGTGGAAGTTCGCCATCACCGTCGATCGCAGCCGCGACGCGCTGCTCACCGATTTCGGCAAGGAAACGCTGGACGACCGCTATCTGCTGCCGGGCGAATCCTATCAGGATCTGTTCGCCCGCGTCGCCGCCGCCTATGCCGATGATGCGCCGCACGCCCAGCGCCTCTACGACTATATCAGCCAGCTGTGGTTCATGCCGGCGACGCCCGTGCTCTCCAACGGCGGCACCGGGCGCGGCCTGCCGATCTCCTGCTATCTGAACTCGGTTTCCGACAGCCTCGAAGGCATCGTCAACACCTGGAACGAGAATGTCTGGCTCGCATCGCGCGGCGGCGGCATCGGCACCTATTGGGGCCGGGTGCGCGGCATCGGCGAGCCGGTCGGCCTCAACGGCAAGACCAGCGGCATCATCCCGTTCGTCCGCGTCATGGATTCGCTGACGCTCGCCATCAGCCAGGGCTCGCTGCGCCGCGGCTCGGCCGCCGTCTATCTCGACATCAACCATCCGGAGATCGAGGAATTCCTCGAAATCCGGAAACCCTCGGGCGATTTCAATAGGAAGGCGCTCAACCTGCACCATGGCGTGCTGGTCACCGATGCGTTCATGGAGGCGGTGCGCGACGGCGCCCCGTTCGACCTCGTCAGCCCCAAGACCGGCGAGAAGCGCGGGTCGGTCGATGCCCGCAACCTGTTCACCAAGCTGGTCGAGACGCGGCTGGCCACCGGCGAGCCCTATATCATCTTCGTCGATGAGGTGAACCGCACCATGCCCAAGCACCAGCGCGACCTGGGGCTGAAGGTGTCGACGTCCAACCTCTGCTCCGAAATCACCCTGCCGACCGGCCCCGATCACCTCGGCAATGATCGCACCGCGGTCTGCTGCCTGTCGTCGCTCAACATTGAAACCTGGGACCAGTGGCACGACCAGCCGCTGTTCATCGAGGATTGCATGCGCTTCCTCGACAATGTGCTGCAGGATTACATCGACCGCGCCGAGCCGGAAATGGCGCGCGCCGCCTATGCCGCGATGCGCGAACGCTCGGTCGGCCTTGGCGTCATGGGCCTGCACAGCTTCTTCCAGGCGCGCGGCATCGCCTTTGAAGGCGCCATGGCCAAGACCTGGAACATGAAGATCTTCAAGCACATCCGCGCCCAGGTCGATCAGGCGTCGATGGCGCTGGCCGCCGAGCGTGGCCCCTGCCCCGATGCCGCCGACATGGGCGTCATGGAGCGTTTCAGCTGCAAGATGGCCATCGCGCCGACCGCCAGCATCAGCATCATCGCCGGCGGCACCAGCGCGTGCGTCGAGCCGATCCCCGCCAACGTCTATACCCACAAGACGCTGTCGGGCAGCTTCGTCGTCAAGAACCCCTATCTCGAAAAGCTGCTGATTTCGAAGTCGAAGAACAGCGACGCGGTGTGGAACTCCATCCTCGAAATGGGCGGCTCCGTCGGCCATCTCGATTTCCTGACGCCGGATGAAAAGGCCGTCTATCGCACCGCCTTCGAAATCGACCAGCGCTGGCTGCTCGAACTCGCCGGCGACCGCACGCCCTATATCGACCAGGCCCAGTCGCTGAACCTGTTCATCCCGGCCGATGTCGAGAAATGGGACCTGCTGATGCTGCACTACCGCGCCTGGGAGCTCGGCATCAAATCGCTCTATTATCTCCGCTCCATGTCCATCCAGCGCGCCGGTTTCGCCGGCGGCGTCGAGGCGGACAACACGCCCGACGCGCCGATCATGCGGGTCGAGCTCAAGGATTATGACGAATGTCTGGCTTGTCAGTAGCCAAGCCGGCTGCCGGCATGCTGCCGGCAGACTCGGCGCCGCGCTCGGCCGGCGGGTCGTGGCCAGGCCGGCGGCACGGCTTTGCCGGGCCAGAGGCCTGGTCACGAACCCGTCCGACGTCAGGCGGGATGGAATTTAACGGAATGCCGTGCCTGACAGCAGGGCATGACCCCCGGCTTGCCGGGGGGACCATGGCGGCACCAGCCGTCATGGCCGGCGAGGGGGCCGCGGCGTGGACTTCCACGACTCAACGCCACGGCCCCCTCCCAACCGCTGTCGCACCAGGCACACATGCCGATGCCATCCCGGGCTTGACCCGGGACCCCGTTGTCTTCCGGGGCCACGCAAGATCAGCTGGGTCCCGGGTCAAGCCCGGGATGACAGTCTAGACGTTCAGAAATTCACACCCAAGGACCACCCCCATGTCACTCCTCAAGGCCTCCAAGTCCTACAAGCCCTTCGAATATCCCTGGGCCTATGATTTCTGGAAGCGTCAGCAGCAGATCCACTGGATGCCGGAGGAAGTGCCGCTGGGCGAGGATTGCCGTGACTGGGCGCAGAAGCTGACCGATCACGAGCGCAACCTGTTGACGCAAATCTTCCGCTTCTTCACCCAGGCCGATGTCGAGGTGCAGGATTGCTATCACGAGAAATACGGCCGGGTGTTCAAGCCGACCGAGATCAAGATGATGCTGGCGGCGTTCAGCAACATGGAGACGGTGCACATCGCCGCCTACAGCCATCTGCTCGACACGATCGGCATGCCCGAAAGCGAATACAGCGCCTTTCTCAACTACAAGGAAATGCGCGACAAGCATGATTACATGGCTGGCTTCGGTGTCGACAATGATGCCGATATCGCCCGCACGCTGGCGATGTTCGGCGGCTTCACCGAAGGGCTGCAGCTGTTCGCCAGCTTTGCCATGCTGATGAACTTCCCGCGCTTCAACAAGATGAAGGGCATGGGCCAGATTGTCACCTGGAGCGTGCGCGATGAATCGCTGCACTGCGAGGGCATCATCAAGCTGTTCCACGCCTTTTGTGCCGAGACCGGCGTGATGTCGTCAAAGCTGCGCGACGATATCGCCGATGTCTGCCAGAAGCCGGTGCGGATGGAGGATGCCTGCGTCGACCTCGCCTTCGAAATGGGCCCGGTGCCGGGCATGACGCCGACCGACATCAAGAAATACGTCCGCTTCACCGCCGACTGGCGCCTGAAGCAGCTGGGCATGAAGCCCATTTACATGATCGATGAACACCCCCTGCCCTGGCTGACGCCGCTGCTCAACGGCGTCGAACACGCCAATTTCTTCGAAGCCCGCGCGACGGAATATTCGAAGGCGGCGACGAAGGGGAACTGGAACGAGGTGTGGGACGCGTTTGACTCGCGGAAAGGTGCGAAGGCGCTGAGCGAAGGGCCGGCGGCGAATGCGGTGGATGACCGGCAGGGTGGGCTGCTGGGGGTGGCGGCGGAGTGAGATAACGGGGAGAGGTGCCAGTGACTGAATTCCTAAACGTCCACCCTGAAAATTCGGCATTAGCTATTGATCAGCTACCTAAGACAGCTCTTCAGGCAATCTATCATGCCGTGACTGGCAAAACAGAAAATTACTCAAAAATTATCCGAGGAAATGTAGTTATAAACTCCTCCGATATAGATCAACTTTATGACGTTATTTCTCAACAACTCGAACATTACACACTTTTATCACAACCTACAGTTACAATAGTAATAAAGTCGAGTAAAAATCGGACAACTCAGTATAGTTCGTGGGAAAAGTTTAAAAAACTCAAAGTGAACTTTGGAGACGTTACCTCTGAAATTACTATTAAAGTCGAATTTGTTGCAACGTTGCCAAACACCAATGTCCCACAACGCTGCGTGGTTAATATCTTGCTTGACTCAGCCTTGCCAGTAATTGACTCTCAAAACGAAGAAAATAACGAAGAAGATCCAAGCGAATTTCTATTCTTCTTTGGTCAAAAATGGACAACGGTTAAGGTTTCCATTGATTTTGTTGATTTCCTGATTGCAAGAGCATTTACTTCTCATGTGGAAGAATGGTTTGATGGTTTAGAAAAACTGCCGAATAATAAATTAAATAATTTTCTGATAAAAAATGGTCAAATAGTCTCCGCCATATTCAGGAGCGGGTCTCTGGCGGGTTTAGCAATTTTCTACGCTGCATTTGCTCATTTTTCCGATAAACCTATTTTGTTTAATGAACATATATTTTATGCGATTTCTATTTCGATTTCCATTTTCGCCGCTTTCCAGTTAGTAATTCAGATTGTTAGAAAAATCATCTTTTCTCGCATTTCAAAGAATATTACTCCTAGCGTAATACTGTTAACTGAAATCGACAAAACTACTTACCAGGGAATTGTTAGAAAAAGGAATTCAGCAAACGCAACTGCTATTGGAATTGTCGGAACTATATTGTTGGGAATGGCTATAAATCTGGCATCTAGCTATATATATGCTGGATTAAACTAAATAAAGCTGTGATTTAATATTTCTATTGTGTCTAAATATAATTAGGTGAGAACAAGCGCAACTGAAATGGGATAACTGCCCGCTCCGGAACCTATAACTAATTCCGGGGGCAGTCTGGCGATCTGCAGATCAAAACTACGTTCTAAGCGGAGCGTCCGTGCCACTCGCTCCACAACCCGCAAACACCCTCACCCGGGGCGCCGGCGCGCCTCTCGCCTCTCCCGCAAGCGGGAGAGGGGGGTTGGGGGCGGCGTTGGTCGCCGGGGCCCCCTCTCCCGCTTGCGGGAGAGGCGAGAGACGGCGAAGCCGGCCCGGGTGAGGGTGTTGGCGCGTGGCGGGGTGGGGGCTTGTAGCGTCGAAGAAAAGACACCCTCACCCGCTCGCCCAAGGGGGCGAGTCGACCTCTCCCGCAGGCGGGAGAGGGGGGTTGTGTGGCGCGGGGGGTGCGTTAGGCTTTGCCCATGTCTCGCGTTGTTCGTCGTGTCAGCCCGCATGCGGCGCCCATGCGGCAGGTCATGCCGGAAGCAGAGGCGCGGTTGTGGCATCGGCTGCGCGATCGCCGGTTGATGGGGCACAAGTTCCGGCGCCAGCACAGCATCGGCGCCTATGTCGCCGATTTCGCCTGTGTGGCGGCGCGACTGGTCATCGAGCTGGACGGATCGCAGCACGCCCGGGCGGAGGCCGCAGACGCGCGCCGCACGGCGGTGCTGAACGGTGAAGGCTGGACGGTCCTGCGCTTCTGGAACGGCCGCGTGCTGACCGACATGGACAATGTGCTGCGCGACATTCTCGCGCATCTGCCCGCCGAATAGCCCCGTCTCCCGCTCGGCAAAGGCGCGGCGCGGCGCTGCCGGCGCCTTTCAGTCCCGATAATCCGCCTCCAGCTGCACGCCGAAGCTGTTCAGCGCCATGCTGACCATCACATATTGGCCGACGGTGAACACCAGGTCGATCAGCTGCACCGGCGTGTAGCGCGCCGCCAGCAGGCCCCAGGTCGGCGGCGTGATGAACTGGTCGGCGACCAGTTCATCCACCGCGCGCAGCAGCACATCGTCGGGCGCGTCGCTGCCCGCCACCGGCCCGGCGCGGGCCAGATCGATATCCGCCGCCGTCATCCCGGCATGGTCCAGCGCGATGGCCTTGTGATGGTGCCATTCATAGGTCGCCCGCGCCAGCCAGCCGACGCGCAATATGGCCAGCTCGCGATCCCGCGGCGACAGCGCCGAGCGGAACAGGATCTGATTGCCCCAGACGCCAAAGGCCCCGGCCAGCTGCGGGTGATTGGCGAGCGTCTTGAAGATGTTGAACACCGGCGCATCGCTGTCGCCCATCTCCTTCGGCCGCTTGCCGAGGATCTGTTCGCGGATGGCAGGGTCCCAGTCGGCGACGTCGACGGGGGGAATGCGGGGGCTGTCGAGGCGGTGCGGCAAGTCCATCATGCGTCTCCTGATCGCATCAGGCTGAACCCGGCGCGACGGAACGGCAAGCCTGCCGAAATCGGTGGGGACCAGGTTGGATCGACATTCAAGGTTGAAGCGGCCTCCGGCGGCTGGGGCCTTAGGGTCCGGACTCATAAATTACAGGGGTCGTCACGCGGTCAGCAAGCCCGGCAGGAGTGAGCGATTGCAGCCAGATAGCATCGCTATCTGGCAAATGAGCGAGCGCTCTGCCGGGCTTGCTGACCGCGCCCTGCGGGTGGGCTGGAGAG
>NKIQ01000042.1 GCA_002256005.1 Alphaproteobacteria bacterium PA4 | reverse complement strand
CAGCGCCAGGCCCTGGTCCTCGGCGGAGGGGCCGAACACTTCGACGATATCGGCAATCAGCGCATCGACATCGGTGGCGATGAAACGGTCGCGGCCGATGCCGGCTTCGGCGCGGCTGATCTGCAGGGCCATGGCCAGCATGGCGAGCACCTGGTCCGCCTCCCCCGCGACACTATCGAGCGCAGCAAGGGCGGTCACATCGTCGGTTTCGCCACGGGCGCGTTCCAGCGTCGATTTCAGCCGGGTCAGCGGCGAACGCAGATCATGCGCCAGGCCATCGGTGACGATGCGCAGTTCGCCGATCAGCCCGTCGACGCGATCGAGCATGGCGTTGACGGCGCCGGCGAGCGTGTCGAAGGCATCGCCGCTGCCATCGCGCGGCACGCGTTGCGACAGGTCCCCGCCGGTGACCGCCGCCGCCGTGCCGGAAATGGCGCTGAGCCGATCGGTGAGAATGCGGCCGAGCAGCAGCGCGAGCAGCAGCGACAGCGGCACGGCGACCAGCAGCGCGGCCAGAATCGCTTCGGTGTTGATGCGCGCCAGCCGCAGATTGGATTCGACGACGCGGCCGGCGAGCAATTGCCGACCCTGCCCCAGCGCCAGGGTGACGACGCCCATGCGTTCCGGCGTGGCGACCCCACGGCGCGCCAGCGTCAGCACCCGCCAGCTGCTGCCCGGCGCCATGCCCTGCGGCCAATCGGCCAGATTGCCGGCAATGATGCGGCCATCGCTGCCGGCCAGGGCCAGCACCAGATCGCCATGCGCGGCCGCCAGCCGCGCCCGGATCAGCCGGGTCAGCGCGATTTCGCCGCCGCTGCGATAGCTGGCGACCAGATCGTCGCGCAATTCCGCCACCACGGCGCGTTCCTGCCGCGCCACCTCACGCTCCGTGGCGGCATAGACATAGGTGAGGACGATGGCGGTGATGAGGATCTGCAGGCCGAAGACCAGCGCCACCAGCCGGGTGGTGACGGAACCGAGGCCGTTGGCACCGGCCAGCCGCAAGCGCAGTTTTTTCAATCCGGCGCCCCCAGCCGATAGCCAGCGCCGCGCACCGTGTGCAGCAGCGGCACCGCGCCGCCTTCATCCAGCTTCTTGCGCAGCCGGCTGATGTGCACGTCGATGACATTGGTGCCGGGATCGAAATGATAATCCCACACGCCTTCCAGCAGCATGGTGCGCGTCACCACCTGGCCATTGTGGCGCAGCAGATATTCGAGCAGGCGATATTCGCGCGGTTGCAGCGCGATGGTGCGCCCGGCGCGCCGCACCCGCCGGGCGCGCAGGTCCATTTCCAGATCGGCACAGGCCAGCACCGACGCGACCGCAGTGCCGGCATCGCCGCGCCGCATCAAGAGCCGCAGCCGGGCGAGCAGTTCGGCAAAGGCAAAGGGCTTGACCAGATAATCATCGGACCCTGCGGTCAGCCCCGCCACCCGGTCATCGGGCGTGCCCAGCGCCGACAGCACGATGACCGGCGTATGGATGCCGCCGGCGCGCAAGGCGGCGAGCACCGCCATGCCATCGAGCCCCGGCAACATGCGGTCGAGGACAATGGCATCGAAGCTGCCGTCGCTGGCGCGGAACAGGCCGTCGCGGCCATTGTCGGCGCGCTCGACGTTGAACCCGGCCTCGGCCAGTCCCTTTTCGACAAACGTCGCCGTCGTCGTATCATCTTCGATCAACAGGATTTTCTGGCTCATGTCAGCCTTTCCCATCCGCAACACGCCGGGCCGTCGCAACGGCTTGCACCCTGGCGCCATCACCACCGCTTTTGGCCGGTTTCGCGCATGACATCATCTTAACCTTCGGTCACCGCACCGACAGTCGCCGGTCACCCGCCGACACAATGTCGCAGTTGCAGCAGATTACCGATTGGTCATCAAGTCCCAATCGGCCCGCAAAGCCACCCGCCCTAGGACCGGACAACGGCGTTCATGAAGGCGCCGTAACGTCTGTCTGTTCTGGATTGCACCATGACCCTGCGGCCCCACAAACCCCCGCTCCCCGTGCTGATCGGCACGCTCGCGCTGCTGCTGGCGGGTCCGGCGCGGGCCGAGGCGATCAGCCTCGCCGCCGCGCTGGCCGCCGCCGATGATGCCAATATCGACCTCAACAGCGCCCGCAACGCGGTGAAGACCGCCGCCGCCGGGCTGCGCAGCGCCGATACCGCGCCCAACCCGCAGTTCAGCCTCAACGCCACCCAGATCCAGCCCGGCCGGCTGTCGACGCTCGGCGCCGGCGATGTCGCCGACACGGTGGCGCGCATCGACCTGCCGCTGGAACGCGGAGGCAAGCGCAGCGCTCGCGTCGCCGCCGCCCGCGCCGATCTGGCCGCCGCCGGGGCCGATCGCGGCGATGTCACCCGCCAGGTCCATGCTGCCGTCGCCGATGCCTGGTTCAACCTGATGGCCAGCGAACGCCGCGCCGCCCTCTATGCCCGCATCGCCGACAGCTGGCAGACCGGCGTCGGGCTGGCCCGCAAGCAGCGCGACGCCGGCGCGATTTCGGGCGGCGACCTCGCCCGCCAGCAGGTTGAAGCGCTGCGCGCCGCCACCGCCCGGTCGCAGGCGCTGAGCGACCTGCGCGAGGCGCAGCTGCAGCTGGCGGCGCTGATCGGGCAGGAAGCCGCAGCGCCGACGCTGGCGACGCTGGGCGACTGGCCCACGGCATCGCCCAGCGCCGACGACGACCCGGACGCGGTCGCCGACGGCCGCCCCGATGTGCGCGCCGCGCTGGCCCGCGTCGAAGCCGCCCGCCGCCAGCTCGACGGCGCCCATGCCCTGAAGCATCCCGACATCACAGCCGGCGTGCAATATCAGCACGCCCCCGGCCTGTTGGGCGTCGGCGACAGCGTCGGCTTCGGGCTGGCCGTGCAGCTGCCGGTGCGCAACCGCTACAATGGCGAAGTCGATGCCGCCGGCGTCGCGCTGGCCGAAGCCGAGGCCCAGGCCGCCAAGGCCCGCGCGCTGGCGGTGGCCGATATCATCACCGCCCGCCGCGCCGCGGCCGAGGCCGGCGCCCGCCGCCAGAGCGTCGATGCCGAGCTGCTGCCCGCCGCTCGCAAGGCCGCCGACACCGCCGAATTTGCCTATAAGAGCGGCGCCATCGCGCTGCTCGACCTGCTCGATGCCCGGCGGACGCTGCAGAGCGTCGAACTCGCCGCCATCGATGCCCATGCCGATGAAGCCCGGGCTATCGCCCGGCTGACTGCCGCCCAAACCACCGGAGACGAATGATGATGGCCGCCCCTGTCCGGCTGATGCCCCTCCTGTTCGGGATGACCCTGCTCGCCGCCTGCAGCGACAGTGCGCCGCCGCCACCGCCCGAGCCGCCGAAGACCCCCGGCGTCATCAGCTATGCCCCCGGCGCGCCCGAACTCGACGCGCTCGCCATCGTGCCGGCTGAGGTCAGCCCGCTGCCGATTTCCGCCGATCTCAACGCGCGGCTGGCCGTCGATGAAGCCGTCACCGGCCGTGTCGGCGCGCCGGTCGCCGGCCGCGTCACCCGCATCAATGCCGATATCGGTGACGCCGTGCGCGCCGGCCAGCCGCTGGCGCTGCTCGATGCCCCCGACCTTGCCCAGGCCGAAGCCGATATGATGAAGGCGGAAGCCGATGCCGGGCTGAAGGCCCGCGCCGCCGCCCGCGCGCGCAGCCTGTTCGCCGGCGATGCCATCGCCCGCCGCGACGTTGAATCCGCCGATGCCGATGCCGCCGCCGCCAGTGCGGAACTGACCCGCGCCCGCGCCCGGCTGCACAATCTGGGCGGCGGCAGCGCCCTGGCGCTGTCCAGCCCCATTTCGGGCCTGGTGCTCGACCGTCAGGTCAATCCCGGCCAGCAGATCAGCGCCGGGCAAGGCCCGCTGTTCACGGTCACCGATCCGCACCGGCTGTGGCTGCTCGTCGATGTGCCGGAAACCGCGATCGCGCGGGCGCGGCTGGGCGAGGCCATCGAATTCGATGTCACCGCCTGGCCGGACCGGCATTTCCGCGCCACCATCGCCCGCATCGGGCTGGGCGTCGATCCCGCCACCCGCCGCATCCAGGTGCGCGCCACGGTCGCCAATCCCGATCTGGCGCTGAAGCCCGAAATGTATGCGCGCGCCCGCCTCGTCACCGATGATGGCCGCACCGCGCTGAAACTGCCCAATGCCGCGCTGTTCGAATCCGGCCTGAAATCCTATGTCTTCCGCGTCGAGGCGCCGGGGCGGTTCCACCGCGTGCCGGTGACGGTCGGCGCGCGCGGTGACAGCTATTCCTATGTCACCGACGGCCTGAAGCCCGGCGACAAGGTCGTCGGCGACGGCGCCCTGCTGCTCAACGCCCAGCTGGCCGGGGAGTAACGCCGATGATCGGCAGCGTCGCGCGGTTCGTCACCGACAACCGCATCTTCGTCTTCATCATGGTGGTGGCGCTGATCGTCATCGGCGCCCGCGCCGTCACCACCCTGCCCATCGAGGCCTTTCCCGATGTGCAGGACGTGCAGGTGGTGGTCATCACCCCGCAGCAGGGCCAGGCGCCGGAGGAGGTCGAGCGCGCCGTCTCGCTGCCCATCGAGCGCGCCCTGGCGGGCACGCCCGGCGTCACCACCATGCGGTCGGTGTCGATCACCGGGCTGTCGGTCGTCACGCTGATCTTTGCCGATGGCACCGACGATTATTTCGCCCGCCAGCAGGTGCTGGAAAAGCTGCGCGATGCCGATCTGCCCGCCGGCGTCACCCCCAGCCTGGCGCCGCTGTCGACCGCCGTCGGTGAGGTCTACCGCTATGTCATCGACAAGCCGGCCGCCATGCCGCTGTACGAAGCGCGCGCCGTGCAGGATTTCGTCATCCGCCCCGCCCTACGCATGGTGCCGGGTGTCGCCGATGTCACCAGCTTCGGCGGCGCCATCAAGCAATATCAGGTGCGAGTCCGCCCGGATCTGCTGAAGCGCTATCAGGTGACGCTCAGCGATGTCGAAACCGCCATCGGCAACGCCAACACCAATGTCGGCGGCGGCGTCATCCGCCGCGGCGACGAAGCCGTGGTGGTGCGCGGCATGGGCCTTTACACCGGCATCGACGATGTCGCGAACACGCTGGTCAAGGCGCAGAACGGCGACACCGTGCGCGTCGGCGACCTGGGCGACGTCGTCATCGGCACGCCGGAACGCAACGGCATGGTCGCCAACAACCACAACGACGATGTCGTGGAAGGCGTGGTGCTGATGGTCAAGCACCAGAATGCCGCCGAAGTGGTGAAGGGCATCCGCAGTGCCGTCGACGATCTCAACGCCCAGTTCCGGCTCGATGCGAAGCGCGAGGGCCATGCGCCGCTGCAGATCCGCCCGACCTATCAGCGCACCCGGTTGATCGACCGTACCGTGGCGACGGTCGCTGAAAACCTCGTCATCGGTGCCTCGCTGGTGACGCTGCTGCTGCTGGTGTTCCTGCGCAACTGGCGCGCCGCGCTGGCGGTGGCGGCGATCATCCCGCTGGCGCTGCTGGCGGCGTTCGCCGGCCTCAACCAGGTCAATGTGCCGGCCAATCTGATTTCGATGGGCGCGGTCGATTTCGGCATCATCATCGATTCCGCCGTGGTGCTGGTCGAAGCGCTGATGGTGGCGCTGGCGCTGGAAGGCAGCGGCAAGGCGCAGGATTCGAAAAGCCGCCAGCACCGCCGCACGGTACTGCGCAACACCGTCACCGCACTGACCCGGCCGATCCTGTTTTCCAAGGCCATCATCATCATGGCGTTCGTGCCGATCTTCACCTTTCAGCGGGTGGAGGGGAAGATGTTCTCCCCCGTGGCGCTGACGCTGAGCTTCGCGCTGGGCGCAGCGCTGGTGCTGACGCTCAGCTTCCTCCCCGCCGTGCTGTCCTTCCTCGTCGACCGCTACGACATGTCGGAAAAACATCTCGCCTGGATGGACTGGCTGCGCAACCGCTACCGCGCGCTGATCACCGCCGCCGGGCGCCGCGACCGCAGCATCTTCGCCGGGTCCGTCGCGCTGCTGCTGATCACCCTCGCGCTGGTGCCGCGGCTGGGCAGCGAATTCCTGCCCAAGCTCGATGAAGGCAATATCTGGCTGACCATCCAGCTCGCCCCCTCCGCCGCCATGGAAACCACCCGCAAGGTGGAAGCCAAGGTGCGCGCCATCATGCTCGCCTATCCGGAAGTCAGCATGGTCAATTCCGAAGCCGGCCGGCCCGATGACGGCACCGATCCCAAGGGGCCCTCCAGCCTCCAGATGCTGATCGACCTGAAGCCGCGTGACGAATGGCGCGCGCAGTTCCCCACCAAGGAGGCGCTGGAAAACGACATGCGCCGCCGCCTCGCCGTGCTGCCCGGCGTGCCGACCAATTTCAGCCAGGTCATCGAGGATTCGGTGCAGGAAAGCCTGTCGGGCGTGAAGGGCGACATTTCGGTGAAGATCTTCGGCCCCGATCTCGCCGTGCTGGAAGAACTGGCCGACGCCACCGCCCGCGTCATCGCCAAGGTGCCGGGGGCCGCCGATGTTGGCGCCATCAAGGTCGGCGGCCAGAGCGAAATCCGTGCCGTGCTCGACCGCGCCGCCATGGCGCGGCTGGGCCTCAACCCCGGCGACGCCAATGCCGCCATCGCCGCGGCCTTCGGGGGCAGCGTCGTCGGCACGGCCTATGAGGGCGACCGCAACTTCGACATCGTCGTCCGCTTTGCCGAGGACCAGCGCAACGCCATCGACGATCTGCCGGAGCTGCGCATTCCCCTGCCCGCCGGCGGCAGCGTCTCGCTGGGCGAAATCGCGAAGGTGGAGCTGCGTGTCGGCGCCAGCCGCATCGCCCGCGAAGGCGGCGGCCGCGACGTCGCAGTGAAGGTCAATGTGTCGGGCCGCGACCAGGGCGGCTTCGTCACCGACGCCCAGGCCGCCGTCGCCCGCGCCATCCACCTGCCCGCCGGCTATCGCATGGTCTGGGGCGGCCAGTTCGAGAACCAGCAGCGCGCCATGAAGCGGCTGGAGGTCATCGTGCCGGTGGCGCTGCTCGGCATCTTCGCGCTGCTGTTCTGGGCCTTCCGCTCGGTGCGCTCCGCCGGCGTCATCCTCGCCATGGTGCCCTTCACCATGATCGGCGGCATGGCGGCGCTCGGCCTCGCCGGCCTCCACCTCTCCGTCTCTGCCGCGGTCGGCTTCATCGCCGTCGCCGGCATCGCGGTGCAGAATGGCGTCGTCATGCTCGAACACATCACCCACCGCTTTTCGGAAGGCGACAGCTTTGCCGTCGCCGTCACCGAAGGCGCCGTCGACCGGCTGCGCCCCATCCTGATGACGGCGCTGATGGCCGGGCTCGGCCTGCTCCCCGCCGCGCTCTCCACCGGCATCGGCTCCGAAACCCAACGCCCCTTCGCCTGCGTCATCGTCGGCGGGATCGTCTCGGCGACCCTGTTCATGCTGGTGCTGATGCCGCTGGCGCTGCAGCGGTTGCAGCGACGAAGCTACGGCCTGGATGAAATGGGGTCTGGGGCCTCAGGCCCCAGCCGCCGGAGGCCCCTTTTTACAATTTCTCCGTGCGCGAATATGGTAACGACGACAGCCGATGTCTTCAGAACAGCTCACCCTCAGCAACGACGCCGTCCGCCTCGATCTGGCGCCGGCGCGCGGTGGCGGCATCACGCGCTTCGACTGGCGGGACGAGCCGATCTTCGCACCGGTGCGCGGACCGACACCGGAGGATATGGCGTGTATCCCCCTGGTTCCTTTTGCCAATCGCATCGCGCAGGGGCGGTTTCGCGTGGGCGATACCGATGTGCAATTGCCGCTGTTGCCGGGGCAGGCGCATGCCTTGCACGGCGATGGCTGGCTGGCGGATTGGGCGGTGGTGCGGGCGACGGCGGACAGCGCGGTGTTGCGCTTCGAGCATGACAGCGGCGCCTGGCCCTGGCGCTATCGCGCCGAACAGACGCTGGACCTGCACGACAGCGGCTATCGCCACAGCATCAGCCTGACCAATTGCGCCGACACGCCGATGCCGGCGGGGATCGGCCTGCACCCCTGGCTGCCGCGCACGGCGGACACCCGCTATCTGGGCCTGCATTGCGGCGAATGGCAGATGGGCGATGACCAATTGCCGGCTCTGCTGGACATGCGGGACGCACCGCGGGACTGGTGGCAGGGCGCGACGGTCGCCAGCCGCAGCGTCGATACCTGTCATGTCGGGCGCGACGGGCCGCTGACCATCGTCTGGCCGGCGCGCGGGTTGCGACTGGTCATGCGCCCTTCCCCCAGCCTCGGCATGACCCATGTCTATGTGCCCATGGGCGCGGCGTTTTTCTGTGTCGAGCCGGTCAGCCACAGCCCCGATGCGATCAACCGCCGTGGCGACAATGGCCTTGTCTGGCTGGCGCCCGGCGCAACGCTGGCCGGCAGCATCGACTTCACCGTGACGCGCGCCTGATCACTCCCGCGTCAGCGCCAGCACCAGCGCCGTGCCGGGGTGCAGGCGCGGCGGCTGCCAGCCGGCCTGCAGCAAGGCCGCGCCACTGACGCGCACGCCATCGGCGAGGACGGCGGCATCGCCGAGGCGCGGCGGCCAGACACAGCGCAGACGATAGTGCGCCGCCGGATCGAGGCCGGCGAGGCGCAGCGTGGCGGGGTAGTAACCGCGCGGTTGCGTGACCATCGTGTAGGACAGCAGCGCCTCCGCCCCATCGGCGGCGGCGATCAGGAACGCGTTGACGCCGATCTCGCTGTCCAGCCGATGGAGATCGCCGCCATGGATGAGGGGCCGCCACGCCTTGTGCAGCGCGATACCGGCGGCGAGGTCCTGGGCTTCGGCGGCGTCCAGCTCGCGCAGGTCCATTTCCAGCCCCATATGACCGAACATGGCGGTGGCGATGCGCAGCGGCATGGCGAGCACCCGGCCGGTGATGTGGCAGCGCCGCGGGCCGACATGGCTGCCCATCAGCTCCGCCGGGAACAGCAGCGAAAAGCCGCGCTGGATGGCCAGCCGGTCGAGCGCATCGTTGGAATCCGACGTCCAGATCCGGTCCGTCCGCGCCAAAATGCCGAAGTCGGCGCGGCCGCCGCCGGAGGCGCAGCTTTCGATTTCCACCGCCGGGAATTCGGCGCGCAGCCGGTCGAGCACCGCATAGACACCCAGCACATGCGCCCAAGCCGCGGCGTGGCCATCGCTGCCGCCCGGCTGGCTGATGTCGCGGTTCATGTCCCATTTCAGATAGGCGATCGGGTGCGCCGTCAGCAGCGCGGCGATGGCGGCGTAGAGATGGTCGCGCACCTCGGCCCGGCCGAAATCCAGCACGAGCTGGTGGCGGAAGCCGATCTGTGGCGCCGGCGGCGTACCCAGCACCCAATCGGGATGGGCGCGGAACAGCGCCGAATCCGGATTGACCATTTCGGGTTCGACCCACAGGCCGAAGTCCATGCCAAGGCCATGGACATGGTCGATCAGCGGGCCAAGGCCCTCCGGATAAATCGCGCGGTCCACCCGCCAGTCACCCAGCCCGGCGCGGTCGCTGCGCCGCCCTTCGAACCAGCCGTCATCGAGAACGAAGCGCTCCACCCCCAGCGCGGCGGCGCGGCTGGCAAGGTCTGTCAGCACGGCGGGGTCATGGTCGAAATAGACCGCTTCCCAGCTGTTGTAATGCACCGGGCGCGGCTTGGCGCGCAGCCGGGCGTGTTCGGGGCGGCCGCGCAGCCAGGCGTGGAACCGGCGCGACACACCGCCAAGGCCTTGCGCCGACACGGTGGCGTAGAGCGGTGGTGTCGTCAGGCTCTCTCCCGATGCCAGTCGCACCTCGCCGGGCAGATGCAGCGCCGCCATGGCCACCGATCCGCGCCCGTCTGACAGCGTTTCCACCGCCAGCCGGTGATTGCCGGACCAGCCGAGGTGCCAGCCCCAGGCGCGGCCTTGCGTTTCACTGGCATTGGCATCGGTGACGAACAGCGTGGGCGGCGCATCATGGCTGGTGCGGCCGCGGCGGTTCTCGCGCAGCCAGATGCCGGTCGGGCGGTCCAGTACCTGCGTCTGGAACTCGCCGGCCCAGCGGCCCTCCAGCCCGATGATGCGGGTCGCATCGGCGGGGATCGGCAGCACGGGTGCCGCCAGCTGGTCGACGGTCAGCGCCGTATCACCGAGATTGTCGAGCCGCGTCGTTGCCACCAGCACATCGCCGTCGAGCCGCAGATCATGGGTCAGCAACAGGCCGTGCGCCGCATCGCGGCTGGTCAGCACCAGCCGTGACGGTGTGACCGCCGCCGCCTCGAACAGCGCAAGGCTCGCCCAGTCCCGCCCGTCGCGGTGCGCCGCCAGCCCCGGCTGGCCGGGCCAGCCCTGGCCGAGCTGCGGAGTCAGCGCCAGCGGCGCCGCGACATCGGGGGAGGCATTGGCCGCCGCGCGGGCCGCCAGCGCCAGCACATCAGCGGCATCGGCGGCCAGGCGCGGCCCCCAATAAAGCGCCACCGGCACCTGCGCGATGATGGCGATGATCAGCGTGACGCCGGGGCCATCCAGGCGGAAATGACGGGGATCGGGCATCGGCGCTTCCATCGCTTTGAAACATTTTGTTCGGGCAGCGTTTCCGCCCTATCGTCTTCGCGCGCCGGATGACAGTCCGCACCGCACCCATCGGCCAAGGAACCAACATGCTCGGCGTCTGCTATTATCCCGAACATTGGCCGGAAGATTGGTGGGCGAGCGACGCCCGCCGCATGGCGGCGCTCGGACTCCGCTACGTCCGCATCGGCGAATTCGCCTGGAGCCGGATCGAGCCGGACCCCGGCCGTTTCGACTGGGACTGGCTCGATCGCGCCATCGCGACGCTGGGTGCGGCCGGGCTGCAGGTGGTGATGTGCACGCCGACCGCGACGCCACCGAAATGGCTGATCGATCGCTATCCCGCCATCCTGCCCGTCGATCCCGACACCGGCCGGGTGCGCGGCTTCGGCTCGCGCCGGCATACCGACTTTTCCAGCCCCGACTGGCACCGCGAGGCGATGCGCATCAGCACCGCCGTCGCCCAGCGCTATGGCGACAACCCGCATGTCGTCGGCTGGCAGACCGACAATGAGCTTTGCTGCCATGACACGACATTGAGCGCCTCGCCGGCGGCGCGCGACGGCTTCCGCGTCTGGCTGCGTGACCGCTATGGCAGCATCGCCGCGCTCAACGCCGCCTGGGGCAATGTCTTCTGGTCGCTGGAATATCGCGATTTCGACGAGATCGAGCTGCCGGTCGGCGCCGTCACCGAAACCAGCCCGGCGCATCGCATGGCCTGGGCGCGCTATGCCAGCGACGCGGTGGTGCGCTTCCACGCCGACATGGTGGCGATCATCCGCGCCCATGCGCCGGGGCGCTGGGTGACGCACAATTTCATCCCGATGAACGAAACCGGCGTCGACAATTTCGCCCTCGCCGCGCCGCTGGATTTCGCGGCGTACGACAATTACCCGCTCGGCCGCGCCGACCTGGCGCTGGCCCGGACCAGCGCCGCCGAGTTCCGCCCCTGGATGCGCACCGGCCACCCGGATTTCCAGGCGCTGCTGTTCGACCAGACCCGCGGGCTGACCGGCCAGCCCTTCTGGATCATGGAACAGCAGCCCGGCCCGGTGAACTGGGCGCGGCACAACCCCCGCCCCGCCCCCGGCATGGTGCGGCTGTGGAGCTGGGAGGCGTTCGCGCATGGCGCCGCGGTCGTCAGCTTCTTCCGCTGGCGGCAGGCGCCGTTCGCGCAGGAACAGATGCACGCCGGCCTGTTGCGGCCCGATTCGAGCGAGGCCGAGGCCTGGCCGGAGATCACCCGGCTGGCGGCCGAACTTGCCGCGCTGCCGCTGCCGGCGCCGACCCGCGCGCCGGTGGCGCTGATCATCGATGCAGAGGCGCGCTGGCTGTCGGGCATCGAGCGACAGGGCGTCGGCTATGATTATGATGCGGTCGTCGCGCAATGGTATGGCGCGCTGCGCGGGCTGGGGCTGGATGTCGATTGCGCAGCGCCGGGCAGCGACCTGTCGGGCTATGCGTTGGTGCTCGCCCCGGCGCTGGTCATGCCCGATGCCGGCGCGCTGGCGCAGCTGCGCGACACGCCGGCACTCGTCGTGCTGGGGCCGCGTTCCGGCGCCAAGACGCAGGATGTCACCATTCCCGATGGCCTGCCGCCCGGCCCGCTGCACAGCCTGTTGCCGCTGCGCGTGCTGGCGGTGGAAACCCTGCGCCCCGATTGCCCCGGCGAGATAAGGCTGGGCGAGGCGAGCTTTGCCAGCACGCGCTGGCGCGAAAGCCTCGATCCCGGCGATTGCGGCGTGCTGGCGCATTATGAGGACGGCACCCCGGCACTCGTCCGCCACGGCCGCGCGCATTATCTGGCGACGCTGACCGACGATGCGTTCCTCACCGGCTTTTTTGCGGCGCTGTGCGCGGAGGCCGGGGTGGCGGTGACGCCGGTCAGCGGTGGCCTGCGCCTGCGCCGGCGTGGGCCACTGACGTTCGCGATCAACTATGGCGACGAGGCAGTGGTGGCCCCGGCGCCGGATGGCGCAGTGTTCGTGCTGGGCGGGCGGACGGTGGGCGCGCGGGATTTGTCGGTGTGGAAGGCGTAACCCCCCTCTCCCGCTTGCGGGAGAGGCGAGACGCGCGCCAGCGCGCCGGGAGAGGGTGTGTCCGCGTCTTGGCACAGAGGAGACACCCTCACCCGCTCGCCCAAGGGGGCGAGTCGCCTCTCCCGCAAGCGGGAGAGGGGGCTTTATCAATGGGGG
>NKIQ01000007.1 GCA_002256005.1 Alphaproteobacteria bacterium PA4 | reverse complement strand
GCTGGGGCCCCAGGCCCCAGCCGCCGGAGGCCTCTTATTCTTCTGCCTTGACCCGGTTCCACAGCAGATCTTGCTCCGCCAGTGACAGCGCCGGAAAATCCGGCCCGGCCAGCATCTCCATTGCTCTGAACCGCCGTTCGAACTTGGCGTTGCCGGCACGCAGCGCGTCTTCGGCGTCGATGCCGTGGCGGCGCAGCAGGTTGACGAGGACGAACATCAGGTCGCCGGCTTCCTCGCGGCGATGGGCATCGCTGGTGGCGGTGTCGAACTCGGTGATTTCCTCGTCCAGCTTGGCGCGCACGCTGGCGATATCGGGCCAGTCGAAGCCGACACGGGCGGCGCGGGCCTGCAGTTTTTCGGCCCGCATCAAGGCGGGCAGGGCGGTCGCGACCCCATCGAGGGCGGAGACCGGCCGGTCGGGCGTGCCGGCCGCGGCGCGTTCGGCGGCCTTGATGGCTTCCCATTCCAGCTTCTGCGCCTGGGCATCGGCGGCGGCGATTCCATCGCCGAAGATATGCGGGTGGCGCCGCTCCATTTTCTCGACGACGCCGGTGATGACGTCAGCCAGCGTGAAATGCCCGGCTTCCTCCGCCATGCGCGCATGGAAGACGACCTGGAACAGCAGGTCGCCCAACTCCTTCCTCAACTCGGCCATGTCCCTGTCGGCGATGGCTTCGGCAACCTCATAGGCTTCCTCGATCGTATAGGGCGCGATCGTGTCGAAATCCTGCGCCAGATCCCAGGGGCAACCGCCCTGAGGGTCGCGCAGCCGCGCCATGATCGCGGCGAGACGGGCAAGGGAAGGGGGCTGATCGGTCATGTCGCCTCCCTGCCGCAACGCTCGAGGGATGACAATCGGGTGGCGGCGGCGCTATGGCGACGCCATACGGAGGCGCGCGATGCTGACCATTCATGGTGACAGGATTTCCGGCAATTGCCTCAAGGTGAAATGGATCGCCGACCATCTGGGGCTGGCCTATCGCTGGGTCGATGTCGATGTGGTGAAGGGCGAAGCCAAGGCGCCGGCCTATCTGGCGGATTTCCCGATGGGTCAGGTGCCGGCCGTGGTGCTGACGGATGGCCGGCGGCTGGCGCAGTCCAACGCGATTCTGCTGCATCTCGCCGAGGGCAGCGCGCTGGTGCCGGCTGACGCCTTCGCGCGTGCCGAGATGTTCCAGTGGTTGTTCTGGGAGCAGTATACGCACGAGCCGGCGATCGCCGTGCGGCGGTTCCAGCGCCATTATCTCGGCAAGCCCGACAGCGAGATCGATCCGGCGCTGATGGTGAAGGGCCGCGCCGCGCTGACGCTGATGGCGCGGCATCTGGCGACGCGTGACTGGTTTGCCGGCGGCGCTGTCAGTTGTGCCGATGTGGCGCTGGTCGCCTATACGCGAGTGGCGCATGAAGGCGGCTTCGATCTGGCGGAATGGCCGGCGGTGGCAGCCTGGGTGACGCGGGTGGAGGCGGTGCTGGGGATTGGCTGAGGGGCCTCGATATCGCTGTCCCACTTGCCAGGGCACATATCCTGATAATATATATTATGTTAAATAATATCCGCCTTGGCGTGAGGACAACGCTCCTTTAGGGCTGGTCCACGATGTCCACCCGCCCCATTCCCCAGGCCGCCGATCTGTTCGGTGATATCGAAGCGACGCCCAAGGTCGGCTGGAAGGATTATGTGCCCGGCCTGCTCGTCGCCGGCTTCGCGACGCTGGCAGCGGCCAGCCTCACCGATCGCTACGGCGCGCCGCTAACCTTGATGTCGCTGCTGATCGGGCTGGCGCTCAACTTCCTCTCTGCCGACCGCCGGCTGACCCCGGGCCTGACGCTGGCGTCGCGCGAGCTGTTGCGCTGGGCCATCGTCCTCGTCGGCGCGCGCATCACCTTCGCCCAGATTGCAGCGCTCGGTCCCGAAGCGCTGGTCATGGTCATCATCACCGTCGCGGCCACCATCGGCGCCGGCGTGCTGGCGGCGCGCATCTTCGGCTTCTCCACGGCCTATGGCGTGCTGTCCGGCGGTGCGGTCGCCATCTGCGGCGGCTCGGCCGCCATGGCGCTGTCGGCGACGCTCGGCGAGCGCCGCGTCCGCCAAGCCGAACTCACGCTGGTGCTGGTCGGCATTTCGACGATGAGCTCGCTCGCCATGGTCGCCTATCCCGCCGTCGCCCATGCCCTGCATTTCTCCGATGCCCAGGCCGGCTATTTCCTCGGTGGCTCGGTGCACGACGTCGCCCAGGCGCTTGGCTCCGGCTATGCCTATTCACCCGGCGCCGGCGAAACCGCCACCATCGTCAAGCTCGCCCGCGTCGCGCTGCTCGCCCCCGTGCTCGGCATCATCGCGCTGATGTTCCCCGCCCAGCTCGAAGTCACCGGCAGCAAATCCCGCCAGGCGCTGGTGCCCTGGTTCGTCGTCGGCTTCTTTGCCGTTGCCGGCGTCAACTCCACCGGCATCATCCCGGCGCAAGTCTCGCATTTCGCTGCCGAAACCGCCGCGGCCATGCTCGCCGTCTCGGTCGCCGCCACCGCCATCCGCTCCCCCCTCGCCGAAATCGTCCGCACCGGTCCCAGGCCGCTGATCGCCATCGTCGCGGCGACGTTCACGGCGTTTGCACTGGCGTTGGTCTATGCGTGGCTGCGGATTGCTTGAAGATAAGAGGCCTCCGGCGGCTGGGGCCTAGGGCGTATCGACATTCAAGTTTTAAGAGGCCTCCGGCGGCTGGGGCCTGAGGCCCCAGACCCCATTTCGCTTTGATCTGGCCTGAAAAGCCGCCTGTGGTGCCATGCGGCAGCCAATGAATGGGGTCTGGGGCCTACGGCCCCAGCCGCCGGAGGCCCTGGTTTCTTCGCAATCAGCGTTCAGAACGGCTGAAATGCTGAATGTCGATACGCCCTAAGGTCCCAGCCGCCGGCGGCAAAAACAGACGCCGCCGAAGGCATCCGCCCCCTGCCCTCAGCGCCGCCGCGCCCACAGGTAGATCGCCACGCCGGCGACGAACAGCACGGTGAGGAACCCGCCGGCCAGGCCCGCTGCCGCATGAGTGGCCTCCATCATCGCCATCAATCGTCGTCCGTCGGCGCGCGGCCGTCTTCCAGCACGCGGGCGAGGCCGCGCAGGATGATGGCGGCAAGCGCGGTGGCGGCGGTGACGGCGAGGACCAGGCGGGCGATGCCGAGCCAGGCGGCGGTGGCGAGCATCTCCTTGCCGGAAAGCGCGTTGAGCGCCGGCAGGAACAGGCCGACGGTGAGGACGCTGGCGGTGATGCTGCCGAAGATGTTGGCGAGCTGTTCGAGGGCGCCGAAGGCGAAGCGGCGGCGCTGGCGCTGCCTGGGTGTCTCGGCGGTCAGGGTGCTGCGGCTGTCCATTGCAGTCCGTCGTAGCCCGGCACCACCCCCGACGGCAATTCCGCCGCCAGTGTTTCATAGTCGAGCGACTGGTCCATATGGGTCAGTATGGCATGGCGCGGCCGGAAATCCGCAATCCAGCCAAGAGTCTGCGCAAGATGGCTATGGGTCGGGTGCGGCTTGTGGCGCAGGGCGTCGACAACCCAGAGGTCGAGGCCGGTCAACGCCGCGGTGGCGCGATCGTCGAGCGCCTTCACATCGGTCGAATAGGCGATGGCGCGGCCGGCATGATCGAAGCGAAAGCCGGTGGAATCGATATTGCCATGGTTCTGCTGGAACGGCGTGACGCGGACGGCGCCGACCATGATCGGCCCCGCAAGATCGGTGGCCGTACAGGTCGCCGGATAGAATTTCGTGCCTTCAAAGACATAGCCGAAGCGCGGCCGCAGCACCGCCCAGGTCGCCGGCGCGGCGTAGCAGGCGACCGGCGTGCCCATGGCATGAAACACCTGGCGCAGATCATCGATGCCATGGGCGTGATCGGCATGATCATGGGTGAGCAACACGGCATCGAGATGCGCGATGCCCGCCGACAACAGCTGCTCGCGCAGGTCCGGCCCGGTATCGATCAGGATGTTGGTATCGCCCTGCTGCACCAGCACGGAAGCGCGGCGGCGGCGATTTTTCGGATTGGCAGCGTCACAGGCGCCCCAATCGCCATGGCCATCTGCGCCGCCGATGCGCGGCACGCCGCTCGATGTGCCGCAGCCAAGGATGGTCAGCCGCATCGCTGCGCCGGCATCAACGGCGGAAGACGACGGTGCGGTGGCCATTGGGCAGGATGCGGCGCTCGGCCGCCCAGGTGACGGCGCGGGCCAGCACCAGTGCCTCCACGTCGCGGCCGGCGGTCACCATGGCGTCGGCGCTGTAACCATGGTCGACCCGCTCCGCCAGCTGCTCGATGATCGGGCCTTCGTCGAGGTCGGGCGTGACATAATGGGCGGTGGCGCCGATCAGCTTCACGCCGCGGGCATGGGCCTGGTGATAGGGCCGCGCGCCCTTGAAGCTGGGCAGGAAGCTGTGATGGATGTTGATGCAGCGCCAGGCGAGCGTTGCACAGGCCTCTGGCGACAGCACCTGCATGTAGCGGGCGAGCACGACCAGATCGATGCGGTGCCGTTCGACCAGCGCCAGCAGTTCCGCCTCCTGCGCCGCCTTGCCACCGGGGACGAGCGGCAGATGCACGAAGGGAATGCCGTGCCATTCCGACAGGCCGCGCAGATCTTCATGGTTCGAAACGACCAGCGGAATGTCGACCGGCAACGTGCCGGTGCGCCAGCGGTGCAGCAGATCGTTGAGGCAGTGGCCGGCCTTGGAGACCGCGATCATCACGCGTGGCTTCACCGCCTTGTCGAGCAGTGCCCAGGTCATGCCGAAGCGCGTCGCGATGGCGGCAAAGCCCGTGTTCAGCGCCGCGGTGTCGGGGAAGCGCGGGCCGGCACCCTGAAATTCGATGCGCATGAAGAAGCGCCCGGATTCGAGGTCAGCATATTGCTGGGATTCGGTGATGAAGGCGTCGTGATCGGCGAGGAAGCCCGATGTCGCGGCGACGATGCCGATCGTGTCGGCGCAGGTCACCGTCAGGATATGGCTCATGCGGCGGCCTTGGCGAACAGACGGTGGAAATTGGCGCTGGTGCTGGCGGCGAGCGCCTCCACCCCCTCCCCGCGCAGGCCCGCCACGAAGCGCGCGGTATGGGCGACAAAGGCCGGCTCGCAGGTCTTGCCGCGCATCGGCACCGGCGCCAGGAACGGCGCATCGGTTTCGACGAGCAGGCGATCGGCCGGGATGGTGGCGGCGGTCGCCTGCAGGTCCTGCGCATTCTTGAACGTGACGATCCCAGACAGGGAGATATAGAACCCCAGCGCAAGTGCCTGTTCGGCAAAGGCTTGTGACGCGGTGAAGCAATGGATGACGCCGGTCAGCACGCCCTCCCCCGGCTCGCACAGCAGCGCCAGCGTGTCGGCTTCGGCGTCGCGGGTATGGACGATCAGCGGCAGGCCGGTGGCGCGGGCGGCGAGGATATGGGCGCGGAAACTGGCACGCTGCCGGTCACGGTCGGACTTGTCGTAGAAATAGTCGAGCCCGGTTTCGCCGATCCCGATGACGCGCGGGTGGGCGGTGGCGTCGACCAGCGTCGCCGCATCGGTATCGGGGTGCAAATCCGCCTCATGCGGGTGGATGCCGACGGTCGCCCAGATATCCGGCTCGGCATCGGCCTGGGCGATGACCGCATCCCATTCGTTGCGCCGCGTCGAAATGCCGAGAAAGCCCGAAACGCCGGCGGCGCGCGCCCGCGCCAGCACGCCCGGCACATCCTGCACCAGGCCGGGGTAATTCAGATGGCAATGACTGTCGATGAGCATGGCATTGGCCTTATACGAGGTTCCGTGAACAACAACCCATAGAAAGCGGCCTCCGGCGGCTGGGGCCGACGGCCCCAGACCCCATCCGTTGGCGCCGCTCACGGGTAACCCGATGTTTTCTTTTCATAAAATCGATAGGGGTCTGGGGTCTTCGACCCCAGCCACCGGAGGCTCTGCTTCGCGCCCATGAGTCATCACGACGGGGATTTGATGCTAAAGCGACTTGCCCATGCGCACCAGCGGCACCGGTACCGGGGCGTTGTGATCCAGGATCTCCTCGATCGGCGTGAAGCCGGCGGCGGTGTAGAGCGGCACGCCGGCCAGCGTCGCCATCAGCTCGACCCGGGCAAAGCCGGCGGCGCGTGCCGCATCCTGGCAGGCGGTCAGCACCGCCCTGCCCACCCCGCGCCGCACGAAATCCGGGTGCGTATACATCGCCCGCACCCGCGCCGCCTCGGTGGCGGGATCGAGCAGGCGGGCATCGCGCCCGGCACTATGGTCGCCGCCATAGAGTGTCGCGCGCCGGCTCCAGCCACCGCTGCCGGCCAGTGCCCCATCGATTTCGGCGAGTAAATAGCAGCCATCGGCGATCAGCTGGGTGTCCAGCCCCATCACGGCGGCGCTGGCGCTGACCTGTTCGGGGGTCAGGAAGCCGGTCTGCAGCTCGGCAATGGCGCGCGCCATCATTGCCCGCAGCGCCGGCAGATCGGCATCGGTCGCCAGCCGCAGCGCCAGGCTCATGCGGCTTCGGACCAGCGCGGGAAGACGCCGGCCGGTGCTGGCAGCTGCGTGCCGGTGGCAACAACCGCGTCGAAGTCACTGAACTGGCGCGCATCGGCCGCCACGCCGAGCTGGTCGAGCAGCCGCCCGGCGCTGTCCGGCACAAAGGGCTGGACCAGCAGCACGATGCGCCGCGTCGCATCCAGCGTCGCGTGCAGCACATTGGCCATCGCCTGTGTGTCGGTCTTGGCCAGCGACCAGGGCGCGTTTTCGGCGAAATAGCCGTTGGCGGCGTTGACCATCAGCATCACCGCCTCCAGCGCGCGATGCAGTTGCAGCGCGTTCATCGCAGCGAAATAGGCCTCGGTCAGCGCGGTCAGGCTTTCGGCCAGCGCAGCGGCACCATGGCTCGGGCCGGGTGCGGGCATGGCGCCGCCGAGATTCTTGGCGACCATCGACAGGGCGCGCTGCGCCAGATTGCCGATGCCATTGGCGAGATCGGCGTTGGTCCGCTCGATGATGGCCTCGTCGCTGTAGCTGCCGTCTTCGCCGAAGGCGACCTCGCGCAGCAGGAACCAGCGCAGCCGGTCGACGCCGAAGCGCGCCGCCATCGCCGCCGGATCGACAACATTGCCATCGGATTTCGACATCTTGACGCCGCGGTTGAGCACGAACCCATGGCCGAACACCGTCTTTGGCAAGGCAATGCCCGCCGACATCAGGAAGGCCGGCCAATAGATGGTGTGGAAGCGCGTCACGTCCTTGCCGATGATATGCAGGTCCGCCGGCCACCATTCACCGTCCAGGCCGCCGGCGCCGGTCAGGTAATTGGCCAGCGCATCGACCCAGACATACATGACATGGCCGGGGCTGCCCGGTACCGGCACCCCCCAGTCGAAGCTGGTGCGCGACATCGACAGGTCCGACAGGCCACCGGCAACAAAGGCGCGCATCTCGTTGAAACGGCTGGTCGGCTGGATGAATTCGGGATGCTCGGCATAAAGCGCCAGCAGCCGGTCGGCATAGGCGGACAGGCGGAAGAACCAGCTTTCCTCGACGGTCCATTCGACGGGCGTGCCCTGTGGCGACAGCTTGACCGGATTGCCGGCGGCATCGACCGCGGCGACCAGTTCCGCCTCCTCATAATAGGCCTCGTCGCGCACCGAATACCAGCCTTCGTAGCGGCCGAGATAGAGGTCGCCGTTTGCCGCCATGCGCTGCCAGAGCTGCTGGCACAGCGCCTTGTGATCGTCATCGGTGGTGCGGATGAAGCGATCGAAGCTGATGCCCAATTGCCGGTCGAGATCGATGAACGGCTGCGACGTGCCATCGACATAGGCGCGCGGATCGATGCCGGCATCGCGCGCCGCCTGGGCGATCTTCAGGCCATGCTCGTCGGTGCCGGTGAGGAACCGCACATCGAAACCGTCGAGCCGCTTGAAGCGCGCAATCGCGTCGCTGGCGATGGCTTCATAGGCATGGCCCATGTGCGGCTTGCCATTCGGATAGGCGATGGCGGTGGTGAGGTAGAAACGCTTGCTCATGGCGCCAGCGAATGCGGCAAAGCGTGCCGCAGTGCAACAGCGGCGATGGCGGTGGTTGCTGCGGGCGGCGGTTTGTTATAATGTACGTAATAACATTGAAGGGCGCGCGCCATGCAGAATCTGAAGATCACCGCCATCGGCAACAGCGCCGGGATCATCCTGCCCAAGGAGGTGCTGGCGCGATTGAAGGTCGACAAGGGCGATACGCTGTTCCTCGTCGAAACGCCCGACGGCTATCGCATCACGCCGCACGACCCGGTGTTCGAGGAACAGATGGCCGTCGCACGCCGCATCATGAAGGAACGCCGCGCCGTGCTGCGCGAACTGGCGAAATGACCGACTGGATCTGGGTGGATGCCGGCGTGGCGCTCGCCATCCATGACGAACAACTCGCCGAACATGGCGGTGCCGGCGGCGTGCGCGATGCCAATGCCTTTGAATCGGCGATGGCGCGTCCCGTCAACGTCGCCGCCTATGGCGATCCCGATGCCGCGACACTGGCCGCCGCCTATGCGTTCGGCCTCGCCCGCAACCACGCCTTTGTCGACGGCAACAAGCGCACGGCCTATGTCGTCTCGGAAATGTTCCTGGCGTTGAACGGCATCCGACTGCTGTCGAGCGACGCGGACGGCATCCTGACCTTCGTCGCGCTCGCCGCTGGCGATCTGAGCGAAGACGCGCTTGCTGACTGGTTTCGTCGGCATATTTGATGGCAAGAGCCTCCGGCGGCTGGGGCCTTCGGCCCCAGCCGCCGGAGGCCCTTCCCTCCTGCAGCCCTCAACGCGTCTCCGCCAGCGCCGCCACGCGGCCGGCGATGTCGAACACCACGGCTTGCGGGTCGAGCGACAGCGCGATGGCGCCGGCGGCGAGCTGGCTGGCGGCCTCCCAATCGGCGAGCGTGCGCGCCAGCGCCGGGCCGCGGCGCGTGCGGGCCGCCTGCGCCAGCATGGCCGGCGCCAGTTCGAGGAACGCTTCGTAGCGCGGGGTGTTGGCCTTGCCGGCGAGGGTGCGGGCCAGCGCCAGCGCCTTGGCCGGCGCGGCGGCGCGCGGGGTGACGGCGAGGTCGGCGAGCGTTTCGGCCAGCGCCGCGATGCCGGTTTCGGCAAAGCGCAGCGCCCGGCCGGGTGCGCCTTCCGCCATCTGCACCAGCGCGGCACGATCATCGTCATCCAAGCCGGCGAAATTACCCAGCACGCGATCGACCTGGGCGTCGGACAGGCGCGAGAAGCGCAGCGCCCGGCAGCGCGAGCGGATCGTCGGCAACAGCCGGCCGGGCATATGGCTGATCAGGAAAAACAGCGTGCGTTCCGGCGGTTCCTCAAGATTCTTGAGGAGGGCATTGGCCGATTGCACATTCATTTCATCGGCACTGTCGACGATGACGACGCGCCATTCGGCGATCGAGGGCGTCTGGCGGAACAGGGGTTGCAGGGCGCGCACCTCGTCGACGCGGATGACGCTGCGCAGCTTGCCCTTGTCATCCTCGGTGCGCACCAGCCGGCCGAAGTCCGGGTGGCTGCCGGCCGCGATCAGCGCCGCGGCCTGGCTGCCTTCGGCGCCATCGAAGCCCTGCCCTGCCGGCCGGCCGGCCATCAGCCACGCCGCGGCGGTTTCGGCGAACAAGGCCTTGCCCAGCCCCTGCGGCCCGGTCAGCAGCCAGGCATGGTGCGGGCGCTGCGTGGTGAAGGCGGCGCAGAAGGCCGCGACCTGCTCGTCATGGCCGATCATCCCGCCACCGCGGCGATGGCGGCGGCGAGCGTTTCGACCGGCTGATCGGCATCGAAGCCATGGCAGCGTGTCGGCTCGGCCGCCGGCAGGCCGGCAAAGAATGCCGCCACCCGCTCGTGAAACGCCCGGTCATGGCTTTCGAAGCGCGCCTCAGCGCCGCCTCGCGCCCCGGCCCGCGCCAGCCCCTGTTCGGGCGACACTTGCAGCACGATGGTCAGGTCCGGCCACAGCCCGCCACTGGTCATCGCATGCAGCGCGCAGAGGTCGGCATCGGCCAGCCCCTTGCCGGCGCCCTGATAGGCGCGGGTCGAATCGACATAGCGGTCGCAGATCACCGTCGCACCGCGCGCCAGCGCCGGGCGGACGATGCGCGCCACATGCTCGGCGCGGGCGGCGTTCATCAGGCAGGCTTCGCCCCAGGCCGTCCAGCGCTCGGCAGCGCCGGTCACCAGCAGGCTGCGAATGGCTTCGGCGCCATCGGTACCGCCGGGTTCGCGTGTCAGAACAACATCTTCACCGCGATTCTTCAGAAACGCGGCGAGCAATCGTGCCTGGGTGGACTTGCCGCTGCCCTCACCGCCTTCGAACGTGATGAAGCGGCCGGCCATGCCTCAGCCGGCGAGCCCGGTCAGCCAGTTCCAGAACTGGCGGAACACGCCGGCCTTTTCGACCGGTGCCGCGGCGACCAGCGGCAGCCGCGTGTCGGGCAGGCCGGCGACGGAGACGATGACGTCGCCGACGCGCTGGCCCTTGGCGATCGGCGCGGTCAGCCCGGCCAGCGCCACCACGCGCTGCCTGCGCTGCGAGGCGGTGCCGCGCGGGATGGTGACGAACAGGTCGCGCGGCGCGACGGCAGCCACCTCCGGCTCGGCACCGCCGGCGAGCGCGACCTTGCCCAGCATCTGGCCGGCCTTGGCCACCGGCACCGATGTCCAGGCGGCAAAACCCCAGTTCATGAAATCGACGGAGGTGGCGATCCGCTCGTTGAAGCTCGACAGGCCGGCGACAACCATCACCAGCCGGCGGCCGTTCTGGATGGCGGAGCCGGTGAAGCCATAGCCGGCTTCCTCGGTATGGCCGGTCTTCAGGCCATCGGCGCCGGAAATGCGGCCGAGCAGCGGGTTGCGGTTGGGCTGGGTGATGTCATCGCCCTTCCCCATCGTCTTGCCCCAGGTAAATTTCTCGGTGCCATAGAAGCGCTTGTAGAGATCGGGGAAGTCGCGGATCGTCGCTTCGGCAACGGTGGCAAGGTCGCGCGGCGTCACATATTCGGCCGGATCGGGCCAGCCATTGGTGTTGGCGAAGTGCGAGCCCTTCATGCCCAGCCTGGCGGCGGCGCGGTTCATCAGCGCCACATAATTTTCCTCCGTGCCGCCCAGCCCTTCCGCCAGCACGACACAGGCGTCATTGCCCGACAAAGTGACGATACCGTGCAGCAGATCCTCGACGGTCGGCTGTTCGCCGACACCCAGGAACATCGTCGAGCCCTGTGAATGCCATTTCGTCCAGGTTTCCGGCCGCACCAGAATCTTCTGGTCGAGCCGTGCCTCGCCGGATTTGATCAGCTGAAAGGCGACATAGACCGACATCATCTTGCCCATCGACGCCGGCGGCATCCGCGTGTCGGCGCCCTTGGCATAGAGCACCGCGCCGTTCGACAGGTCCTTCATATACGCATAGGGCGCGGCGGTGGTGTAGGTCGGCAGCTGGGCCAGCGCCGGGGTGGTGGCGAGCAGGGCAATAAGGAAAAGCGAACGCATCGGCACAGTAACTTTCGGGTCAATCGGGTTGCACATCAGGGCGCTGGCGGCGGCACCACCAGCCTCGCGTCCGTGTAACCGGCAGCGCGCAGCTTTGCCAGCGCGGCGTTGGCGGAATCCGTATCGCCATAGGGGCCGAGGCGGACACGGGTGAGGCCGCTGGCGGTGCGTTCGGTGACGACGCTGCCGAAACCGGCGAGATAACCGCTGAGCCAGGCGATGCGGCCGGCGTCGGACAGCGCCGCGACCTGCACATAGAGCGCGCCGGCGGAAACCGGCGGGGCGGCCACGGCCGGCGGGCTGGCGCCGCCCGGCACGGCGACCGTGGCGACCGCCGGCGGTGCCACATCCGCCACGCTGATTGCGGGCGCGGCATTGGCCGGTGTTTCGATCAGGGGCGGCGGCGGCGTGGCGGCCGGCACGACCGGCGACAGCGGCGTGTCCGGAAACACCCGCCGCACCCGCACCCGCGCCGTGCCGGGCCGGTCGACGCCCAGCAATTGCGCCGATTTGCGCGACAGATCGATGATGCGGCCGGCAACGAACGGCCCGCGATCATTGATGCGCACGGTCAGGCGCCGGCCATTGTCGAGGTTCTCGACCTCCACCCAGCTCGGCATCGGCAGCGTCTTGTGCGCGGCGGTGACATCGTCCTGGTCATAGCGCTCGCCATTGGCGGTGCTCAGCGCGTGAAAGCCGGGGCCGTACCAGCTGGCGATGCCGCGCGCGTCATAAGTGCGGTCATCGGCCGGATAATACCAGACGCCATAGACCTGATAGGGCTTGCCGATCTTGACTCCGGGCGTGGCGCTGTCGGTCTTCCCCGGGCTGGCCGGCGGCGGCTTGCCGGCACAGGCCGCCAGCGCCAGCAGCAGCACCAGCTCAGCGGGTCGCCGGTGCCAGCGCATTGCCGAGCAGCGCCACCGAAAGCGCGTAATAGTTGGAGCAGTTATATTCCATGATGACGCGGTAATTGGCGGTGGTCAGATAGGCATCGCCGCCCGGCCCGTCCGGCTCGACCAGCGCCATGGCTTCGGTGTCGGCGGGCCAGACGCCGTTCAGCGGCCGGAAGCCCCAGTCCCGCCAGCGCGCCGCCGGATAGGCATAGCTGTGCCGTGACAAGGGTTTGGTGCATTGCTCGGGTGGCCGGGGATTGACGATCGGGGCATGGTCGAACCCCGGCGGCACGCCCACCGCAAAGCCCCAGTTCAGCCCCTCCACCCAGCCGGCATCGGCGAAATAGCGGGCGATCGACATGAAGGTATCGGGCACGCTCGCCCACAGGTCGATGCGGCCATCGCCATCGCCATCGGCGCCATGCTTCAGATAGTTGCTGGGCAGGAACTGCGGCTGTCCGAGCGCCCCGGCCCAGCTGCCGCGCATCTGCTCGCGCGACGCCCGCCCCTCCCCGACAATGCGCACCGCGGCATCCAGTTCGGCGGTGAACAGCGAAGCGCGGCGCCCGTCATAGGCGAGTGTCGCCAGTGCCGAAGGCAGATCGAAGCCGCCGGTGACGCGGCCATAGCTGGTTTCCATGCCCCAGATCGCCATGATGATTTCGGGCGCGACACGGTGGCGGGTGGCGGCGGCCAGCAGCGAGGCGCGATTGCCCGGCACCCGCGCGATGCCGCCGGAAATGCGGTCACCGCCCAACTGCCGCGCCAGATAATCGCCAATGCGAGACTGCCGCGTCGGATCATCGGGTTGGCCGCGATCGAGCTGCACGACGCGCGGGACATAGCGGACGCCGGCCAGCGCGGCATCCAGCCATTCGCGCTTCAGGCCGCGGCTTTCGGCGCCGGTGCGATAATTGTTCAGCCAGATGGTGAAGGCCAGCCCCGGATCCGTTTCATCGGCATGGGCGGGGACGGCCAGGATGAGGGCCAGGGCGATGGCAAGAAAGCGCATGGGCACTTGTGGCACAGGCATCCGCCGCGATGATAGCCCCCAGCGCCATTCTGCCGCTTGCCTCCACCGCCCCGTCGCGGCAAAGCAGGCGCGCCGGAAGGGTGGCCGAGTGGTTTAAGGCAACGGTCTTGAAAACCGTCGTGGGGGGAACCTCACCGTGGGTTCGAATCCCACCCCTTCCGCCATCAACTTTTCTCGATCGTTTTCACTCCCTAACATCATGAAAGGGAAGGATAATTCTGCGGTTCGAACGCCGGATTCCCAATCGTATTTCAATTGGTCACTCAACGTCAGTTTAAGCACTATTTTCTTGTCCTCAAACGTTCCTTTCGTCCAAAGATTCAACGGGTTAGCAAAGAACTCTAGTGCGGTTCGAAAAGTTTCGTCATAGCCACGTGCCACGGTTCCGCAACGCGCCGTCTTCTCCAGCGTGACGAGCTTCTGACGCTCCAGGTCTTCGACCTTGCGCTCATAGGCGGTGATGACAGTCCTGCTTTCAGACTCGAGAATCCGGTCGAGCAACGCGGTGATTTTCTTCTCGATAGCTGCCGTTTCCAGTTTGAGCGCCGCACGTTGCACAGATGATTTCTGAGCAGCCTCATCCCAGCGCGCGCGGAAACGCTTGGCGATGACCGAGACATACTCCTGGCTCGGCGTCAGCCTCGTCAGCAGTGCTTCGAAGGCCTGTTCGATCTTGTCGCGGGCGACCGACTTGCCGAACTTGGTGCAGCCGCGATGGCGGCACACATAGTAGGGGTACTCAGCCGACCGGCCCTTGGTCCAGTTGGCCGTCATTGGGTGATTACAATCACCGCAGTTGACGAAGCCGCGCATCGGGAACGACGTGTTCACGTCGGCCCGTGTCGCAGCATAAGCCTTGCCTGAGAGACGCTCCTGAACCTGCATGAACGTCTCCAGCGAGACGACGCCTTCATGATAGCCTTTGCGCAAGGACACCTTCCATGCCTTGCTCTCGATGTAGCCGGCATAGAGAGGATAGGTCATGATCCGCTTGACCTGTTCGTTGGTCAGGAAGCCGTGACGGCAGAGCGGGAATTGCGGGTGTGATTCAAAGAACCGCTTCACCTCAGCCTGTGAGTTGAAACGTCCCGAAGCGTAGCCTTCGAGACCCTCGCCGATGATCGATGCAATCGGCTCGACACGAACCAGCACGCTCCCCCCATTCGGGCTGCGTTGATACTTATAACCAATAGGCGGATTAAAAACCCAATACCCATTCAGCATGCGCGCGCGCATTCTGTTCTTTGCTTGCTCACCATTCTTTTGGCGTTGGTGTTGCGATACACTCGCCAACAAATGCTCTACTAAAATGCTGTCGGAATCTTCACCGAATTCAATCGAAGGTGACTCCAGCGTGCCACCGGCACTGCTGATTTCAGCACGCAGTTTCAGGTGAGCTTCGATGCCGCGCGCAAGCCGACTAATGTCATCGATGATGACAACGATATTGTCCTTCTTGTTTTTCTTGAGGAACGCCAGCGTGTCGAGCATGCCAGGACGACCGAGCAGCGAGCCGGACATGTCGTCACTAAACACGCGCACGACATCATGGCCGCGATAGCTGGCATACTCGCGGCAGCGTGTCTCTTGAGAGTCGAGGCCGTTGCCTTCTTTGGCTTGCCGCTTCGTACTAACGCGGCAGTAAATAACAGCCTTCTGATTTGTTTTTCTTGTCATGGCGCTCTATGCCTCGTAGGGCTAACAGTGTTGATCGCGCCCTCTTCATCGAGGTCAACAGTTTTGTCTTTTTCAGACAATGCGAGGCTATCACAAGAGCTGTCATTCTTGAAAGCATAATTTGCACGTGCACTGAGCGAAAGTTGAACAGGATCAAGACCATACTCTTGATCGATAAATGAAATCACGATGGCGTCGATAAGACGGATCAGTTCGTCTTGACGATCAGCAGGAATGTTTAGCGCCGCAATGTCGTTGCGCAGTTCATTCATCTCGTCAGGCGATAGCGGCTTCATCCTCTTTATACCGTCAACCGATTACGCGGGTGACGCCTCGACTGTTGCAGACACAATCCGTCTTAATGACGACGCATGCCACCCATGGGGGCTTTGGCGCTTTGCGTTTCAACAGTGTTTCAGCGGCGCAGCCGCACCCAATGTGCAGTGGCTGTCACCTATGGTTCGAGCACAACATAATTGTGCAATACCAATAGTTTCATTTTAGCACTTATTTCTAATGATTTGCAAACTTGCACGAGCTTGCGTGAACGCATCGTCCGTATCCCAGTTCGTCCGCATCAACGCCACCGGCGCATTATCGATGAATACAATCTGCCGACCTGTCTTGCGGTCGAACAATCGCGCTATCTCATCGGGGTTCATCAACGCCGCTTTGTGGATGCCCTGGTTCACAGTTTCGGTTTCGGTGTTGCCCGTTGAGGCACTGTCACCTGACTGAATGCTTTCACCGCCCGATTGACCATCCTGCATGGAGCGGGTGTTGTTTTCGCCGATCGCACTGGCAGCCGTTCGGGCAATGAACGGCACCAATTCCGATCCACCGGTTCGTGCCGATACCTGCGACAAGCCTGGCATCTCAGACTCGCCAGACGATGTCCCAGTCGAGCGGGACCAGCCGGCGGTTTCCGTCCGGCCTTGGCTTTTGGAACTTTGAGTCGATACCGCCTTCGACGTACCGGCCGTCTCGCGGATCAGCTCGACCTCACCCATGCGCTTTGACAACCACTCCAACGTCGTCATGTCGGAGTTGGCAAAGCACTGAAGGATGCCGGCGTTGCCGAGGAACGTCTCCCAGCTTTCACGGTAATGCCGCTTCAGCTGCCCCAAATCCTGCCACACTGACCAGAGCTTGACGCCATAGCCGGCCATCAAGCCGGCAGCTTTATCAATAACTTCGAAGCGACCGAGTGCTGACACTTCATCCATCAGCATCAAAACAGGAAGTCCGCAGGCTGGCTTCGCCAACCCTTGCGATTCCATTCGGTAGAAGATGAGGTTGAACATCAGCCGCAGGAACCGCGCATGCGTAGCAATGAAACGCGCCGGCATGCAGATGAACACGCTGAGCCCATGCGGCGCAGCTTTCAGCGCATCGATGTCGAGCGCGGTTTGTCCGCCACCCTCCAGGCATTTGCGCATCCAGCGGCTATCGATGAACTTGCTGTTGCGACGCGCCGTGGACATCACCGAGCCGCGTTCATTCTCCCCCATATCCTGAATCGAATTTGCAGCACCCGCGATCACGTCACGCACGGCCTCGTTGGTAGCAAGGCTTGATGACATCGATTGCCACAGCGCATCGAACGGCCCGATGGTTTGCGCCTTATCACCTTTGCGGGCCACTTCCTCAGCCGATAACATCTCGGCGTAATCGGGATCACCCATTGTCAGCAGTCGCCGCACGCGCACCAATGAGCGTGCTTTGCCTGTCTCCGTCACTGCGACATGGAGCATGACGGCTTCGACCAGTTGCCGCGCCGACTCCGTCCAGTGAATATCTTTGCCGTCACCGGAATCGATCATCATCGCTTCGCCGATTGCCGCCGCGATATCGATCGCCTCGTCAGCATCGGCGTCGATAAGATCGAGCGGATTGAACGCGGCGCGTAAACTCAGTGGCACATCCGCAGCACCATGCGGATCGATGACGACAACCGCATGCCCAGGTATGTGCGACCGCAAGACGGCGGTGATGGTCGCGTTCTCACCCTTCGGGTCGTTGACCACGACGCTGCCCTTCCAGGTCAGCAAGTTCGGAATCAGAATTGATCGGCCCTTGCCGGATCGACTGCCCGCCACCGTCACAATGTGCCGATCATCATCATGACCAACCGCATTGCCGTCACCATCACGCCCCAACCAGATATGACCGGAGCGATACGGCGGCGCGGTGAACCGCCACGATGCCGTGCCGAGCAGCGCCTGTGCACCGCTATCAGCTCCACCACGCGGAAAATCTTCAAACCCCATCACACTCTCCATCATGACAAGGCCGACGCGTCACGCTTTGCGACACGCCGGCCCGCGCTGACACCGCGCCAGTTTACTGCTTCAGATTAGGCACGCCGTTGGTGGCCTCATCCTTCGCCACCATCAGCGCAGCCGGATCAGGGATGTCGGCCATCATGCCGCGAATGCGGTTGCCGACATTGCCAGAGGACAGTTCATCCGCTTCGGAGATCATCGTCTCGCGCCCTTCGCGCGCCGATGAACAAGCCGACGGATTACCGAAGGCGCACATCAGATCGTGGTAGCCGATGATCATCGTGCGACCGCTGTTGGTAGATTGCAGAAGCTGTTGGCGAAACTGTTGCGCCATGCTTTCCAGCTGCACCGCCGCCTGCACGATCATGTTGGCGCGCTGGTAGAGCGTTTGATACGCGCCGACGATGCGTTCCTTGTCGGCTTGCACGACCGCCAGCTGCTTTTGATATTCCAGTTCGGCCTTGGCTTGGCCGGCCCGTTCGGCCTCGGCCAGTTTGGATTTATACTCGGCCTCAGTCATCACCATGTTGCCAGCGTCAGCACCCATCTTCTGGTTCAGAACGCCAAGTTCGGTTTGCGCTTCGATGGTGGCGAGTAGTGTGGTGGGTTTCAGTTCCGGCCGCAGCGCGAATTGCGCTACGCCGATCACCAGCACCAAGCCCATGCCGCCACCAACCACGGTCGTCAGCATTTGGCGCATGCGCCTTGAGAACGCGCCGCCCGCACCCATCATCGAAGCTTTAGGCTGCATGTTGCTCATCGGTGGCAACGGCGGCGGCGCGCTGTTTCCCAGCGGCGCCATCGGAGGAAGTTCAGGTTGCTGCATGTTATGCTCCATCGGTTGTGGTGACCAATGGGCTCGATAGGTCAGCCGCCTAGATCATCTGGGGGGATTGGTTGCGGCCATCAGGCCGCTGAACCGCTTCGATGCAGAGGGCGGATGCACGGCGCAGAAGACCGATGCACCCGCCCTCGCCGGCTAACGAACAACCGCCGCAGCCATGTTCGGATAGGCCAGAGCAAGGCCGATCCACAGCAGTTTGTACCGCTCCAGGGTGCGGGCTTGCGCATCCTTCACCGGTGCGCGGTGCTGGAAAGCCAACCAGTCCGACAACCACCGGAGGCTCGCATCCTGTTCGGTACGGAACGCACGATCGATGGACTCATCATCGAAGATGATCCGGCGACCCGACGCATCGATCACAACCGGATCGATGAGATAGAGCAGGTTTGCCAACTCATCAACAATGCCACGGCGGCTATAACCCATCGCACCGTAGGCGATGGCCAGCCGCTGAACCGACGACGGCCGGCGCAGCTGCGCATCGGACGGCAGACGGATGATGTCATCCTTGAAGTTGTCGTTGTCGGCACGCATCCGGCAGATGCACAGGCCGACATCATCGTTGCAGATAGGGCACGTAATATTCATCGGGCTCACCATGAGCTGGAATCTGAAGGAGGCGGCGACCGCGAGCACACGTGTCCAATGACCGAGGCTCAGCCTTGCCGGCGTTGGTTTTGCCTGTGCCGGCTGCGTAGGGTCGCCGAGCTAAAGCTCGTTGATCTCACTTCGAAGTCGTAGAACTGCGCCGACGCGCACTGCGCGAGCACAACCCATAAGCATCAGCAGGCCTGAGCGCAGCGGCGACCAAAAAACCTTGGTCCCTGCGCTATTGGCGCTGATGCAAGTCTTCGAGAAATCAGTTTCAGATTTGGGAGCCATGGCTGGCCTCCTGCAGCTAGATCACACGTCGCCCGTCGCGTTACGCGCCGAGCAATTCTAAGGTTTTGGTGTGATTGGGACCCGCGCCTACCGGCCGGATCAGGGCTGCTCCGTGGCCACTGGCGGCTTGGTGCCGACGACAGCATCGGTGGCGCTGTTCAGCGCGACCGGAGCAATGCTGGCGTCAAGATAAGGCAACTCAAGTCTCCATGGAGGCTACTGTGAACAAGATATGTGAAGTCTTACTAATCCGCAAACGCTATTTTTGGGTTTAGTCAAAAGGTCGATTCTATAATATGGTTAACGCGCCCATAGCTTCACCAACGGCCGAACAGCGCTCCCCTATTGGGCAGCCCGCTCGGCCATAACTGCACCTTCAGTTCGGCCGCTGGGTCATGATGGCGAGGCCCAGCATAAGGGCCAAAAGCGGGATGACTTCAAAGCACGCGCTGACAGCCCAAGCCGTCATGGTGGCTGAGGGGTAGGTCACCAAATAGGCCATGTTCGAGACCACCAGCACGCTCGGAATGGGCCGCGTTTTCAGATAGGCAATGTCGTCCAGGTCGGCAGTCAGGCTGTCGGCCAGCCCGCCGAAATTCTGGGCAATCGCTGCCGCGCCGCGCACCGGAAGCCCAGCTGCTTCCCAGTCCTTCGACAGCGCGCCGGCCACGGCCAGCAGCGCGTCATCGGCAAGCGCATCATTGACCGCGCGCGTCAGCTTCTGGAACTCATCACCCTGCTTGCGGAGCACCACCAGCTTGGCGCGGCGATCGAGATCACCATCGACCGTGCGGCGCATGTCGATCAAGAGCCGGTCGATCGACCAGAACAACCGCGCCATGCGCGACCGGCTGTTCAGCAGGGCTTCCCGCCCCGTGTCGCAGCCGACACTGATATTGCGCAGAGACACAGCCACACGACCGACATCACCGCCTTCCCGCGAGAAGGCGCCCGTCAACCGCTCCTGTTCACTCATCAACCGCGCCGTGTCAGCACACTCATCGAGCGCGGTAACGCGGTTGATGATAGTGGCATAGGCGCGACGACGATCATCGGTTGCCGACTTCATCGCCGACAGCGACGCCTCCATATGCGCCACCTCACCCGCCGCCGAACCCAGCACCGAGGCGGTGGCGACGGACAGCGTCAAGGCAACAGTCGCATAGACCACGAGCAGCGCGGCCATCGCGGACTTGCGCCGCGCCGGCCCCAGCTGCGGCACATAGGTCAGGATCATGTAGGACAGATAGCTCAGCCCAATGCTGACAGCCATCACAGCCAGGCCGACTTCGATCCAGTTGCCTACGCTCAACACACCGGACGGTGCGACGAGGTTGGCCACCGTCACGCCGGTGAACAAACCCGTGCCGACATGCAGCGGCACGTTGAACATGAAGACGCCGCGCGCGACCGACGACCTCAAAACGGACACCCTATTCTTGACCACCATGGTCTTTCTCCTCTGCGAAATGGGTTGGGGATTGCGCGTGCCAATCGCGCGCGGGCGGCGATCAGAACGGGACATCTTCGCCGTCCCAGTAATCGTCGTCGGCAAAGTCATCGGGCGTCATGCCCTCTTGCCACGACACGATGCCGACACCCGCCGGCACACCGTCAGCCGGAAAACCGCTGACGCCTGCACCGTTCGGCATCGACCATTCAGACTGAAGAATGGCGGACGTCAGCGCCCGCGACAGGAAGCGTTCGACAGCTTTCTCGGGTGTTGCTACGCCGAGAAGCAGGCCGTCATAGGCAAGCCAGTCTCGAACAAACTGAAGGTGCCATTGGCTCAACTCGATAGTGAGCGTGACCGGCTGGAGCGCTTCGACTCCAAGCATTGCAGCGGTCATCGCTTTGTGGAATTCATCGGACATTGGCGGACTCCTTTCGGGCCGGAATCTGCCAGATGCCGCTTGTCGCTTTGGGGGGATTGGCTGGACGCGCCGAGCTACAATGCCGACGATGGAGCTACCCTCCACCTATTTAGAAAACGTCGCTTAGGCTGACCGCAAGATGTGCGTGGTAGTACCACGCCTATCTTGGGAAGGGGCGCTGCGCTCCCCGTTCCATCCCCCAGCCAGCCACCGCTTCCTCAACCCGATCGACCATGCACCCGTATGCTGGCGCACACATCGGCATCGATCTCAGGGTCAGTCAGCAGCGGCGCACGTTTGGCCGTGCATCACCATTCAGGGGAGCGTGCCTGCCTCCCCCGAAACCCCCAAGCCGACTTCATCGAGACCAACCCTTCGCGGATTGGATGCCGTCAACCGTCCGCCGGTTGAATCCCGTCAGGGCTGTCGCGCCCTGAACCACGACCAGGGGAGATGTCGCTCTCCCCTGGACCCCATCGAGCAAGGGCGTGCTTACTCCTTGCAACCTAGCACCGCAGAAAGACCCCGTTGGTGAAATAAGCCTTTGTCTGTTACGGGATAACCAGGGGGAAGTGCGTGACAATCGGAGGGGGATTGTTGTACGCTCATCCTCAAAGAATCTAACAAAGGGAATGAGTTAGCGCATGCTGATAGGTGAAGTCCGGAATCAGGTTGATCAAATTTGGAATGCCTTTTGGTCCGGCGGCGTATCCAACCCTCTCTCAGTGATCGAACAGATCACCTATCTGTTGTTCATCAAGCGACTCGATGACTTGCACACTCTTGAAGAGAACAAGTCCTCCAACCTCGGCATTCCAATGGAGCGGCGCGTCTTCCCCGAAGGTAAGGATGATCAGGGGCGCTCTTGGTCCGATCTTCGCTGGTCGCGGTTCAAAAACTTCGAAGCGCGCGCGATGATGGACGTGGTGGCAGATCGCGTGTTTCCATTCCTGCGCGCGATGGGCGAGGAAGGCACATCCTTCGGCGTCCATATGAAGGACGCGCGGCTGGGATTTAGCAACGCCGCGCTGCTCGCCAAGACAGTCGACATGCTCGACAAAATCCCGATGGATGATCGCGACACCAAGGGCGATCTTTACGAGTATATGCTCGGTAAGATCGCCAGCGCCGGCACCAATGGCCAGTTCCGCACGCCGCGTCACATCATCCAGTTGATGGTCGAGATGACACGGCCGACGCCCGACGATGTCATCTGCGATCCCGCCGCTGGTACCTGTGGGTTTCTTGTCGTCGCCGGCGAGTATCTGCGGGACAATCACCCCGCGCTTTTCCGGGATGAGAAGCAGCGCAAGCACTTCCACAACGGCATGTTCCACGGCTTTGATTTCGACCCGACGATGCTGCGCATCGGCAGCATGAACATGACGCTGCACGGCGTCGACAATCCTGACATCACCTATCGTGACAGCCTGGCGCAGGAGCATGATGCTGATGCCGGCCGCTATTCGCTTATCCTCGCCAACCCGCCCTTTGCCGGATCGCTCGATTATGAAGTGACGGCGAAGGATCTCCAGCAGATCGTCAAGACGAAGAAGACCGAGCTTTTGTTCGTCGCGTTGTTCCTGCGTTTGCTGAAGACCGGCGGACGCGCGGCGGTTGTTGTGCCCGACGGCGTACTGTTCGGGTCATCCAACGCGCACCAGGAATTGCGAAAACTGCTGGTTGAAAAGCACAAGCTAGAAGGCGTACTGAAACTGCCGTCGGGCGTCTTCCGTCCCTATGCCGGCGTCTCAACTGCCGTACTGTTCTTCACCAAAACCGGTGTCGGCGGCACCGATCATGTCTGGTTCTACGACATGCAGGCAGATGGCTATTCACTCGATGACAAGCGAAACGCGCTACTGCCGGATGACCGCCAAGGCGTGCTGCCGCAACCGCCGTTGACGGACGAAGAGCATCCAAAAAACAATCTGCCCGACGTGCTGACGCGCTGGCTGCGCCGCGACGAAAGCGAGCGCGATAATCCGCGCACGGCCCAAAGCTTTAGCGTTCCCAAAACCGAGATTGCCGCGTCAGGCACCTATGATTTGTCGCTCAATCGCTACAAGCTCGTCGAACATACCGAGCAGGCGCACGACAAGCCAGCAGACATCATTGCCGAGCTACGCAAGATCGAAAACGAAATCAGTGAAGGCCTCACCAAGCTAGAGTTGATGTTGAAATGAGCAGCGCGATTCAAAAAATTGCAGATGTTTCAAATTGGCGCACAGTTAAATTAGGCGAAGTCCTCACACTGATAAATGGACGGGCTTACAAGAAAGAAGAAGAGCGAGATTCTGGAACTCCAGTTTTGCGTATTCAGAATCTGAATGGAGGCAATCGCTGGTTTTATTCTGACCTTTCGCTACCAGAAAGCAAATATTGTGAAAGAGGAGATTTGCTTTTTGCATGGTCAGCCACATTTGGACCGTACATCTGGTTGGGTGAGAAGGTTATCTACCACTATCATATTTGGAAGGTAGAATGTAGTCCCGAGCTAGACAAACGCTTTGCCTACTATCTTCTGCAACATATCACAGAAAGTGTGAAGGCTGCCGGTCGAGGCATTTCTATGATCCACATGACCAAAGGTGGAATGGAAGACTGGAACGTCTCAATTCCTCCGCTCGCCGAACAGAAGCGGATTGCAGCAATTCTCGATCAGGCGGAAGACCTTCGCCGCAAGTGCCAGCGCGCCATCGATCGCCTCAACCAACTCGGCCAAGCCATCTTTAACCAAATGTTTGACGACTCGAATTCATCGATCCCTTTAAGGGATGTTTGCTCGCTTATCACCGATGGCACCCATCATACACCGACCTACGTCGAAGAGGGTGTCGTATTCCTTTCGGCAAAAAATGTCACACAATTGAAGATCGATTGGAGCAATATAAAGTATGTTCCTGAGTCATTACATGTTCAATTAAAAAAACGAGTTTCGCCACGGATGAATGATGTACTACTCGCAAAGAACGGTACTACCGGGGTTGCTGCGATCGTAGATAAGGATGTTGTGTTTGATATATATGTTAGCCTCGCGCTACTGCGGGCTGGCGAAGCAATATTGCCGAAATTTTTGTTGTACGCCGTCAACAATCATAAGACCCGCAGGCAGTTTGATGGCTCGTTGAAAGGTGTTGGGGTATCAAATTTGCATCTAGTAGATATCAGGCGCGCCACCATTCCCAAGGCCAACCTTAAGGATCAAGCCGAGTTTGTGGAACGAGTTGAGGCAGTAGAGTCTCAAATGGCTAGACAAGGGCAAATAAATTTTCGAACAAATGAATTGTTTGCGGCCATTCAGAATCGCGCCTTTCGGGGAGAGCTGTAATCATGTCGCAGTTCGCCTTCCTGCAATCAGAATTTGGGCCGGTCTATGACCTGGCGCGGAAGGCAGAGACGGCTGCGCTTGCCGACCCCCGCAGCGCGTGCTTCCATGCGCGCCTCGCGTTGGAAAGCGCGATCAAGTGGATGTATGCCAAGGACAGCAGCTTGCGGTCCCCTTATGACACAGCGCTGTCGGCACTGATCCACGAAGGCACGTTCCGCGCTCTTGTCGGCAATGCTCTCGTCACCAAGGCGCAAATTATCAAGGACTACGGCAACAAGGCGGTGCATGAGATGCGCCCCGTGCCACCGCAGAATGGTATCATCTGCGTCCGCGAGCTTTTCCATTTCAGCTATTGGCTTGTACACACTTATGGACGTGGCACGCGACCTGCGGCCGGCCTCACCTTCAATGCCGACGCCCTGCCTCGGGCCGTGCAGGTGGAGGCTTCGACGCTTGCCAAGTTGCAGGCAATTGCCAAGGCGCAGGAAGAAGCGGCCAAAGCGCTAGCCGATGAACAGGCGGCACGGCTGCGCAGTGAAGATGATCGCATCGCTCTTGATTCCGAGGTCAAGCGGCTTCAGGCCGAGATTGCAGCGGTCAAGGCGGCCAACCAGGCGACGCCCGACGCGCATGATTACAACGAAGAACAGACACGCGACGCCTTCATCGACCTGTTGCTCGCCGAAGCCGGCTGGCCACTGGATCAGCCGCGTGATCGCGAGTTTCCCGTGAAGGGCATGCCAAATACTGCCGAAGAAGGCTTCGTCGATTATGTGCTGTGGGGCGATGATGGTTTACCGCTGGCCGTGATCGAAGCGAAGCGGACGAAGCGCGATGCGCGGGTGGGACAGCAGCAAGCGAAGCTTTATGCCGATTGCCTTGAGGCGATGTATGGCCGGCGCCCGTTGATCTTCTACACAAACGGCTATGAGCATTGGCTGTGGGATGATGGCCGCTACCCGCCGCGCCACGTGCATGGGTTTCTGAAGAAGGACGAGTTGATGCTGTGGCATCAGCGCAAGTCCGATCGCCGGCAGCTTTCAACGACAAGCATCGATGGCGACATCGTCGAACGCTATTACCAGACACGTGCAATCCGCCGCATCGGTGAGGTGTTCGAGAAGGATCATCAGCGCAAGGCGTTGTTGGTGATGGCGACGGGATCAGGCAAGACGCGCACCGTCATCGCGTTGACTGACCAGTTGATGCGGGCAAACTGGTGCAAGCGCGTACTGTTCCTTTGCGACCGTGTGGCATTGGTCCGGCAGGCGCATAACAATTTCAAAGCGCATCTGCCGAGCGCACCGAGTGCCAACCTCATCGAGAAGCACGACCCGAAGAAGAATGACCACAACGGCGCGCGAATATGCGTGGCAACCTATCCGACGATGATGAACCTGATTGACGAGATGCAAAACGGCCAACGCCGCTATGGCCCAGGTCATTTCGACCTCATCGTCATCGATGAGGCCCACCGTTCCATCTATCGCAAGTATCGCGCGATCTTCGACTATTTCGACAGCCTGTTGGTTGGCCTCACCGCCACACCGCGCGATGAGATCGACCGCGACACCTATTCGCTGTTCGAGTTGGAACGCGGCGTGCCGACGGATTCCTATGATCTCGACGAAGCAGTCGCCGATGGCTTTCTCGTGCCGCCCTCTGCCGTGTCGGTGCCACTGAAATTTCAGCGCGAGGGCATCAAGTACGAAGACCTGTCCGACGAGGACAAGGAGAAGTGGGATCTTCTCGAATGGGAAGGTAAACTTCCAGGCTTCGACATCGACGCCAACGCGGTCAACAAGTGGCTGTTCAACGAGGACACCGTCGACAAGGTGCTGGAGCGCCTCATGACGCGTGGCCTGAAGGTCGCCGAGGGCGACCGGCTCGGCAAGACGATCATCTTCGCCAAGAACCATGACCATGCGATGTTCATCGCCAAACGGTTCGACGCTAACTATCCACACCTTGCAGGGCAGTTTGCCCGCGTTATCGATTTCAAAACCGAATATCCTCAGTCGCTGATCGACGTTTTCTCAATTGCCGACAAAGACCCTCACATCGCCATATCGGTCGACATGCTCGACACCGGAATCGACGTGCCTGAGGTCGTGAACCTCGTCTTCTTCAAGATCGTTCGTTCGAAGACAAAGTTCTGGCAGATGATCGGTCGCGGCACGCGTCTGTCGCCCGACCTATTCGGCCCAGGCCGACACAAGGATCAGTTTCTGATTTTCGATTTCTGCCAGAATTTCGAATTCTTCAACCAGAACCCAACGCTTGCTGACGGCGCGGTTGGAAGGTCGTTGGGGCAGCGGTTATTCGTTGATCGCGTGCAGTTGGCAGGGCTGATTCAAGACTTGCCTGAAGCCGACCAAACCGACGGCATGCGCAGCCTGAATCGAGATTTGCGCGCGCGGCTGTTCGAAGAGGTCAGCGGCATGACGGTCGACAACTTCCTTGTCAGAGCCAAGCGGCGATACGTGGAACAGTTTCAGGAACGCGACGCATGGGCAGCACTTTCCACTGCCGACCGCGAAACGCTCATCGCCGAAATCGCCGGCCTCCCATCATCACTCGAAGATGATGATATCGCCGCCAAACAATTCGACTTCATCGTTCTGTCTGGCCAGCTTGCCCTGCTTCAGCAGACGGCGGCGTTCCTCCAGTGCAAGGAGAAGGTTGTCGCCTTGGCAGCCAAGCTGGAGGAGCTTGGCAATGTGCCGATGGTCGCTTCCGAGATGGCGCTGATCCTTGAAGTCCAGACCGATGAGTATTGGACCGATGTCGATGCTTGGACGCTGGAGCAGATGCGCCGCCGGCTGCGCGCGCTTATCAAACTCATCGAAGGTGAAGAGCGGAAGATTGTCTATACAGATTTCGAAGATGAGATTGGCGAAGGTTCCGCCGTCGCATTGCCAGATGGCGCAGTCGGAACGGACAAGGCGCGCTTTCAGATGAAGGTGCGGCATTTCCTGAAACAGCACGCCGACCACATCACGATTCAGAAACTGCGCCGCAACGAGCAGCTCACGCCGCAAGATTTGGCCGAGCTTGAGCGGATCATGATTGAGCAGGCCGTAGCGTCGAACGACGACATCGCGGGCCTTCAGCCGGAAGGCGGATTAGGTTTGTTCGTGCGGTCACTCGTTGGGCTGGAGCGCGACGCGGCTAAAGAAGCTTTCGCCGGCTTCATGGTCAGAAAAAACCTGAACGGAAACCAGATAGAGTTCATCAACTTGGTCATTGACCATCTGACCGAGCGCGGCGCGATGGACCCCCGTCGCCTGTACGAGAGCCCCTTCACCGACTTCGACCATCAAGGTGTTAGCGGCGTGTTCTCACACGTCGATGTTCAGCTTATTGTTCAGGTCTTGAACGAAGTGCGCGGGAGGGCAGCTGCTTGATGGACGACTTCGTTGAACTGCCGACGCCTACCAAACCCGTAGTGATGCCGTCAGCGGCGCAGTTCCACAATGGTCCGCTCGTTGAGCCGATCAAAATGCTATGGCTCTATTCGCCAGAAGATTGGGAAGGCTTCATAGACGAGTGGGTAAGTGAATGCCGTAAGAATCAGTACGTTTCTGTCGTGCGCACCACAGGTGCGAATGATCGTGGGATAGATATCGCTGCTTTCGCTGACAGCAGGCAACTTGCCGGAGTTTGGGACAACTACCAGTGTAAACGCTTTAGAAGTAGCATTTCGGCAGCAGCTGCGTGGCCTGAAATCGGCAAAATTCTGTGGCACTCATTTAATGGGCACTATGTGGCACCGCGTCGCTATTTTTTTGTTGCACCTAAGGGAGCTGGCACCCAGCTCAATCTTTTGCTCGCCAACACGCCAAATCTGAAGGCCGAATTGATCAAGGTCTGGGACAAGAGCGTTGCAAGCAAGATCACATCGACCAAGATCGACCTTACTGGTAATTTTGCGGCCTATGTCGAGAAATTCGACTTCTCAATTTTTCGAGCAATCACTCCTCGCGAGCTGATCGGCGAGCATCGCAAGACACCATTTTTCATTTCGCGCTTTGGCGGAGGGCTGCCCGCACGCCCAATGCCCGACGACCCACCGGAGGACATTCACCCTGATGAAAGCGTGTATGTAGGAGCTCTATTCGACGCCTATGCCGACCATACCAAGGAGGCCGTCACCGACATTAAAGGGCTGAAGAATTGGAAGACATTGCACGATCATTTCGGGCGGCAGCGGGAAGCCTTCTATCACGCAGAGTCGTTCCGCGTTTTCGTCCGTGACAAGGTGGAGCCTGGTAGCTTTGAAAGCCTACAGGACGAAGTGTATCGCGGCGTCGTCGATGCGTGCGATAGCGCCCACGTCGATGGTTTTGAACGGGTGAAGGCCGTGCTAGCAGGCGCGTCAATCCTACCACTTGATTCCCACCCTCTGGGTTCAAGCGCGTTCATGCGTGATCGTCACGGAATGTGTCATCAACTGGCTAACGAGGAGCGGCTCACATGGAAGAAGTGACGCGCGAGTTAGCCTTGACATTCAACGGCCCGTTGGAAGCGGGCGTGCGCGCCGTAGCCGTTCTTGGTGCCGCATATCCGCGCAACTTTGATCTCCAGCGCATGGTCGCGTTCGATTACCTGCTGGTCCATACTTCCGAATTGCATGGGCCCGACAATCTGCACCCCGATGCGCCGATAAGGACGCCAGCAACCGAGGTGCGGCGCAAGGTCGTGCAGAATGCCCTTCACCTCATGATGACGCGCGACCTTGTTGATCGTGTCGTCACAGAAAACGGCATTCGGTTTTGCGCTGGAGAAATGGCCGCGTCATTCTTGGACGCGCTACAATCTTCCTATGTCATCGAGCTGAAGCGTCGTGCTACCTGGCTCGTGCAGCACTTGGCCGACTATGATGACCAAGATTTTGATAATCTCATGCGCCGGTTTTTCGACCAATGGGTGGTCGAGTTCCAACACGCAGAGCAGAGGTTGGAGCTATGACCAGCCGCCTTCGTCTGCGATACCTCTCTTTTCATGGACCCAATCGCGATCCTGCCGTCGTGCCAATGGGCGCTGGCCTGAACGTCATTTACGGTGCATCCAACACCGGAAAATCATTCATCGTCGATGCCATCGACTTCATGTTGGGTGGAAAAGGGCCGCTTCGCGACATCCCTGAGCGCGTCGGCTATAACACTGTCATGCTGGCGGTCGAAGCCACCGATCGCGAGCCATTTACAATCGTGCGCGGGGTTGAAGGTGGCCCCTTCGCCATTCACGATGGCTTACTTCATAACAGCTTGCCCGAAGGCGCGGGCGAGACGTTCGCCGAGCAACATAACGATCGCCGCGAAGACAATCTGTCAGCCTTCTTGCTGAAGAAAATTGGGCTCGAAAATAAGCGAATCCGTAAAAACAAGAAGGGCGATACGCAAAGCCTGAGCTTCCGGAATCTCGCGCGTCTCATTGTCGTGAATGAAGAGGAAATCATCCAGCAGCGCTCGCCGCTGTCCGATGGCAATTATAGCGCGGATACTGCCAATACGTCGGTTTTCAAGCTCTTGCTCACTGGAGTTGACGATTCCTCAGCCATATCAGCCAAACGAAGTGCGGCAGAGGATCACAATCGCGACGGGCAGATCGCCATGCTTGATCAGCTCATCGACGAGTACAAAAAGCAAATCAAGGTGCTTGCTGGTCCGCCGACAGAACTGCAAAGTCAACTTGCGCGCCTCGAACTGACGATGGCCGAGCAGGGTGGGCAACTTTCCGTCACAGAGTCCCAATTCAAGCAGGCAACGACGGACAGGCGCGACGTTGCTCGTCGAATTGAAGAGGCGCGTAATCGTCTGACCGAAATCACGGCACTTCTTGAGCGATTTACCTTGTTGAAGGCTCATTACAAATCTGATGTTGAGCGCCTTGAGGCCATCGCCGAGGCAGGCAGTTTGTTCGGCGCGCTCGCGGGAGCTTCGTGCCCTGTCTGCGGTGCGGATTCCGAGCACCACAATCCTGCCCAAGATTGCGACGGCAACACGGACAGCGTTGTCGCGGCAGCTCGCGCCGAGATGGCAAAGATCGACGTGAAGCTCAGTGAATTGCTGGAGACAATCGCAACACTGCGCGACGAGGCCGTCTCGTTCGAAAAGCGATTACCTGCACTTCAGTCACGGCTGTCAGAACTTTCCGCAACGATTGACAAAACTGTCGCGCCGAACCTCAAGCACATGCGGTCCAGCTATCGCACCCTTGCGGATAAGAGCGGTGAGGTCCGTGAAGCACTCTCGATCCATCGCGCACTTGTCGATCTCGAAAAGCGCAAAGCAAAGATCGAAGGCAATGATTTGCTCGATGCTGAACCATCCAATGCAGTTGACGTCGACCTTTCTACATCGACTGTAGATCGCTTCTCGAAACTTGTTTTAGAAATACTCACGCAGTGGGGATTTCCAGATATCGATCGCGTTCATTTCGATATGAAAGTCCGCGACCTTATCATTAACGGCAAGCCCCGAACGTCCTATGGCAAGGGATTGCGCGCAATTACGCAGTCTGCCTTCACGATTGGTTTGATGGAGTATTGTGCTCGCTTTGACACCCCCCACGCAGGGTTTGTCGTTTTGGACTCGCCGCTTCTCTCGTATCGTGAACCCGATAGTCCGACAGACGATTTGCGTTCAACGGACCTCAATAGCCGTTTCTACGACTATCTGGCGGCTGCGCATCCTCAGCGGCAATTCATCATCGTCGAAAATACCGATCCACCCTCCGATATCCGCGCCAACGAGCAAGCGATACTATTCAGCGGCATTCAGGGCGAAGACACTCGGTTTGGGCTATTCCCGCTCCCCGAACTCGATAGCTGATCAGTCCTGAAAACTGCCCCTCTTCGCCGTTCCCTGAGATAATGCCGCGACGTTAGCCGGTGCATCCGGCTGGTCAACGGCTTGCCCGCTCCATTCGCTTCGCTCCCGTGTTGGCCGTTTCCCCGCGCGAGCGCGGGTGACCTGCCGTCTTTTGCCCCGGCCTTCTCCTTCGCGTCCTCAGGATACAGCGAAAGGAGACAGGACATGACCACTTCAACTACCGAACACTTCGACGTCTACGGAGCCATCACCAATCAGATCATCACTGCCATCGAGGCCGGCGCTGAGCATCCGCAAATGCCCTGGCACCGCTCCGGCGAATCGATCGAACGCCCGACCAATATCGAAAGCGGCAAAGCCTATCGCGGCGTCAACACCGTCGCACTTTGGGCGGCCGCCGATGCCTGCGGCTATTCCAACGGCATCTGGGGCACGTATCGCCAATGGCAAGAACGTGGCGCGCAAGTCCGCAAGGGCGAGAAGTCTTCGATCATCATTTTCTATCGTGACCTTGATCCCAAGGATGCCGACACGGCTGACAATCGCGACGATCGTGAGAACCGCTTCTTCGTTGCCCGTGCATCGCGCGTATTCAACGTGGCACAAGTCGATGGCTATCAGCTTCCCGAGCCTGCCATCACCGCGAACCCGATCGATCCTTGCGATCAGGCCGAGGCATTCATCGCTGCCACTGGTGCAAGCATTACCGTTGCCGGCGAGCGTGCGTTCTACAACCGCACCACCGACAGCATCACGATGCCGGATCGTTTCCGTTTCATCGGCACGAAGACGAGCGCGGCTTCTGAAAGCTGGTACTCAACCTTGCTGCACGAGCTGACCCATTGGTCCGGTGCCGAAAATCGCATGGCGCGCACCTTCGGCGAACGCTTTGGCGATGATGCCTATGCGATGGAAGAAATGGTTGCCGAGCTTGGTGCCGCGTTCCTGTGTGGCGATCTTGGTATCACCGCTGAACCACGTCCCGACCACGCCGACTATATCGGCCACTGGCTGCGCATCCTGCAGGGCGACCGCAAGGCGATATTCACGGCGGCAAGCGCTGCGAACAAGGCTTCCGAGTTTCTGAAGAGCCTTGGCAACTTTGAGCAACGGGAGGCGGCCTGAGGGCCGCCTTTCAATTCCAATACCGTTCTCACCTGGGGCCGCTTGTCGGCCTCTTTTTTCATGAGCTGCTCGACGTTTGGGATCATCCGGCGATCATGACGGTGACGTTGGCAGGGCCGGAGCCTCGTCAACGGCTTGCCCGCTCCATTCGCTGCGCTCCCGTGTTGGCCGTTCCCCTGCGGTGACGCTGCCCCTTTGCACCCTGCCGTTTGCCTCCCCGTCCACCGGACGAACCCAAACGAAAGGCAAGCAGACATGAAAACCGACTACGCAATCATTCGCAAAAACTGGAACGGCATCGAAATCGAAATCCGCTGGAACGCCGACTACCTCGCGTTCGAAGGTTGCCCCGATATGGCGCATCTTGAAATCGAAAGCCTCTCGCCGCCGCGCGCACCGCTGCCGATGACCGAATCCGGTTATCGCTCCCACTTTATCCCCCCTCAGGAGGTGGAGCGCTTTGGTGGCCCTGAAGCATATGTCGAAGCCTGGATCACCGAACTTTCCGGGACCGCTGCATGGCGTCAGACCGACGCCGCCGCTCGGCAGCTTGCCCTCTTTTGAGGGCAAGCAATTTCATCCCACTGTGGATTAGCAATTTAGATAAATGACGCTCAGAGACACGTTGTCAGACTACCTCGAACGGCCAGCTAAAATGCGTATAGAGAAATGGCGGGCTGCCTTCGCGATTAGTTTCCTTCGCATAAATTCGGAACTTCGTTCCAACAGGATATTGCGTTCTCATTTGGCGAGAGCATTCGACATTCATCGTCGTAAGATAGAACTGTCCCGCGATCGGTCTTGCCCTTACGCTACCATGCCCACCACGCGATGGACCATTGTAGGTCTCGATGATGACTTGGCGGTACGGTGACCATGGCTTCGACAATGTCATACCCTGAGCGTACCATATTCAGGTTGTTGAGTGCTAGCGGGGTAATCGGCGTCACCAGGTGGACTAGGCATTTGCGTCGGAGCGAATTGATTTGTCAGGTTCGTTCTCTACCCTTGTGCCACCTGTTTCAGGACATCCCCATCGGCATTCATTCATGGGGTTTTGACCAGCCGCGTTGAGGGTCAAGGCGGCTCGCTTCCGCGTCTTCGACTTGTGCAGCTCCGCCCCACGGGTTCGCGTGCCGCTCAGCCTTTGATCCTCACCTTCATCGTCCGGTCACGAGGCTCCCCATGAAGCCGAGGAAATGGTCCTTCGGTGGACACAAAGGAGAACTGCCATGACTGACACAACCGCAAACCGCCCGAGCCACCGCCTCTTCAACGTCACCGGTGACGGCGACAACGCCCGCTGGACCGACATCGGTGTTGCCTGGGCAACCCGCGACGGCAAGGGCTTCACGCTCAGCCTCAACGCCGTGCCGATCAACGGCCGCGTGGTGATGCGCATCAACGAAGCCAAGGACGACAAGAAGAAGGGGAGCTGATGCTCCCCTTTCAACTGCTTGAAATAAATTACTTCTTTCGTTTGCAGGCAATCAGCATGCTCCGCTCCTGCGTCTTCGCGCCGCCGAAACTAAAATCATCTCCACTGACTGTAGCTAGATCTTCACTGGCGCGATCCAATACGTCGTACCCTGCCGAACCGCATATTTCCCCAGCCGCCTGCTGACACTTGTCCCATCCTCTAGCAAGTCCGGAACAATTCAGAGCATAGGCTTTGCGGCCATCGGGTGCATATGTTTGCTGCACAGATGCGCAACCAGAAATTAGCAACGTAACAAGCAGTAACTGTGTAAATTTGTTCAAATACCTGAATTCCATTTAATTCTCCATGTATTATTGATGTCATAATTATAATCATCAATAATTTGTTGCTGAGTCAATAGTAATTGTGATCTTCTCCTGAAAAAGGAGATCGTCATGAAAAGAATTATAATTACCATTCTTGCCTTATTGACAACATTTCCAGCATTGGCTGGAGACGTTCATGTACGGGGATATACTCGCTCAGACGGAACTTACGTTAAGCCACACGTAAGATCGGCGCCGGACAGTACGAGAGCAAACAACTATGGGCCCGGAAATGCAGGCCCTTATCCTGGGTGGAACGGTCGACATCGTGATGCCGATGGAGATGGGACACCAAATTATCGTGACAGGGACGACGATAATGACGGGACTCATGACGACTACGACGCCAGACAATACAATCCCAACCGCTAAGACCTGCAAGTCGAAAGGGAGCTAACGCTCCCCTTCGGGATCGCCTGTCACGGCGCTGGACCGCGTTTCGCGACCTCTTGCTGGATTAGCACCAGCAAGGATTGCGCCAGCGACCGCTTGGCATTGAGGATACGAAGGCCGAGGCTCACCTGATTGAACAGCCCGAGAAGCTGCGCATTGGACTTTCTCGCCAGATCGTCTTTGGTTACTTTGAACATGGATTCCTCCTGTTGTTTGCGCCGCCCCCAGTGGGCCGCGTTGCCGAGGAGAAATCCGAGCTGATGAATGAGGTGCACTAAGACGAGGCGCAACGTCAGTGAAGCAGGCCAGTGGTCAGCCCACGCCTTGCACCTGAAACCTTCATCGATCGGATATGACGAACACACACGCCGACCCACGGGGCGCGTCAGACGGCACGGCAGGAACCATCCACGACCAAAGCCATCAGCGAACCAACGGCAGCGGCATCATGTTCATGAGGGTGAAGCTATCGACCGAGTCCAGGGCCACGCGGCGCGGGCTGTAATCCATCACGCCCGCGTGATGTGTCCGTATCGCGGCCCATGCGTCGGAACTGTGCGGCATCCCGATAGAGGGAAAGCAACTGCTCCGCATGCCGCTCCCGCACGGCGGCAATTTGTGACTGAAGCCCTTGCCGTTCATCGAGCTGGGCTTGCACCAGCTCATGCCGTTGCGCGCGGTCGCGCTCCATGCCGAAGAAGGCTTCCATTTCATTCTGCTTGCGCACCTTGAAATAGCGCCCTGTCAGAATATCCCACACACCCTTGGCACCCTTGCGGACGCGCATTGAGCGAACACGCTGTTCATCGGCGAGCCGATCATTCTGCCGATGATCGAGCCGTTCGCGCTCCAGCTTGTGACGCTGCTGCATCACCTGCTTCGACTCGTTCAGCGGCTTCATCGCGTTGTGGGCAACGCGCTTGGCTTCCGAGATGAACCGCGACAGGCGCGGTGCAACCGTGTCGCTGATATGGCGCAGAGTTTCAGAGACCGTGCGCAGCTGAGCCGGATCACCGAGCCGTGCGGTGACCTCCCTGCTCTTCTTGTCGATCATGCGCGAGATGGCGAAGACCTCGCCCTCATAGCTCACCGCCACATGACCGCGACGGTCACCTTGCGTCAGAAACAGCCCGCGCGATTCCAACGCAGCGGCAAAGGCCGCCGCATTGTCGGCACTGTTCCAGCATTCCTGAATGGCGGACTTGATGGCCTTGGGATCGATGCCGGCGCGCTTGGCTTGCTGCCATTCCGCCAGAGTGAAGTTGCGCGGGTCGCGCAGTTTGGAGTCGATGAACCCTTCCGGCATCTTCCAACCGTTCTCCAGGTAGAGCTGTTTGGCGACATCGCGCAGCTTGGATTTGAAGAACGGCAGATGCTTGGCTGTCATGGTAGCAGGATCGATGCGTGACCAGACCGCGTGAGCGTGACGGCGCCCTTCCTTCTCATGGAACACGATCATGCGCGGCTGACCGGTCAGACCGAGCCGCTCTTCAATCGCATTGCATGCCTTCTCGAAAACATCGACGCGCACCGCCTCACCAATCGGCGGACTCAGCGACACCGAGAACAGATGCTGTTTGCACTTCGTGCCTTTCGAAAGCGCATAGGCTTCCTTCATCGCGCCCATCAGGTCGTCCGCAATGAAGCCGCTGATCTCATGCACCTCGACATGCTCGTTCTCCTCCATCTTGAGCAGATGGAGGCCGAGCTGCTTTGCACCGCTGCGCTGGGATGCCTTCAGGATCATGGCTCCAGCTCCAGGTTCAACGCCTTGATCAGCAGCCGGCGTATATCTTGAATCTCTGCCGCCGCTGCCAGCAGTGCGGCTTCCGTGTCGGGCGTCACTGGCAGGCTTCCGCTGTTTGCGGACTTCGCCAGTTGGTTGACGTTGGAGGAAAGGCGCGACTGTCCGAACATCGCCAGCACTTGTGCCAGTGCTTGGTGATCCTTGACGGGGGTTTTGCTCCGGCGCTTCGGCGGCGGATTGTTCGGGTCGAACAACCGCGAGTGGATGTAGGCCGACAACGACATGCCAGCAGCGTCTGCCTCTAGACGGGCACGCTGCTCAAAGGTGAGCCGCAGAGAAAACGGGGCTGGGCGTTTGCGCGCCATGCGCCACCCCCTCAGCCGGTCTTGCGCCTCCGCACGGCAGCCGGATGGCTATCGCGCGGGGCGCTTCCATCCTTCCCTTGTTCAGTGTCGGAGAGTTTTCCACAACCGAGGCTCGAATGCTGAAGAACCTCATTCCATTTCTTCAGCACTTCGATAAGCTGATTCTGGTTCGAACTTGCTCCCAGCAGGTCCGCCATTGGCAACTCCTTGCGTGCGAACCCCGGGGACTGCTGGTCTGGCGCGTGCCACACCGAGCGGGTGAAACCCGCCGCTCCACCAGGACCGAGCCCATTGTCAGCTGCTGGCTGTCATGCCGGTGTTCGGGGCCGTGCCCTGTTTGAGCCATCGGGCGTGGAAAGCCGCCCAGATGAACGTCAGCCAGAAAAAGATCGCGACCATCGACTGGAAATTGAACATCCAGGTTTCGAACATCGAATGCACCCAGGCGGCAACCAGGAAGGTCGGCACCCAGATCGTTGCCCGCATGCGCGCCAGACGACGCCCGATCGAGACGATGGCCAGGGTGATGGCGAGGGTGAAGATCGTGCCGAGAACGATTCCGAACTCCTCCAGCATCTGGAGGATCGTGTTGCCCTTTTCCTGCGGCGGAAAGATGTTGAAACGGTCATAGGTGTTGTTGACGTCGGCTGCGAGGCCCCAGCCCAGCCAGGGGCTTTCCGAAATCGCTTCGAACCTCAGCACGTAAAGTTGCGCGCGACTGCCGAACAGCGCCAGATCTTCGTTCTTCTGGAAAAAGGATGTCAGGAACAGCGGGGCGACCATGACCCCCAAAATGATCATGAGACGATATTTGCGGGCAAGGCTGGGCGACAACAGCGCGACAAAGGCCACACCGGCGAGAATGGACAGCAGCGACGCCCGCGATGCCGTTGCGAAGACCAGCAGGACGATCAGCACCGTCAACAGGCCCGGCGCCAGCCGTGACCAGCCGCTTTTGGCGTTCAGAAAACCCTGCAGAACCGCAGGGAACATCAGCAGCGCCAGATAGCCGCCCATGATGTTGGAGTTTTCGGTGAAACCGGTGAATTTGCCTTCATAATCAAAACCGTTGCCGGTCAGATAGATCACCAGCGCATAGAGCACGGCCGGGTAGCTGAGTACCATGGCCAGTTTTTGCAGGAACGAAAGGCAGGTCGCGGGTGAAAAGGCCGCGGCGGCGGCGATCGCCGTGATCAGCAGGACAATGCCATTAAGCAGCGACAAGGTATTCTGTGCATTGACCGAATATTGGACCAGAAAATAGTGCAAGGCGACGATGACGATCGCTAGCACGATCAGCACCAACGGCCTGACCCACGCCACCGGTCGCTTCAGCACATAGGCCAGCGGCGCCAGAAACAGCAGGGCGGCGACCAGCAGGATCAGCTTGATGATGCTGGATTCCATCAGGCTACCCCTGGCCGTGCGCCGGCGACGCCGGCCGGGCAAGGCCATAGAAGCCGCGTATCGCCTGCCTTGCTGCCAGCGCCAGGGCGTCCAGGTCGGCATGCGCCCGAATGGCGTCGATCTGCGCGACGATCCCTGCCACCGAATAGTCCTTGAACATGAACCCCGACACGCCATCGACGATGTATTCGCATTGGGCGCCCTTATCGGGCACAACGACGATGTTGGCCATCATCATCGCTTCGGCAAATGTCTGTCCGAAGGTTTCGAGCCAGAGATCGGGGTTGGTCAGGCCGAGGAAGACATCCTTGTCGGCAAAGATTTCAGGCGATGAATCGTTGAATCTGACGGTCAGATTGGCCGGAAGGCGCGCCGCCGGATAGTCCGCTGCGAACCGCGCCGAATTGCCCGACAGATACAGCTGGAAGCGGTGCGCGGCCCCGACGGCGGCATAGTGCCGGGCAATGTCGATGAACAGGCGATAGCCCTTGGCCTCGATCTGCGATCCGACCAGAAAGAAGTTCAGCCTGTCGCGGTCCTTTCGCGGCGGCGTTGCCATGGCATCGGACAGGGCAATCAGGTCGCGCCGCAAGCCTGGATAGACAATCTCGCTCGGCGCGCCGAAACCCCAGCGTTCCTCGACAAAGCGGCTGAGATAGATCTTGTGGACGCGGTCCGACCTGACCATCGCCAGGCCGAGCGCACGCCAGATCGGCACGCGAAAGAAAATCTCGTTGATCAGGATTTCGGCGCGGACGTCGCGGTAAAACCGGACAATGGCGAGCAAGGGCGAACTGATCAGCGTCGAAATCGTCACCCTGTCACCGGCGGCAAGGTGGCGGAGCAGATAGACCGCGACGTTCAGATACCAGATCGACAGGGACAGAAAGCGCCGCAGCCTGCCGTCATGCTTGACATAGCGGAACCGCACCGTCGGGCCTTGCCAGCTGGACAGGAAGCCATCGGTCTGATTGGTGATCAGCGTCACCGGCCCGGCGGCCGCCATGGCGTCGAGGCGTTCGCGCAGGATCAGCGGCGAGCCGCTGAGATCGTTCAGATGCTGGATGCAATAATGCATCAGCCGATCTGCCTGATCAGTCGGGCCGGGCAGCCGCCGATGACCGAATTGGCCGGAAAGCTTTTGGTCACCACGGCGCCGGCGGCGATCACGCAGCCGGGGCCGACCGTCACGCCATCCAGCACCGTGACCTTGGCGCCAATCCAGCAATTGTCGCCGATCTCGACGCCCTGTTCGGTGGTGCCCTGATGCCGGATCAGGCCGCTGCCGCCCACGACATGATTCTGGGCATGGACGGAAAAATACTGGCCGATGATGCAATCGCTGCCCAGCTTGACCGAACTCGGGCAGGAAATGAAGCTGAAGGCGCCGATCCCGACATTGTCGCCGATTTCGATCACGCCCTTCATGGCCGCGATGTTGAACCCGTTTTCGATGATGGAGGATTCGCCAAGGCTGAAGTTGCGCCCGATCCGCAACCGGCCGCCCCGCCAGGCGGTGATGCGGGCAAAGCGGGCAATCCGGGCATAGCGGCCGATCTCGGCATGGCGCAGACCCTGCAGGACCGCCAGCCGCCCGGCAAAAATCAACGCCGGCGCCCTGAGCGACAGCAGCAGCTGCACATTGGCCCTGAGCAGCATCAGCGCCATGTCGCCGGCCCAGAACAGGCCGGACAGGCCCTGCCCGCCGATCGCGCGCCAGGCCTTGCGCACGGCGCCGTCAGTCATATTGCGCCTCATGCGCCATGCCCAGTCGTTCCCATGACAGGGACGGCAGATGGTCGGCAAGGGCGGCGCGATAACGGTCACGCGTCACCGGGTCGCCGAGTGCCACCAGGGCCGCCACGGTGGCAGCCACGGCCCGATCGGGATCGCCCTGCGGAATCAGGAAACCGACATGGTCATTGAGTGTCGAGACAAAGCCATTGATGGCCGGTGCAATCGGGATGCAGCCATTTTCAAGACCCTCGAACAATATGGCGGTGTTGGCCTCTGACAGGGACGTCAGCAGGATCACATCGGCTGCGGCCAGCACCGCCATGACATCGATGCGCGACAACCGGCCGTGCACCGTGACGTTCGGATGGGCCGCCGCAACGTCGGACAGCTGCGCCAGCAACGGGCCATCGCCGACAACATCGAACTGAACGCTGCCGGGCGCCTTGCGGATGACATCGATGAGGGCGGCAACATTCTTGCGCGGTGTCAGGCTGCCGGCCCACACCACGCGCAGGGGACGGGCGTCGCCGGTGCCGGTCCGGCGCGGCAGGGCGTCGGCGTGCAGACCCTGGTCTGAAATGATCGGCCCGGTACGACCGAAATGTCGGGCGAAATAGGCGGCATTCTCGACGGTCGCAAAGCTGAGCCGGTCGAAGCCGCGCGCCGCCTTTGCGATATAGCCGGACCGGGCCTGGAGCCTGACCGACAGATTCCGCAGCAGCGCTTCCAGATGATAGACTGACCATTTGTTGCGGATCATGCCGGTATCGACGAATTGCGCGCCGCCGATCGGCCCCCAATAGCTGTGGCAGTCGAGCCGCCAGCCATAGCCCGGGTTGCGAAAGCCGATGGGGCCGAGTTGATGCACGACATCGAACGGCTGTTCCGCGTGCAGTGCTTCGGCCTGCCTGAACGCCCGGGCGTGCCAGGACCGCAGCAACAGCGGAAACAGCAGAGCCCAGGGCATGCGCAGCATGACGCCGGCCAGACGCTGCTGCAGCGGCGTGGCCGGCACCTTGACCGCGGCAAAATCGAGCCTGTGGCGCGCCGCATGCGCATCGAAATGGTCAAAGCCGCCCATGATGGCATCGCTGTCGCCGAACAGCACGGTGACGTCGTGCCGGCGGGCGAGATAACCGACAGTCTCCCACGCCTGACGATATTCCGACCCGAGCACCGGGGAAAAGGCATAGGCGATGACCAGCACACGCTTGCGCTGCCCGGGCGTTGCCGTTCCCGGTGCACCGGGAACGGTCGCGCTTGCGGTCAAGGGGGTTTCGGTCTGCATTGCGGCGCCGGTCATGCCAGCCCGTTGAGCAACCGCCAATAGGGATCCGGCGGCAGCTTCCACAAGGATGCGCCCTGACGTTGCACGGCGATCGCGCATCCCCAGAAACAGAAGGTCGAGTTGGACGGCATGATGAGCTGCGCGTTGCACAGCGTCATGAAATCATCGACCGGACCGGTCGCCGCCGCCAGGCGCAATGTCGGGAAATGGCGCTGCACATAGGCCGGATCATTGGTGATGCCGATGCAGGCTTCACCGGCATGCTGCTGGAACGCCGCGACATTTTCCGCCGACAGCCGGTCCTCCAGCGCGAAATCGCCGCCGCGGACATGAATCACGGCCGGCCGCTGCGGGTGCGTCGACAGCGGCAGCAAATCGGCTGCCGCCCGGCTGACCGCCGCTACGCTCTCGGCCGTGATGCAGCCGCTGCGCTGGAAATAGCCCAGCTGCACACGCCGCCTGTCGTCCGGCAGCGGCAGGTTGAAGCGGTCGCCCTGCCCCGGCAGCCGCGACTGCACGAGTTCGGCATAGACGGCGAGGCGCCCCGCCGGCGTGATCCTGCCGAACTTCAGGCCAAGCGCCGCCGCGATGCGGGCGGTATCGATCCACAGATCATGCCGGGTCCAACCCAGCAATCGCGCCGCGAGATAGTCGATTTCGGGCAGCGCCTCGATGGGGACGAGCAGCGGTTCGTGCCCCGCCTGTTTCAGATCCCAGGCGCGGGCGATCTGGAACAGCCGGTTGCCGATGCCGCCGATGAGCGGAACGATCCTTGGCGGGTGCAGCGCGCCGGGCGCATCCGGCGGCGTGGCCATTCCGGGGGCCCTGTGTTGCGGTTTCTGGCTCGTCATGGCGCTTGAAACGATCAGCCGTTCACGAAAAGGGACAATGGGCCTTGGTGGACCCGCTGCAAGCGACGGCCTGCCCTGCCAATTCCCGGAAATCACCTGCCCTGTCAATCTCGGGCTGCCGCGGCTGAGGATCGCCCCGCTGGCAATGCCGGGCGCGCTCATGCCGTCCGCAAGCCTTGTCAGACCCATGTCGGGGTCTGTAGAGGCTGTGGGCGATGCCGATGGACGGGCAATTGAGCCTCCCGTCCGGCCTAGGGACGCTATGGATTCGGGAACGCCACATCATCCGCCGCGATCGCTGGCGAGCATCGTGCGCGCGGATGCCAGGCTGCTGATACTCGCGGTCCTGACCGGGCTTGCGCTTGCCATCGCCTATATCAACGTGGCCGAACGGCGGTACCTGGTTTCGTTCGTGCTGGTGCCGACACAGGCCAGTGGCGCGGCGGAAAAGCTGCTCGGCGGCAGTCTGGGCAGTCTGGCGTCCTTTGCCGGTGTCGATCTGCCCGGTGGCGGCGATTCGCTCAATTTCGATCTGCTGCCCGATGCCATGGTGTCCCGCGAAACCGCGACCACGCTGGCCAATGATCCCGCAATCCTGCGCGCCACATTTCCGCGACTGTGGGACAATGCCAGCGGTCGCTGGAAAGAGCCTGACGGTGCGGTTTACAACATCATCAAGGCCGTGCGGTCGGCCGCGTCCGTGGTGCTTGGCACCGATGGGCCGAAGTTCAAGCCGCCGGGCCCCCAGGACATGCAGGAATTCCTGTCGAAGCGGGTGACCGTTTCCCGGGATCGCAAACGCCCCGTGATCACCGTGTCGATCCTGCATGCCGATCCGGCCTATGCCAAGACTCTGCTCTACCGGGCCTGGTTGTCGAGCGATCAGCGCATGAAGATGTCGGCCCTGACGCGCAGCAAGGCGAACATCGCCTATCTGTCCCGGCGGCTGAACCAGACCCAGGCGCTCGATTACCGGCTCTATCTGTTCACGGTCATGTCGCAGGAAGAAAAGCGGCAGATGACGACGAGCAGCCCGCTGCCCTATGTGGCGGAACCCTTTGGTGCGCCGGTGGCTTCGGTGAAACCCGTGTCGCCCGACATCTTGTTCACGCTTCTCACCTTTCCTCTGGTTGCCTTGATCATCGGCATTGCCGTGATGGTGGTGCGGCGGCGGGACGAACTGGCACGGCTGCTGACCGCACGGCAATCCGATCCGCTTTGATCGATGCCGCAACGACCGCCGGGGCTGCGTCGCCCCCGGCATATGTTTCCTTTGCGATGTAAGGCCGCTTCCGCCCCGTGATCATGTCGCTCATCAATGGTGGGGTCGCCACCCTGAATGCCGCGGGCTTCCTGCTCATGGCGGCGGGTCCGACATTGCTCACCTATATCGTCATATCGACGATATTTTCATTGGGTTCATGGACTTACAGCTGGATTTTGCCAGCCGCCGTCAGTTATCGTCAGGCGTTGATGCCGCAATTGCGACTGCTGCAGCTGTTGACCGTCATGGCGGCAGCGACGGTCATGCTGGTGACGCATCCGGGGCTGATGAGCGCTTTGTTCGTCGCGATGATGGTCATCGAGGCGCTGGTCTTTACCCCGCACATCCTGCTGTTTCGCTCCGAAACGGGCATCTTCCTGCGCATGGAACTGGTGCGCGGCATCGCCAATTCCATCGCGCTGGTCGTTGTGCTGCTGTTCCTCGACCGTGACCCGCTGCACTATGTCGAGCTGCTGTTGATCAACCTGCTGGTGTCGGCGGTCTGTCTGGCCGCCGCCGGTGTTCACCGGCCGCCATCGCTGCGGATTGCAACGCTGGCCGATGCCTATCGTCACTTCCGCACCCAATTGCTCACTCGCCAGCTGGCGACACTGCTGACCGCCAAGGGGCTGGAATCGGGCACCATGATCGCGCTGAGCCATTTTCAGCTGCTGGCGCCAACCCTGAGCCTGAAGATCGGTCTGGCGATTTCGTCGGCCCTGGCTGCAAATGCCCGCCAGCGCAGCCTGCCGATATTGTGGCTGGTGCATCTGTCGATCTATGGCAGCGGGACGGCGGCAATCCTGCTTCTGGGCCGGGTCGAATGGCCCTATTTCGCCCTGCCCGAAACCTTGCGGCTGATCACGCTCGCCAACGCCATCTATGTCCTGCCGATCGTTCTGGCGATCTTTACCCTGTCCGTGCTCGGGTTGCGCCTTTCGGATGACGGTGGCGGCAGCAAGGCCGAACCGGGCGCCGAGCCCTGAGCGGTCAGGCGCCGGAACCGGGCGGTGTCAGCGACGTGACCCGCAGATAATCACCAGTGATGCTGCGCCACAGATAACGGTTGCGCAGCGATTGCAGGGCGGCAACGGGAATCGTGCCGCTGTCGGGTTGCGCCAGTGTCGCGGCCAGCGTGGCGACACTGTCGAAGAACGCCCCCTCTTCATGCAGCGTCGCGCGGTTGAACGCGCAATCGAACGCCAGGACACGGTCTGTGCAGAACAGCGCTTCGACCAGCGACGGGTTGGTGCCGCCAACGCTGTGCCCGTGGACATAGCCGACGGCCGATTGCCGCAACTGCGCCAGCGCCGCCTGCTCATAGATCGGGTCGAGCAAGGTCAGCCCGGGACTGCGCCCCCACCGCGATTTCAGTTCGCGGCCATAATCGTTCGCCGCCCAGTTTCCGACAAAGATCAGCGGGACGCCGGCCAGGGCCGCGGCCTCCAGGATCATCGCACAATTGTTTTCGGGCTCGATCCGCGCAATCGCCAGCCAATGCCCCGCTGGCGCCGGTCCGGGCGCCGGCGGCACCATGATGTGATCGCCGCCATAGGCGATCATCACCGGCTCGATGCGATGGATCGCGCTGACGATCGGCAGCAGCGCGGCGTTGTCGGCAATCACCCGATGCGACGCCTTGACGGCCAGCCATTCCAGGACCTTCAGCACCATCTTGGCCGGCCGCCCATATTTGGCGCGGCGCCATTCCAGGCCATCGATGTTGGTGACGACCCGCATCGACGGGCGCAGCAGCCGGGCCAGCGGCAAGGCCCAGGCCCCGGACGTGCCAAGCACGAGCAGGACATCGACCCGCGCGATCAGGGCGGCATGCAGCATGGCAAGCGCGTCATGCGCCATGCTCTGCACACCATTGGCGGAAAGCGGCACGAAACAACGGGTATGATTGGCGAAGACGGCGCTGCGCTCCTCACGCGCATAGGCACTTTTCTGGCAATAGATCAGCAGGCGCGCCTGATCGGCATCGATGTTGCGCGCCAATTGTTCGGCCAGCGTTTCGAAACCACCATAGCGCGCCGGCACACCAACGGTACCGACCACGCCAATCAAGGCTGCCTTGTCAGCCATGTCGGCCACCGCTCAGGCGCGAAATCGGCAAGCAGGCAGCGCTCCCCCGGTCGGAATGAAAATTGAAACCTGCCTTCAATGCCTGTCACCGTGCTTATAAACAACTGAACCAACCAAAAATGCGTTCGAATTCCGCGTTCCATCAACGCCTTACAGATACGATTTTCAACCCGTGACGTGTAAACCGCCAATTCCTGTCTTGTGCGGACAGTGAATGAAAATGGCGGACTGCAACACCTTTCGATTGAATTGAACCTACTCCCGGATTTTCAACGCCCGCCGCTGACAGCGCGCGCTGACACCGGTGCCACAGTCCCTGGCCGGAGCGCGAATGCAACACCGGCTACCCCGTCTGATGCCACATGTGCCCCATCACACACAATGCACGCGATGCAAACACGCCCGCGACCGCGAAGCGTTCGGGGCCGGTGCAGTCCGACGGCAATCGACTCCGGGGGCATGCGGACGATGATCCCCCGGATCACCGCTGTTGCTGGCTGCCCGGCGGAACAGCCAGCGCGCCGAACGGATCGACGCTGTCGAGGAAGCTTGTCACGAGGCGGGCCGCGTCTTCGGTGAAGCCGTCGAGAAAGCCATGACCCCAGCCCGGCATGTCGAGGATGCGGCCATTGCGGATGAGGTCGGCGGCACGGCGGGTTTCGACCTGCAGATCATCGTCGGGATTGAGCACCAGCAACGGCTGGTCGATCTCCGGCAGGCGCATGTCCGGTGCATGGGTGAAGGCGGCGTGATGGCCCCACCAGCTCAGCCGACGCCCGAGCAGGCGTTCCGGAAACATGTCGGCGACATCGTCCAGGGTGAGGCCGCGCCCCAGATAATGGTGCACAAAGCCCTGCCAGCGCTCGACAAGATGTCCGCCATCCAGCCGCGGCGGCACCGGGGCATAATGCGTCTGCATCGCCGCCTGTTCCGAGGCCGTGAAGATCGGTGCCGATACGCAGACCAGCCGGCGCACCAGGTCGGGGCGGTCGGCAGCGAGGTCGACCGCCATCATCGAACCGGTGTGATAGCCCATGACATCGACCGGCCCGGTGAGGCCGAGCGCAGCGACGACGGCCAGCATGGCGCGGTTGTAATCGCCGATCGTCGGTGGTGCCGGCGGCGGGTCGGACATGCCGAAGCCGGGATTGTCGATGGCGATGGCCAGTCGCCGGTCACTGCCGATGCGATCGAGGAAGCGCTCGTAGATGCGGCTGCTGAGCGGGCTGAGGTGGAAGCACAGCAGCGGCGGACAATCGCCAGCCTGACGGCCCGCCAGGCGCAGATGCACCTGGCCGAACGGCCCGTCGACATAAAGGCGTCTTGCCATCGCGATGCTCCCGAACCCGGCCGGCGGCGGCCCCGATCAGGCCCTGCCAGCCTTTGCGGCCGGCAGCGCGGCCGATCCGCGGCGCGGTCGCAGGCCGGACAGACGGGCCGGCCCGGTCAGGCCGCGATGCGGATGCCCCACCAGACCAGCGCCATGAAACCCAGGCTGCCGATGCCGGCGTGCAGCGCCAGCGACATGCCGATGATATGCGGATGCGATTTGGCGATGATCGCGGTGAACAGGCCGGAGAGCAGCGCCGCCGCGGTCAGCGCCGCGCTCCAGCTCAGCGTGTCGCGCGCCGCTGCCAGCACGCCGTTGGGCGCGCCGCGCATCATCGCCGCCATGGCCTCCAGCGGCGCCGTCGCCAGCAGGAAATGCGTGGCGACCAGCCCCGGCCGGTTGCGCTGGCCCTGCAGATAGCGCCAGCCCATCCACAGGCCGATGCCGATGGCGACCGTCATCGGGATGAGGATGGCAAGGGCAACGCTGTTGTCCACAGGGGTCTCCGCTCGGCTGCGTGTCGGCACTCTTGTCGATTTACGCAGCAGCTTTCAATATCGCTGCACTTGCCCTGCCAGCAAAAGGCCGACCCGCATGCTCATTCCTGTCCTGGCCGCCCTCGCCGCCCTGCCCGGCGTCTGGAGCCTCGGCGCCACCGCCAATTGCAGCGCCGGCCAGGCCTGGGTGTTCTTCGCCGATGGCCATTATGCCGAAATCATGCTGCCCGCCGGGCCGATCAACGCCGTCGGCCAATGGCGCGACGAGGGCAATGCCATCGCCTATAGCCATGAGCATCTGCCCTTCACCGCCCTTGCCCAGCCCCGCACGCTGAAGCGCATGACCGTCGAGACGCGCAGCGACGACCGGATGGACCTGCGCGGCCCGACCGGCGTGGCGCGGATCTTCCACCGCTGCCCGGAGGGCGTGCTGAAGGCACCGCCGGGGCAGGTCGCGCATTGAGATTGCCGCGGGCGGCTGGGGCGATAGACCCCGGACCCAACGTCCTGTTGTGTCATCCCGGGCTTGACCCGGGACCCAGTTATCTTCGGCCAAAGAAAAACTGGGTGCCGGGTCAAGCCCGGGATGACAATTTAACGACCGGAGTCTTGCGCCTCAGGCCCCCACCGCCAGCACGGCCTTGCCCGCAATCCGCGCGTCCGCCATCGCCGCAAACGCCACGGCCCCCTCGCTCAGCGGCACTGTCAGCCCGATCACCGGCCGCAGTGCTGCCGCGCGTGCATCGATCGCCGCGATGTGGCGGCGGCCGGCGGCGGGGTTCTGCCGGGCGAATTCGCCGGCGCGGACGCCGAGCACTTCGATTTCCTTGATGAGCGCGCGGTTGAGCGGGAACGGCGGCGAGCGGCCAGCGGTGAAGCCGATGATGAGGAAGCGGCCGTTGCGGCGCAATGTGCGCAGCGCCGGCAAAGCGAGCGGGCCACCGACCGGATCGAAGACGATATCCACGTCGCGCCGGGCGATGTCGGGGGTGCTGCGGTCGATGAGCAGGGTTTCGTGCGCACCGGCAGCCTTGGCCAGTGCCAGCCGTTCGGGCGTGGAGGCCACGGCGACGACCTCGGCGCCTTCATGCACGGCGAGCTGCACGGCGGCGAGGCCCATGCCGCCGCCGGCGCCGGTGACCAGCACGCGTTCGCCGGCGTGCAGGCGCCCGCGCGTCATCAGCCCGACCCAGGCGGTGAGTGCGCCGACGGTGAAGGCGGCGGCTTCGGCGCTGGACAGCCCGGCCGGCACGGCGCGCACCGCGCTGGCGGCGACGGTGACACGCTCGGCAAAGCAGCCACCGCGGCCACCGACCATGACCTGTTGCCCCAGCCAGATCTCCGCCCCCGGCCCGGCCGCGATGACCGTGCCACAGGCTTCGGTACCGGGAATGAAGGGCAGGTCCGGCTTGAACTGGTAACCGCCCGACAGCATCAGCAGATCGGGGAAATTGAGGGCGGCATGCCGGATGCCGACCATGACCTCGCCCGGCCCCGGCGCCGCTGGCTCCGGCCAATCGGCTTCGAGCCGCAGGCCGGAGCGATCGTCGCTCAACGTATGGCAGACGAGCGCGCGCATCAGGCCCTCATGGCAGCGGTTGTGGCCCCGGCCCCCACAGCCGGGCGAGCAGCAGCCCGGTGATGAAGCCGCCGATATGCGTCCAGATGGCGATCTGGGCGCCACCGCTGCCGACGTTGAACACCAGCGCGGTCAGCAATTGCAGGCCGATCCAGGCGGCGGCGTACCACAGCGCATTGATGGTTTCGGCGGAAATGGTGATGCCCAGCACCCGGCGCGGCGCCACCCGGCTTTGCGAGAACAGCACCGCATAGGCACCGAAAATGGCGGCAATCGCGCCGCTGGCGCCGACGATGGGCGCCATGCCGTGCGGCCCGGCCAGCACCTGCAACAACCCGCCCGCCACACCGCCGGCAACGAACAGGCCGATCAGCGCCCAGCGCCCGGTCACCCATTCGACATAGCGGCCGACCCAGGCCAGAAACAGCATGTTGAGGCCGAGGTGCGCCAGCCCCGAGTGCAGCAGCATGTGGGTGAACGGCGTCACGATCGCCAGCAGCAGATCACCCCGCCCGGCCAGCGCCAGCGTCTCGCGCAGCGGGATGAGGCCGAGCAGCAGCTCGATCTGCGCCGCAAAGCGCGGCCCACCGACCAGCGCCGAGGCTTCCACCGCGACGCACAGGCCCATCAGCGTGTTGGTGGCAAGCGGAGTCGGGGGTTTGAACGGTTTCATGCCCCTGCCCGACCCGCCATTGCCACGATCAGATGAACTCCAGGCTCTCGATCATGTAATATTTGTCGCCCGACGGCGTCGTCACTTCGACTTCCTCGCCGACGCGGCGGCCGATCAGCGCGCGGCCGAGCGGCGAGGAATAGCTGATGCGACCGCGGCGGGCATCGGCTTCGGTATGGCCGACGATCTGATAGACGATCTTCTTGTCGTCCTCATCGAGCAGATGCACCGTGGCGCCGAACACCACCTTGTCGCCCGACAATGTCGTCGGATCGATGATGACGGCGCGGGCCAGCTGGTCTTCCAGCTGGATGACTTCCGCCTCGATCTGGCCCTGGCGTTCCTTGGCGGCATGATATTCGGCGTTTTCCGACAGGTCGCCATGGGCGCGCGCCACCTCGATCTGTTCGACGACTTCCGGGCGCTCGATTTCCTTCAGGCGCTTCAGCGTCGCTGCCAGGACAGCATGTCCTTCGGCCAGCATGGGCAGCTTTTCGACACTTGCCATGTTCGTCACTCAACCTTTTGTCTGTCTCGCCGCCAGAGGCGACATTCACCACGTCTGTCGCCAAAGGCGACGTTTACAATGTCTGTCGCCAACGGCGACGGCTGCCCCGTGGCGGAAAAACCGCCGCGTGACACGATATTGTCCGGTAGGGCGCTACGCCTTGGGGGCCATATGATAGGCCTGCAACGGCGTGACTTCAAGCGGGCGCAGCCTGAGCGCCGCAATTGCCGCCACCGAAGCGATGGACGCCGCCGCCGTGGTGAAATAGGGCACCCGGCCATACAGCGCCGAGGCGCGGATCGAGGCGGAGTCCTTCAACGACTGCAAGCCCTCCGTGGTGTTGAAGATCAGCGCCACATCGCCATCCTTGATGCGGTCGACGATGTGCGGCCGCCCTTCCGCCACCTTGTTGACCAGCGTCACCGGCAGGCCGGCATCCGCCAGCACCCGCGCCGTGCCATCGGTGGCGATGATCTGGAAGCCCAGCGCCGCCAGGTCGCGCATCGCCGGCACGATCAGCGGCTTGTCACTGTCCTTGACCGAGACAAAGACCAGACCCGATTGCGGCAATCTGGTTCCGGCACCCAGCTGCGACTTGGCAAAGGCGGTGGCGAAATCCTTGTCGATGCCCATCACCTCGCCCGTCGATTTCATTTCGGGGCCGAGCACCGGATCGACGCCGGGGAAGCGCGCGAACGGAAACACGGCTTCCTTGACGGCGATGTGGGTGCCGATGTTGCGGGGTGCGAGATCGAAGGACGCCAGCGCCTCGCCGGCCATGACGCGGCTGGCGATCTTGGCGACCTGGATGCCGGTCGCCTTGGCGGTGAACGGCACGGTGCGGCTGGCGCGCGGGTTGACCTCGATCAGGAAGACAAGGCCGTCCTTCACCGCGAACTGGATGTTCATCAGGCCGCGGACGTTGAGCGCCCGGGCCAGCACCGCGGTCTGCCGCTCGATTTCGGCGATGATGGCGGCGGGCAGGCTGTAGGGCGGCAGCGAACAGGCGCTGTCGCCGGAATGCACGCCGGCTTCCTCGATATGCTGGAGCACGCCGGCGACATAGACGGTGTCGCCATCGGCAATGGCATCGACATCGACCTCGATGGCGTCGCGCAGATAGCGATCGATCAGCACCGGGCTGTCACCCGACACGATCACCGCCTCGCGGATATAGGTTTCGAGCTGGGCCTGGGTGTCGACGATCTCCATCGCCCGGCCGCCGAGCACATAGCTCGGCCGCATCAGCACCGGGTAGCCGATGCGGGTGGCCACCGCGATGGCCTCCTCGCGGCTGCGCGCGATGCCGTTTTCCGGCTGCCGAAGCCCCAACCGCTCGATGAGGTCGGCGAAGCGCTCGCGGTCTTCGGCGAGGTCGATATTGTCGGGCGCGGTGCCGAGGATCGGGATGCCGGCGGCCTCCAGCGCCTTGGCCAGCTTCAGCGGCGTCTGGCCGCCCAGCTGCACGACGACGCCGGCGAGCGTGCCGGCCTGCATTTCCTTGTGCAGCACTTCCAGCACGTCTTCGGCGGTCAGCGGCTCGAAATAGAGGCGATCCGAGGTGTCGTAATCGGTCGACACGGTTTCCGGATTGCAGTTGACCATGATGGTTTCATAGCCGGCATCGTGCAGCGCGAAGCAGGCGTGGCAGCAGCAATAATCGAATTCGATGCCCTGCCCGATGCGGTTCGGCCCGCCGCCCAGGATGACGATCTTGGTGGCGGCGGTCGGCTCGCTTTCGCAATCGGGGGTGCCGAAGCTCGGCGCCTCATAGGTCGAATACATATAAGGCGTCTTGGCGAAGAATTCGCCGGCGCAGGTGTCGATGCGCTTGAACACCGGCCGCACGCCGAGGCAGCGGCGGGTGGCGGCGATCTCGGCCTCGCTCTTGCCGGTCAGTTTCGCGATGCGGGCATCGGAAAAGCCCTGCGCCTTCAGACGGCGGAAGCTGTTGGGTCCGGTCGGGAACTCCCCGGCCTTCAGCCGCGCCTCGACCTGCATCAATTCCTCGATCTGGCGCAGGAACCAGGGCTCGAACTTGGCGATGTCATGGATGCGCTCGACGCTCATACCTTCGCGCAGGGCTTGCGCCGCGACGCGCAGCCGGTCGGGCGTGGCGCGGCTCAGCTCGGCCTCGATTTCCTCATGGGAAGCGCCGACCAGCGCCTCGATCTCGTCGAAGCCCGAGAGCCCGGTTTCGAGGCCGCGCAGCGCCTTCTGCACGCTTTCCTGGAAGTTGCGGCCGATGGCCATCACCTCGCCGACCGACTTCATCGCGGTGGACAGCAAGGGTTCCGAGCCCTTGAACTTTTCAAAGGCAAAGCGCGGAATCTTGGTGACGACATAGTCGATGGTCGGTTCGAACGATGCCGGGGTGGCGCCGGTGATGTCGTTCATCACTTCATCGAGCGTATAGCCGACGGCGAGCAGCGCCGCGACCTTGGCGATGGGAAAGCCGGTGGCCTTCGACGCCAGCGCCGAGGAGCGCGAGACGCGCGGGTTCATCTCGATGACGACGAGGCGGCCGTCCTTGGGGTTCACCGCGAACTGCACATTGGAGCCGCCGGTTTCGACACCGATCTCGCGCAGGCACGCGATGCTCGCGTTGCGCATGATCTGATATTCCTTGTCGGTCAGCGTCAGTGCCGGCGCGACGGTGATGGAATCGCCGGTATGGACGCCCATCGGGTCGATATTCTCGATGGAGCAGATGATGATGGCGTTGTCGGCGCGGTCGCGCACCACCTCCATCTCATATTCCTTCCAGCCGAGCACCGATTCCTCGATCAGCACTTCGGTGGTGGGCGAGGCATCGAGGCCGCCGGTGACGATGCGGACGAACTCTTCCTTGTTATAGGCGATGCCGCCGCCGGTGCCGCCCATGGTGAAGCTGGGGCGGATGATCGTCGGCAGGCCGACGAAATCGAGCGCCACCATGGCCTCTTCGATGCTGTGGGCGATCTGCGAGCGCGGGCTTTCGAGGCCGATCTTGTCCATGGCATCGCGGAACTTCAGCCGGTCCTCGGCCTTGTCGATGGCTTCGGCATCGGCGCCGATCAGCTCCACGCCATATTTTTCCAGCGTGCCGTCGCGGTGCAGCGCCAGCGCCGTGTTGAGCGCCGTCTGCCCGCCCATCGTCGGCAGCACCGCATCCGGGCGCTCCTTTTCGATGATCTTGGCAACGATTTCGGGCGTGATCGGCTCGACATAGGTCGCGTCCGCCAGCTCCGGATCGGTCATGATCGTCGCCGGGTTGGAATTGACGAGGATGATGCGAAACCCCTCGGCCTTCAGCGCCTTGACCGCCTGGGTGCCCGAATAATCGAACTCACAGGCCTGGCCGATGATGATCGGGCCGGCGCCGATGATCAGGATGGAGGAGATGTCGGTGCGTTTGGGCATTAGAGGCCTTTTGGCGCGGCAAGGCGCATCTGATGGTCGATGTCTCGGGCAATGCTGTCGCGGTCGGTTGCGACATCGGCATTGGTGAAGCGGAGAATGGTGTAGCCGAGATCGGCGAGATAGGCGGCACGCCGGGCATCTTGTGCAACCGTCTGCTCGTGCGAACGGCCGTCGATTTCGATGATGAGCTTTTCGCGCCGCGCTGCAAAATCAGCGATGTACGGGCCGATCGGCACTTGCCGTGCGAACTTCCAGCCGTTCAGCCGCCCGGCGCGCAGCATCTCCCAGATGACCACTTCCGCCGGCGCCATGTTGGACCGCAATGCCTTGGCACGCGCCCGCGCCACCTCCCCCCGGCGGGGGGAGGTAGTTGGGCGGCGTTCATTCGCCCGTCTCCGCCTGGCAGCCCCAGCCGTCGAACTCGACGCCATGGCTGATCTCGATTTCGAGCGCGCGGGTGATGAGGGCGGAGAGCGCGACGCGGGTCACCGGGCCGTCGACCTGCAGATCCGCCGCCCAGTCGCCATCCTCGAACTCGCCGAAATCGATGAAGCGGAAGCCCAGCCCCTGCGCATCCTCGGCGAGCTGTTCGATGGCATCTTGCGGCCCCTTGAAATGCACATCGATGGTGCGCGGCAGTTCGGCGATGTCGCCATTGCGGGCGAGATCGGCGAGCACCTCTTCATCGGCGGCCATTTCCTCGGCGAGGCGGGCGGGATCGATCGCAGTCATGCCGTGAGACCGCGCACGAACTTTTCGAACAGATATTTGCTGTCCTGCGGCCCCGGGCTCGCTTCCGGATGATATTGCACGCTGAACGCCTCGCGGTCGGTCAGCTCCAGCCCGGCCAGCGAGCCGTCGAACAGCGAGATGTGGGTCGGGCGCGCCGTCGGTGGCAGGGTTTCGGTGTCGACGGCAAAGCCATGGTTCATCGAGGTGATCTCGACGCGGCCGTCGCTCAGCCGCTTGACCGGATGGTTGGCGCCGCGGTGGCCCTGCTGCATCTTCACCGTCTTCGCGCCCACGGCGAGGCCGAGCAGCTGGTGGCCGAGGCAGATGCCGAACAGCGGCACGCCGCCATTGAGCAGCTTCTGGATGACCGGCACGGCATAGACGCCGGTGGCGGCCGGGTCGCCGGGGCCGTTCGACAGGAAGATGCCGGCGGGCTTCAGCGCCATGATTTCGTCATAGGTCGCGGTCGCCGGCACCACCGTCACCCGCGCCCCGGCGGCGACCAGATTGCGCAGGATGTTGCGCTTCATGCCATAATCGACGGCGACGACATGCGGGCCATTCGGGTTACCGCTGTGCACGGCATAGCCGTTCTGCAGCGTCCACAGGCCATCGTCCCAGCCGTAATTCTGGGTGGTGGAGATGACGGAGGCGAGGTCCATGCCCTCCAGCCCCGGCCAGCCCTTGGCCTGGGCCAGCAGCTTCTTCAGTTCGAACTTGCCATCCCGGGCATGGGCGATGACGCCATTGGGCGCGCCGGCCAGCCGGATGCGCTTGGTCAGCGCGCGGGTGTCGACGCCCGAAATGCCGATACGGCCCCAGGCGCGCATCCAGTCATCGAAATTGCGGGTGGAGCGGAAGCTCGCCGCCGGCGTCACCGGCTCGCGCACCACACAGCCGAGCGCGTGCGGATTGGTCGATTCGATATCGTCGGGGTTGGAGCCGACATTGCCGATATGCGGAAAGGTGAAGGTGACGATCTGCCCGGCATAGGAGGGATCGGAAATCACCTCCTGATAGCCGGTCATCGATGTGTTGAAGCAGACTTCGCCCACCGCCGCGCCCTCGGCACCGAACCCCTGCCCCCAGATGACGGAGCCATCGGCCAGCACGAGCACAGCGGTCGCACCTTTGGGTTGGGCGGGCGCGGGCGCTGCGGCCATGGGCGGTTCCTCTTATCGTGTCGGCGCGGGATACATCCGGCTGTCTGGGGCTCAAACGGCTGGCGAGTTAGGGGGGGCTTTGCCCGCCGTCAATCTATTCTTTCGTGCGCCCGTGCGCTAGAAAGCACGTTTACCCGCACAGGATATTTTTCATGCTCCGCGACGATATCAAGGCCGCCACCCTCGCATCGATGAAGGCTGGCGATTCCGCCCGCACCGGCGCCCTGCGGCTGATTTCCGCGGCGCTGAAGAACCGCGATATCGAGCTGCGCACCGGCACCGCCCCGGCCGATGACGATGTGCTGGTGGCCGAAGTGCTGGCCAAGATGGCCAAGCAGCGCCGCGAATCGATCGAGATGTATGTCGCCGGCAACCGCCACGAGCTCGCCGATGCCGAACGCGCCGAACTGGCGGTGATCGAAAGCTTCATGCCCGCGCAAATGGCCCCCGGCGAAGCCCAGGCGAAGATCCGCGAGATCGTCGCCGAGGTGGGCGCGACCAGCGTCAAGGACATGGGCAAGGTCATGGCGCTGGTGAAGGAACGCTTTGCCGGCCAGATCGACATGAGCCAGGCCAGCGCGATGGTGAAGACCGCCCTGTCGTGATTTGGGCTGTCGGATCGAAAGCGCGGTGCCGGCCCGCGACTCCGCCCGGCCAGCCCTTTAGGACAATCCCGCTGGGCGGCCGGGCGGGGGCGTGGGCCGGCACCGCCCCGGCGCAGCCGGACGAAAAATGAGTCTTCCCCCCGCCTTTCTCGACGAACTGCGCGCGCGTGTGCCGCTGTCGCCGGTCGTCGGCCGGCGGGTCAAGCTGACGCGTGCCGGGCGGGAATGGAAGGGCTGCTGCCCGTTCCACAATGAAAAGACGCCGAGCTTTTACGTCAACGACGACAAGGGCTTTTACCATTGTTTCGGCTGCGGCGCGCATGGCGATGTCATCCGTTTCCTGACCGACCAGGAGGGGCTGGGCTTCATCGACGCGGTCAAGCAGCTGGCGGCGCAGGCCGGCATGGAGGTGCCAAGCGACAGCCCGGAGGCCCGCGCTCGCGCCGAGGTCAGTGACACGCTGCAAGGGCTGGTGCAGCGCGCCGCCGAATTCTTCCAGGCGCAGCTGAAGACGCCGCTGGGGGCAGAAGCGCGCGCCTATCTCGATCGCCGCGGCGTGTCGGCGAAACAGGTCGGCGATTTCATGCTCGGTTTCGCGCCGGACAGCCGCATCGCGCTGAAATCCGCGCTGAAGGACTCACCCGAGGAGCGGCTGGTCGAGGCCGGGCTGCTCGGCCGCAGCGACAGCGGCGATACCTATGACCGCTTCCGCGGCCGGCTGATGTTCCCGATCCGCGACCGGCGCGGGCGGGTGGTCGGCTTCGGGGGGCGGGCGCTCGGCGATGTGCAGCCGAAGTACCTCAACTCCGCTGATGGCCCGCTCTTCGACAAGGGCCGGCTGCTGTACAATCTCGATCGCGCCGGGCCGGCGGCGCGCGCCTCCGGGCGGCTGGTGGTCGTCGAAGGCTATATGGACGTCATCGGCGTCGCCGGCGCCGGCATCGCCGAACTGGTGGCGCCGCTCGGCACGGCGATGACCGAGGCGCAGTTGCAACTGGCCTGGGCGCGGGTCGATGAACCGATCCTCTGCTTCGATGGCGATGGCGCCGGGCAGCGGGCGGCACTGCGCGCGGCGCTGCGGGCCCTGCCCCTGCTCGTCCCCGGCAAGTCGCTGCGCATCGCCACGCTGCCGCCGGGCGAGGACCCCGATGATCTGGTCAAGCGCGGCGGCGCTCAGGCGTTTGAGGCGGTGCTGGCGGCCGCCGTGCCGCTGATCGACTTTCTCTGGTCCAGCGAGACCGCCAGCGGGACGGCGACCACGCCGGAACGCCGCGCCGCCGTGCGCCAGCGCCTGCGCGGCCATGCCGAGACCATCGCCGATGCATCGGTGCGCGCGCTCTACAATGCCGATTTCTCGGCGCGCTTCGATGCGCTCTACCTCACCCGGCCGGAGCGTGGCCCCCGCGCCTTCACACCGCGCGGCGGTCGCTTCCAGCCACCGCCTCTGGGCGCCTCGCAGGAGTTGAAGGCGCTGCCGCTCGGCAATGTGCCGGAACTGAAGGCGCTGCTCGCCGGCGTGCTGGCGCATCCGGCGCTGGCCGACCGCCATGGCGAAACGCTGGCGGCGCTGGCGATTGCCGATGGTCGCCTAGCCCGGTTGCGCGATGCCATATTGGCGGTGCTCGCCGAACAGCCCGACCTTGAAAGCCAGAGCCTCAGGCACAATCTTGACGCCAATGGCCTGGGTGCCATGGCGGAGTCCGTGCTGAAGGCCAATCGCCTGCGATTTTCCTTCACACGATCCGATGCGGACCCGGACGTGGCGGCACGGGATTTCGGCATGGTTCTCGACAGCATCATGGCGCGCGCCCGGCTCGAGATCACGCTGGCGGCGGCCACGGCGCGGTTCCGCGACAGCCTGGACGAGGCCGATTACCAGCAGCAGCAGGCGCTGCTGGCGGAACGGATCGAAATCGACGAGGCAATGATGCGACTGGCGGAATCGCGGCGCGTTGACTAAGGCGTAGCGATTCGCCGGCGTTCGCGCCCGGCACCACATGATCACTGGCACGGCCGCCCGGCCGACGCGCTGGATGAGGGACAAAGACTGATGGCAAAAGCGAATGTGGCGGCAACGGACTCCGACGCCAAGGGCGAAGGCAGTGATGCGCCGCTGCTGGACCTCAACGAAGCGTCGATCAAGAAGCTGATCACCCGCGCCAAGAAGCGCGGCTACATCACCTATGACGAGCTGAACGAGGCGCTGCCGCAGGACCAGATGTCCAGCGAGCAGATCGAGGATGTCATGTCCTCGCTGTCCGAAATGGGCATCAACATCATCGAGAATGACGAGCCCGCCGACGATCCGGCCGAAACCGCGCGCGCCGAGGATGACGAGGACGAACCGGAGGCCGTGGAAGGCGATCTGGGCACCGCCCCGGCCGCGCCGGTGGCCAAGGCGCCGCTCGACCGCACCGATGATCCGGTGCGCATGTATCTGCGCGAAATGGGCGCTGTCGAACTGCTCAGCCGCGAAGGCGAAATCGCCATCGCCAAGCGCATCGAGGCCGGCCGCAACACGATGATCGCCGGGCTGTGCGAAAGCCCGATGACCTTCACCGCCATGATCGAATGGTCGGACGCGCTCAACGAAGGCCGCATGCAGCTGCGCGAGATCCTCGATCTCGAAGCCATGCTGGCCAAGGACCCGGCCGAAGCCGCCACCGACGAGAATGGCGAGCCGACCGAAGGCAGTGACCTGCCGACCGTGCAGTTCAAGGATGACGAGGAGCCGGCCGAGGAAGCCGCCGCCCCCGACGAAGAAGACAGCATGACCGAACGGCGCATGCGCCCGGACGGCAAGCCGGCGATTCCGGACGACGACGAGGAAGACACCACCCTGTCGCTCGCCGCGATGGAAGAGGTGCTGAAGCCCGCCGCACTGGAAAAATTCGCCGAGATTACCGCAACCTACAAGAAGTTCCTCAAGCTGCAGGAAACCCGCCTGCTGGCGCTGAACGCCAACAACGCCTTCCCGGCGGCGGACGAGCGCAAGTACCAGAAGCTGCGCGAGGAGCTGACCCGCGGCGTCCAGTCGATCCATTTCAACAATGGCAAGATCGAGCTGCTCGTCGACCAGCTCTACACCCAGAACCGCCGGCTGCTGACGCTCGGCGGCCAGATGATGAAGCTGGCCGACAAGCACAAGATCAATAGGAAGGCTTTCCTCGACGATTATATGGGGAATGAGCTGGACGACGGCTGGCTGCCGCGCGTCGCCACCATCGACAAGAAATGGGCGGCCTTTGCCGCCGCCGAAGTTTCGACCGTCGACAGCATCCGCCAGGAAATCGCCCAGATCGCCGATGCCACCGGCGTCGAGCTGAACGAATTCCGCCGCATCACCAACATGGTGCAGAAGGGCGAGCGCGAAGCCCGCATCGCCAAGAAGGAAATGGTCGAGGCCAATCTGCGCCTCGTCATCTCCATCGCCAAGAAATATACCAACCGCGGCCTGCAATTCCTTGATCTCATTCAGGAAGGCAATATCGGCCTGATGAAGGCGGTGGACAAGTTCGAGTATCGCCGCGGCTACAAGTTCAGCACCTATGCGACCTGGTGGATCCGCCAGGCCATCACGCGCAGCATCGCCGACCAGGCCCGCACCATCCGCATCCCGGTGCACATGATCGAAACGATCAACAAGCTGGTGCGCACCAGCCGGCAAATTCTGCACGAAATCGGCCGCGAGCCGACGCCGGAGGAACTGGCCGAGCGGCTGTCGATGCCGCTCGAAAAGGTGCGCAAGGTGATGAAGATCGCCAAGGAGCCCATCTCCCTCGAAACGCCGATCGGCGACGAGGAGGATTCGCACCTGGGCGATTTCATCGAGGACAAGAATGCCGTCATCCCCGTCGATGCCGCCATTCACGCGAACCTCAAGGAAACCGTCACCCGCGTGCTGGCCTCGCTGACGCCGCGTGAGGAGCGCGTGCTGCGCATGCGCTTCGGCATCGGCATGAACACCGATCACACGCTGGAGGAAGTCGGCCAGCAGTTCAGCGTCACCCGCGAGCGCATCCGCCAGATCGAGGCCAAGGCGCTCAGGAAGCTGAAGCACCCGAGCCGCAGCCGCAAGATGCGCTCGTTCCTCGACGTTTGAGGCGCGGCGGCGCGTGGACCTGAACAGGCGGTTGCCAAGCGCAATCGCCTGTTGCAGGCTGGCGCATGGCCATTCGCTATCTCGTCGCCCTGACCGCTGCCGCCCTGCTCGATGCACCGGCGAGCCAGCCCCGATCCGCCACCGATGCCGCCACCGCCAAGGCGCTGGCCGTCAGCAGCTGCATGGCCAGCGAAGGCACCGGCAGCGCCGCCTCGGCCCGGCCGGCGGTGCTCGTCCCCGGCCTGACCCCGGCGCATATGGCGGCCAGCCGCAACCCCGAAGCCCAGGCGTTTTTCGACCAGGGCCTCGGGCAATTGTGGGGCTTCGACTATGACGAGGCGCTGAAGAGCTTTGCCCGCGCCGCCGCGATCGATGCGGATTGCGTCCTGTGCAGCTGGGGCCAGGCGCTGGCGCTGGGGCCCTATATCAACAGCGGGCCGATCGACGCCAAGATCATCGCCCGCGCCCGCCTGCTCACGGAAAAGGCGCTGGCGACGCCCGGCCTGTCCGAACGCGACCGCGCCCTGCTGGCGGCGGTGCACGCCCGCCATGCGCCGGGCGGCACCCAGGATGGCGTCCATGCCGATGGCTATGCCGAAACCATGCTGCAACTGGCGGCGCGCTGGCCCGAAGACGATCTGGTCGCCATCCTCGCCGCCGAAGCCGTGATGGATGCCCAGCCCTGGGACTATTGGCTGGCCGGCGGCAAGCGCAACAAGGGTCGCGCCGGGGAGGCCATTCGCCTTGTCGAAACCGTGCTGGCCCGCTCGCCCGACCATCCCCAGGCGATCCATCTGCTCATCCACCTGACCGAAGCCTCGGCCGATCCGGCGCGCGCCGCCGGGCCCGCCGCAAGGCTGGGCGGCCTCGCGCCCGCCGCGCCGCACATGGTGCACATGCCCAGCCACACCTGGTACCGCATCGGCCGCTATCAGGATGCCATCGCCGCCAACCAGAGCGCCATCGCTGCCGATACGGCCTATGCCCGCGCCACGGGCGCCGATCCCCAATATTATGGCTATTTCCTGCATCACAATCACTTCCTCGCGGCATCGGCGATGCAGACCGGCGACAAGGCGACGGCACTGGCCGCCGCCGATGCGCTGGAAGCGGCGATCTCGCCTGCAACCGCGCTGGCCAAGCCCTATCTGCAAGGCCGGCTGGCGACGGCGCTGCAGGCCCGCGCGCATTTCCTCGCGCCCGCCGATGTGCTGGCCCTGCCCGCCCCGGATGCGCGGCTGACCGGCGTGCGCATCGCCTGGCACGGCGTGCGCGGCGAGGCACTGGCGAGGCTGGGGCGCACCGACGACGCCCGCGCCGAACTGGTGGCCCTGCGGACGCTGCGCGACAGCCAGGCCGGCACGACAACGCCCGGCCGGCGCCGCTACAACAGCAACGTGCTGGCGACCATCGCCGACAGCGTGGTGCGCGGCCGCATTGCCGAAGCCGAAGGCCGCAGCGACGAGGCCCTGCGCCAGTATCGCGCCGCCGAAGCCATCGCCAGCAACCAGCCCTATGCCGAACCGCCGCTCTGGCCGATTCCGGTGTCCGTCCTGTCCGGCCAGTTGCGCCTGAAGCAGGGCGATCGCGCTGGCGCCGCTGCCGATTTCCGCCGCGCGCTGGCCGAAACGCCGGGCAACAGCCTGGCCAGTGCCGGACTGGCGGCGGCCCGCGGCGGAATGTCCTGACTGTATTGTCTTTACAATACACGAAGTCGCCTCTAACAGCAGCGGCATGCGCGCTGTCCTTGCCTTGTTCGCCCTTGTCCTCGCCACGGCGGCGGCCCCTGCCCCGGATCCGCTGTTGCAGCAGATCCTTGCCGGCGCCCGCGCCGTGCCGCCGGCGTCCACCGCCTGGGAACGCACCCAGAAACAGACCGGCAAGGATGCCGATGGCGGCGCCAGCGAAACCCATGTGCAGGTCGATCGCTGGGACGGGCAGCAGCTGGTGCGGGTCAGCAGCGACGGCAAGCCGCCGAGCGCCGAGGCGACCGCCCAGTATAAAAAGGCCACCGCCGGCAAGCCGGTGCCGGGCTATCACCGCATCGCCGATTATCTGAAGGCCGGTGCCGTGCGCGGCAGCGATGCCCAGGGCCGCATCGTCTATCGGGTCACCGGCCTGCCCAAGGGCAGCATCAACATCGGCAAGGACATTTCCGCCAATCTGGTCGCCGAAGCGCTGGTCGACAGCAGCGGCCCGCAGCCCTTTGTCAGCCGCCTGCGCATAATGCTGCCCAAGCCGCTGAGTTTCCTGTTCATTGCCAAGCTCGACAGTTTCGAAGTGGTCAACGACTATCGCATGATCAACGGCAAGCCGACGCTGGTGCATCAGACCCAGGCGATGTCGGGCAGCCAGATGGGCAGCGCCGGCAGCACCCGCAGCGAATCCACCTACACGCCACTGCGTTGAGCACCGGTCCCGGCTGTCGCCAAGCTGTAACTTGTCACCCGGCGCCGCAGCGGCTAGGTCGCAGCGCCATGAGACATTTCGTGTGCGCTGCGTTTGCGTCGCTGTTGCTGGTGGCCGCGGCGCCCCTGCCCGATGCCCAGCGCGACCGCATCCTGGCGGATGCCCGCGCCATGGGGCCCGAAACGCTCAGCTTCGATCGCACCACCCGCTCGGTGCGCACCGGCGGCGGTTCGACGACCACGACCGCGCTCGTCGAACGCTGGGACGGCAAGCGCTGGACGCTGATCAGCCAGAATGGCAAGCGGCCGACCGAGGCGATGCGCGAACGCGCCGCCAGACAGGCCGCCGCCAACCCGGTACCCGGCTATCATCGCATCGCCGGCCTGCTCGCGGTACCCGGCGAGACGATGACCGATGCCCAGGGCCGCACCGTGCTCAGCCTCGCGCAGCTGCCGCCGGGCACGGTGCGCACCGACAGCGGCGACATCTCCGATCATCTGAAGGGCGAGATCACCATCGTCTCCCGCGCCGGCAAATGCTGGGTGGAGCGCGTCCGCTTCATGCAGCGCGAAAGCTTCAAGATGAACCTGTTAATCCGTGTGAATAGTTTCGAACAAGTGCTTGATTATAAACTGGATGACAAGGGCGTGCCGCGCCTCGCCAGCCAGTCGGCCACCTCCGCCGGCACCATGTTCGGCTTCCCCGGCGGCGAAAAGAGCCAGGTCAGTTTCAGCTATCGCTGACCCGGCTACCGCTTGGCGACCGGCGGCGGCGCCGGGAACTGCGGCGCCAGCTCCGCCTGCACCGCCGCGATGCTGATGCTGCGGCCCTTCTGGCTTTCCCACAATGCGTCGGTGGGGAAGACGATCTGCCAGGTCTGGAAGGCATCGCTCAGCCCCTCGCGCGGCAGGCGCAGCGACGAATTGCGCTGGACGATGGCATATTCGGCGGCACCGCGCGTGGCGGCGACATTGGCGGCCAGCACCAGCATGGCCTCGTTGCCGGTATCGGTTGCGCCTTCGCGCTGCAGGCCGATCTTGAGCGTGGCGCCATCGCGGGCGGTTTCCTGCTTCACCTGCGGCACCGGCAGGGCGATGTCCTTGCCGAAGTCATTGGCCTTGTCGATATCCTCATAGCGCGGCCAGGCAATCATCATCAGGCCGACGATCTTCTTGCCGGACAGATCGTTGAGCTTCACGGCGCGCGCATCGGCCAGCACCTTGGCGGGGTCGAGCGACAGGCTGCCGATGCCGGAGTTGCCGAGCTTGGCCTGGGCATTGGCGATGACGCGGGCGACGATCGGCGCCGGCGCCAGCCAGCGCTCGCGGCCCGCCAGCACCGCCTTCGCATCATCGGTGCGGCCGGCGAGCAGCGCCAGCTGGGCGCGGGCCAGCTGCACCATCTCGTCGGCGCGCGCCACCTTCTGCCCGGCGACCTGCGCGGCATTGTCGGTGCCGCTGGCCTTGGTCGCCAGTTCATCGATGCGCTGGCGCACCGCCTTGACCGCGGCCTCGGCCCCAGCCGTGTCACCGGCCAGCGCCAGCACGGCGGCGCGGCGCGCTTCCAGCACCTCGTCACCCTCGACACGCGCCTTGATGACGGCGGCATAGTCGCTGGCGGCGCCGGCCCAGTCACCGGCGGCTTCCCGCGCCTGGGCGCGCATGCTGCCCGGCCACAGCTGGAAATGCCGATCGAGCAGCTTGGCTTCCCCCGGCGAAATCGTCGGCGACAGCATCAGCACGGTCAACGCCTGCTCGATGGTGAAATTGCCCCAGGGCCGCCGCGCCGCCGCCGCCAGGGCCAGCGTCTCGGCTTCCTCCGGCTTGTTCTCGGCGGTGCGGATCAGCGCCTGCAGCAGCAGCGCCGACACGCCGACGGTGCGGTCAAAGGCCGGCTTGGCCGGGTCGGGCACCACCATGGTCTGTGCCGTCTTGGCGTCCTCCTCGGCAGCGGCGAAATGGCCCATTTCATAGTGGCGGAAGCCGCGCGCCAGGAACACTTCGGCGCGGCGGATGGGGTTGCCGGTGACGCGCTGGTCGGCCATCGCATCGGTGCAGGCCTGGATGCCCTTGTCGCCGGTTTCACGGGCGGCAGGGTTGTCGGCCTCGGCCGATCCGAACAGGCCGAGCGTGCCGAGGATGACCAGCCCGCGCGCCACCGATTCGCCGGTGGAGACACGACGGCCGAAGCCATCGCAGCGCAGCAAGGCACTCGGCGCCGCCAGCACCGGCGTCGTGCTGGCCAGCAGCGCCGCCGTCAGCGCCAGCCGGATCATCGTCCTGTTCATGAAAGTCTCTGCCCCACGTCTGTTTACACCCTGTTTAGACAGAGAGGCTGCCCCTATGCAATCGCAGCATTGCCTCGCCACTAGCGTCGCTTTAGCGTCGCGTTAAGCGCAAACAGGAAAGCAAGCAGCATGCGATTTCAAGGCACGTCCGGCTATGTCGCCACCGATGATCTGAAGGTGGCGGTCAATGCCGCCGTTACGCTGCGCCGGCCGCTGCTGGTGAAGGGCGAGCCCGGCACCGGCAAGACGGTGCTGGCCCAGCAGATCGCCAATGCCTTTGACGCGCCGCTCATCGAATGGAACGTCAAGTCGACGACCAAGGCACAGCAGGGCCTTTATGAATATGACGCCGTCAGCCGGCTGCGCGATTCCCAGCTCGGCGACGCCCGCGTCCATGACATCGCCAACTATATCCGCAAGGGCAAGATGTGGGAGGCGTTCACGTCGCCCCAGCTGCCGGTGCTGCTGATCGACGAGATCGACAAGGCCGATATCGAGTTTCCGAACGATCTGCTCACCGAGCTCGATCGCATGGAGTTCGACGTCTACGAAACCGGCGAGCGCGTGAAGGCCGCGGCCCGCCCCATCGTCATCATCACGTCGAACAATGAAAAGGAACTGCCCGACGCCTTCCTGCGCCGCTGCTTCTTCCACTATATCAAATTCCCCGATCGCGAGACGATGGAATCGATCGTCCGCGTCCATTACCCCGACATCCAGAAGACGCTGGTCGCCGAAGCGCTCAACATCTTCTTCGACATCCGCGACGTGCCGGGCATGAAGAAGAAGCCCTCGACCAGCGAGCTGCTCGACTGGCTGAAGCTGCTGATGCACGAGGACCTGCCGATCGAAGTGCTGCGCAACCGCGACACCAAGAGCCTGATCCCGCCGCTGCACGGCGCCCTGCTGAAGAACGAAGCCGATGTGATGCTGTTCGAACGCCTGGCCTTCATGAGCCGGCGGGGTCAGTAACCGGGCCGGAATCCCCCAATACCTTCGTCGGCCCGCAACGGGTTGGCAGGGTTCGGTTTTTCGCCGGTCATGCGCAACCGAGCCCCGCTATCCTGATGCCGGCTTATGGAGGGTCCGCTATCATGTCTACTTCACCACCAGCACGGCGTGCTCCGCCCCGAGTGGCTGATCGGCACTGTGCAGGGTTGCATAAAGCCGCCCGGCTGCGAGATCGGCGCGGGCGCGGGCATCCAGCCTGAGGTCGGCCTCGCCGCTCTTCGCGCCGGGGCCCAGCAATTGCGCCAGCACCGGGCCGGGCTTGCCATCCGGGCTACGGTGCAGGGCCAGGGCGAAGGGAGCGGCGCTGCCGGTGCCGATGGTTGTGGCCGCGACCTGCAGTCGGGCATTCAAAGGGTCATAGCGATATGACAGTGTCGCCACCGCCGCGCCGGCGTTGATGCGTGTCGTGCCGCGCTGCATGCCTGGAGACCTGCCGTTCACCAGCGGCGGTGTGCTGAACGGCGCCCGGCGCGGTTTGGCCTGCAGTTCCCAGCCATGGGCAAGCGCGATCAGCCGCGGTTCGCTGAAGGCGGCGCCCAGCAACTCGATCCCCACCGGCAGGCCGCGCGGGGTGAAGCCGGCGGGAATGGCGATGGCCGGCAGGCCGGTGCTGGCGGAAAGCCGGCAGTTGTTGGCGATGTTTTCGGCGCCGATCACCGGCGGCCGACCCAAGGCGGTGGGATAAAGCAGCGCATCCAGCCGACTGCCGGCCAGCAATGCCTCAACATTGGCGCGGGTGGCGGCCTGCCGGGCCAGCACCGCGGCATAGGCCGGCGAAGTCCGATCCGGCGCTGCCAGACTATCGGCAAAGCGGGTGTCCAGCTGGTCATGGTGCATCCCGGCATCGATGATCGCCTTCAGGCTGCCCACCGGTGCTCCGGGGTGGGCGGCCAGGTAGCGCGCCAGATCAGCCACGAATTCGTACAGCCCGGCATTCAACTCCGCCGGTGCCGGCAGGCCGCCGGGCAGTTCCACCTCCACCACCTCGGCGCCTGCGGCTTTCAGCTGTGCGACGGCAGCGTCATAAACCGGCTTGGCTTCGGTATCTTCCGGGTTGGCGACGAACATGGCCCGCACCACCCCGATACGTGCGCCCTTCAGCGCGTCCGACGTCAGGCTATCCAGATAGGATTTCGGTTTGTGGGCATTTGCCCCCAGCGTCACCGCATCGGTCTTGTCTTCGCCCATCGTTGCGTCCAGCACGATGGCCAGATCCGCCACACTGCGTGCCAGCGGTCCGGCGACATCCTGGGTATCGGATAGCGGGATGATGCCGGAGCGGCTGCCTAGCCCGCGCGTGGCGCGCAGGCCGAACAGATTCTGGAAGGCGGACGGCACGCGGATGGAACCGCATGTGTCGCTGCCCATGCCGACGGCGGCAAAGCTGGCGGCAACCGCCGCGCCGGTGCCGCCGCTGGAACCACCCGGCGACCGCATCGGGTCATAAGGGTTGCGTGTCTGACCAGAGAGCGAGCTGATCGTGATGGTGCCGGCGGCCAGCTCGTGCATTGCGGTCTTGCCCAGGATGATGGCGCCCGCCGCCCGCAGCCGGGCGACCTGTTCCGCATCCGCCGTGGGACGCAGCGTGGCCAGCGCGAGCGTGCCGCCGCTGGTGGGTATATCGAGGGTGTCGAAATTGTCCTTCACCAGCACTGGAATGCCGTGCAGCGGCCCGCGCGGGCCGGTGGCGGCACGTTCCCGGTCGAGCGCATCGGCTTCGGCAAGAGCGCGGGGATTGAGCGTGATGATGCTGTTGAGCCGCGGCCCGCGCTGATCATAGGCGGCGATCCGCGCCAGATAGGCTGCGACGAGTTGTCGGGACGAGAGCGCGCCATTGGCCATGGCCGCCTGCAAGGCCGGAATCGAGGCCTCGGCCACCTCCGGCGCGGCTGGCGGTGCCGCTTCGCCGCTGCTGGCCAGCACAAGCGCCGCCGCCAGCGACAGAGTCATTCGCCGCCCGATGCCCGCCATGCCGTCTCATCCCCGCTGCCTGTCCGCGTTGCAAGTGACGATAGCCCCTGCCCTTCGTCAATGCCCGCTGCCCTCAACGCAGCATCAACCCGCCATCGATGGCCAGCGCCTGGCCGGTGATATAGCTCGCCGCGGGTGACGCGAGGAACAGGATGGCGTCGGCGATTTCTTCGGGCTGGCCCCAGCGCCGCATCGGCACGGCCTTCAGCAGGCGCTTTTCATAATCGGCATCCTGGCGCATCGGGTCGGTCATGCGGGTGGCAATGAAGCCCGGTGCCACCATGTTGACGCGCACGCCATCGGCCGACCATTTGTCGCCGAGCGCGCGGGTGAGGCCGAGCACGGCGGCCTTGGACGCCGTGTACGCCGGCGCCTCCTTGATGGCGAGGAAGGAGGCAAGGCTGCCGACATTGACGATGGCGCCGCGCGCGGCCTTCAGTGCCGGGAACAGCCGGGTGCTCAAATCCATGACGGCGTTGACGTTGAGGTCGAGCACCGCCTCGAAATTCAACTGGTCGAATTCGTTGCGATTGCCGCCGCCGGCATTGTTGACCAGCACGTCGAGCGCCGGGAAATGCGCGGCAAGCTCCGCCCGCGCCGCCGGCTCGACAAGGTTCGACTGGAGATAGCGCACCCCATCCAGCGGCTCCGGATAATCGGCAAAGCTGGCGCGCGTGCCCGTCACCGTCACCTCGGCGCCCAGCGCCTGGAACGCCGCCGCCGTGGCATGGCCGATGCCCTGGCTGCCGCCCGTCACCAGCACTTTCTTGCCCTGTGCCCAGCTCATGCCGAAAGTCCTCCATCGATAATCAGGGATGTGCCGGTGATGTAACCGGCAAGGGGTGACGCCAGGAACAGCACGGCGCCAGCGATGTCATCGGGCTCGCCGATGCGGCGCAGCGGCACCTGCGCCTCGGTGGCGGCGAGCCGTTCCGGCACCGTCCAGGTCACCGCCGTCATCTTGCTGCGGACAAGGCCGGGGGCGATGAGGTTGACACGAATACCCTCCCCGCCAAAGGCCTGCGCCAGCGTTTTCGTCAGCGTCAGCAAGCCGCCCTTCGATGCCGAATAGGCCGGCTGGCCGATGGTGCCGCGAAAGCTGGCGACCGAGCCGATGAAGATAATGCTGCCGCCTTGCAGCCGGGCGCGGAACTTCGTCGCCAGCTGCATTGGCCCGGTCAGGTTGGTCGCCAGCACATCGGCGAAGGTTTCGATCTCGAATTCGGCGCGGCGATAGGCGACCTTGGCGCCGGCGACGACCAGCACGTCGAGCCGGTCGACGCCGGGATCGAAGGCCGCCACCGCCGCGGCATCGCCCTGGTCGAGCCGGTGATACTCCAGGCCGGCCAGATCGCCATCACTGCCGGCATAATCGGCGGCGCTGGCGCGCGTGCCGGTGACGATCACGCGCGCGCCGGCAGCGAGGAAGCCGCGCGCGCTGGCATTGCCGATGCCGGTGCTACCCCCTGTCACAAGCACGGTCTTGCCGCGGAAATCGAAAGCGTTCACCCCTGCCCTCCAATGGTGTGATGGAGGGTGGCGATGCCGCTTCTGGACGGCAAGGTGGCGATTGTGACAGGCGGCGGCAACGGCCTTGGCCGCTGTCATGCGCTGGCGCTGGCGGCGGCGGGCGCGCGCGTTGTTGTCAACGATCTGGGTGGCAGCGTGCTGGGCACCGGCGCCGGCGATGCCGCCGATGCGGTGGCCGAGGAAATTCGCGAACGCGGCGGCCAGGCCGTCGCCAACCGCGCCAGCGTCGCCGATTGGGACGGCGCCGGCAGCATTGTCGAACAGGCGGTGCGGACGTTCGGCGGGCTCGACATCGTCGTCAACAATGCCGGGATCAACCGCCCGTCGAGCGTCATCACCATGACCGAACAGGATTTCGACCTGGAAATCGGCGTGCATCTGAAGGGCACTGCCGCGGTCAGCCACCATGCCGCCCGGCTGTGGGCCGAGCGCAGGCCCGAGGCCGGGCGTGCCATCGTCAACACCACCTCCCCGGTCGGCATGCACCCGATGCCCGACGGCGGCCCCTATGGCGCGGCCAAGGCCGGCATCGCCGCGCTGACGCAGGTGCACGCCCAGGAACTCGCCAGCCTCGGCGTGCGGGTGAACGCCATTGCCCCGGCGGCGCGCACCCGCATGGTCATGGCGTCACCCAGCGTCGACCAGCTGATGCCGCGCAGCGCCGGCTTCGACCGCCACGCACCGGAGCATGTCTCGCCACTGGTCGTCTATCTGGCGTCGGCGCTGTGCGGCTTCACCGGCCGGGTGTTCGGCGTCGAAGGCCCTGATGTGGCGCTCTACACGCCGTGGAGCGTCGAGCGCGTGGTGACAGCCGCCAGCGGCTGGAGCGCCGAGGCGCTGGCCACGGCGCTGGCCGATGCGCCGCCGCAATCCGCCATTCGCGCCTTTTATCCCGGCGGCTGCATCGCCACCGTTTCCCCGCCCAATCGCACGCTGAAGACACTGGCGGCGACGGCCAAGCTCGGATAGCCTTCGCCCATGTTCCTCAACTTCCTCGACGAGCTGCGCGCAGCCAAGATCCCCGCCTCGCTGAAGGAGCATCTGCTGCTGCTCGAAGCCTTGCAGGCGGATGTCATCGACTGGTCGATCACCGATTTCTACTATCTCGCCCGCGCGACCTATGTGAAGGACGAGGGGCTGCTCGATCGCTTCGACATGGTCTTCGCCAAGGTCTTCAAGGGCCTGGAGCCGAGCCTTGAGACCGGCACGGCGGAAATTCCGGAGGATTGGCTGCGCGCCGTCGCTGAGTTGAACCTTTCCGCCGAGGAACTGGCCGAGCTGGAAAAGCTGGGCTGGGACAAGCTGATGGAGACGCTCAAGGAGCGGCTGGAGGAGCAGAAGAAGCGCCACGAGGGCGGCAATAAATGGATCGGCACCGCCGGCAAGTCGCCGTTCGGCGCGCAAGGTAGCCACCCCGAAGGCGTGCGCATCGGCCAGGACAAAGGCCGCCAGCAAAAGGCCGTCAAGGTCTGGGACAAGCGCGAGTTCAAGAACCTCGATTCCAGTGTCGAGCTCGGCACCCGCAACATCAAGGTGGCGCTGCGCCGCCTGCGCCGCTTTGCTCGCGACGGCGCTGCCGACGAGCTCGATCTCGATTCGACGATCTCCGGCACCGCGAAGAAGGCCTATCTCGATATCGTCATGCGGCCGGAGCGGCACAATGCCGTAAAGCTGCTGCTCATGCTCGATGTCGGCGGCTCGATGGATCCGCATATCAAGCTGTGCGAGGAGCTTTTCTCCGCCGCCCGCTCCGAATTCAAGCATCTGGAATTCTTCTACTTCCACAATTGCCCCTATGAGGCGCTGTGGAAGGACAACAAGCGGCGCTGGTCGGAACGCACGCCGGTGATGGAGCTGCTCCACAAATTCCCGCACGATTACAAGCTGGTCTTTGTCGGCGACGCCTCGATGAGCCCCTATGAGATCAACTATCCCGGCGGCAGCGTCGAACATTGGAACGAGGAAGCCGGCGACGTCTGGATGGGCCGCATGCTCGACGTCTACCATGCTGCCGCCTGGCTGAACCCGATTCCCGAAAAAAGCTGGGGCCACAGCCAGTCGATCCAGATGATCAAGACGATCATGAACGACCGCATGTACCCGCTGTCGATCGAAGGGCTGGACCGGGCGATGAAGGAATTGACGCGGAAGCGTTGAGGCGGTTCGCGCGACGATCTGCCCCATACTGTCATCCCGGGCTTGACCCGGGACCCAGCTTCATCGGTTTAAAGAAATGACAGCTGGGTCCCGGGTCAAGCCCGGGATGACAGCAAGGACCGTTCTCAAGACGCCGGACGCAGCCCGGCTTGCTACTTGCCCCCGGGCGCGCTCTCACTGGCCAGATATTTCGCCTGCACGCCGACATAGGCGCGCACGGCCTCGATCTGATCCTTGTTGAACCAGCTGCTGAACGCGACCATGCCGTTTTCCTTCAGCAGGCCGTCGTGCACGATGGCCTGCCACTGGTCCTTGTCGGTCAGCGCGCCGGAGCGGCGCAGATCGGGCAGCACGCCGGACGAGCGGGCACCACCACCGTGGCAAACGCCGCAATTGCCCTCATAGATCGCACCACCATCGGCGATCTGCTGGGCGGTGAAGGCGTCCTTCGGCGGGTTCGGCGGCGCCAGCGGCGCCATGTCGACCTTGGGCAGCTTGGCCGTGCCGCCGAGCTTGAACACCAGCACCCGGCCGTTTGGCGCCATGTGATCGACCTTGTCGGGGAAGCCGATCGACAGCGGATAGGCGCCGCCATAGCCGGCCATCACCGCCACATATTGCGTGGTGCCGATGCGATAGCTGACCGGGCCGGCAACGACGCCGGTCTGCGCGTCAAAGCCCCATAGCGTCTTGCCGGTGCTGGCATCGAACGCCTGGAACTGGCCCTTGGCATTGCCCTGGAAGACAAGGTTGCCGGCCGTGGCGAGCGTGCCGCCGTTCCACGGGCCGTCATATTGCACCCGCCAGACTTCCTTCTGCTTCACCGGGTCCCAGGCGACCAGCTGGCCCTTCAGCATGGCACGGATCGCCTTGGTGACGGCGCGGTCGTTGGGCGGGGCCAGTGGCAGCGCGCTGATGCCGATGTTCCAGGCGCCGGGCTTGTAGGTATAGCTCTTGTCCGTCTCATACCCCATCGGGATTTCCTGGGCGGGCAGATAGACAAGACCGGTCTTGGGGCTGAACGACATCGGGTGCCAATTGTGCGCGCCCAGCGCCGAGGGCATCACCGTCGCCGCCGCCTTTTCATAGCGCGCGCCGGGCACTTCGATCGGCCGGCCGGTGGCCATGTCGACACCGGTCGCCCAGGTCTGCGGCACGAAATTCTTGGCGGAGATCAGCTTCCCCGTCTCGCGGTCGATGACATAGAAAAAGCCGTTCTTCGGCGCCTGCATCAGCACCTTGCGGGGCTTGCCATCGATGGTCAGCGTCGCCTGCACGATCGGCTGGGTCTGGGTGAAATCCCAGCTTTCGCCCGGCGTGCCCTGATAATGCCAGATGTATTTGCCGGTATTGGGGTTGAGTGCGACGACCGAGGACAGGAACAGATTGTCGCCCTTGTCTTCGGAACGGATCTGGCGGTTCCACGGGCTGCCGTTGCCGACGCCGATATAGAGCTGGTCGAGCTCCTGGTCGTAGACAATGGCATCCCAGACGGTGCCGCCGCCGCCGGCCTTCCAGAAATCGCCGAACCAGCTGTCGCCGGCCTTGGCCTTCAGCACATCGTCGGAGGCTTCGCCGTCCGGGCCCTTCGCCGGGTCACCGGGCACGGTGTAGAAGCGCCAGGCCTTTTGCCCGGTCATCGCATCATAGGCGGTGACATAGCCGCGCACACCCAGTTCGGCACCGCCATTGCCAATGATGACCTTGCCCTTCACCACGCGCGGCGCGCCGGTGATCGTATAGGGCTTGGAGGCATCAAAGGTCTGCACCGACCATTTGACCTTGCCGGTGGCGGCATCGAGCGCAATCAGCCGACCATCCAATGCCCCGACGAAGAGCAGCCCGTTCCAGGCGGCGACGCCGCGGTTGACGACATCGCAGCAGGCGGAATGGCCGCGCGCCTTGTCGACCTCAGGGTCGAACGTCCATTTCGGCTTGCCGGTGGCGGCATCGAGCGCGACGACCTTGGACCAGGCCGTCGTTGTGTACATGACGCCGTCGATGACCAGCGGCGTCGCCTCCTGCCCGCGCGCCGTGTCGAGATCATAGGACCAGGCCAGGCCCAGCTTGCCGACATTGGCGCTGGTGACCTGCTCCAGATCGGCATAGCGCTGCTCGGCATAGGTGCCGCCATGCGTCATCCAGTTGCCGGGTTCCTTGCCGGCATCGGCGAGGCGCTGGGCGGTGACGAACGCCGGTGTGCCGCTGCTGGCGGCATTGCCGGCGCCGGTCGCCAGCGCCGTTACTGCCAGAGCCAAAAGGCTGACGCTCGCCAATGTCCGCATGTCCATCCCCATGATGCTTGTTGATTGGGCGGCAGACTATCAGCGGTGGCGAAGGCGGCAACCGGCGATTGTCTTAGGGTTGGCGGGCGCGTTTACGATTTGTTTAGAAATTGACAATGTTGACAGTTCGGGACGGTTCCAGTTCCCTACACCTTGCGGGAAGGGCGACACAGCGCCAGCCGAGCGGGGTGTGGATTGCCCCTGTCGTCACGTGTGGACCCCCACCCCGCTCGCTTCGCGAGTCGCCCTCCCCGCAAGGGGGAGGGAGGAAAACATCGCACATTTCCGCGCTGTAGGACATCACCCCGCGCCCGGCGCCGGCAGCGAATTGATCCAGGCGTTGAACACGATGACCAGCCCGGCCAGCACCATCAGCCCGGCCTTCACGCGGTTGCCGCCCGGCTGCCACAACAGCCAGATGCCCATCACCACCAGCGCCAGCGCTGCCGCCGCCGACAGGCCGAGCAGAATCGAGCCCTGTGTCATTGCGCCAGATGACCGGCAATGAAGGCGCCCGCTGCCGCATTGGCTGCCCGCGCCGCGGCCAGCACCGGGTGGAAAAAATGGAAGACATGGATCATGTCCGGCGCAATCTCCAGCCGCACCGGCACCCGGGCATGGCCCGCCGCCGCCGCCAGCCGCACCGCATCGTCGAGCAGTGTTTCCTCGCTGCCGACCTGAATCAGCAGCGGCGGCAGGCCCGTCAGATCGCCATAGAGCGGCGCTGCCAGCGGATCATGCGGGTTGGCGCCATTCAGATAATGGCCGGCCATCGCCGCCAGCCCCTCGCGCTGCACGATCGGGTCGCTTGCCGCCTTGCTGTCCATCGAGCCGCCCAGCCCCTCCAGATCCACCCAGGGCGAAATCGGCACCGCACAGGCCGGCAGCGGCAGCCCCGCCGCCTTGATCGCCAACAGCAGCGCCATGGTCAGCCCGCCGCCGGCACTGTCCCCCGCCACCGAGATCCGGCCGGGCGCTATCCCCTGCCCCAGCAGCCAGCGATAGCCCGCCAGCGCATCGTCCACCGCCGCCGGAAACGGCGCTTCCGGCGCTAGCCGATATTCCAGCGCCAGCGCCTGAATCCCCGCCGCCCGGCCCAATTCACTCGCCAGATGCCGATGGCTGGCAATCGAGCCGATCACATAGCCGCCGCCATGCAGATAGAGCAGCGCCGCATCCTGGGCCGCCCCCGGCACCCGCGTCCATTCCCCCGGCACCCCGCCCGCATCCACCGGCGTCACCACGACATCCGCCGCCGTCGGGAAGATGTTGCCGATGGCATCATAACCCGCCCGCATCGTCGCGACATCGCCGCCTCCCGGGAGTGCCGCGAGCATGGTGCGAACCATTTCGATTTCAGATGCGCTCATCAGTTGGTCCTTTGATGAATTGATATTCTAGAAGAAGAGCCTCCGGCGGCTGGGGCCTAAGGCCCCAGACCCCTGTTGTTTTTCGAGCAACTGTAGCCACGCGGGAGCAACCCAATGATTGGGGTCTGGGGCCCAAGGCCCCAGCCGCCGGAGGCCCCCTGCCTTCGCTCACACCAGCAACGCCTGCCGCACCGCCTTTGCCCACACCGTCCGGCGCGCGGCGCGGGCATCGTCGCCGATCGCTGGCGTGAAGCTGCGGTCCGCGCCGGCCATCGCCGCGGCGGCGGCGGTGAGGCTGTCGAACAGGCCGGCGCCGACGGCGGCGAGCATGGCGGCGCCCAATGCGGTGGTTTCGATGCAGCGCGGGCGATCGACGGAGACGCCGAGGCTGTCGGCGAGGTCCTGGCACAGCCAGTCATTGGCGACCATGCCGCCGTCGACGCGCAGCGTGCCGGCGGTGACGCCATCGGCGGCGAGCGCGGTGACGAGGTCGGCGGTCTGCTGGCCCATGGCTTCCAATGTGGCGCGGACGATATGGGCGCGGGTGGTGCCGCCGGAGAGGCCGGTTAGCAGGCCGCGGGCGTCGGGTTGCCAGTGCGGTGCGCCCATGCCGGCGAGGGCGGGGACGAAGGTGACGCCGCCGCTGTCGGGCACGCTTTGCGCCAGGGCCTCGGTCTCCGCGCTGCTGGCGATGATGCCAAGGCCGTCGCGCAGCCATTGCACGGCGGCGCCGGCGGTGAAGATCGAGCCTTCCAGCGCATAGGCCGGCACGCCGTCGAGCCGCCAGGCGATAGTGGAGAGCAGGCGATGGGTGGAGCGCGGCGGCACCGGCCCGGCATGGGCGAGCAGGAAGCAGCCGGTGCCATAGGTCGCCTTCAGTTCGCCCGGCGATAGGCAGGCCTGGCCGATGCTGGCGGCCTGCTGGTCGCCGGCGCTGCCGGTGATCGGGGTTTCGCTGCCCAGCAATGCGGTCGTTGCCAGCCGGCCGGCACAATCGGTGATGCGCGGCAAAATGGCGGCGGGCACGCCGAACAGCGCACAAAGCGCGGCGTCCCAGGTGCAGGATTCGAGGTCCATCAAGAGCGTGCGCGAGGCGTTGGTGGCGTCGCTGACATGGGCGGCACCGGCCGACAATTTCCAGATCAGCCAGCTTTCGACCGTGCCGACCAGCAGGCGACCATCGGTTTCGGCCGCGGCGACCGCTGGCCAATTGTCGAGCGCCCAGCGGATCTTGGTGCCGGAGAAATAGGGATCGAGCAGCAGGCCGGTCTTGGCCTGCACCATGGCTTCATGGCCGGCCGCCTTCAGCGCGGCGCAGGCGGCGGCGGTGCGGCGGTCCTGCCAGACGATGGCGGGGGCGACGGGTTCGCCGGTGCTGCAATCCCAGAACACCATGGTTTCGCGCTGGTTGGTGATGCCGATGGCGCGGATGCGCGGCGCGCCGACCTTGTCCGCCACTTCGATCAGGCAATCGCGGCTCAGTCGCCAGATCTCGCCGGCATCATGCTCCACCCAGCCGCTGGCCGGATAATGCTGGGTGATCGGCCGGCCGGCGCTGGCAATGATGCTGCCGGCCAGGTCAAAGGCGATGGCGCGGGTCGAGGTCGTCCCGGCGTCGAGGACGAGAATGAGGTCGCCGGATGTTTCGGTCATCATGCCGCCTTTCCTAAACTGCCATCACTGACTAGGACAGCCCGCAACTTATGACCGGTTCCACGCCTCTTCCCCCGTTCGACCTGCTGATCATCGGCGGCGGCATCAATGGTGCCGGCATTGCCCGCGATGCCAGCGGTCGCGGCCTGAGCGTCGCCTTGGTGGAAGCGAACGATCTGGGCGGCGCCACATCGAGCGCCTCGACCAAGCTCATTCACGGCGGGCTGCGCTACCTCGAATTCTACGCCTTCGGGCTAGTCAGAAAGGCGCTGGCCGAACGCGAAGTGCTGCTCGACATCGCGCCGCAGATCAGCTGGCCGCAGGCGTTCGTGCTACCGCAATCGCCGGGCGACCGACCGGAATGGATGCTGCGCGCCGGGCTGTTCCTCTATGACAATCTCGCCCGCCGCCACATCGTGCCGGGGTCGGCGAAGATCGACCTGCGCAACGATCGCGCCGGCCGCGCACTCGATGCGCGCTTTCGCACCGCCTTTCGCTATTGGGATGGCTGGGTCGATGATGCCCGGCTGGTCATCGCCAATTGCCAGGACGCCGCAGCGCGCGGGGCACTGATCGCGCCGCGCACACGGGTCGTCCGCGCCGAACATGACGGCAGCCTGTGGCAGGTGGCGCTGTCCGACGGTCGCACCCTGCAGGCGCAGCGCATCATCAACGCTGCCGGCCCCTGGGCGTCGGAGGTGGCGCGGACGGTGCTCGGCCGCAACGATGCCCCGGCGCTGCGGCTGGTGCAAGGCAGCCATATCGTCACGCGGCGGGTGCATCTGGGCAGCGATGCCTTCATGCTGCAACAGCCCGATGGCCGCATCATCTTCATCATCCCCTATGAGCGGGATTTCTCGCTGATCGGCACCACCGAGCGCGACATCAGCGCGCCAGAGGCGGCGGCGATCACGCCCGACGAGGTGCAATATCTGCTCGATGCCGCCAACCGCTATCTGGCGCGCCCGCTGACCCATGACGATGTCGTGCACAGCTTCGCCGGTGTGCGCCCGCTGATCCTGGAGGAAGGCAAGGGCGACCGCGAAACGCCGCGCGATTACCGGCTAGTCGAACATGACGGCGTGCCGGCGATGACCGTCGTCGGCGGCAAGATCACCACCTATCGCGTGCTGGCCGAGGATGTGCTGAAGCGCATCGCGCCGAAGTCGAAGCCCTGGACGGCAAAGGCCGCGCTGCCCGGCGGCACGGTCGAAAAGCTGAGAGGTGAAACCGGCCAGGATGCCTTCAAGCGCTGGCTGACCAACCTCATCGCCGCGCATGGCGATTATGATCCGCGGATCATCAAGCGGCTGGCGCACACCATCGGCACCGCGGTCGAGCCGCTGCTCGAAGCCGGCCTTGGCGCCAGTATCGGCGGGCTGTTCGAGGCGGAATTGCAGCATTACCGCGACCACGAATGGGCGGCGAGCAGCGCCGATGTGCTGTGGCGGCGCACCAAGATGGGCCTGCACATCGGCAGCGCCGGCAAGGCCGCGGTGGCGGAATGGTTCGGGGAAGACGCCGGGCCGGTGGAACCGGAACTGCCGCTGACGCATCGCTTCGCAACGCCGGGGGCGTGAGACTCTCCCTCCCCCTTGCGGGGAGGGCGACTCGCGAAGCGAGCGGGGTGGGGGTTACACCTTCGGTGGCAACAGGCGGGAACCCCCACCCCGCTCACCTTCGGTGAGTCGCCCTCCCCGCAGCCGTTAGGCGACGCAAAGCGTCAACGGGGAGGGAGCTGTTCACCCCTCCGCCAGACAGGCGGCAAACACGTCTGCATCGACATTGCCACCGGACAGCACGACCAGCGCCGTCTTGCCCCGCAGGTCCACTCGCCCGGCCAGCGCCGAGGCCAGCGCGACGCTGCCGCCCGGCTCCACCACCAGCTTCAGCTCGCGAAAGGCGAAGGCGACGGCGCGGGCGACCTCTGCCTCGCTGACGACATCGCCGCGGGCGCCATGGGCGGTCAGCGTCGCAAAGGTCACATCGGCCATGCGCAGCGTCTGCAGGGCATCGCAGCGTGTCGGCTGCGGGTCGCTGACCGGGATGATATGGCCGGCGGCGAGGCTCTGGTTCACATCGTCCCAATTCTCCGGCTCGACCGCCACCACCGGTAGCTGCGAACCGACCGCGAAGCCGCTGGCGAGACCGCCACCACCGCAGCAGACCAGCGCCAGATCGGCGGTGAGGCCGAGCGCGGCGAGGTCCGCCACCGCCTCCAGCCCGGCGGTACCCTGGCCGGCGATGACGTGGGCGTCGTCAAACGGTGGCACGATCACCGCGCCGCGGCTGGCGGCAATGCCGGCGGCGATGGCGGCGCGATCCTCGGTCAGCCGGTCGTAGAAGACCACTTCGGCGCCAAAGGCGCGGGTGCGCGCCACCTTGATCGCCGGGGCGTCGCTGGGCATCACGATCAGCGCCGGCAGGCCGAGCAACGCCGCCGCCGCCGCCACACCCTGGGCATGGTTGCCGGAGGAGAACGCCACCACCCCGCCCGGTGCCTCGCCCGGCCCCAGCGCCGACAGCCGGTTATAGGCGCCGCGGAACTTGAAGCTGCCGGTGCGCTGCAGATTCTCCGGCTTCAGGAAGATGCGGCCGCCAGTGGCGGCATCAAGCGCATCGGAGCGCAGCAGCGGCGTGCGCACGGCCACTGCGGCAATGCGCCTCGCCGCTGTCACAACTTCGTCATATGACACGGGGGAAGTCATTGAAATATGGCCCTTTCCAGTTGCCGGAAACCTATCGACAAGCCCTTGAAAGGGCAACGAAATACTGCATTTTTCACTGTAACAAAAAACTTCTTTACATGCAGGGGGGTGAACCCTAGATACGCCCTCCGCTGCCCCATGGGACTTCCACCGCAAGGCAGCTTTGGTGCCGGCCTTCTCCGGCAACTTTGCTCCACCGGAGGTCCCTTGAGTTGCACGAAGATCATAACGCGCTGCGGGTAGCGCTCGGCACCAAGCCGACACAACCCGTCACACTGGTTCGCCCCCACGCCGCGCATCGCGCTGCCCGCTATTTCCTTGAGAAATTTCCGGGCACCTCGATGTATGCAGTCAAGGCCAATCCCTCCCCCGACCTGATCCGGTCGTTGTGGGACGCCGGAATCACGCATTTCGACGTCGCCTCGATTGCAGAGGTGCGGCTGGTGCGTGGCCTGCTGCCGACCGCGACCCTGTGCTTCATGCACCCGATCAAGGGCGAGGAAGCCATTGCCGAGGCCTATAACCGTCATGGCGTGCGCATTTTCAGCCTGGATTCGCTGGAAGAGCTGGCCAAGATCGTCGCCGCAACGACCGTTGACGGTGTCGCCGCGACCGACCTGACGCTGTGCGTGCGGCTGCGTGTGTCGTCCTCGCATTCGAAGCTCAGCCTCGCCACCAAGTTCGGCATCGCCGCCGATGACGCTGCGCCGCTGCTGATGGCCGCCCGCCAGGTCGCCGATGCGCTCGGCATCTGCTTCCATGTCGGTTCGCAGGCGATGAGCCCGCAGGCCTATGGCGATGCCATGGCGCAGGTGCGCGCGGCCATCGTCGGCGCTGGCGTCACCGTCGATGTCGTCGATGTCGGCGGCGGCTTCCCGTCCGTCTATCCGGGCATGGAGCCGACGGCGATGGATGCCTATTTCGAGGTGATCAGCCGCGCTTTCGAATCGCTGCCGGTCAGCTATTCGGCCGAACTCTGGTGCGAGCCGGGTCGGGCGCTGTCGGCGGAATATGCTAGCCTGCTGGTCCGCGTCGAAGCCCGCAAGGACGATGTGCTCTACATCAACGACGGCGCCTATGGCGCGCTGTTCGATGCCGCGCATATCGACTGGCGTTTCCCGGTCAAGCTGGTCCGTGACGGTGGCTCGCGCGCCAAGCTGATGGATTTCAGCTTCTATGGCCCGACCTGCGACGACATGGACTTCATGCGCGGACCGTTCGCGCTGCCCGCCGACATCCGCGCCGGCGACTATATCGAAGTCGGCATGCTCGGTGCCTATGGCTCGGCCATGCGCACCGGCTTCAACGGCTTCACCGCCGGTGCCACGGTCATCGCCCGCGATGAACCGATGGAAACGCTCTACGGTGTCACGGAAGAGTCGCCGTCGAAGGTTATCCAGCTCCGCAAGAGCTGACTTACCGCCTCTCCCCCTGGGGGAGAGGCCGGACTCGTCTCTGGCGAGCCGGGTGAGGGTCTGCCTCTCCGGTCGCCACAGCCCTCACCCTCCCACGCGCTGACGCGCGCGGGCCCCTCCCTCTCCCCGAACGGGAGAGGGGTTTGGAGAATTGATACATGACCGACCAGATCAACCGCCAGCGCAAGGCCGAGCTGCTTTCGACGCTCGTCGAACATATCGACATCACCAGCTTCGATGCCCGCCCGATCATCGAGGGCATGGGCAAGATGAGCTTCACCTCGCGTGATCTCGCCCGCGCCACCGACATCTACAACCAGATGCTGCAGGACCCCGATTGCACGATCTTCCTGGTCATCGCCGGCTCGACCAGCGCCGGCGGCTGCATGGATCTCTATGCCGAGCTGCTGCGCAACAACATGGTCGATGGCATCGTCGCCACCGGCGCCAGCATCGTCGACATGGATTTCTTCGAAGGCCTGGGCCACAAGCATTATCAGGCGCTGGAAGTGCCGGATGACGACACGCTGCGCTCGCTGCTGATCGATCGCATCTATGACACCTATATCGATGAAGAAGCGCTGCAGGATTGCGACCACACGATCTACGAGATCGCCAATGCGTTGGAGCCCAAGCCCTATTCGTCGCGGGCCTTCATTCGCGAGATGGGCAAGTATCTCGTCGAGCATGGCAAGAAGGACAACAGCCTCGTCAAGCTCGCTTACGAGCATGACGTGCCGATCTTCTGCCCGGCGTTCGTCGATTCCAGCGCCGGCTTCGGCCTTGTCAAGCATCAGGTCGACCGCGCCAAGGCAGGCAAGCCATATATGGTGCTCGATGCCATCGCCGACTTCCGCGAACTGACCGATATCAAGATCAAGGCCGGCACCACGGGCCTGCTGATGATCGGCGGCGGCGTGCCGAAGAACTTCATCCAGGACACCGTCGTCTGCGCCGAAATTCTCGGCCATGACGATGTGCAGGTCCACAAATATGCCGTGCAGATCACCGTGGCCGATGTGCGTGATGGCGCCTGCTCGTCCTCGACGCTGCAGGAAGCCGCCAGCTGGGGCAAGGTCAACACCGGCATCGAGCAGATGGTCTTCGCCGAAGCCGGCAGCGTCATGCCGCTGCTGGCCAGCGACGCCTATCACCGCGGCCATTGGAAGGCCCGCGCCAAGCGCGCATGGGGGAAGATGTTCGCCTGAAGGCGAAACACGCCGCGACGATCAAGGGGCTGGTGCCGATGGCGCCAGCCCCTTTTTCAGGCCTTTTTCACGAACTCCGTGCGCAGCACCAGGCCCTTGATGCCGCCGGCCTTGCAGTCGATCTCGTCTGGGTTGCCGGTCAGGCGGATGCCCTTGACCATGGTGCCGCGCTTCAGTGTCGTCGACGTGCCCTTGACCTTCAGATCCTTGATCAGCGTGACATTGTCGCCATCGGCCAGGATGCTGCCATTGCTGTCACGGGTCTCGTCGCTCATCGTCTGGGCCCTCCGGGGAACGCGCCGGGCATAGGCCGCAGCGCCAGCCTCGACAATGCTTCGCCACCAAGCTGAATGAAATGTTATTATTTTCCAAGGGCCTGTTGCGGAACATCGGCCCTGCCCCGCGCATTCTTCCGGTATCGATCCCCGATCCCGAAGGAAAATTTCCATGCGCAACCCCATTCTCGCCGCCGGCCTGCTCGCCGCTCTGGCCAGCGGCACCGCCGTGTCTGCCCAGCAGAATTGCGAACAGCACAGCAACAATCGCGTGCTGGGCACCGTCGCCGGCGCCGGCATCGGCGCCGTGCTCGGCAATGTCATCGCCGGGCGGGGTGACAAGACGCTCGGCACCGTCATCGGCGGCGTCGGCGGCGCGGTGGCCGGCAACCAGATCGCCAAGCCCAACACCGATTGCGCCCATGCCTATGGCTATTTTGATCGCAACAACGACTGGCACGCCAATGATGTGCGCGCCGGCACCGCCACCGGCTATTTCGATCGCAACAGCCAGTGGATCGATGGCGCGCCGCGCGGCAGTTACGACGCCAGCAACCGCTGGAACGTCGCCGACACCGGCAACCCACGTCCCGGCATGGCGAGCGGCTATTATGACAATGGCCGCTGGGTGGCCGGCCCGGCGAGCGGCCGCTATGACGATTATGGCCGCTGGATTGCCGGCGCCCCCAATGGCCGCACCGGCCCTGATGGTCGCTGGATCGCCAATCCGGAGCCGGGCTATTATGACAGCGCCGGGCGCTGGAACCGCGGCGAAACCGTCGGCAGCTATGACACACGCGGCACCTGGGTCGCGTCACGCGGCGACAATCGGGGCAACGGCTATGCAAATGGCTACGCCAACGCCGAACGCCGCGACCTGACGGCCCGCGAAGATCGCATCGAACAGCGTATCCGCAGCGCCTTCCGCGATGGTTCGATGAACTATGTCGAGCACAATCGCGCTGCGGCCGAACTGGCGACGATCAAGCGCGACCATCGCCGCATGAGCGATCGGCGCGGACGCATCGCGTCCAACAGCGAGCAGATGCTGCAGGCCCGCCTCGACCGCCTGAACGATCGCATCCGCTATGAACGGCAGGACGGCCGCAACGGCTGATGCAGACTGGCGACGCGGGGTGCGCCCGCGTCGCCGCCATCATATCCGGCGCTGATCAGCAGCTTTCATATTTCCAGTTGCGGCGCTTGCCCGCGGCGCTCCATTCGACAGTCGTCGCAATGCGGCGGGCGCGTGTGGCGGGCTGCTTCGCCTCCAGCACCCATTCGACATATTCGCGCTGGGCGCCAGGGGGAAACGCCCGGAAATGTGCCGCAGCGTCGGGAGATCCGGCGAGGGCGAGCGCCAGATCATCGGGCATGGCCAGCGCCGGCCTCGGTGCCGCGCGCGGCCGCATGCTGGGCTGGCCGGCAGCGATCAACGCGGCCGCCGCCGCCAGTCGCCGTGTCAACTCGGCCGCAGCGGGCAGGTCCGTCACCGCCGTCAGCTTGCCGAACTGGCCCATGCCATCACCATTTTTCGGCATCGGCGTGCCATCGAAGATACCGAAGCCGGCGTGCGCCTTGAACGCTGCCATCATCGCCAACGGCCGGCCCTGAAAATCGAAAAACGGCATGCCCCACTTTATCGTCTCGCCGGCGTCCGGCACCGCTGCGTGCACCAATTGGCGAATGTGCCGCAGCAGCGGCTGCGCAAACGGCGCGGCGCGTTCGATATAGGCGGTAATGCGCGCGTCTTCGGCCATCGGGCTGCCCTCCCTGTTCCTCGACCGCTTTTCTCGCCAATCCGGCGGCGATGCAAGTTGCGGCCCGGCGGCACGGCGGCTAGGCAGGGCATCTGGCGTCCGGGGGGAATGACGATGACAATGCAAATCCTGCAGCCTGTGTCGGTGCTCGTGCTATGGTCGATGGTGATGTGGGTGTGGATGTATATCACCCGCCTGCCTGCCATTGCGCGCTCCAATCTTGACGCCAAAGCCATGGTCGGCTCGCAAGGTCATGATTTCGATGGCGTATTGCCCGACAGCGCACAGTGGAAGGCGCACAATTACAACCATCTGATGGAACAGCCGACGGTATTCTACGCCGCCTGTTTCACCCTTGCCATGCTCGGCGCCGGCGATGGCTTCAACGCCCAGCTCGCCTGGGTCTATGTGGCTTTTCGCATCGTTCACAGCCTGGTGCAGGCGACCATCAACCGCGTGCCGGTGCGCTTTGCCCTGCATTTCATCGGCTCGATCCCGCTGATCATGCTGGCGGCGCATGCAGTGTTCGCCAGCTTCGGCTGGTGGCCGATCCACTAGAAACGATTGCGTTCAAGTGGAGTCGGCTCCGGGCGGGGGCGCGGGCCGGTGCTGTCCAGGGCCTGAATCCTAAAGCCCCAACTCCGCCATCGTCACCACCCGATGCTCCTTTGCGCTGATTTCGGCGGCCAGGCCCATGGCGACAGCGCGCAGGCCATCGTCGGCGGTGACGATCACCGGCCCCTCCCCGCGCACCGCCGCGGTAAAGGCCTGGTGCTGGAAGAAGGTCGAACCATGGTGCTGGCCGGCGGCGAGCGCATCGGCCGGGGTTTCGACATGGGCGCGCGTTGCCCGTTTGGGGTTCATGAAGCCGACGCGCGGCGAATGGATGATGTCGCCGGCGGGGATCAGCACGTCGAGCCGGGCCTCGCTGCCGGTGGCGATGATCTCCTCCTGCTGTTCGGCGCCATCGGCGAACATGCAGAGGTCGAGCATGGCGCGGACGCCGTTGGCGAAATCGATGGTCGTATAGCTGTTGTCGATGATGTCAGGCTTCTTGCCGCCATAGCGCTCGTCCTGATGGTTGACGTCCATCGCGCCCGAACAATGGATGCGCACCGGCTCGGCGCCGACAATCAACCGCATCAGGTCGAAGAAATGGCAGCATTTCTCGGTCATCGTGCCACCGGTATTGGCCGAAAAACGGTTCCAGTCGCCGACCTTGACCAGGAACGGGAAGCGATGCTCGCGGATCGACAGCATCTGCAATTTGCCGGTGCGGCCGGCGTGGATCTGGCGCACGAATTCGGTGACCGGCGGCATGAAGCGATATTCCATGCCGGTCCAGAACACCGCGCCATAGCCGGCAGCGGCGGTGGCGACGGCGCGGGCGTCCGCGATGGTCGTCGCCAGCGGCTTTTCGCAAAGGATGTGCAGATTGGCGTCCATCAGCGGCGGCAGCACATCGACATGGGTGAAATTGGGCGACGCCACGACGACGGCATCGCACAGGCCCGATACCGCCAGCGCCGCCGCATCGGCGAAGCGCGCCACCGGCGTGCCGACCGCGGCGGCAGCGCGATCGAGCGAGGTCGCCACCGGATCGGCAAGCGCGGTGACGACGGCATTGGGCGTGAGCGCGATATTGGCGATATGTTCGATGGCCATCATGCCCGAGCCGACGATACCCCAGCGGATCGTTTCACTGCTTTTCATTTTGTCGTTCTCCGGGCATTGGGGGGTCATGGATGAAATTGCCCTTTCCCCCGAACGCCGCCTGCTCGGCAAGTCCTCTCTTTCGGTCTCGCCCATGGCGTGGGGCATGTGGCGCTTCGCTGGCGATGATGTGAAGGCCGCCCAGGCCCGCGTCGAGGCGGCGTTGGCCGCAGGCATCAACTTCTTCGACACCGCCGATATCTACGGCCCGGACAATGACGAGCCCTTCGGCGCTTCCGAAGCGCTGCTCGGCCGCGTCTTTGCCGACAGTCCCGGCCTGCGCGACCAGATCGTGCTGGCATCGAAGGGCGGTATCCGCATGGGCGTGCCCTATGATTCATCGCCGAAGTATCTGCGCGACGCAGTCGAGGCGTCACTTACCCGGTTGGGTGTCGAGCGACTCGACCTGTGGCAGATCCACCGCCCCGACATGCTGGCGCACCCGGCCGACACCGCCGCCATGCTCGACGCGCTGGTGGCGGAGGGCAAGATCGCTGCCATCGGCGTTTCCAACCATACACCGGGGCAGACCGGCGCGCTGGCGAAATATCTCAACGCCGGCGTCACCAGCACCCAGCCGGAATTTTCGCCGCTGGCGACGGCGCCGCTGTTCGACGGCACGCTCGACCGCGCCATGAAGCATGGCGTGGCAGTGCTGGCCTGGTCGCCGCTCGGCCAGGGTCGATTGGGCGATGGCGACCCGCGGCCGGGCCGCATGCAGACCGAGGATGCACGCACGGCGCGTACCAAGGCGGCGCTGGCGGCGCAGGGCGCCAAATATGGCGTCGGCATCGCGGCGGCCGCCTATGCCTGGATCATGGCGCATCCGGCCGGCATCATTCCCATTGTCGGTACGCAGAATCCCGGACGGATCGCGGAGAGCCAGGACGCCTATAAGGTCCGCTGGACCCGCGCCGAATGGTATGGCGTGCTGGTCGCATCGCTGGGGGAGAATCTGCCGTGACCGTTGCAACGCAGGGCTGCGAAGTCAGCTGGTTTTCGGCGCTGTGCGACGATGATTATGAATTTCTCGGCCAGCCCGACCTCGCGCTGAAATCAAGCTGGGAGCATTGCCGCAACATCGTGCTGACCGCTGAAAAGGGCGGATTCGACAATGTGCTGCTGCCCTCGGGCTATGCGCTTGGCATCGACTCCACCGCCTTTGCCGCCGCCATCGCGACGCTGACACAGCGCATCAAGCTGCTGCTCGCCGTGCGCGTCGGTGAAATGTGGCCTCCACAACTGGCCCGGCAGATCGCCACCATCGACCAGATCGCCGGCGGTCGGTTGAACGTCAACATCATCTCCTCCGATATGCCCGGCGAAACCCTCGCCTCGGCACCGCGCTATCACCGCACCGTCGAAGTGATGCAGATTTTGAAGACCATCCTCAACGGCCAGCCGCTCGATCACCAGGGCGAATTCTACCAGTTGAAGCTCGATCCGCCCGGCATCAGGACGGTCAGCGGCAAATGCCCGCCGCTCTATTTCGGCGGCCTGTCACCCGATGCCCGCGAGGCCAGCGCCAAGGCCGCCGATGTCTATCTGATGTGGCCGGACACGATGCCGGCGGTGCAGGCCATTCTCGACGACATGCGCGCCCGTGCCGCCGCGCATGGCCGCACGCTCAAATTCGGCTATCGCGTCCATGTCGTGGTGCGCGAGACCGAGGCCGAAGCCCGCGCCGCGGCCGACCGGCTGTTGTCGAAGCTCGACGCCGCCACGGGCGACGCCATCCGCGCCAAATCGCTCGATTCGACCTCGGTCGGCGTGCAGCGCCAGGCCGAGCTGCGCGAAGCCGCCGGCAATGAAGGCTATGTCGAGGACAATCTGTGGACCGGCATTGGTCGCGCCCGCTCCGGCTGCGGCGCCGCCATCGTCGGCAACCCGGACCAGGTGCTGGCCAAGCTCAAGGCCTATCAGGCGATGGGCATCGAAGCCTTCATCCTGTCCGGCTATCCGCACGCCGCCGAGGCCGATCTGTTCGCGCGGCATGTGCTGCCGCACCTTGCGCATGGGCCATTGGCGGTCTGAGCCGCAGGCATGAGCCGGTGCCAATGCCGCACCGGCTGCACGGGAAACACGACGAACCGAAGCCGGCCCGGCTGGCGGCCGCCCCTAAACTTGCTATGCACGACAAAATGTCGCGTTGCGCGCTGACAAGGGCTGAGGCGAGCGATGAAGTCGACCGGGCTGGATTTCGCCAAGCTGTTCGAGACAATGCCGACACCGTTCATGGTGCTCGATGGCGAAATGCGGTTCGTCATTGCCAATGACGCCTATCTGGCCGTCACCGGCCGCCAGCTTGACGAACTTGTCGGCCGCTATGTCTTTGATGTCTTCCCCGACACACCCGAACGCCAGGCAGCGACTGAAGCCTCGTTCCGCCAGGCCCTCGCCGGCGAACGCAACCGCATGGACCGCAACGTCTATGCCATCGAACGACCGGGCAAGGGCCGCCAGGATGTCTATTGGTCGGTGATGCACACGCCGATGCACGACGCCGACGGCCATGTGTACGGCGTTCTGCAATATGCCCAGGATGTGACGGCGGAAGTGGCGGCCGAGCGCATGCGCGACGTGATCTCGCAGGAATATGATCATCGCGTCCGCAATCTGATGACCAAGATTTCCGCCATCGCCCGGCACACGGCACGGCATAGTGATGACCTGATCGACTTCCTCAACGATTTCGATCCGCGCATTTCGGCAATGGCGCGCACCCATGAACTGCTGGTCAATGGCGGCTGGGAAAAGCTCGGCCTCCGCGCCCTGATCGACAGTGAATTGAAACCCTTTGCCGGCCAGCAACAGACCGTGATCGATGGCCCGGATTGCACATTGTCCAGCCGTGTCGCCCAGGCGCTGGGCATGGCCCTGCATGAACTGGCGACCAACGCCGCCAAATATGGCGCGCTCAGTCAGGGCAATGGGCGATTGCACATCAGCTGGCGTTTGGGCGATGATGGCAGCCTGATACTGGACTGGCTGGAAACGGGCCTGACCCATGTGAAGACCAGTGCAGCCGCCGGCTTTGGTTCCACCATCATCGATCGCATCCTGCCCATGGAAACCGGCGGCACTGTCGACCGCAACCTGCACGCCACCAGTCTCAGCTGCACGATCACCCTGCCCGATCCGCTGAAGCCCTGATCGCGGTGGCCGGCTTACGGCCACCGCGATCCGGCATCCTCACACCGTGATCGACATGCCGCGATAGACCCGCGCCCGATAGCGTGAATCCTCGGCATCCGGCAGCGGCGCGCCGGCGAGCAGGACGGCGCGGGCGAAGCGCTTGACCTCTTCCTCATGCTCGGCCTGGTTGCGCGGCTCTTCCGAACGCACCCGGCGCGTCAGGTTGATCTGGTTGACCGGCACGTCATGGACCAGCCGCTCATTCTCCACCGCGATGGTGGCGGTGAAGGCGTGCAGCGTCGTCTTGACGAAATTGGCCAGCGCGAACGCGGGGCCGCCGCCATTACCACCCATCGGCACATCGGGCGAAACCAGCACCAGCTGGCAGCCATCGAACAGCGACACCTTGCGGGCGACGCGGAAATGATGGGTCAGGTTGGTTTCGACGACATCGCCGAAGCCGGCGCCATCCAGCGGCGTGGCGCCATCGAACAGGCTGTCGGGCAGCGGCTTGAACGGGGTCGAAACGATGGTCGTCGGATGGCCCCATTGCACCAGCGCGCTGTCGAGATGGGTTTCGATGTCATCGCCGACCGCAATGGTTTCGACCCGGCCCTTGCCCGCATCGCCGATGGCGGCGACCAGCGCCTTGGCGCCGGCTTCGCTGTGCGTGAACAGCACGATACGCGCGACATTGGTGGCGAGGAACTGGCGGGCGCTTTCGGCGAGATAATCGACGAGATGTTCGCCGATCATCCACACCGTCTTGCCGGCCATCTGCTCCAGCCGCTCCTGCTTGGGGCTGCCGAACAGCTCGCGCTCGGTGGTCGAGCGTTCGACGTTGAGGCCGCCCGATGGCATGAAGGTTTCGCCCGAGACAGCACGATCGGCGAGGAAGAACACCGTCGCCTGCGCCACATCGGTTTCGGTCGGCATCTTGCCGAGATGCAGCTGCGACAGCACGCCGTTGCGCACCTTGGCGGCTTCGCGGCCGATCTGGGCGGCGGGCAACCAGGGCTGGTCATCCGGCGGCACGCGCAGCAGCCAGCCGTCATCGGGCTTGCCGGCCCAATCGGTACCGAGGAAATAGCCGCCGAGGCGGAGGCGCTTGACGAGCTTGGTAGCCAGCACCGGGGTCAGCAGATAGCGGTCCCAGCAGCAGCTTTCATCGCCTTCGCGGGCGCAGGCCAGCGCCAGTTCGCGCAGCTCGGCCGGCACGCTCTTGTCATGGCTCAGCTGCACCGTGTCGTTGCGCGACAGGCGAGCAAGGATGGCGGTGACGCTTTCGCCACGGCGGATGGCCTTGATGGTGGCGGCGTGCACGGCGTTCAGCCGCTTGTTTTCGAGGATCAGGCGGCCGCGGCGTTCGAACAGGCCGGGCTTGCCGCCAAGGCCGGCGAGACGATCGCCATCGACCGGGCCGGGCGCGATGGCGTTGATCTGGATTTCCGGCCCCAGGTGCCGCGCCATCGATTCGACCATGGCGCGCTGCCCGGCCTTCGAAACGGCATAATCGGTGCGGTTCGGGTAGCTGACGGCGAGGAACTTCTCGCCGCCGAAATAGCTCGACACGTTCAGGATATAGCCCGACCCTTGCGCCTTCATCATCGGCACCACCATGTGCATCAGCGCATAGTTGGAGATGAGGTTGGCGTTCTGGGTGTTGCGCCAGGCCTTCAGATCCATGTCGACGGCCATTTCCTCGGCCCCCGACACCCCGGCGTTGTTGATGAGGTAATCGATGCGCCCGAACGCCTTGATGGTTTCATCCACGGCATGTTTCAGGCTGGCCATGTCGGCGACATCGACATTGGCGAGCGTGCGCACCCGGCGCTCGACGCCCGAAAAGCCGATATCCTCCAGCTCGCCGACAATGCGATCACGCGCCGCCGACAATTCGCTGTCGCGGCGGGCGACCATCATCACCTTGGCACCGGCCAGCGCCAGCAGGCGGGCGACCTGGCCACCGATGCCGGCGGACCCGCCGGTGATCAGCGCGACCTTGCCCAGATGCAGCCCGGTGATGTTTTCGGACGTGCCGACCATCGCCTTGCGGGCGCCGGTGGCGTCGCCGATGCTTTCGGGCAGATAGAGGTTGATCGGCTTGATCTTGCGCTCCTTCAGCAGGATGCGCGCCGCCTGGCCGGCGGCGAAGGACAGGCTCTCGCTTTCATTGTTGGTGTAGCGGACGATCTGGTTGCCCCATTCCGGCTTGTCGCGGCGGCCGTGCGCCGCATCGACGGCGCTTTCGTCGCGCCAGATGCGGATGAGCTCCTCCAGCGCGGCACGCAGCACATTGGCGTAATAATTGCCGGCGCCGTCATCACCGTTCGACAGGAAGACGAAGCGCGGATCCTGCAACAGGCCGTCGTGCCGGCGCCAATAGCGGCTGAGCGTGCGGGCGACGGCGATATTGGCCTCCAGCTCGTCATCGACGAAGCGTTCGACCTGGGCATCGCTGGCATCGCCGAGCTTGCCGGTGAAATAGCCGGCGGCGCGGGTCGGCAGCATCAGCGCGCCGGTGATCGGCACGACGCTGGCGGTGAAATCGGCGAGCACTTCGTCCATCTGGACATGGTCGTGGCGATCGAAGTGCGAGACGCGGATGCGTGCCGTGCCGTCCAGCTTGGCTTCGGCATCTTCGGCGGCGGCTTTCGAATGGAAGCCGAGCAGCACGTCCGCGCCGCAATCGGCCTGCACCCGGGCGAGCGCGATGGCATCATCGACCTGCGAGCCGGCCGAGACCAGCACACCCAGGCCATTGCCGTCGATCGAGCGCATGGTGGGACGCGAGATATAGGTGGAGCGCGATTCCTCGCGCACCGCCATGCCGTGTGTCACTTCGAAATTATGGCCGCTGAACGCCGCCGATTCATCGGAGCCCAAAAACACGCAGGTGTTGGCGATATCGGCCGGCGTCGGGAAGGTCTTGGCCTTTTCGGCGCCATCGACGCTGCGTTCCAGCGCCATCAGGTCGAAGAAGTGATTGGCGGTGGCGCCCGGCGCGTCACCGCGCAGATTGTCCATGGCGGCAAAGACGTTGCGGATGCGCTCGCTGGCGATGGGGCCCGGGAACAGCAGATTGACGCGCACGCCCTTGCCGCCCAGCTCGGCTGCCATCTCATGGCTCATGGCGTTCATCGCCGCCTTGGGCACTGTATAGGCGGCGCGGGCATAATATTCGGTGCGGCTGAAGATGGTCGAGACGTTGATGATCGAACCACCCTCACCCATCGAGGCGGCGGCAGCGCGCACCATGTTCCAGGCGACGACCATGATATTGCGCGCGGCATCGCCGACGGTTTCGCTGTCGGTGCTGCCGGCGTCCTGCAGCGCCTTCAGATCGGCCTGGCTGAGCGGCAGATTCTCCAGCGGCTGCTTCGGCCCGGCCGAGCCGGCGTTGTTGACGAGGATGTCGATATGGCCGTGGCGGGCGACGACCTCGGCAATGCCGGCGCGCACGCTGTCGGCGTCCGCCCCGTCGATGACAACGGTGGACGCGCGCGAGTCCGGCACGCCGGCGTCGCTGACGACCTGGGCGCGCGCCTTGTCGGTGCGGTCGCGGTCACGCCCCGAAAACACCACGGTGGCACCTTCGGCCAGGTAACGCCGGGCGATGTTCTGGCCCAGATTGCCGGCGGCGCCGGTGATCAAGGCCACCTTGTCGGCCAGGCGGCCGGTCGCGGCAACGGTGTCCGCCGCGGCGGTGGTGTCGGTCTTTGCCATCGGATCGGCCCTCAGTTGGCGGTGGTGGCGGCGGCTTGGGCCGCCCAGGCTTCGAACAATTCCTCGCGGCCACGCAGGCCGGAGGCGGGCAGCGCATGGTTGACGATATAGGTCGCGCCGGAATGGCGGTTGTCCCACATCGACTGGTGCGCTTCCGGCAGGCCGTCCCATGGCACCACCGTCGGCTCGGTCACATCGAGCAGGCCGGCGGCGACCATGTCGTTCATGCGCGTCACCTCATAGGCGTTGCAGAGGTGGGTGCCGAGAATTTCGGCGGTCGGCATGATGATGCGGCGCTGCCGCGTCCACACCTGCGGCGCGTAGAAATTGTAGCGCTGCCCGGTCATGTCCTCGGCATAGACGACGCGGCCGGTGAACGGTTTGACCAGCGCGGTGGTGACCCCCAACGTATCCTGGCCAGCGCGTTCAATAACGATATCGGGCGCGCCGCGCGGATTGTCGGGGGAACGCAACAGCTTGCCGACGGCATTGCCGAACGGCTTCAGCGTCTTGTCCTGGAATTCGCGCACCGCCTCGCGGAAGGCCTCGATATTCTCGCGGGCGACCGGCAGGCGCGGCATGGTGTCCGGCCAGTCGAAATTGCCGCCTTCGCGGCGCTTGATGCCTTCCAGCGAGACGACGCCGGCGACGGCATCCTCGAAGCCCAGCGACAGGATGAACTCGCGCTGGCCGTCGGTCGTCGTGACGACAACGGTGCGGGCGCCGATGCCGCGCGCTGCCTCGATCATCTCGAGACCTGTTTCATCGGCGAGCGCCGTCGAATTGGGGCCGTAGAAGATCAGGATGGCTTCACCGCCGCGGGCGCCGGCCTTTTGCAGCATGGCTTCCGCGGTGGAGGCACCAGGCTTGCCCATGAAGCTCAGATGATAGCCCGAGGAGGCGCCGTAGAAGGCCAGCTTACCGCCCTCGGCGAGCAGCTGGAAGCTGCGCGGGAAGGCGGTTTCACCGGCGTGGCTGACGGCATAATCGGCGAGCTTGCCATTGTTCAGGGCCTTGTACTCGGCGACCAGCGGCGCGCCGGCGGCTTCCCAGGCGCGCGACGCCTCGACACCGTCCGGCACCGCGGTGAACAGCGCCTTGAAGCGCGCATCGGTGCGGTCGATGGCACCCACCGCGCCCTTCGTCTTGACGAACTCGGCGCGCGCCGGGCTGGACACCAGGCCGGTGACGTTGAGGCCGCTGGCCTTTGACGATTTCAGCGCGTCGAGACCAGTGCCGGTCGCCGAGCCTTCGATGAAGATGGTCTTGCCACCGACGATCTGCAGCGTGGTGAACAGGCAGCGGACGATGGTGCCGAGGTTGAGGATGTACGAACCGGCCTGTTCCAGCGTCAGATCGCCCGGCACACCGTGCAGCTGCGGCGCTTGCACGGTCAGGAACTGGGCATGGCTGCCGGATTTGGTTTCATAGCCCTGGATCGAGAAGTCCGCGAACATCGGATCCCGGCCAGCGGCCGGACTCAACAAATCAGACGTGCCGGAATAGACCGCCACCATGTCGCCGACCTTCAGCCGGCCCTCGCTGCGCGCCTCGCTGCCCAGCGCGGCGATCAGCGCCAGACCGCCGGAGCCGGTGATCTGCATATCCTCTTCATGGCCATCGAACGGCGACACCGGAATCCCGGTCAAGGCCCAGATATCGTTGAAGTTGACTTCAGACGTCAGCAGATAGACCAGCGCCTCATTGGGTTCCGGCACCGGCACCGGCACGATGAGCTCGCGCTCATGCGTTGCCGGCTGGCCGAAGCGCGGTGCACCGGTTTCGGCGTCGCGGGCGATGCCGAAGGCATATTGATGGCCGGGGATCGCCGAGACACCGGGGAAGAAAGGCGCGCCGACCGGCAGCAGGTCGCCGGCGGCGATCAGGCGCTCGCCCTTCGCGTCATGCTCGCTGTCGATATAGACGCCATTGCGGCGCACCGGCAGCGGTGGGCTCTTCTTGTCGATGAACTCCTTGATGCCGGTCTTGCCGCCGTCGGGGTCGACCACGGCTTCGGCGAACAGCTGCGCCTCGCGCTCCAGCCCGGCGGCCATGCCGTCGGTCCAGCCGGTGCGAATGGCGTCGATGGCGCGCACACCGGCCTTGCCGCGACCGGCCCATTCGAGCTGGCGCAGGATGCGCTGGACGAAGTCATCCGCCAGCGCCTCGTCGAGATCGATATGCGCGGCGTGCTGCCAGCCGGTCTTGGCGGCCTTGCGTCGTTCCTTCCAGGTGCGGCCGAGCGCGCTGTTGTCGCCATGGCGGACGAATTCGCGCACCGCGGCATGGGCAAGGCTGAGCGCATCATCGGCGCCGGTCGCCAGCGTTTCGATGAGGCCGATGTTGAGCGCGGCCTCACCATCGATGGAGCGACCGCCGAGGATCAGCTCCAGCGCGTCGAGCAGGCCTTCCGGCCCGCGCTTTTCGGCGAGCAGGCGCGGCAGGCGCTGGGTGCCGCCATAGCCGGGCAGCAGGCGCAGGCGGATTTCGGGCTGGCCGAAGCGGGCATGGCTTTCGGCGACGCGCCAATGGCAGGCGAGCGCGAATTCCATCCCGCCGCCGAGCGCGACACCCTGGATGGCGGCGACGCACGGCTTGCCCATCGATTCGATCTTGGCAAAGGCGAGCTGGGCGTTGTTGGGCAGCACCCGCGCTTCCTCGACGGTGTGGATTTCATCGAGGAACTGGCGGATGTCGGCGCCGGCGACGAAGCTCGCCGTGCCGTCACCGGTGAACACCACCGCCACCACATCGTCGCGGCGCGACAGATGCTCGACGACGATGACCAGTTCATCGATGGCGCGTTCGTTGAGCGCGTTGACCGGCGGGTTGGTGACGAACACCGTCGCCACCTTCTGGCCCGGTGCCACATCATTGTACTGGATGCGGAAATAGCGATAGCGATCGAAGATCTGCTGGTCTTCCGACATGGTCTGGCGGCGCTTCCAATCGGCAATCACCTTCGACAATTCGTCAAGGCTTTCCGGGTTGCGCAGCGTCGTGACGTCACCCACCTCGCCGCCTTCCACCAGCGCGCGTACCATGCGGCGCATATATTTGCCGCTGCGCGTTTCGGGGAACTGGCTGACCAGGATGAAGTCGCCGGGCACGGCGACCGCACCCTTTTCCTGGCGGACGAGATCGGAGAGGCGGCGGAAATCGTCGCGGGTCAGCACCTGGCCGGGGGCGGCGGTGACGAAGGCGATGGGGGTCAGGCCCTTTTCGCGATGCGGCGCGCCGACGACCAGCACATTGCCGAGCGGCGAATCCGGATCGAGCTGCTTGTCGCGCAGGATGGCGCCTTCGATTTCCTCGGTGCCCATGCGGTGACCGGAGACGTTGATGACGTCATCGGAGCGGCCATGCAGCGAAAAGCCTTCATCGGCGTGGCGCACGGCGAAATCGCCCTGGGTATAGGCCCAGACGCCCTGCCAGCGCCGCCAGTAATTGCTGTCCCAGCGGCCGCCATCGCCCTTCCAGCCGGCGGCGACACTGCCGTTGCTGACGCTGAAATGCTCGGGATCGCCCCAAACGGTGCGGGCGAGATAGGGATAGGGCGCGGCGATGATGATCTCGCCCTTTTCGCCGATGTCGGCGCGGCGCCAGTTGACGCCCTCTCCCTTGGGCCGGGTCAGCAGCGCGGTGCCATCGGCGGTGCCGGTCTCATCCTCCACCCAGACATCGCCGACGATCCAAGGCAGCGGGAAGGTGCGGGCATCGGCGGCCAGCGGGAAATCGCCATTGCCATAGAAATGCGTCCAGGCGATGCCACCATGCTCGGTCGCCCAATAGCTGTTGATGTACTGCGACGTCACATGCTCCATGCCGAAGGCTTGCACCGGCGGCGAGCAGGGTTCGGCGCAGAAGGTGGCGACGCGCAGGCCCGACATGTCATAGGCCTGGATGTCCTTCAGATTCTGCGGGTCGGTCATCACCGCCTTCAGGAAGGTGACGCCGGCCTTGAAGATCGTCACGCCATGGCGCTCGATCATCGAGGCGAAGCGGCCCGAATGCGGGAACACCGGCGCGCCTTCGCCGATCACCGTCGTCACCCGCGTCAGCAGCGGCGCGGAGATCATGTAGCTCTGGCCGGTGATCCAGCCCGGATCGGCGACGACATAGATGGTGTCGCCGGCGCGGGCGTCGAATGCCACCTTCATGGTTTCGGCGATGCCGGCGGCGTACCCGCCATGGACGTGCACGACGCCCTTGGGCTTGCCCGTCGAACCCGAGGTGTAGATGAAGAACATCGGATATTCGGCATCGACGGCGAGCACCGGCGCCGCGGCCCAGAGCGCGCGGACGAAGTCGGCATCGGGCAGCGCGTGCAGCGCCGCTTCATCGGCAAGGCCGGCCTTGGCAATGATCACGGCCAGTGCCTTGTCGGTCAGTTCATGGCTCCACACGTCGCGGTCGCGCCAGACGATGTCGGGCTGGCCGGTGTGGCGGGCGACGACCACGGCCTCGACACGCGGCGGCGTGTTGACAAGGGCTTCGGCGACGGCGATGCGGATGCGCGCCGAAGCGGTCGAATCGACGGTGCCGGCCTTGCCGAGTTCGGCGAGTGCGCGGCCGACGCCGCGCATGACATCGCCGCGCTCGACGGTGACTTCACCCTTCAAGGTCGCGGTGACGGTGTCGGCGATGCTGGTGGCGATGGCGGCATCGAGGCCGAGATCGCCCTGCCCCAGACGGTCGGCGAGCAGCTGCAACGCCACCTGCACCGGCACATAATTGTCCAGCGCCGGATCGGTATAGGCGGTCTTGAAGGCTCCGATCTGCGCCATGCGATAGCCGCCATCGGCGGTGATGACGATGCGGGCGCCGGCATCATGGATACGATCGGACAGCGTCTTGTCCGAAAAGCCGCCGAACACCGGCGTGTAGAGCACGCCCATGCGCTTGGCCGCTTCGGTCCAATAGAGCTGCGCCGGAATGTTGGGCATGTTGAGCGCGATGCGGTCACCGGGCTTCAGGCCCAGAGTCTGCAGCGCCACCTGGCATTTGGCGGCCTCCAGCAGCAATTGCCGGCGGCTGACGCCATAGCAATCGACGGGCGCACCGCGGCCATTGTCATGCGCCATGTCCCAGCGGTCGCCTTCGAAGATGAAGGCGGTTTCGGCGCCATGGCCGGCAAGCACGTGACGATCGAGCTCGTTGAAGGCGCAATTGGTGCGGCCGCCATCGAACCAGCGGAAATGCGGTGCATCATCATCGTTGAAGGCGCGCGACCAGGGCGCGAAATCGGCGGGCAGATCGGGCGACACCGGCGCGGCGGTGACGGCATCCCAGCCGCTCCAGCGCGCGCCGTCAAAGCTCAGCCAGGCGCTGCTGCCATCGGCGAGCGGCACCAGCCAGTGCAGGTTGCGGGCGGCGATGGCGCCGTGAAAGGCACCGGGATCGGCGAGCACGGCGGCGCGCATGGCATCCCAATCGCCGCGGTTGCGCACATTGTTGGCCACCGCCGGCACTGTCGCTGCTTGCATCACGTCCGTCATCCCACTGCCCTCAAAACCGAATAGCAACTCGACACGCCGTCCAACCCCTGCCGGAGCCATCGGCAACCCCGGACAAATCCGGAACCCAAACTGGCGACGACGCCGCCATACATTGGCGCGTAAATTCGCAATAGGGCAAGAATATGTCCGCTAGCAAGCTTGAACGGCCAGTCTGTTGCTGAAACTACGCGCACAGACTGGTGATGTTACAATTCGCCGCACCTTTCGGTGACGGGATCAATCGCGCTTCAACCGCAGGGCCGGGCCTTCGACAAGATGCCAGGACAGGGCAGCTGCGGGCAGCGTCATCAGGAAACCGATTCCCAGATTGGCCAGCGGCACAGTGAACCCCAGGGTGATGGCCAGCTGCTGCATCGGAAAGGCATAGATATAGATGCCATAGCTGTAATCGGGCAGCGCGTTGCTCAGCCGCTTGACCGGCGCCGGCAGGCGGAAGGCGGCGACAATCGCCAGATAGCCAAAGCTCGCCTGCAACAGCGTTTCGATATGCACCCCGGCCTGCGCCAGCCCGATCGCCAGCGCCACCCCGGCCAGCGCCAGCGGCCAGGACAGCGGCAGCCGGTCTCGCCACGCCCAGGTCAGCACGCCGATGTAAAAGGCAAAGGCCAGCCGCCGCATGTCGGTCAGCGCCGGCACCAGGTCTCCCGGCAGTGCGACATGCGCGGCAAGGCCTGCGACCAGCAGCAGCGTCAGGCGCTGCCGCGGCAACATCAGGCCGAGCGCGCCAAGCAGCGCCAGCCCCAGATAGCAGCGCACCTCATAGGTGATCGTCCACAGCGAGCCATTGACGACATTGGCAAACTGGTGATCGGCGAACAGCCCCGGTATCGTGTAGGCGCCGCCAATCAGCGCCGCGTTGCGCGCGACGAACTTGAAGGTCTCCGGCGATGTCAGGATCGTTGCCATCGGCAGGGTACCGATCGTCAGCGCCAGGCCCAGCGGCACCACCAGCAGCATCACCCACAGCCCCGGCACCAGCCGCAGCGCACGCGCCTTCAGAAAGGCGATGGTGCCGCGCTTGACGAGGCTGCCGGTGACGAGAAAGCCGGACAGGGTGAAGAACAGATAGACCGCCATGCGGCTGATCGGCATGTCGAGAATGGCGACGGTCGGATCGAGCCCGCGCTGCGGCTGGGTCAGATCCCAGGCATGCGAGATCATCACCGACGATGCCAGCACCCAGCGCAACACCGTGAAGCTGTTGCCATCGGCCTTCATTTCCGCCGCCTGTACCGGCGCGGCGTTCCAGAACGACATGCCCCCCTGCCCCATGGTCAGAATGCGTTCTTGGGCAGCAGCACCGAGCCGACCGTGCGGAACAGGATGTAGAAGTCGAACCAGATCGACCAATGCTCGATATAGTGCAGATCGTGCTCGAAGCGCTTGATCAGCTTGTCTTCGGTATCGGTCTCGCCGCGCCAGCCATTGACCTGGGCCCAGCCGGTGATGCCCGGCTTCACCTTGTGACGCGCGGCATAGGACGCGACGACATCGGAGAACAGCCGGCCGCCGGCGCGCGTCGAGGGCGCATGCGGCCGCGGGCCGACCAGCGACATGTCGCCGGCAAAGACGTTGAACAGCTGCGGCAGTTCATCAAGGCTGGAGCGGCGCAGGAAGCGGCCGACGCGGGTGACGCGCGGATCGACACGGCTGGCCTGCTGGATGAAGTCGATCTGCCCGGCGTTCTCGTACATCGAGCGGAACTTGAAGACCTTGAACGTCTTGTTGTTGAAGCCTTCGCGCGGCTGGCGGAAGAAGATCGGGCCGGGCGAATCGAGCTTGATGGCGATGGCGACGGCCAGCAGGATCGGCCAGATCAATAGCAGGATGATGGTCGACAGGATCTGGTCCTCGACCTGCTTGACGACGGCATCGATGCCCGAGATCGGCCGTTCGAACAGCGTCATCATCGGGATGTCGCCAAGCACGACCATCGGCCGGCGGGCAAAGGCGAAGCTGGCGAGATCGGGCGCCAGGCGCACCTTGACCGGCGTCAGCGCCAGCCGGCTGACCACCTGTTGCAGCCGTGCCTCCGCCGACCAGGGCAGCGCCACCACCACCTGATCGACCCGGCCATCGCGGATCATCGAGATCAGCGCCGACAGATTGCCGAGCACCGGCACATTGGCGGCGCTGGTCGGCACCCTGCCATCGCGACGGTCATCAAAGAATCCGACCATCGCGATGGTCAGACGCTCCTGCGACGCAACATATTCGGCAAAGCGCTGGCCCTGCGCGCCGGCGCCAAAAATCGCGACCCGCTGGTTGAAGGTGCCGCGCTGCTTCAGGCGACGCACCCAGAAGGTGCAACCGGCCCGGACCAGTAAAAGGGTGGCGCCGCCGCCCAGGAACAGGGCGAGCGCCCAACCGCGCGACACGGCATCCGATGATTTCAGCAGGAAGCCGAGCGTGATCATGAACAGCGCCACGGTCAGCCAGCCGGTCGCCACGCGCTGCCAGGCCGTGCGGAGCGAGAATTGTGCATCGAGATCGTAACAGCCGAAGCTTTCCGAAAACACGGCATAGGCCAGAGCCGCAATCACGACGACGCGCTGGTGCACAGCCATGTCGGTGGCAGACATGCCCTCACCGACCAGCGCGGCGGCGATGAATCCACTGACCAGAATGGCGATGAATTCGAGCAGGCGGACCGCAAACACCGCCACATCGATCGGCACACCGGGCTTGTCCTGGCCGGTTGTGTCGCCCCGTTCATGCGGGAAATGCATGTCGTTCATGCGACTCCTCCGCAAACATCCGAAATGGCCCCGAAAGTGCCCCTGCTGTCACGCATTTCCCGAAATGCTTGCCAAAATCTTGCGATTGCAGTGGCAATTTCGGCGGCGAATGTTGTAAGACGACGGCAAGCAAAGGGGATAAACGGATGGAAACGCCGTACGACTGGTCGACAATCATCGTGTTCGCCGGATTGATCGTGCTGTTCCTGCAGCGCTCGCAGGGGGAGCCGCGCGACCATCTGTGGCAATATCTGGTGGCCGCGCTCGGCTGTGCCGTGACCAATTATATCGGCAACGAAGCCATCAAGGCGAGCAACATGGGCTATCATGCCGCCGCCGTCGGCCTTGGCGTTGCGACGCTGGCCTTCATCTGGGTGGTGCTGCAGCCCTTCGACAAGTCTGGCACTTGAACCCGTTTTCAATGTCCCCCCCGCGCTGATCATCAGCGATTGACCTCCGCCGCAAGGGGGCGACCGATCAGCACGGCCCGGTCCGCCGGCGCCATCGCCTTGATCAGCGTGCGTGCAAACACGGCGATTTCCCTGAACACTTCCGGGGCAGGTTCGACCAGCGTCGAGATGCGCACCAGAATGCCGTCCGACAGATAGCCGTGCATCTGTTGGCGCAGTTTCACCCAGCGCTGCTCTTCCCCCGATGTCGGCAGGTCATCCCCGATGCGGGTCCAATAGGTGATCGGTTCCACGCGCGAATCGGAACGCGCCGTCAGGTCGCGCACCGGCAACGACACACCGGGGGCCAGCTGCATCTGCGTGGCTTCCGACCGGGAAATCGTGAAGCCGACGGCGGTATAGCAAACTTCCGGCCTGTGCAGTTGCAGCAGGTCATTCTGCACCTTGCCATAGGCGATCAACAGCATCATCGGAATGCTGTTCGGCGACTGATAAAGGCGGATCAGCGTCTGGCTATACAGGCGATCGGCAAGGCTGCCCTTGGCCTTTGGCACCACAAGCGCATCGGATTTGACATATTGCCAGTTGCCGATGCGTTCCGGCACGACATCTTCAAGGTTGCGGTCGCCCAGCAACACCAGCCGGTTGCGCGGTTGCAGGGCCGCAGCACCGCCAGCGGCGACCAGCAGGCCGCCCCCCATGAGCAGATCGCGCCGGTTCACGCTTTCCTCGCCAGGCTATCCCGCAGCGGTGACAGCAGCTTGTCGATCAGGAAAATGAACAGCAACGCCGATGTAAAGGTCACCATGCCGGCAAAATTGTGCAGATAGCCCTGCGCCACCGCATCACCGGCGTGATAGGTGAGCAGCACCAGTGCCGCGACGCGCACGCAATTGGCGGCAATGGCAATCGGCACGACCAGCGCCAGCAGCAGGATCGAATAGCGCCAGTTGCTGCCACGCAGCATATAGACATAGAACAGCCCGATCGCGGACAGGCTGACCAGCGAATTCAACCCGGCGCAGGCATCCTCGACCAGCAATTGATAGCTGGCGACATAGATCGTCACCCCCAGCCGCGCGATCGGATAGCCGGCCAGCGTCAGGCCATGTGTCACCACCTCCGACACGAAGAGTTTCAGCGGCTGGGTAACGACATCGAGCAGCCAGCCCGGCACCGGAATCATGAAGCAGAAATAAAGGATCGGGAACCACATCATCCGAATGACGACAGGGCCGACATAGGCATAGGCAATGGTGACAAGAGCCAGCAACAGCGCCGCCGTCTCGATGCTGATGAAATCATAGGCCCGGCCAAAGATATAGGCCGGCACTGCCAGCAGCAGCCCGAGTGCGACGAGCAGCGGCCGTACCGGTCGGACCAACGCCGGCACTTCCGGCAGGCGGCGAGAAATCAGCCAGAGACCGGTGGCCAGCACGATCGGGCCATGGACGCCGGTATCCTGCGACCAGGACTGCTGGGACAGGCTGTACAGCGTCGGCAGCACCACCGACGCAATCCCCAACAGCAGGAACCACTGGCGACCGAGCAGGTCACTCCAGTCAAAAGGCTTCGGAGAAGCGAGCGTCGCCATGATCAGAATTCGTTCAGAACCGAGCCGATGACAGTGCAGCGCGAGCTCGCCAACTGGCCGACCAGTGTCGACACATCCTTGAAATAGGTCAGGTTGCGGCGGGCCACCAGCAGCGCATAGCCAATGGTGCCGCCGACAGTGAGCGCATCGGCCGACGCATTCGCCGCAGCCGTGTCGAACATGACCAGATCATATTCGCGCATCACCGTGTTGGCGCCATCGCGGAACCGCGCACTGGACAGCAATTCCTGTGGCCGCGGTACGGGCGGGCCTGCAGCAATCACCGACAGATTGGGCAGCACATTGGGGTTGATGACCCGTTCAATGCGCGAAGCCTGCAACGTCAGATAGCTCGACAGGCCGGTGGCGTTGGGATCGAGCCCGAACACCTGATCGACGCGCGGCGAGCGCATGTTGGTATCGATCAGCAGCACCTTGATGCCGACCTGCGCCAGTGCGACGGCCAGATTGGAGGCAAGGTACGTACAGCCGACACCGTCGACGGGCGCCACCATGGCGAGCCCGCGGCGGCCGAGCTTGACGTGCTGGGAGATGACCTGCGTGCGCAGCAGCCGGATAGACTCGGCCCTGACGGTCGCGCGTTCGTTGACGACGACCAGCTCGTCCGACACCGGCCGCCGGTTGACGTTCTGCAAGGCCAGGCTGTTGATCAGCAACTCCCGGGCGCGATCGAGATCATCGCTGGAGATGAAGCCCATCGCCAGCGCCGCCTGATCGAAATCCAGATTGTTGAGCAGCTTGTATTCGGCAACCTTGGCGGCCTGCTCCTCGGTCAGATAGCCAAGCCGCTGCAACACGTCGCGAATGGGCGCGTCAAAGCCGACCGTCGTGGTTTCCACAACGGAAAAGCGGCCACTGGGATCAGCGCCAAAGCCGGGAATTTCGCTCATTGTGCAGGTTGCCAATCGGGAGAGTTCGTCGATTTGCGGGACAAGAGCCGGCGCAGGCGATCGCGCAGCGGCGAGCGTTCCTGGTCGGCAATCACCGCCAGAACCGGCGCCTTGCTGGCAAAGGCCAGATCATCGCTACCCCGCACGCGGCGATAGGCCAGTTCGGTGAACAGGGCGACGACAACGCCGAGTGCCAGCCCCATCACCGTCGCAAGTCCGACGATCAGCGGCCAGTTCGGAAAGGATGGCCGCCCGCCGACGATGGCATCGCCCAGCACCACCAGCCCACTTTCGGACTGGGTGGCTTCCAGCCGCAATTCGGCGGTGCGCGCTGCGGCCTTTTCATACTGGTCCTTGCGCAGGGCGATATCGCGATCGAGCTGGGCCAGCTGATCCAGCTTTTCGCGCATGCCGAGCACCTTGGCCTTTTGCGCGTCATATTCGGCCTGTAGCTGCGCCACCGAATTGCTGGACGAACCGCTTTGGGCGGCGCCAGCGGCACGTGCGACACCTTCCTCGCGGGTCAGTTGCGACTGCAGCAGCGCCCGGCGCGCCAGCATGGTCTTGTAGGTCGGATGCTCGACACCCAGCCGCTCACCGGCCTGGCTGATCTGGTCGTTAAGCGTCGCCAGCTGCAGCTTCAGCTGATCGACGACCGGCGACGTCGTGGCCTGGCGGGCTGCTTCGAACTGCTGCCCGGGCTGGCCGCTGCGGGCAGCCAGCAGCGCCGATTGCAGGCCTTGCAGTTTCACGGTTTCGGCTTCGGTGTTGCCGGCGCCCATGATGATGCCATTGTCCTGCTCGAACTTGGACTTGGTCGCTTCGGCGATGGCGAGTTGCTTCTGCGCTCGCTCGGCCTGCTCGCGATACCAGTCGGCGGTACGGCCGGCGCTGTCGGTCTTGAAGCGCAGGCTGGCGTCGATATAGGCCTCACGCAGCATGTTGGCGATGGTGCGCGCCACACCCGGATTGACGCCTTCATAGGTAATTTCGAGAATATTCGAGTTATCCACCATGTCGGCACGGGTCGAATCGATGATGCGTTGCGAGGCCCAGCGCCGCAGATCGCCGACGCCGCCGGTATCTTCCTGCCAGGCGGCGATCACGCCGGGGTTCTGCGGCCAGCCAAGCCGATCGACAACGTCGCCGGCGATGCGGTAATCCTGGATCAGCTCCAGCTGCGTCTTGACATAGCTGCGCGACGCCGGGCCGCCGATGATCTGGCCGGTGACCGGATCGGGCTTGATAATGTCGAGCAGCACGCGGGCACGGGCCTGATAGCGTTCCGGCAGCTGCGAGGCGACACCCACCGCAACAATGACGCACGTCACCAGCGAGACGAGGATCAGCCAGCGCCGGGCCAGCAGAATGTTGATCAATTGCACCAGGCTCATCAGCCGACGACCTTTTTCATGACCCGTTCAAGCAAGCAAATGCACCGCCGGGTGGCGATGGCTGCCGTCAAAACAGCCGTTCCTTGACGATGATGACATCGTTCTTCTGAACAGCCTGCGATGGCTCCGCATCGACTTCCTTGGCGGTCCCGCGCACCAGACCGACCTTGTTCGACGAACCGGTGGCCGTCACGCCACCGGCGATCGCCATGGCCTGGCGGATGGTCATGCCGGGCAGGATCGGGAAACTGCCGGCGCGGTTGACCTGGCCGGAAATGAAGAACGTATCGGCATCCGGCACGAACACCGTGTCGCCGGCCTTCATCACCGGATCCTTGTCGGCATCGCCGCGCACGATGGCTTCCACGTCCAGCCGCTGTTCGGCCATGCCGGGACGGCGAAGATAGACATAGGTGGCGCCGGCCGGATTGATCCAGCCGGACTTCAGCAACACTTCCGACAGACGATAGCTGCGATCGAGCGCGACGATGCCGGGGGCATTGACCTTGCCCGCCACATTCACCGTCTTGCTGACAAAACTGCCGATTTCGACATTGACCACCGGCACCTTCAGAAAGCCGCCCTGGGTCAGTTTGTCGGTGATCAGCCGGGCCAGGCCGACATTCGTCTGGCCCGCCGCCTTGATGATACCGATCAGCGGCATGACGACGGTGCCATCGGCCTTGATACGGGTGGTGATGTTGAACTCGGACTGGCCATAGACGACGACCTGAATACTGTCATCGGCACCCAGCACATAGCCGGCCTCCGGCTCGGCAGCCGCAACCGGCATCGCCGACGCGGCCAGCAGCAACAGTCCTGAGCAGAATGCGGCTTTCACCGCTGTGGATCCCGGCATGGACAACATCATCATCCCTTCCCCAATTTGACCCGCAGATTCAACATCGCGGTCGTGCTCTTGTAGTTGAAATCGGCCGGATTCGACGTGCGCTGCTGATGCGCAACCTCGATACCAATCGCGTAGAGCGGCACCGGTGCGTAATCAAGCTGGGCATAGACACGATTGACTTCGTCCCGCACGCGCACACGCCGCTCATCAAGCGTCGGGAACCCGCCACGATAGTCGCGGACGTTGCGGGTACCGCCGAGCCCGAACGTCAGCGCGGGCCCGATGGCATAGTTCATATCAAGGCCATATTGCTGGTTGACGACAAAGGCCGCCCCGACGTTCGGCGTGGCCGACACATCGCGCGTGCCGATAGCGGTTACGGTCAGACGCTGGGAAGGTTTCATCGTCAGCGCAAGATCATAGCCCGAGCCGCTGAAGCCATCCCGGCTGATCGACACCAGCTGCCCACCCTGGAACACCAGCTGTGTGGCCGGGTTCGGCTCGGCCTTGTTATAGGACAGACCCGCCGTCAGCTGGATGCGCGTCCCGAAATTGCGCTGATAGCCAAAGCGGGCGCTGTAGATCTTCAGCCGGTCCTCAAAGGGGCCGGCGCTGGTGATGACCTGGCGGTTGGGATAGACGATGTCGTTGATCGTGCCACCGATCGAGAACTGGCCGAGCGACGGCCGGCCATAGGAAATCTGTGGCGAAATCGTCGTGCTGCGCAGATCGAACTGGCGGCGCTGCACGCGATCATTGTCGATGATGTTGCGCCGGACGGAGCCACCAAACCCCAGCCCCGTGGCCAGCTGGCAATTGGCCGAGGCGCCATAGACCTGTGCCTTTTGCACATTGTCGACGAATTCCGCGAGGTCGGAGGTCTGGCTGAGACGGCTGGTATATTCGCCGACAAGGCTGCCCGAGCAGCGGCTGCCCAACCGCCAGGCCAGGCCGCCGCCAACGCGATAGCGATTGCGGTCAAAGCCGGTCTTGCCGAGAAACAGATCGCGGCCGACATCGCCGCCGACATAGAATTGCTGGCGCCCGATCGGCAGGCCAACGGCGACCTGCGCCAGCGGACTGACTCGCCATGCCGATTCAGCCGTGGGCAACCGCCGGAAATTGCTGTCGTAAAGCGTGCGGACCGAGCCTGACAGCCGCCAGTTGCGACCATTGATGACCGGCTGGCCGATCAGCCCGGAGGATTGCAGCGGCGCATCGTCGCCGGCGGTGCTCGGCGCGGCATGGGCCGGCCAGGACGACAGCAAGGCGCCCGCCACCAGGGGAATCGCGACAGGCCGCCAGGATGCCTTGCAGATCAAGCCATGGTCTCCCTTCATTCTCAGGCTGCTACACCGACAGCCGCAAGCGGGCAAGACACTTGGCCATGCGGACACCGCCGTGCCGCGACGCGGGAAACGCCCCTGCCGCACGTTGGTTGCAAATTGCAAACCAACAATTCGCGTGCGATTGTCGACCATTCCGCTATAGAGAGCCGTGATTCAGAATTTGCACAGGTATTTTTGATGATTTGGAAGCGGTGGGGCCGCTCGTCAGCTGCGAACGCATCCGACTCCGGAAATGTCGACGTCGAAGCAACGCCGGCGCCGGCACCGGCCCCCGTGGAAGCGGCTGTCGCCACGCCGGCACCGCCGGTCCCCGACGCGGCAGCCCTGCTCGAGCGGCGGCCGGCCTTTCTCGATCGCCTCTGGCTGGAGGACATGGATCGCCCGCCGGGTGACAGCCTGCCACGTTTTTCGTCCAATGCCTCCGACGAGGTCGAGGTCGCCACGCGCGAACAGGATGTCGTTCGCCGCCGAATCGCACTCCGCGAAGCGCTGGGCGCATCGCAGCCGGTCATCGGGCGTGACCATTTCGCCGGCCGTCATGATGCGTTGCGCCAGCTGATCTCCGCCGTCGAGCAGCAGCGCCTGCACGTCGTTGTCTATGGCGAGCGTGGTATCGGCAAGACCAGCCTGTCGCACGTTTTCGCCGAAACCGCCCGCGAGGCACGCTATTTCGTGCTCTATGGCAGCTGCGGCACCGAAGCGAAGTTCGACACGATGTTCCGCTCGTTCGCGGCGCGTATCCCCCGCATCTACCACAAATCCGTCCTGCCCAATTCGGCCGAGGCGGAACGCGGCGACAATCTGGACGTGCTGCTGCCCGAAGACTTTGGTCCGCGGGAACTGGCCGAAGTGTTTTCGGATGTCGTCGGCACCCGCATCATCATCATTCTCGACGAATATGATCGTGTGCTCGATGTCTCCTTCCGCCGCGATGTCGCCGAACTAATCAAGAATCTGTCGGACCGCGCCGCCCGTGTCCAGCTGGTGCTGACCGGCGTTGCGCAAAATCTCGACGAGCTGATCGGCTATGCGCCGTCGATCCGCCGCAATATCGTCGGCCTGCCGATGCGGCCGATGAACGCCAATGAAGTGCGCGAACTGCTCGCCATCGGCGAACGCGCTGCGGATATCGTCTACAGCAATGATGCCGCACGGCTGGTCACCACCATCGCCGGCGGCTCGCCCTATCTGGTGCGCCTGATTTCGCACCAGGCCGGCCTGGTGGCGCTCGATGCCGGTTTCGACACGGTCAATGAAGACCATGCCAAGACCGCCGTCGAACGCGTGCTGACCGACTGGAATGCCTCCCTGCCCCGCCGCGTTCAGGCCAATCTCAGCCGTGAGGAAGCCCGGGCGCAATGGCCGCTGCTCATCGCCGCGGCCCGCGCCGGCAGCTCGGCCGATGGCTTCTTCACGGTCGATGATGTCATCAACGAAATGGGCGGCACCCGCGTGTCGTCGCTGATCGAGCGGGATCTGCGCCACTTTGCCGGCCCCAATGACCTGCTCGATCTCGTCGATGGCAGCAATGAAGTGCGTTTCCGCTTCCGCTTCCCCGGCGTCTCGGCGCTGCTGTTGATGTCGGCCGCGATGGCCAAGCTGACGCTGTAAAGCCTTTTTCAATATCCGGGCATCGGCGCTGGCGCACGCTTTTGCCCCGGCACCCTCTTAATTTGCGTTGGCAGTTGCGCGCCGACGGGCTATTGCGTCGCAACATGTCCGAGACCACAGAAAGTCAGACGCCGGTCGGCGATACCTCTGCTGCGCCCGGCGTTACCCCGGATGCGCCGCGGGTCAGCGTCATCATCCCGCATCTCAACACGCCCGATGTGCTGGCGGTTTGCCTGACATCGGTCGCCGGCCAGCACCTCGATCACGGTCATGCCGAGATCATCGTGGTCGACAATGGTTCCAAGGTGTCGATGGACCAAGTCAAGGCGGATTTCCCCGCCGTGCGCTTCCTGCTGGAGCCGCAGCCGGGGCCGGGTCTTGCCCGCAACCGCGGCATTGCGGCGGCCCGCGCATCGGTGCTGGTGTTCATCGATGCCGATTGCCGCGCCGAAGCCGGCTGGCTGCAGGCCGCAGTCGATGCGGTGGAGGCCGACCCGGAACGGGCGGTCATCGGCGGCGATGTCCGTATTGATGTCAGGGACGAAAGCCGGCTGACGGATATCGAGGCCTATGAGGCCGTGTTCGGCTTTCGCCAGCAACTCTATATCGAGAAGAAGAATTTTTCCGGTGCCGGCAATCTGGCCATTGCCGCCCATATCCACGGCCGGGTCGGCCCGTTCTGCGGCATCGAAAAGGCCGAGGATCTGGACTGGGGCCTGCGTGCCCATGCCGCCGGCTATCCGCCCCGCTATGTGCCGGCCATGCGCATCTATCACCCGGCCCGCCCGGATTTCGCTGCCCTGCAGCGCAAGTGGGAACGCCATATCGGGCATGAGTTCCACGATCACAAGGCGGCGGGGCGACCGATGCTGATCTGGCATGCTCGGGCCGCCGCCATGATCGCGTCGATACCGGTTGATGGCGTGCGTCTGATCACGTCCGATCGCCTGTCGGGCGTCGGCAACCGCCTGAAGGGGCTGGCGGTGCTGGCCCGTATCCGCATCTATCGCGCCGCCGAAATGCTGCGCCTGGCCGGGCAGCGCGGCGACGCCTCCAAGGTCGACAGCTGGAACCGCCAGTGACACCGCCAGCGATACCGCCAGTGACAAGGCCTTCGATCATGTCCACCAGCCAGAGCGCCGCCTCGACGCTGGATCGCAAGCGTGCCCCGCAACCGCAGCTCGGTATCGTGCTGGTCAACTGGAACCGCTGGACCGACACCATCGAGTGTCTGGAATCGGTCTTCCGCAGCACCATTCCGATCCGCGTGGTGGTGGTCGACAATGATTCCCAGGACGGCTCTCTCGACCGCATTGCGGAATGGGCCGCCGGCCAGCGCGTCGCCGCCGCCGCCAATCCGCAGATGGCGGGACTGATCCAGCCGCCGATCCGCAAGCCGATTTCAACGCGGCGGTTCCGCGCCAGCGAGATGCCGGGCAACAGCGGCGTCAGCGACACCCAGCTCAGCCTGGTCGAAAGCGGTGGCAACCTCGGCTTTGCCGGTGGCAACAATGTCGGCCTGAGGCTTTTGCTCAGCGATCGTCGCCTCGATTATTTCTGGCTGCTCAACAATGATACCGTCATCGATCCGATGGCGGCGGAATCGCTGCTGTTGCGCATGCAGGCGTCGCCGCGCATCGGCATGTGCGGCACGGTGGTGCGCTATTACCACCGGCCGGATGCGGTGCAGGCGCTGAACGGCAGCCGCTTCAACCGCTGGACCGGACAATCGCAGAATATCGGCATCGGCCAGTCGATCAGCGCGCCCTTCAACCCGGCGGACGTCGTTCGCGAAACCGATTTCGTTCTCGGCGCGTCCCTGGCCGTCACCCGGCCGTTTCTCGAAAAGATCGGCCCGATGGAGGAGCGCTATTTCCTCTATTATGAGGAAATCGACTGGGCCACGCGCAGTGACGAACAGTTCGATATCGGCTTCGCCCATGGCGCCATCGTCTGGCACAAGGAAGGCGGCTCGATCGGATCGTCGGGCGCCGCCGGTGCGCGCAGCGCCTTTTCGGATTATTGGCTGACCCGGTCGCGGCTGCGCTTTACGCGGCTGCACCATCCGCCATTGCTGGCCTGGCACTGGCTGTTGACGCTGGCGATTGCCGGCAAACGGCTGCTGCGCCGGCAGCCGGACAAGGCATGGGCTATAATGCGTGCGCTGTTCGGCGTTACATATTGACCCTGACCGCGCGTCCGCGCATTGACGGGTCCGCAAATCCAACTCTGCATTCAAGGATCTCTATGCGCATTTCTCGCATTGCTCTGTTGGCGACGTCGACGCTGGGCCTGCTCGCGCTTTCGGCTTGCGACAAGTCCGGCAAGGCACCGGAAGGTCAGGTCGTGGCGACGGTGGATGGCAAGGAAGTCACCATTCATGAACTGAACGCCGAGCTGGCGCTGATGGGCAACGCCACCGGCAACGCACCGCGCAAGCTGGTGGAGTCGGTGGCACTGGCACGCGTCATCGAACGGAAGATGCTGTCGCAGGAAGCCGTCAGTCGCAAGCTGGACCAGAACCCGCAGTTCCTGCTGGCCCAGACCCGCACCAACGAAGGTCTGCTGGTGCAGGCGCTGCAGGCCGATGTGCAGAAGAAGGTGCCGGAAATCACCCGGGAAGCCGCGCAGAAGTTCATCGCCGAGAACCCGCCGGTGTTCGGCGATCGCAAGATCTTCACGCTCGACCAGATCCAGTTCCTGCGGCCCGCCAACATCGACCAGCTGCCGCTGAAGGATGCCAAGACCATGGCGGATGTCGAGCGTGTGCTGACCGATGCCAATATCGAGTTTCGCCGGGCCCCGCAGCAGCTCGACAGCCTGACCGTCAACCCGGCCCTGACCAAGGAAATCCTGCGCATTTCGGCCACCGCCAATGGCGAGCCGTTCATCTTCAGTGATCAGCCGCAGGGTGCGCCGGCGCCGGTGATCTATGTCAACAACATCACCAACACCTCGACCCAGCCCTTCATCGGCGAAAAGGCCATTGCCTATGCCCAGAACGTGCTGCAGCGCCAGGAGACGCAGAAGCGCCTGGCGGCCGAGCTGAAGAAGGTGCAGGAGGCGTTCAAGCCCAAGATCGTCTATGGCAAGGGCTATGGCCCGCCCGACTTCAAGGCGGCCGAAAAGGAAGCACAGGCCGAAGCGGCCAAGGCGGCAGCGACACGCCGGAGCACCGGGGTGCCGGCGCCGACCACCGCGCCGGCCGCGGCGCCGGCCGCTGCCGCGAAGTAAGATCGTTCCCGCCATTTTCCCTCACGACCGGACCGGAGCTGCGCAAACGTGACCGTGCTACGGATTGGGCTGCTCTGGCATTCGGCCGCCGCCGGCAACCTTGGGGTCGGCGCGCTCAGCGTCGGCAACATCGCGCTGGCGCGGGAGGCGGCGTCACGGGCCGGCGTCACCCCGCACTTCACCCTGTTCGGTGGCCGCGAGGTGGCGACACCCTATATCGTCGGTGACGATATCGAAGTGCGGACGATCGACGGGCGCTACATGATCTCGCCCGGCGGCTATTTCGCCGACATGCGCACGATGGACATCATGCTCGATATCGGCGCCGGCGACAGCTTTGCCGATATCTATCCCAACAAGCGTTTCGCCTATCTGATGTCGACCAAGGCGCTGGCGATCTGGGCCGGCGTGCCGCTGATCCTGTCGCCGCAGACCATCGGTCCGTTCAGCCATCGCCTGCACACCAGTGTCGCTGCCTGGGCCTGCCGCCGCGCCGCCATGGTCTTTGCCCGCGATCCGCTGTCCATGGACGTGCTGCACCGCATGGCCCCGACGGCCAAGGCGCGCCAGGTCATCGACGTTGCGTTTGCCCTGCCCTTCGACCGGCCGGTGCGCAGCCCGGTTGAACCGATCAAGGTCGGCATCAACGTGTCGGGCCTGTTGATGAGTGGCGGCTATGGCAGCAGCAATGATTATGGCCTGACGCTCGATTATCCGGCCCTGACACGGCGGCTGATCACCGAATTCAGCGCCATGCCCGGCGTCGAAGTGCATCTGGTTCCACACGTCATCGCCCCGGCAATGCCGCGCGACGATGATGGCGCGGCGTCGGACGCGCTCAAGGCCGAGTTTCCCAACGTCGTTCGCGTTCCCAATTTCGCGTCCCCGTCGGCAGCCAAATCCTATATTGCCGGGCTCGATTTCCTCACCGGCGCACGCATGCATGCCACGATTGCCGCCTATTCGGCCGGTGTGCCGGTGGTGCCGATCAGCTACAGTCGCAAGTTCGAAGGCCTGTTCGGCGGCCTGAACTATCCCTGGACCGTGCCGGCGCGCAGCATGGGCACCGATGCGGCGCTGGCCTTCATTCTCGATGCCTTTGCCCGTCGCAAGGTGGTGGCGGGCGATATCGCCGCCGGCAATGCGGTGATCACGGCCGGGCTGGAAGACTATACCGCCGAATTGACCAGGCAATTCGCCGCCATCGGGCGCTGACCATGCCGGTTCGGCAATCGCTGGCCCGGGCCCGCGCCTATGCCAGCGCCAACCCCAATGTGCCGGAGGCAGTGGCGGCCTTTGCCATCAAGCTGATCGGCGCCGGCCTCAGTTTCGGCTTCAGCTTCATGGTCGCCCGCTTTCTGGGCGCCGCTGTCACCGGCCGTTTCGCGCTGACGCTGACCACCGCCACCGTCGCCTCCACCGTCGCGCTGTTCGGGCTGGACTATCTGCTGTTGCGCACCATGGCCGGCAGTGTTCGCGCCGGTGACACCGGCAGCGCGCGCGGCATCTCGCGGGCCGCGACACGCATCGCCATGGCGGCGGCGATCCTTGTCGGCCTGCTGCTGGGCTTGGGCGGCGATGCCCTGCTCAACCGGTTGCTGCATATCGGCCTGGCGCAAGACCTGGTGCTGGTGGCGGCGGTGGCGGTGCTGCCGGTCACCTTCAACCGGCTGGCGATATCGTCGCTGCGCGGCAGCGGCCGGGTCCTGGCGGCACAATTGCTCGATGGCCCGCTGGCCATGCTGATGTCGGTGGCGATCCTCGGCGGATTTCTGATCAGCCGGACGCCGATCGCCGCCACGGGCGTCTCGCTGCTCTATTTCGGCATGGCGGCGCTCAGCTCGCTGGCGGCCTGGTGGCTGTACGCCCGGGCGGCGCGCGGCTGGGGCACGCCCACCCCGTTCGCCACCGGGCCATTGCTGCACCAGGGCTGGAAAATCTCCTTCATCGTGCTCAGCCGCATGCTGCTCGACTGGATCGTCCTGCTCAGCCTTGGCGCCTATGAATCGGTGACGGAGGTCGGGCATTTCCGCACCGCCTGGCAGATCACCAGCCTGATCGCGCTGGTCGTCACCACCTTCGACACCGTCACCGGCCCGCGGGTCGCGGCGGCCTGGGCGGTGGGCCGGGTCGACGAGATCCGCAAGATCACCCGGCAGGCGATCATGACCATGCTGGTGCTGTCGTCGCCGCTGCTGGTGTTGACGCTGATATTCCCGGAATTCGTCCTTGGCCTGTTCGGCGCCGAATTCGTCGTGGCAGCGCCGGCGCTGCGCATTCTGGCGCTGGGGCAATTGTGCAACGTGCTGGCCGGCTCGCTGGGATCGGTGCTGCTGATGACCGGTGAGGAAAAATGGTCGGCGCGACTGTCGCTGGCCGGCCTGATCGTCATGGCCGTCCTGTGCGTCACGCTGATCCCGGCCTATGGCATCATCGGTGCCGCGTTGACGACATCGCTGACCATCCTGTTCCGCAACGCGATTTACTATGTCGTCGTGCAGCGCAAGCTGGGCAGCGCCTGAAGGCGCAAAATCGGCAACCGACACCAGCTTGGCGGTTGCCGCCGCCTTGCCTTGCCGTTATCCGGCACGCTATCGGGCTTTGGTGCCGGACATCCGTTCGTGTTGAAATGACAATCTCGGGCAACCGGGCGTGCGGGGGGCAGCCCCAGGAGCAGATATGACGGCAAGACGCGGAATCATTCTGGCAGGTGGCTCGGGCACCCGCCTCTATCCCCTGACCAAGCCGGTCTCCAAGCAGCTGATGCCGGTCTATGACAAGCCGATGATCTATTACCCGCTGTCGGTGCTGATGCTGGCCGGCATCCGCGAGGTGCTGATCATCACCACGCCGGGCGACAGCGCCGCCTTTCGCGGCCTGCTCGGCGATGGTTCCGATTGGGGCATGCACATCGAATATGCCGTGCAGCCGGAACCGAAGGGACTGGCGCAGGCCTATCATATCGGCGCCGACTTCATCGGCGATCGCCCGTCGACGCTGATCCTGGGTGACAATATCTTCTACGGCCATGGCCTGCCGGAACTGCTGGCGCGCGCCGATGGCCGTGAGGACGGCGCCACGGTGTTCGGTTATTATGTCAAGGACCCGCAGGCCTATGGTGTCGTGTCCTTCGACGCGAATGGCCGCGCTGCCACCATCGAGGAAAAGCCGACCGCGCCCAAGTCCAACTATGCCGTCACCGGCCTGTATTTCTATGATGGCGATGCCGTGCGCCTGGCCCGTGACGTCCAGCCTTCGCCGCGTGGCGAGCTGGAGATCACCGATCTCAACCGGCTCTATCTCGAAGCCGGCAAGCTGAATGTCGAGCTGATGGGCCGCGGCTTTGCCTGGCTCGATACCGGCACCCATGGCTCGCTGCTCGATGCCGGGCTCTATGTCCGCATCGTCGAGGAACGCCAGGGCCTGAAGATCTGCTGCCCCGAGGAAATTGCCTGGCGGCAGGGCTTCATTTCCGCCGAACAGCTGGCCCGTATTGCGGAGCCGCTGCGCAAGTCGGGCTATGGCGAATATCTGCTCGCCCAGCTGAAGATGGCAGGCTGACACCACCCATGTCGCAAATGGCATCCCCGGCCCTGACCCGCGTTGCGCGTGGCCGCACCTGCACCGGCTGCGGTCTGTGCGCGGCGATCGCCCCCGGCGCCGTCACCATGACGATGGAGGCGCCCGGCTATCTGCGGCCGAAACAGCTCGCCCCGATCAGCGTCGCCCAGGATGCCGCCATCGCCGCCGCCTGCCCCGGCATCATCGTCGACGAACGGCCGGAAGCCGGTGCGCCGGTCGATGATCCGCTGTGGGGCCGTTCGCATTTCACCGGCACCGGCCATTCGACCGATGCGGCGCTGCGCCACCAGGCCTCGTCGGGCGGCGGCATCTCGGCGCTGCTCGTCCATGCGCTCGAAACCGGCATGGTCGATTTCGTCGTGCAGACCGGCGCCGATCCGCTGCTGCCGACCGCCAATGTCACCATCGCGACGCAGAGCCGCGATGAAGTCTTTGCCGCCGCCGGCTCGCGCTATACCGCCTCGGCACCGCTCGCCGATCTGGAAACCTGGCTGGCCCGCGGCCGCTTCGCCTTTGTCGGCAAGCCCTGCGATGTCACCGCGCTGCGCGCCCGCGCCCGCCAGGATGCCCGCATCGATGCGCAGGTGCCGCTGATGCTGGCGTTTTTCTGCGCCGGCATTCCCAGCGCCGCCGGCACCGGCCGCATTCTCGACAAGCTGGGCGTGAAGCCCGACGATGTGGCGAGCTTCCGCTATCGCGGCGACGGCTGGCCGGGCTTTGCCACCGCCACGCGCAAGGATGGCAGCCAGGCCCGCATGAGCTATGCCGACAGCTGGGGCGACATCCTGTCCAAGGAAGTGCAGTTCCGCTGCAAGATCTGCCCCGATGCCATCGGCAATTCCGCCGATGTCGCCTGCGCCGATGCCTGGATCGGCGACGACAAGGGCTATCCGAGTTTCGAGGAGCGTGACGGCCGCAGCCTGATCATCGCGCGCAGTGCGCGTGGCCTTGCGGCCATCGATGCCGCCCGTGCGGCGGGCCGCCTCGAAACCCAGCCACTCGACATGGCGCAGATCGCGCTGATGCAGCCGTCACAGGCGCGCCGGAAAAAGGAACTGCTGGCGCGGCTATCGGCGCTGATCGTTTCGGGTCGGCCCTGGCCGCGCTACCATGGCCTGCAATTGGCCGCCGCGGCTCGCAAGGCGCCGGTGAAGCAGCATCTGCGCGCCTTTGCCGGCCTTGTCCGCCGCCTTTACCAGGGACGTGCCTGAATGATCGTCACCGAAACCGCCCTGCCCGGCGTGATGCTGATCGAGCCCAAGGTGTTCGGCGACGACCGCGGCTTCTTCCTCGAAAGCTGGAACGCCAGCGCCTTTGCCACGGCCGGGCTGGACATGGATTTCGTGCAGGACAATCACAGCCGCTCGGCGCGCGGCGTGCTGCGTGGCCTGCATTACCAACTGGGCACGCCGCAGGGCAAATTGGTGCGCGTCACCAGCGGCGCGGTGTTCGATGTCGCTGTCGATATCCGCCGCTCCAGCCCGCATTTCGGCCGCTGGGTGGGCTATGAACTGTCGGACGCCAACAAGCGCATGCTCTATGTGCCGCCGGGCTTCGCGCACGGCTTCTGCGTGCTCTCCGACAGCGCCGATTTCCTCTACAAATGCACGACGCTCTACAATGCGCCGACCGATCGCGGCATCCGCTGGGATGATCCGGCCATCGGCATCGACTGGCCGCTCGGCGATATGGTGCCGCAACTGTCGGGCAAGGATGCGGTCGCGCCATTGCTCGCCGATGCCGAGGTGTTCGCATGAAGTTCCTGATCGCCGGCGCCGGCGGCCAGCTCGGCCGGTCCCTGCAGGCCTGTGTGCCGGCCGGCAGCAGCGTCATTGCCCCGCCGGAAGCCGCATTCGACATCACCGATGCGGCGATGGTGGCAGCAGTGGTGGCCGCCTCCGGTGCCACCCATCTGGTCAACGCCGCCGCCTATACCGCCGTCGACAAGGCGGAAGGTGATGAGGCTACTGCCCGCCGCATCAATGTCGATGCCGTGGCGATGCTCGCCGCCGCCGCCCGCGCCCATGGCCTTGGCTTCATCCATGTCTCCACCGATTTCGTCTTCGACGGCACGGCCAGCTCGCCCTATGCGCCCGATGCCAGACCCAGCCCGCTCGGTGTCTATGGCCAGACCAAGCTGGACGGGGAAATCGCCGCCGGGCCGGACGCGCTGATCGTGCGCACCGCCTGGGTCTATGCCGCGGCCGGCGCCAATTTCGTCCACACCATGCTGCGCCTGATGCGCGAGCGCGACGAAGTCCGCGTTGTCGCCGACCAGATCGGCACGCCGACGCACGCGCTTGGCCTGGCCCGCACGCTCTGGGCCCTGGCCGGCGCCGGCGTCACCGGTACGCACCACTGGACCGATGCCGGCGCCGCCAGCTGGTATGATTTCGCCGTCGCCATCCAGGAGGAAGCGCTGGCGCTGGGCCTGCTCGGCCGCGCCGTGCCGGTCATTCCCATCCGCACCAGCGACTACCCGACCCCGGCGCGCCGCCCGGCTTATAGCGTGCTCGACAAGACGAGCAGCTGGGCCGTCACCGGCCCCGCCCGCCATTGGCGCAGCGAATTGCGCGATTGTTTGCAAGCCCTGAAGGACGCCGCATGAGCAACCTCCTCGTCACCGGCGGCGCCGGCTTCATCGGTGCCAATTTCGTGCATTACTGGCGCCAGCATCACCCCAATGACAAGGTCGTGGTGCTCGATGCGCTGACCTACGCCGGCAACCGCGCCAACCTCGCCGGCGCCAACAGCGTGTCGCTGGTCGAGGCCGATATCCGCGACACCGACTCGGTCGAAAGCCTGCTGCGCGAGCATGACATCGACACGCTGGTGCACTTCGCCGCCGAAAGCCATGTCGACCGTTCGATCCATGGCCCCGCCGCCTTCATCGACACCAATATCCTCGGCACGATGAGCCTGCTCACCGCCGCCCGCGCCGTGTGGCTGGCCGATGGCGGCAAGCCGCACCGCTTCCACCATGTCTCGACCGATGAAGTCTATGGCACGCTGGGGCCGAACGATCCGGCGTTCAGCGAGACGACGCCCTATGCGCCGAACAGCCCCTATTCGGCCTCAAAGGCCGCCTCCGACCATCTCGTCCGCGCCTGGCACCACACTTATGGCCTGCAGGTCACGACCTCCAACTGCTCCAACAATTACGGCCCCTATCAATTCCCCGAAAAGCTGATCCCGCTGTTCCTGATCAATGCCCTGCATGGCCGGCCGCTGCCGATCTATGGCGATGGCATGCAGATCCGCGACTGGCTGCATGTCGAGGATCATTGCCGCGGTATCGAGGCGGTGCTGCTGCGCGGCCGCGTCGGCGAAACCTATTGCATCGGCGGCGGCGCCGAACTGCCCAACATCACCGTCATCGACACGCTGTGCGCGGCAGTGGACGCCGCCTTTGCCGCCGATCCGGCGCTGGCAGAACGCTTCCCGCACGCGCCGGCCGCGCGCGGCGTCCCGTCCGCCAGCCTGAAGACCACGGTCGCCGATCGCCCCGGCCATGACCGCCGCTATGCGATCGACGAAACCAAGGCACGCACCGAGATCGGCTATGCGCCGGCGCGCACCTTCGAACAGGGCTTTGCCGCAACGCTGCGCTGGTATCTCGATAACGAGGATTGGTGGCGAGCGGTGCTGGACGGCAGCTATCGTGATTGGGTGGACCAGAATTACGCCAGCCGCTGAGGCACCTTCTCTGTCATCCCGGGCTTGACCCGGGACCCAGCTTCTACTTCTACATGCGCCAAGAGAAACTGGGTCCCGGGTCAAGCCCGGGATGACAGGGACATGGCCTCAACCGAAATCGCTACCCCGGCCCCGAAAACCCGCTAAACCGGCGCCATGACCCCGCGTCGCCCGCTCACCGCCATCCGGCATTTGCTGCACACCGAGGCCGCCGGCGGCTATGTGCTGATGGCGGCGGCGGCGCTGGCCATGCTCGTCGCCAATTCGCCCTGGTCCGCAGCCTATGGCCACGCCCTGCACGTCCCTGTCGCCGGGCTGTCGCTGCTGCACTGGATCAACGATGGCCTGATGGCGCTGTTCTTCCTGCTCGTCGGGCTGGAGGTGAAGCGCGAGCTGGTCGATGGCGAATTGTCGAGCTGGCCGCGCCGCATCCTGCCCGGCGCGGCGGCGCTGGGCGGCATGATCGCCCCGGCACTGATCTATCTCGCCATCAACCGCAACCACACGGCCAACCTCAGCGGCTGGGCGATCCCGGCAGCGACGGACATCGCCTTTGCGCTCGGCGTGCTCGCGCTCCTCGGCAGCCGTGTGCCGGCGTCGCTGAAGCTGCTGCTGACCGCCATCGCCATCATCGATGATCTCGGCGCCATATTGATCATCGCCATCGCCTATACCGACAGCCTGAACCTGCCGGCGCTGGCGGCGGCGGCGGCCGGCCTCGCCATGCTGGTGGCCTGCAACCGCCGCGGCGTGCAGGCGCTGTGGCCCTATCTGCTGGTCGGTGCCGGGGTCTGGTTCGCGGTGCTGCAATCGGGCATCCATGCGACGCTGGCCGGGGTGGCAGTGGCCTTCACCATCCCGCTGACCCGCACGCGCGGCGCGCCAGAAGCAAGTGAATCCCCCCTCCTCCGCCTCGAACATGCGCTGGCGCCGATCTCGGCTTTCCTCATCGTGCCGATCTTCGGTTTCGCCAATGCCGGCGTCGATCTGCGCGGGCTGGCGCCGGCCGATGCGGTGGCGCCGGTGCCGCTGGGCATCGCGCTCGGCCTGTTGCTCGGCAAGCAATTGGGCGTGTTCGGCGCCATCGCCGCGCTGGTCCGCGCCGGCGTCGCCGATGCCCCGGCCGGGGCGAGCTGGCGGCAATTGTGGGGCCTCAGCGTGCTGTGCGGCATCGGCTTCACGATGAGCCTGTTCATCGCCGCGCTGGCGTTCGGCGAAGGTTCGCCGCAGGACATGGCCGCCAAGCTCGGCATCCTCGCCGGCTCCATCCTGTCGGCACTCGCCGGCTGGCTGATCCTGTCGCGGCGATGAGCCTCCTCCGCCGCTATCCGCACTTCATCGCCTTTGCGGCGCTGACGCTGCTGATCACCGCCGCGCTGCTGCCCGTCCAGCCGCCACCGCGCGCCCTGCTGATCGGCTTCGACAGCGGCGCCGCCGTGTTCCTCATTGCCCTGCTCCGCATCTTCCGCCGCGACCGGGCCGAGGCGATGCGCCGCCGCGCCGCCGGCAACGAGCCCGACCATCATGTGCTGACCGGGCTGGCGCTGTTCATCGTCGGCATCGTCGTCACCGCGGTGTGGGTGGAACTGGCCAAGGATGGCGGCCGCCACGGCGTTGCGCTGGCCGCCCTGTCGCTCGTGCTGGCCTGGACCTTTGCCAACAGCCTGTTCGCCCTCCATTATGCCCATGTCTATTATCTGCGCGGCCCGGACGGCGATCGCGGCGGGCTGGAATTTCCCGGCGCCGACACGACGCCCAACTATTGGGATTTCGCCTATTACGCCTTTGTGCTCGGCATGACCTTCCAGGTCTCCGACGTGCAGATCACCTCCGGCCGGATGCGGCGGCTGGCGCTGGCGCATGGCCTGCTGGCGTTTTTCTACAATATCGGTGTCGTCGCCCTGTCGGTCAGCGTGGTCGCCAGCCTGTTCGGTTGAAACCGATTGCGATGAAGTGGAGTCGGCACCGGCCCGCTCCCCCGCCCGGCCACCCATCGGGATTATCCTTAGTGGGTGGCC
>NKIQ01000041.1 GCA_002256005.1 Alphaproteobacteria bacterium PA4 | reverse complement strand
GCCCGGCCCCCCACAGCGTACACGCTATAGGGGCGGCCGGGCGGGGGAGCGGGCTGGTGCCGACTGAACGAAGCAAACTCTAGCCGGGATAGGGTTCGGGCAGGCCGAGGCTGCGGCAGGCCGCCGATTCAAGGGCTTCCATCGCGGTCGCCTGGGTTTCGCCGAGTTCATGGTCATAGCCTAGCAGGTGAAGCAGGCCATGGACAATCAGATGCTGCACATAGTCGGGCAGCGCCCACGCCTTTTCCGCCGCCTCGCGGATGCAGGTTTCGGCAGCGAGGATGATATCGCCGAGCAGGATCTCACCGTCATCGCTGTTGGCGAGGCCATCGAGCAGGTCCACCTGGACCATCGGAAAGCTCAACACATTGGTCGGCTTGTCCTTGTGGCGATACTGGCGGTTGAGCGTCTGCACCTCGGCATCATCGCTCAGCCGGATGCTGGTTTCGACCTCGGCCGTGCTGGCGGCGAGGCCGCCATGCGGGGTTTCGGCAAAGGCCGCAGCGACCGCCGCACTGGCCAGCGCCGCCCAGTCGTGCGCCGGCCACAGGTGGCTGGCGACACTTGTTTCGGTCAGCAGCATCGGTCAGCCATCCTGTGGCGGGCCTTCATAGGCATCGACGATGCGGCCGACGATGGGATGGCGGACGACTTCTCTGGACGAGAAGCGCAGCGTCGAGATGCCTTCGATGCCATCCAGTCGGCGCACGGCATCGGCGAGGCCCGAGGCGCCGGGATTGGGCAGATCGACCTGGTTGGGATCGCCGCAGACGACCATGCGGCTGCGCTCGCCGAAGCGGGTGAGGAACATCTTCATCTGCAGGGGCGTGGTGTTCTGCGCTTCATCGAGGATGATGAAGGCATTGGCCAGCGTGCGGCCGCGCATGAAGGCCAGTGGCGCGATCTCGATCTCGCCGGAGGCCAGACGCCGCTCGACCTGTTCGGCGGGCAGCATGTCGTAGAGCGCGTCGTAGAGCGGGCGCAGATAGGGGTCGACCTTGTCCTTCATGTCGCCGGGCAGGAAGCCGAGCCGTTCGCCGGCCTCCACCGCCGGGCGCGACAGCACCAGCCGATCGACCGAGCCGGCAATAAGCTGGCTGACCGCCTGTGCCACTGCCAGATAGGTCTTGCCGGTGCCAGCGGGGCCGAGGGCGAAGATGATCGAATCGCGGGCCAGCGCCTCGATGTAGCGGACCTGTGTTGGGCTGCGTGCCGCAATGGTTTTGCGGCGGGTGCGGATGACGGCGGTGCTGGCCAGCCCTGAATCGGCGCTGACCAGGCCATCGAGCGAAGGGTCGGCTGCGATGGCGACGGCACCGATGACGGCGCCGGCGTCGATCTTTTCACCATGCGACAGGCGGTTGTAGAGCGTCGTCAGCACATCGCGCGCGCGGGCGGCGGCATCGGCCTCGCCCTCCACCTGCACCTTGTTGCCGCGCGCCGAGATATAGACGCCGAGCTGGCCTTCCAGTGCGATCAGATTCTGGTCGAACTCACCGAACAACGGCCCCAGCAGATAGACCTTCTCGAATTCGATCTCGAGCCGGACGCGATCGCTGGCGACGACAGGAGGACGTCCGGGCTTTTTCGACATCAGGCAGGCACGCTTTCATGCTGGAGGGTGGGGATGGGGCGAGCTTCGACGGAGTTCCCATGGCCGGCGGTGATTTCGACGGCGATCAGGTCGCCGATCTTCGCGCCCGGCACGTCGACCACCGCCGATTGCAGCCAGGGCGTCTTGCCGATCAGCTGGCCGGGCTTGCGACCGGGGCGTTCGAGCAGGATTTCGGTGCGGCGGCCAACACTGGCCAGATTGAAGGCGAGCGCGCCTGCGGTGATGGCGGCCTGCAGGCGCGCGAGCCGTTCTTCCTTCACCGGCTCCGGCACCTGGTCGGGCATCGCCGCGGCCGGCGTGCCGGGGCGGATGGAATATTTGAAGCTATAGGCCTGAGCGTATCGCGCCTCGGCGACAATGGCGAGCGTCGCTTCGAAATCCGCTTCGGTCTCGCCCGGAAAGCCGACGATGAAGTCCCCCGAAAAGGCGATGTCGGGGCGGGCAGCGCGCACCCGGTCGAGCGTTGCCAGATAGGATTCGCGGGTATGGGCGCGGTTCATCGCCTTCAGGATGCGGCTGCTGCCCGATTGCACCGGCAGATGCAGATAGGGCATCAGCTTCGGGATCTCGGCATGGGCGGCGATCAGGTCATCGCTCATGTCGCGCGGGTGCGAGGTGGTGTAGCGGATGCGTTTCAGCCCATCGATGTCGGCGAGCGTCGCGATCAGCCGGGCCAGCGTTTCGCCGCCGCCCAGCTCCAGCCCATAGGCATTCACATTCTGGCCGATGAGCGTGATCTCGACGGCGCCGGCGGCGACCAGCGCCTCGGCCTCGGCCACCAGATCGGCAAAGGGGCGCGAGACTTCGCCGCCGCGGGTGTAGGGCACGACGCAGAAGGTGCAGAATTTGTCACAGCCTTCCTGCACAGTCAGAAATGCGCTGGCGCCCTGGTGGCGCCGCGCCGGCAGTTGGGTGAATTTCGGCTCGGCCGGCATGTCGGTATCGATGGCGCGGCCCCAGCGCGCGCCGCGGGCATCCTCCGGAATCGCCGCGGCCTCGCGCAGCAGATCGGGCAGGCGGTGATAGGCGAGCGGGCCGACGATGACATCGACCGCCGGCGCGCGGCGGCCGATCTCGGCGCCTTCGGCCTGAGCCACGCAACCGGCGGCGACGATGGTGCGGCGACCGCCATCGGCGCGAGGTTTGCGCAGCCGGCCGATGTCGGAATAGAGCTTTTCGGCGGCCTTTTCGCGGATATGGCAAGTGTTGAGCACGACGATGTCGGCATCGTCGGGACTGTCGGTCGCGACATGGCCTTCGGCGGCGAGCAGGTCGCCCATCCGCTCCGAATCATAGACATTCATCTGACAGCCAAAGGATTTGACGTGATAGCGGGTGGGCTTGGCTGACACTGGTTGCGGCGACTCCGGCGGTGATGCGCCGGTTATAGCGGCTGTGCGCTGCCCGGTCATCCCCGCATCAGCCGGCGATAGCCTTCGGTGATCTGGTCTTCGCAATGCCGAGCCAGCGCCTTGCGGTTGGCAAAGTCGCCGGCCCGCACCGGCGGATGGAACAGCAGCTCCGCCTTGATACGACCCAGTGCCATCAGTCCGGCAGCATGCGGCATCAGTTCGGTGTCGCCGACCCAGGCCAGATCGGGCAGGCGTTCGCGCGTCACCGGCATGCCGTTGACGCGGGTATAGGCGATGGTCACCGGCTGGATCATCATGTCGGGCCGGCCATCGGTAACCGCGAACAGCGAGGATTTGAACGGCAGCACATCGACACCGTCATTGTTGGTGCCTTCCGGAAACAGGATGATGCTGTCCCCGGCGGCCAGCCGGTCGGCGATGGTGTCGCGCTGTTCGCCAGTGCTGCTGCGCCGGCTGCGCTCGACATAGACGGTGCGCGCCAGCGTCGCCAGCCAGCCGACCACACCCCAGCCGCCAACTTCCGATTTGGCGACGAAGGCCGCGCGGATACGGGCGCCAAGCACCGGAATGTCCGCCCATGAGATGTGATTGGCGACGAACAGCACGCCCTTGGTGCGCAAGGGCCGGCCATGGCTGGTGATGCGGATGCCGAGCGCATGGCTCAACCCCTTGTGGAACAGCATGGGCAAGCGTGGCGTGTTGCGTCCGCCGATGGCCTGCAGCGCCAGTTCCGCCGGCACCACCAGCGAGGCGGTGGTCAGCGCGCCAGCAACGCCCTTGGCCACGCCGAAGCGCTGGAAGCGCACACTGCGCCGGGCGCGGCGAATGGCCGGTGAAATGGCTGTGTCCGCCACGATGCGGTGCTATTCGCCGGGCTTCAACGGCGCGCCGTAAAGTTCCATGCGGTGATCGACGAGCCGGAAGCCCAGCCGCGCCGCAATGCGGGCCTGCAATTCTTCCAGTTCGGGATCATGAAATTCGATGACTTCGCCGGTTTCGACATTGATCAGATGATCGTGATGCTCGTCCTGCACCGTTTCATAACGCGACCGGCCGCCCTGAAAGTCATGGCGTTCGATGATGCCCGATTCCTCGAACAATTTGACGGTGCGATACACGGTGGCGATCGAAATCTTCGGGTCGACCGTGGCGACACGGCGGTGCAACGCCTCGACATCGGGATGATCATCGACCTGGGATAGGACGCGCGCGATCACCCGGCGTTGCTCGGTGATGCGCAGGCCCTTTTTCAGGCACAGCGCCTCGACATCGATGGTAGCGCCCATGGGTTATCATCTCTCCTGCCGCCCGCCATCAAATAGGCGGGCGGAGGACGATGAGCAAGCGGGACCGGTCGTAGCAGACCGGCTTCGCCGAGATCAGAGCAGGATCAGACCGGGTTCTTCCGCGGCCGGCCGCGCGGCTTGCCGCCAACCTTGGCAACGCGCTTGGTGCCGAGGCCGATCGACTTGGCCAGCGTGCGGCGCTGTTCGGCATAATTCGGCGCGACCATCGGGTAGTCGGCCGGCAGGCCCCATTTGGCGCGATAATCGTCGGGGGTCATGCCATAGCGCGTCATCAGGTGACGCTTCAGCATCTTCAGCTTTTTGCCGTCTTCAAGGCAGATGATGTAATCGGGCTTGATCGAAGACCGCACCGAAACGGCAGGTTCCTGGCGTGCAACCGGCGCTTCGACTGGCGATCCGAGGCGCGAAAGGGTCGCGTAAACGCTTTCGATGACGCCGGGCACATCGACGGGAGCAACGCTGTTATTGGCGAAATGTGAGGACACGATATCCGCGGTTAGCGCCAATAGCTCCGCATGTGCTTGGTTGGTCTCTGTCATTTACCGTTCCTTAACTTCCGCAGGGCCCACCCCCTGCGAAAATTTCCATGGCTACAATTTTATTAAGATGCAAGAGAAGCAGAAATTAAAATCTATCCAGACAATAACCGCCGCATGGTAATGGCAGCAAATCGAGTGCCATTTGCACCGGTATAATAATCAGCGCGTCGACCGACATCAACGAACCCCGTCGTTTGATAGAGCGCGCGTGCGGCAAGATTGTTCTCGCGCACTTCAAGAAACAACTCGCTCGCTCCGCGTCGACGAGCATCATCGGCCGCTGCTGTGACCAACATGCGACCCAGTCCCAGACCTTGCTGTTGCGGGCTGACGGCAATCAGCAGCAATTCGACTTCGGGTCCGGCTGCCCGGCACAAGGTAAAGCCGGCGACGTCGCTTGCTGACGTCATGATCTTGCGCGCATAACTGCCGACAAGCGCCAGTGAACCGCTCAACTGCAGCGCCGACCAGGCTTCGCCATATTGTGGATCGAAACTAGCATGCATGATCGCCATCAAGGCATCGAGATGTCGTTCATCGGCCGCAGCAATCACCGGTGGTGCCAGGCTGCTCACAGCGCAACAAACCGAAAAGAGGACACAAACCGCCGGTCGATCATGATGTTTTCTTTTAGGAAACTTGTTCTACAGCGGCAATATGGCGTCGGGCGGCCGCACATAAATTGCTTGTGGCGAATGCGCACGTGCCGCCGGCGGCAGATGCAGCGCAAAACGCGCGTCGGGCTGGCCCTGGTGCACGGCATCGGCGCCCGCCATCGGCCCGGCACAACTGGCGCCTGTCTCGACGCTCGTTGACGCCATGATCATTGGCGCCGATGCCACATAGTCGCGGCCGACGATCTGCTGCAGGATCTGGCCGCGACCGGCGTCGAGGCAGACCGTGACCGCCGCCAGCGTCGGCGCGATCGCAAAGGCCTGGGCCGCCACCAGGGCGCTGGCCGAACAGCCGTTGACCGGCACACCCCAGGCGAGGCCGAGAGCCCGGGCCGCCGCGATGCCGATGCGGATGCCGGTAAAGCTGCCCGGGCCGATATCGACAATGATGGCGTCGGCCCGGCGATCCCCAAGCAACGCGACGATGGCGGGCAGGGTGCGTTCGGCATGGCCGCGCCCGATGACATCATGGCTATGCGCCACCAGCCTGTCGTCTTCGAACAGGGCCAGCGAAAGGGCCGGCGACGCGGTCGACAGGGCCAGCGTCCTCACAGGATGCGCGCAGCGTCCTCGAACGCCAGCCGCGGCAGCCGTGGCCACATCATTTCCGGGGTGCCCTTGCCGATCGAGATGATCAGATTCGTTTCGACGCGGGTGCCCGCCCAGAAGGCAGCATCGACCGCGGCCTTGTCGAACCCCGACATCGGCCCGGTGTCCCAGCCCAGCGCGCGCGCCGCCATGATGAAATAGCCGGCCTGCAATGACGAATTGCGGAACGCCGTCTGCTGCGCCACCGCCGGGTCGGCGAACCAGGGTCGGGCATCGGCATGCGGGAACAACTCGGGGAGGCGCGCGGCAAAATCCAGGTCCATGCCGACGATGGCGGTGACCGGCGCGGCCAGCACCTTGGCCTTGTTGGTGTCGGTGACACAGGCGGCCAGCCGTTCCCGCGCGGCGCTGCTGCTGCAGAACAGGAAGCGAGCGGGCGAGGTGTTGGCCGATGTCGGCCCGAATTTCACCAGGTCATATAGCTGTTGCAGGTCGGCGGCCGTCACCGGCGTTGCATCCCAGGTGTAATAGGTGCGGGCGTCGCGAAACAGCAGGTCGAGCGCCGCCGTATCCAGGGGTGATCCCGACATGATGATCCTTTTCAGACGGCGCGAACGTCGGTGACTTCCGGCACATAATATTTGAGCAGGGACTCGATGCCCATTTTCAGCGTCGCTGTCGAGGACGGGCAGCCGGCGCAGGCGCCCTGCATTTCCAGAAACACCGTGCCCTTGTTGAAGCCGCGATAGACGATATCGCCGCCATCGCCGGCGACCTGCGGGCGGATGCGGGTGTCGATCAGTTCATTGATCTGGGCGACGATCTCGGCATCTTCCGGATCGTCATGCACGGCGGCGGCCTTGGGCGCGGCGCTGAACAGCGGCGCGCCGGAGCTGAAATGATCGACGAGCACGCCGAGCACCTCGGTCTTCAGGCTCGCCCAGTCGGCCGAACCTTCCGCCTTGGTCACGCTGATGAAATCGATACCGAAGAATACGCCCGAAATGTCGCCAAGCGCGAACAATGCCGCGGCCAGCGGCGAGGCTTCGGCGGCTTCCGGCGTCGCGAAATCGGCGGTGCTGCCGTCGGTGACACTGCGGCCGGGGCGGAACATCAGGGTCGCCGGGTTGGGGGTGCGTTCGGTTTCGATGAACATCATGGCCTCGCGGAGGAAAATCGCCTGTCAGCGCGATGTGGCGGCATCGCTCTGGCAAATCAAGCGCAAAGACGATTGAATCCGTCCTGTTTTGATCAGGTCAGCGATTCCAGCCGGTCCGGCGCCAGTCCACCTGGCACGATGATCAGCACGCAGGGCAATTGCCCGGCACGCTCCCCGGCGAAATAGCTGACCAATGGCCCCGGAGTGCCCTTCGCGGCCGCAGCCAGCACCAGCGCCCTTATGCCCGCATTCTGGCGGACATGATTGAAGATCGCGGTGGTCGCTTCGCCCTCGACAATGGTCGTCACCGGCGCTGCGCTCCCCATGCCAACGGCTTCCTCTGCCATCGATGCCAGCAGTGCTTCGGCGGCGGTGCGGGCCTCGGCGGCCATGGCTTCCTGCACGCCCCCCCATTGCATGAATTCCGGGCGTGGCAGCACGTGAATCAACGCCAGCTTGGCATTCACATGGGACGCCCGCATCGCCGCGAAGCGCAGCGCCACCCGGCTTTCCGGGCTGTCGTCGATGACGACCAGATAGGTGGGGGCGGTTTCCATGACAGCCGACAGGCTAGGCGCAAAGCGCCGGCAGGAAAAGCGGATGGTTCAATCGCGCGCCGGTGTCGGCGCCGGCACCCAATCCGCCTCGCCGGCGAAGCGGATGGCCGGGCGGATATGGTGGCCGCCGTCGGTATCGGTGACGATCAGGCCGGAACGGGCCAGACCGTCGCGGAGGTCGCGCACCGGCGCAAAGGCGACATCGCGGCCATGAAACCAGGCGGTCCATTCGGCCTGGGTCTTCTGCGCGAAGGTCGCGGCGAGAAAGGCGCGCAGCGGGGCTTGCGCCGGCCCGGCCTCGGCCTCCGCCAGCGGCAGCAGATCGAGCCGGTCGAGATCGGTCAGCAGTGTCCGCGCGAACTTCAACTCACGGCCGCACAGCACGATGTGGCGGCCATCGGCACAGGCATAGACATTGTAGAAGGCGGCGCCACCCAGCGAGCGCTGCTCTGCCGAACGCGGCGCCGGACCGCCGGCCAGCGCCAGGCCGGCGATATGCGCGCTCCACGGCAACAGCGTGTCGAGCATGGCGATGTCGATGTAATCGCCGCGGCCGTTCTGTGTTCGACCGATCAGCGCCATCAGTACCGCCGCCAGCCCGGTCAGCCCCGCCGTCATGTCCGACGCCGGCACGCCCGGCACCACCGGCGTGCCATCGGCGCCGTCATTCAGCGCCAGCAGGCCCGATTCCGCCCAGACGCCCATGTCGTGCGCCGGATGATCGGCCATCGGCCCCGTCTGGCCGAACGCCGAGATCGAACAATAGACGATGCCCGGATGGCGCGCCGCGACGCTGGCATAGTCAAAGCCCAGCCGTGCCATCACGCCTGGACGAAACCCTTCGACCAGCACATCCGCCTCGGCCAGCAGCGCCCAGAGCGCCGCCTTGCCGGCTTCGCTCTTCAGATCGAGCGTCACCGCCTGCTTGCCGCGATTGAGATTGCGGAACCAGACGCTGTGCCCGGCCTCGAACGGCCCCTGCGCCCGCGCCGGATCGCCGGCCGGCGGCTCGACCTTGACGACGCAGGCGCCCTGGTCGGCCATCATCACCGTCAGCATCGGCCCGGGCAGGAATTGCGACAGGTCGACGACGCGGATGCCGGTCAGCTTGCCCATGGCGATCTTGCTTTCGAGGAAGGATTGCCTCCGGCGGCTGGGGCCTCAGGCCCCAGACCCCGATCGATTGTGGACCAGATTGCCAATTGTGTGCTTTCAACAGATGGGGTCTGGGGCCTGAGGCCCCAGCCGCCGGAGGCTCTTGATTTTCAAATCGTCCCCGCCGCCTTCAACGCCGTCGCCTCACCCAGCCCGATGCCGATTTCGGCGAGCAGCGCCGCCGTGTCCGCGCCCAGCGCCGGTGCCGCGCGGTTGGGCAGGCGCTGGCCATCGACGAGGATCGGGTTGGCGAGGATGCGCATTGGTCCGGTCGGGTGGATGACGTCGGTGACCATGCCATTGACCTGCATCCAGTCACTGTCGAGCGCCTGTGACAGGGTGTTGACGGCGGCGACCGGCACTTTGCCGCCAAGCACCGCGACCCAGTGCGCGGTCGGCTGCGTCAACGTTACCGCTTCGATGGCGGCGACCAGCGCGTCGCGGTTGGCGAGGCGGCCGGCCGGCTTGGCGAAGCGCGGGTCGGACTTCAGCGCCGAAAGGCCCAGTTCATCGGCGAGGCGCTCCCAGAATTTCGGCAGCTGTGCCATGATGAAGACGAAGCCATCGGCGGTGGCAATCAGCTGCGAGGGGACCACGGAGGGGTGGGCGGAGCGCGACGTGCGGCCAATGTCATGGCCCTGGTTCAAATACCAGAGCGCCGGATAGCTGGTCTGATGCAGCGCCGCGTCGAGCAGGCTGACATCGAGATCGCGGCCTTTGCCGGTAGCGCGGGCATCGAGGATGCCGGCCAGCGTGGCGGTGGACAGCATGGTGCCGGTGATGAAATCGACCATGGAAAGGCCGAAGCGCGTCGGCGGCGCATCGGGCTCGCCGGTGACGGACAGGAAGCCGGCTTCGGCCTGCATCAGATAATCATAGCCCGGCCAGGCGGCACGATCATTGTTGCGGCCATAGGCGGAGGCATGAACGCAGACGATGGCGGGGTTGTGGGCGCCGAGCGCGGCGTAGTCGATGCCGAGCAGCGCCGGCTGGTCGCCGCGGGCGTTGTTGGTCATCGCATCGGCCGTCTTGACGAGCCGATGGAGAATATCCTGTCCGGCGGCGGACTTCAGGTCGAGCGTCAGCGAGCGCTTGTTGAGGTTGAAGGTCTGGAAGAACAGGCTGTCATTCTCACCGAGCAGATAGGGCCCGGTGGCGCGCGCCGAATCGCCGCCCTTGGGCGGTTCGATCTTGATGACCTCGGCACCCAGTTGCGCCAGGAACATCGTGCCATAGGGCCCGGCGCCATATTGTTCGAGGCTAAGGATGCGGGTGCCGGCGAGAGGGAGAGTCACGGGGCCTGCCCTTATGCCGGGTTCCGCTTCACCCATTGCCGGGAAATGATCATGCGCTGCATCTCGTTGGTGCCCTCGCCGATGCACATCAGCATGGAATCGCGATAGAAACGCTCGATGTCATATTCCTTGGAATAGCTGTAGCCGCCATAGATGCGCATGGCTTCCTGGCTGTTGGCCACGGCGGCTTCGCTGGCGAAATATTTCGCCATGCCGGCTTCCATGTCGCAGCGTTCGCCGCGGTCATAGGCTTCGGCGGCGTCCATGGTCAGCAGCCGGGCGGCGCGGGCGCGGGTGACCATTTCGCCGAGCTTGAGCTGGATGGCCTGATGCTCCGAAATCGCCTTGCCCATGGTCTTGCGCTGCTGGGCATAGTCGGTGGCGAGGCGCAGCGACCCTTCGGCGAGGCCGACACCCCGCGCCGCGACGTTGATGCGGCCCAGCTCCAGGCCGCCGGTTGCCTGGAAAAAGCCCTGGCCCTCGACCCCGCCGATCAGCTGGTCGGCCGGGATGCGGCAATTGTCGAAGATCAGCTCGCCCGAATCGATGCTGTTGTAGCCCAGCTTCTTGATCTTCTTGCCGGTGGTGAAGCCGGGCAGGCCCTTGTCGGCGATGAACAGGCTCATGCCCTTGTAGCGCGGATCGGCATTGGGGTCGGTCTTTACCAGCAGCGCAAAGGCATGGCCCTTGATGCCGTTGGAAATCCAGGTCTTGGTGCCGTTGATGACATAGTCGTCGCCATCGCGTCGCGCCGTCATGCGAATACCCTGCAGATCGGTGCCGGCGTCGGGTTCGGTCAGCGCCAGGCCGCCGCGGATCTCGCCACGCGCCATCTTGGGCAGCCACTTCGCCTTTTGCGCCGGCGTGCCGAACTTTTCGATGGCCAGCGCCATGATCAGATGGCTGTTGAAGATGCCGGTCGGCGCCATCCAGTAACTGCTGATGCGCGCGACGATCTTGGCATAGGTGGTGGCGGGCAGGCCGAGGCCGCCATATTCCTCGCCGATGGTGGCGCCGAACAGGCCGAGATCGACCATCTGGTCGACGATCTTTTCCGGCCAGATGTCGCCATGGTCATGCGCCATCACCACCGGGCGCAGCTCGCGATCGATCCACTTGTCGATGGCGTCCATCAGCTGGGCTTCGAAGGCGGCGTCGACACCGCGGGTCTGTTGATAGGCAGTGGCCATGGTCGTTCTCACTCAGTCTTCGCCGGGGCCATAGCCCTGTTTCCACACCAGCATGGTGCGCAGAAAGTCGCAGACGATGACGCCGTCCTGGTTGCGCCCGACTGTCTTGATGGTGACGATGCCCTGTTCGGGCCGGGATTTCGACTCGCGTTTTTCGATAACTTCGCTTTCGGCGTACAACGTGTCACCGGCGAACACCGGTGCCGTCATGCGGATTTCCTTCCAGCCGAGATTGGCGACGGCCTTCTGGCTGACGTCGGACACGCTCATGCCAACGAGGATGGCGACGGTCAGTGGCGAATTGACCAGCGGCTTCTTGAATTCGGTCTTGGCAGCATAGACATGGTCGAAGTGCGACGGATGCGTGTTCATCGTCAGCAGCGTGAACCAGATATTGTCATTCTCGGTGATGGTGCGACCGGGGCGATGCTCATAGACATCACCGACGGTGAACTCCTCAAAGGCGCGGCCATAGGTTTCGCGATAGCGTTGCGGCCCGACCTCGATCACTCCCCGGCGCATGGTCTCTCCTCTTGACGTCGCCCTAATTTGTCCGGACAAATTGCGAAGTCAATCAAAACACCGTTTGAGGGGATGCGTCATGCTGAAGCCTTTGCTGCTCGCCGGGCTTGCCTTGGGGATGATGTCCGCTGCCAGCGCTGCGCCCAAGCGCCTCGATTTGTCGAAACCCGATGATGCGGTCACCGCCTTCCGCAAGGTGCAGTGTTCGGCGAAGGATGGCGAATCGGTCGTCTATCACTGGGTCGGCGAAGTCTATTCGCGAGTCGAAGGCGAACCGGACAAGCATCTGTTCGACCTGCAGGGCATGAACATCCGCCAGTGCGTGACGGTGAATGATCCGGTGCGGGGCAAGGGCGTGCGCCAGGTCAGCCGCGAGCTGATGTTCTATCTCGATCCCAAGACCGGTGAGATCCTCCGTCAGTGGCAGAATCCCTGGACCGGCAAGACCGTCGATGTCGTTCATGTCGCCAATGATCCGGTCAACATGCGCGCACCGCTGTTTCCGATCGGGGCGGATGGCAAGCCCTACAAATTCGAAGGCCGCATCCAGAACGGCCGGGTGTTCATGCCGGCGGTGATCCCGCTCTGGTACACCAATCCGATGGGCGGCGATTACCAGCAATATGTCGGCAATCAGTATCATTCGATGGAGATCTTCGACTTCTTCGTCCGGGAAGACGATCTGCTCGACGCCAGCAAACCGCGCGCCAATGCCGCCATCGCCTGGGTGCGCATGTCGCCTTGGCTGCCCTGGATGGAAATGACCGGGCGCGGCGGCCTGCTGGTGTTCAACGCTGTCGGCCAGACCCTGCCCGATGGCATCGCCGGCCTGCCCAAGGTCATCACCGACGAGATCGCTGCCAGCTATCCGGCCTATACCGCGCCGCCGCCGGGCGATGATGCCCGCCCCAACGAAACCAGCTGGACCTATTTCAAGAAGCGCGCCGATGCCAAGCGGGCGGAGGCCAGGGCCGCGGCGCCGAAGTAAGGCCCGGCATCCTGCGCTGCAATTGACCGGGTGACGCGCCGGCCCGGTCGGCGCTATGGCTGGTGGCGATGGATCTCTACCTTCCCATCGCCGAAATGTCGGTCAACGCGCTGGTCATCATCCTGCTGGGTGGCGGTGTCGGCTTTCTGTCGGGCATGTTCGGTGTTGGCGGCGGCTTCCTGACAACGCCGCTGCTGATCTTCTATGGCATTCCGCCAGCAGTGGCGGTGGCATCGTCGGCCACCCAGATCACCGGCGCCAGTGTTTCGGGCGCGCTCGCCTATTGGCGCCGCGGCCAGGTCGATCTGAAGATGGGCGGCGTGCTCGTAGCGGGCGGCGTCATCGGCGCCGGCATCGGCCAGATCATCTTTCGTGCCCTGCAAAAGATCGGCCAGATCGATGTCGCCATCAACATCATCTATGTGCTGTTCCTGGGCGGCATCGGCAGTCTGATGCTGAAGGAGGCGCTGGGCGCCTTGCGGCGCGCACGCGTTATCGCTGCCGGCGGCAGCGCGCCGCCCGTGCGCACGCGTCGGCACATGCCGCTCGTCGCGGCGCTGCCGGGCAAGATGCGCTTCTACAAATCCGGCCTCTACATCTCGCCGCTGGCGCCGCTGCTGCTGGGCGCGCTGGTCGGCGTGCTGACCGTCATCATGGGCATCGGCGGCGGCTTCATCATGGTGCCGGCGATGCTTTATGTGCTGGGCATGTCGGCGAGCGTTGTCGTCGGCACCTCGCTGTTCCAGATCATCTTCGTCACCGCGGCGACGACGATGCTGCACGCCACCTCGTCGCGCTCCGTCGACATCGTGCTGGCCTTGCTGCTGCTGCTGGGCGGCGTCGCCGGTGCGCAACTGGGTGTACGGGCCGCCCAGCGGCTGGCGCCGGAAAGGCTGCGGCTGGCGCTGGCGCTGATCGTGCTGGCGGTGGCGGCACGCTTGCTGATCGGGCTGACCTGGACGCCGGCCTCGCTCTACGCGCTCTACCCGTCGCAATGAAGCGGCTGGGCCTTTCGCGGCTGGCGCCGGTGTGGCTTGCGGCGGCGCCGCTGCTGCTGGCAGCCGCACCGACGACGCTGATCACCGACATCAGCCAGAGCCGCATCGACATCAATACCACGTTCAAGGGCGCCGATCTGCTGGTCTTTGGCGCCATCCAGTATCCGGCCGGCGCCGTGCCCGATGCGCCGCCCGACATCGCCGTAGTCGTGCGCGGTCCGGCGGAGCCGGTGACTTTGCGCAAGAAGGCGCGGGTGGCGGGCATCTGGCTCAACACCGATGCCGTGCGCTTCGAAAGCGTGCCGGGTTTTTACGCCGTCGCCACCACCCGGCCGATCGCCGATCTCGCCGACAGCCGCACCACCGCCATCTACGAGATCGGCATCCGCAACCTGCAACTCTCGCCGGCCAGCGCCGCCAGCGACGCCGAAACCCGTGCCTTCGAACAGGGGTTGATCGCCCTCAAGCAGCAGCGCGGCCTGTTTCAGGAGGTGGCCGGCGGCGTGACGATGACGCGCAACGTGCTCTACCGGGCGCGCATTGCCATCCCGGCGGCGGTGCCGGTCGGCGACTACACGGCGGAGATCCACCTCATTCGCAAGGGCCGGGTCATCGCCAGCTCGTCGACTCCGATCAGCATCGGCAAGTCGGGGTTCGAACGCTGGATCTATGTCGCCGCGCAGGATCACAGCGTCGCCTATGGCCTGGCCGCGGTGGCATTGGCGCTGTTTGCCGGCTGGATCGCCAGCCTTGTTACCCGGCGTGGTTGAAAGCCGGGGATTCGCGGGGATTCCCGCCGAATCCGCCGCATTTAATAACCGCTCGCAGACTCGGGCAAATTCCTGTAGTGTCTTCCTCGGTGCAATTTCGGTTTCGACGCTTTGGACTACACCGCTTCGCCGCCGACGGGCCCATTCGTACTGACTATTGGAAGACTTGGGATAAAAAATGAGCTTTGATCGACGCGGACGTGGCTCCGGGCGTGGTGGTGGTTTCGACAAGCGCGAGCGCGGGTTCGACCAGTTTGAAGGCGGCGGCTACGGCGGCGGCGGCGATCGTTTCGGCGGTGGTGGCGGCGGTTACGGCGGCGGCGGTGATCGCTTCG
>NKIQ01000006.1 GCA_002256005.1 Alphaproteobacteria bacterium PA4 | reverse complement strand
GCACCCCCTCCTGAATCCGCCGCAGGAACGTGAAGAACGGGATGCCGAGCGCGAACTGGCCGACCACCGCCCCGCCACTGATCGCCGCCACTGAAGCGTAAAAACCCAGCAGCACCATCATCAAGGTCGCCGCCATGATACGCGGGATCACCAGCACCTCGACCGGCGAGATGCCGATGGTGCGCATGGCGTCGATCTCTTCGGTAAGCTTCATTGTCCCGATCTGCGCCGCAAAGGCACTGCCCGATCGGCCCGCGACCATGATCGCAGTCATCAGCACGCCAAGCTCACGCAGAGTGATGCGGCCCACGAGGTTAACGGTCAGGGATTCGGCGCCGAACTGTTCGAGCTGCACCGACCCCTGCTGGGCAATGACGACGCCGATCAGGAAGCTCATCAACCCGATGATCGGCAGCGCGGTGACGCCGACCAGCTCCATCTGGTGGACCAACGCCTTGCCCGGAAAGCGCTTGGGGTGGCGGGCGAGGTTGGCAGCGGCGATCAGGATCTGCCCGAAGAAGTCGACCACGCCGTAGATCCCGCCGCGCGCGCCGAACACCTTCTCGCCCACGGCCAGCGGCACGCGTTCCCACACCGGCAGGCGGTGCGGGTGGGTGTCGCCGCTGGCATCAATATCCCGCATCGCCGCGAGCAGCCGCAGGGCTTCGGGACTGGCGCCGGTGATCTCGCTGTCGTGCTCCCGCGCGACGCGGCACACGACCCAGGCGCCGACCGTGTCGATTTCCTCGACCCCGGCAAGGTCGACGGTGCGGACCGGGCCAGGGATATCCCTGAGATCACGTTCGATCTGGCCGATCGCGGAAAGCGTCAACTGCCCCGACAGCACCAGCCGGGGGCCGCCAGAGTCCGTCTCGTCAAGCCTGTGTTGCGCGGCGCTCTGCATCGGATCGGGGGTATGGGGCGATTTTCCTGCCCCCGCAAGGCTCTCTCGGCGAAGCGCAATTGACGTCGATCATTGCATCGCAACATAGGTGCTGGCATGGCGCGGGCCATCATGAGCGAGCAACTGCCCACCACTTTCGACCCCGCCGATATCGAGGCGCGCTGGTATGCCCACTGGGAAGCGAACTGCCTGTTCCGCCCGGAGCGTCCCGACGCCGAAGCCTTCACGATCGTCAACCCGCCGCCCAACGTAACGGGCAGCCTGCACATCGGCCATGCGCTCGACAACACGTTGCAGGACGTGCTGATCCGCTGGCACCGGCTGCAGGGCGAGGATGCGCGCTGGGTGGTCGGCACCGATCATGCCGGCATCGCCACCCAGATGGTGGTGGAGCGCCAGCTCGCCGAAAGCACCCAGGGCACCACGCGCCAGCAGATGGGCCGCGCTGCCTTTCTTGAAACCGTATGGGACTGGAAGCGGACGAGCGGCGACACCATCACCCGCCAGCTGCGCCGGCTGGGCGCCAGCTGCGACTGGGCGAACGAGCGCTTCACGATGGACGAGGGCTTCAACACCGCCGTCACCCGCGTGTTCGTCACGCTCTACAATCAGGGCCTGCTCTATCGCGACAAACGGCTGGTGAATTGGGACCCCAAGCTGAAGACGGCGATTTCCGACCTGGAGGTCGAAACCCGCGAGGTCGCCGGCACCTTCACCCATATCCGCTATCCGCTCGCCGATGGCGTGCGGCTGGCCGATGGCCGCGACCATCTGATCGTCGCGACGACGCGCCCCGAAACCATGCTCGGCGACACCGCGGTGGCCGTGAATGCTCGCGATGAGCGCTATCAGTCCGTCATCGGCAAGTTCGTGACGCTGCCGATCACCGGCCGCCGCATCCCGATCGTTGCCGACGACCATGCCGATCCGGAACTGGGCAGCGGCGCCGTGAAGATCACCCCGGCGCATGATTTCAACGATTTCGAGGTGGGCAAGCGCAACAACCTCGTCATGATCAACATCTTCGACGCCGATGCGCGGATCATCGCGGCGGAGGGGATTCCGGCGGCATACATCGGCCTCGACCGCTTCGAGGCGCGCAAGCAGGTCGTCGCCGATCTGGAGGCGCTGGGCGCCGTCGAGCTGATCGAGGCCAAGACCATCCAGATGCCCTATGGCGACCGTTCCGGCGTGGTGGTCGAGCCCTGGCTGACCGACCAATGGTATGTGAACGCCGCCGAACTGGCGCGGCCGGCGCTGGCGGCGGTGAAGGACGGCGCGACCCAGTTCGTGCCGAAGACCTGGGAAAAGACCTATTTCAACTGGATGGAGAATATCCAGCCCTGGTGCGTGAGCCGCCAGCTGTGGTGGGGGCATCAGATTCCAGCGTGGTATGGGCCGGATGGCCAATGCTTCGTCGCTGAAAGCGAAGCGGATGCACAGGCGCTCGCCGGGAACATCGAACTGACGCGGGACTCCGACGTCCTCGACACCTGGTTCTCCTCCGCCCTCTGGCCCTTTGCCACGCTCGGCTGGCCGGAAAACACCGCGGAGCTCGCCCGCCATTATCCCGGCGATGTGCTGGTCACCGGCTTCGACATCATCTTCTTCTGGGTGGCCCGGATGATGATGCAGGGCATTCATTTCATGGACGACGTGCCGCCGTTCAAGACGGTCTACTGCCATGGCCTGGTCCGCGACGCCAAGGGCCAGAAGATGTCGAAGACCAAGGGCAACACCGTCGATCCCCTGGTGCTGATCGACAAATATGGCGCCGATGCGCTGCGCTTCACGCTGACCGCGATGGAAACGCAGGGGCGCGACATCAAGCTCGATGAAAAGCGCGTCGAGGGCTATCGCAACTTCGCCACCAAGCTGTGGAACGCCGCGCGCTTCTGCCAGTCGAACGGCATCGGCGCCTCGGCCGCGGCGGCGCCGCCGGCCGCCAGCGCCGCCGTCAACCGCTGGATCATCGCCGAAGTCGCCGGCACCGCCCGCGCGCTGGAGGCGGCCATCGCCGGCTTCCGCTTCGATGCCTATGCCGACACCATCTACCAGTTCGTCTGGAACCGCTTCTGCGACTGGTATCTGGAACTGACCAAGCCGCTGCTCGCCGAGGGTGCCGACGCGGCGGTGGCCGCCGAAACCCGCGCCGTCACCGGCTGGGCGCTCGACCAGATCCTCGTCATGCTGCACCCGGTGATGCCGTTCCTGACCGAGGAATTGTGGCACAAGCTGGGGGCGCGCGACCGCGACCTGATCCATGCGCAATGGCCGGATGCCGCCGCGCTGCCGGTCGATGCCGCGGCCAGTGCCGATATCGAATGGCTGATCGGGCTGGTCAGCGAAGTCCGCTCGGCGCGCACCGAACTCAATGTGCCGCCGGGGGCAAAGCTCGGCTATGCCGTCGAAGGCGCCGGCGCCGAAACCATCGCGCGGCTGGCCGCCAACGCCGCCGCCATCGAACGGCTGGCGCGCATCACGCCGGCCGACAGCCTGGCCGAAGGCGGCCGCCTGCAACTGGTGCATGGCGAAGCCACCTATGTGCTGCCGCTCGCCGGGGTCGTCGACCTTGCCGCCGAAAAGGCCCGCCTCGAAAAGGCCATCGCCGCCGCGGCCAAGGAGCGGGACGCCCTCGCCGGCCGCCTCGCCTCGCCGGGCTTCACCGAAAAGGCCAAGCCGGAAGCGGTGGAAAAGGCCCGCGAGGACCATGCCGCGCGCAGCGCCGAAGCCGAGCGGCTGGCGGCAGCGCTGGCGAGATTGGGCTAAACGCCCTCCCCCTTGCGGGGAGGGCGACTCGGCGCCAGCCGAGCGGGGTGGGGGTTCCTGTCTGTTGCCGCTCGGGGACCCCCACCCCGCTCACCTTCGGTGAGTCGCCCTCCCCGCAAGGGGGAGGGAGTGGCTTACTTCCGCGCCACCGGGAAGCGCGCGAACGCCTTGGTCACCGCATCATCCAGCGTCGCTTCCAGATTCTGCTGGGCCTTGCTGCCGACGCTGCCGGCGACGACGCCTTCCCAGACCAGCTGCTTCTTGCCGGCGTCGGCGACGTCGATGTTGAGCGTACCTTCCTTGTACTGGGTGACGTTGGTCTGGTCCTGATACATCGGCCAGGCCGTGTACATGCCGCCGCGATAGCCATAATAGCCGCGGCCATAATAGGTGCCCATCGCCATGGTCGGCGCCGTGGTCGTCGTCACCCGCAGCTTGTCGGCCAGCGCCGCGTTGAAATTGACAATCAGCTGCGGTGCGGCGGCATCATAGACCAGCCCGCGCGCTTCCAGCTCGCGCCGGGCGCTGGCCTTCAGCACCTGCGAGACCATCGTCTGATAGCCGTTGCGGTCGGTGCCCAGCGGCTCGGCAAAGGCAAAGCTGCGATAGCCGGCGAAATTGACGCTGGTATCGGCGCGGCTGGTCACCGCCGGGCCGGTGGCACAGGCCGACAGGGCCAGTGCGGCGGCGGCGGCCAGCGCCAGCACCGGCGTCTTGAACATCGTCTTCATGATTGGTCTCCCCCAGATTTCAGGGCGATGCATAACGCTGCGACCGGCCCATCGCAATCACGTCGTCGCATCGACCTCGGCCAGCCGCCGCCGCACCGCCGGCCGCACCAGCAACAGCAGCAGCGCACCGCCGGAAATGATGCCGGCGTGCAGCAGCCAGAAGCGGCTGGCGTCCCACACCTCGTACAGCCCGCCGATGCGCCCGCTGATCGTGCTGCCGACGAACACCGCGCAGCTGTTGACGCCGATCATCATGGCGTTGAGCGACGCCGGTGCCGCCCGCGCATAGAGCCCGACGGCGATCGGTACGAAGAAGATCCAGCCCCAGTTCGACAGCAGATGGAACGTCACCGCCCAGAGCAGCGGCACCGGGCTGTCGCCGTACATCACCGTCGCCAGCGCCAGCCAGACGACGCCGGCGCCGAAGATCAGGCAGCCGATCGCCATCTTGGTGATGGCATCGGGCTCGCCGCCGCGCCGCGCCTGCCAGCGCCACAGCCACAGCGTCGGCGCCAGCAACAGGCCGGGCGCGATGGCATCGAGCGCCTGGAGCCAGGGGATCGGCATCTCCCAGCCGAGGATCACCCGGTCGAGATGGTCGCGCACCCAGAGGTTGTAGACATTCCACACCTGCGACTGCGCCACCCAGAACAGCGCCTGCACCAGCATGACGAGCAGCAGCAACCGCACCGCCCGCCAGTCCTGCGGCGTCAGCGCTGCCCGCGCCGCCCGCACGGCGCGCGGCGGATCGGCGGGCAGCTGGCGGCTGCCGAGCGTGTAGATGAGGAGGCCGATCAGCATGCCCACCCCCGCCACCGCAAAGGCCGTGTGCCAGCCGAGCGCCACGCCCAGCCAGCCGCAGACGATCGGCGCCACAAAGGCACCGAAGTTGAGCATGAAATAATAGATCTGCAGGCCATCATCGCGGCGGCGATCGCCCGCCGGATACAGGCTGCCCAGTTGCGAGAACAGGTTGGAATTGGCGCAGCCGGTGCCGAGCATCAGCAGCAGCAGCGCGATGAGGAAACTGGCATCAAAGGCCATGCAGAAATGCCCGGCGGTCATCAGCAGGCAGCCGAGCGTGATGCTGCGCCGCCGCCCGAGCAGGCGATCGCCGAGCAGCCCGCCCAGCACCGGCGTGAAGCGGCTCAGCCCGGCCCAGAGCCCGAACAATTGCACGGCAAAGCCCTGGGTGGTCAGCGGCCCGGTCACGCTCTCGATGGCGGCGCGGGTGGCGGCGAGGCCGATGACGCCTTCGAACCGCCCGGGCAGGAACAGCGCGCCGACCATGTAGAGCGTCAGCAGCCCCTGCAGGCCGTACAGCGAGAAGGATTCCCAGAATTGCGTCGCGCCGAGCACGGCGAGCCCGCGGGGCTGGCCCCACAGATCGGCCGCCGGCTTGTCGTCAGTCTGCAATGGCTTGCCCCCCGTCCTCGCCCGTCTAGCCGGGTTTCCGGTGGCGAGGCCAGTGCCACGGCGCGACGCTGGCGCCCGCGACCATCCGCCGCTAAGGTTTGCCTCATGTTCATCCGCCTCACCCCCGATATCGCCGTCGCACCGCAGATCGCCCCCGAAGATTGTGCCGCCGCCGCCGCCGCCGGCTATGTCGCCATCATCAACAACCGGCCGGATGGTGAAGCGCCCGGCCAGCCCGATGCGGCGACGATGCGCGCTGCCGCCACCGCCGCCGGCCTGCGCTATGCCGACATCCCCGTCGATCACACCGGGCTCTCTCTGGCGCAGGTCGAGGCGATGGCGGCGGAGCTGCGCGCTGGCGGGCCGATACTGGCCTTCTGCCGTTCCGGCACCCGCTCGACCAATCTCTGGGCGCTGGCGGCAGCGTCGCTGGGCGGCGATTGCGACGCCATCATCGCGGCCGCAGACGCCGGCGGCTATGACGTGTCCGGCATGGCGCCGACGCTGCGCCGCCTCGCCGCCCAGGGCTGAGCGATGATCTGGGCCTCGCTGTTCGGCATCATCACCATCGTCCTGCTGGCGCGGGCGCTGGGCTTTGCCGGTGCGCCGGTGCTGGCCGATGCCGCAGACGCGCAGCGGCTGGCCGCCGAGGCGCTGCATGATTTCGACAGCCGCGAGGCGGTGCTGTCCGCCGACGGGCGCAGCGCGCTGGTCGCCGGGCGCGATGCCCGGGTGGCGCTGGTCCGCGGTTTCGGCGATCGCTGGGTGGTCCGCATCGTCAACGGCGCCAAGGCTGAGGTCGAGGCCGGCCGGCTGCGTCTCGCCCTCGCCGAACCGATGTTCCCGCCGGCAGTGCTCGACCTCGGCACGGCCGCCGCGCCCTGGGCGGCCCGGCTATGAGCTTTCCCGATCCCGTCCAGATCGCCATTCCGATCTTCATCGCGGCGATTCTTCTGGAAATGTTCGGCATCCGCGCCGGGCTGAAGGGGGCCTATGACTGGCGCGACACCGGCACATCGCTGCTGATGGGCTTCGGCAACACCTTTGCCGCGGTCATCTTCGGCGGCAGCATCGTGGCGCTCGGCGATTGGCTATACGGCTATCGGCTGCTCGACGTGCCGGTGACCTGGTGGGCGGTGGTGCTGTGCTTCATCGGCGATGATTTCTTCTATTACTGGTTCCACCGCACCGCGCATCGCATCCGCTGGTTCTGGGCCAGCCATGTCATCCACCATTCGTCGCAGCATTATAATCTGTCGACGGCGCTGCGGCAGACCTGGACAGGATTCTTCTCGCTCAGCTTCGCCTTCCGCCTGCCGCTGTTCCTGATCGGCTTTCCGGTGAAGATGATCCTGTTCTGCGCCGGGCTGAACCTCGTCTACCAGTTCTTCATCCATACCGAAGTGGTGAAGCGCCTGCCCTTCGGCCTCGAACTCTGGCTGAACACGCCGTCGCACCACCGCGTCCATCATGGCACCAACGCCCGCTATCTCGACCGCAACTATGGCGGCGTCTTCATCGTCTGGGACCGGCTGTTCGGCACCTTCGAAGCCGAGCAGGATGCCGAGCCGCCGCGCTATGGCATCGTCAAGAACCTCGCCAGCTTCAATCCCTTGTGGGTCGCCACCCATGAATGGCTGGGCATCGCCCGCGATATCGTCGCCGCGCCCGACTGGCGCAGCCGCTGGATGGCCATTGCCGGTCCGCCCGGCTGGAAACAGGGCGACACCGCGGATGCGATCCGCGCGCGCTGGGAAACGGCTGAGACGCCCAGACGCCACCCGGCATGATCAGCCGCCGCACCGCCCTGGCCCTCACCGGCGGTGCAGCCCTCACCGCCGCGCTGGCCCGCGCCATCGACCAGGGACTGGTCGTCGATTTCGGCAGCCCGGCGCTGGCCGCCTGGGATGACTGGAACCAGCATCGCCATCAGGGCCCGCTGGCGCTGGTCGCCGCGGCGGTGCTGGCGAGCAGCCCGCACAATACCCAGCCCTGGCGCTTCGCTGTCGGCCGGCTGGGCGTCGACATCTTCGAGGTGCCGGGCCGCAATCTCGGCAGCATGGACCCCTTCGGGCGGGAGCGACTGGCGGGGCTGGGCGCCGCCATCCACAACATGGCGCTGGCCAGCACGCTGACCGGGCGGGCCGCGCTGGTGCGGCTGCTGCCCGATGCCGGCAATCCGCAGCATGTCGCGCGGGTGGAACTGGGCGGCGAAGGCACCGGCGCCGCGCCGCATCCGTTGCTGCCCGCCATCGGCCGGCGCCACGTCCATCGCGGGCCATGGACCGGTGCAGCGATAGCGGCTGCCGATCTGCCGGCGCTGACCGATTTTCCGCGCCCTGCCGATATCCGCATCGCCGTTTTCCCGGCCGCCGCGCCACGCGGCCAGCGCTTCGCTGCCGTCACCGCTGCCGCCACCGCCGCCATTGCCGGCGATGCCGCGATGATGGCCGACAGCCACCGCTGGTTCCGGCACAGCCGCCGCGACCAGGACCGGCTGATGGACGGGCTGTCGCTGCGCACCTCGGGCGTCTCGCCGCTGCTCGGCTTTGCCGGCGCCATGCTGCCCGACCCGTCACCGGAAGACGAAGGCCGATATTGGCTGGCCGCGACGCGCGACACGCATCTGCCCAGCGCCTCGGCCTATGCGCTGATCACCTGCCCCGATCCGCACGACCGCCGCACCGCGCTGCTCGTCGGCGCCGCCTGGCAGCGCCTGCACCTGATCGCCACGGCGCGCGGCCTTGTCGCCCAGCCGCTCAACCAGCTGCCCGAAATGCTCGATCGCGCCCGCCAGCTCGGCCAGGCTTCACCCTTTGCCACAGATGCCGAAGCGCTCGCCGCCGGCGCTGGCCGTATCGGCTTTGCCCTGCGCCTCGGCCATGCCGACCCTGCCCCGCCGGCGCTGCGCCGCCCGGTCAGCCTGGTCATCGGCGCGCCGGCGCGGCTGGGCTATGACATCGACCGCGCCCGCGCGGAAACGCTGGCACAGGAACGGGCGCTGGCGGCACGGAACAATTAGGCACCGGCCATCCGGCACGGCCACGGGCGTCCCTTGCCCCGGCATCGATGCGCCGCTGGTCTGGCATGAAGGCAGCGCGCTTGGCAGTGCCGGCCGCCGCTATCTGCTCGCCAACCACCAGGGCGCGATCGTCGGCATCACCGATGCGAGCGGCGCGATGCTGCGGATCAAGAGCTATGATCCCTATGGCATCCCTGATGGCGCCAGCGGCGGCAGTCTCGATGGCTATAGCCGGTTCCAATACACCGGCCAGATCGTGCTGCCCGAAGTGGGGCTTTACCACTACAAGGCCCGGGCCTACTCTCCGTTCATCGGGAGGTTCCTGCAGACGGACCCCATCGGCTATGATGATCAGGTCAATCTCTATGCTTATGTGGGGAATGATCCGGTTAATGCCACTGACCCGACTGGCATGTATAACTCCAGTTGCGTCACAAATAAAAAAGGAGAGGCTCCTAATAGCTACTGTTCATCGGCCAGCGTTGCAGAAGATTCGCTGATCCAAAAAGAGCAAAGCAAACAAAACACTGAGAGAACGGCGGCTGGAGCATTTGGGGCAGCAGTTGGTGCGGTTACAGGTGTATCTGTGGCGGCTGCATGTGACACTGCGTCTGTTGGATTGTGTGTTGTTGGGAATTCAACCATTGTCTCGGGAGGAGCAATGATTGGAGGTTTGATCGGTTTGTCAGCGTATGATGGGGCTCTGGCACTCACTAAAGCGGCAAATCGAGCGTGGACTATTTTGCATGGAAACGATTTGAACTCCCGAAGACAGACGTATGTTTATCAATTGGTAAGCAATAGAAACGATGCTGTTCTAAAGTTTGGCATTACATCTAGTTCTAATCCGTTGAATAGATATATTAGTTGGATCTATGGTGTTGGAAATTTTCGAATGGAAATTCTTTCGACTCATGCTAGCAGAGGGGCTGCTAGAGCAGAAGAATTTAGCCGCTGTTCTCAATATCTGGCCTCTTATGGGACTTTGCCGCCTCTAAGCATTAAATGTTAATCATTGTATAGGTCTAAATAAAAATGATATTATTTTCTAATACATCCGTTACGACTCCGGAAGTTGGGAAAATATTGTCGCACAATCTCGAAAAATTATGTAGTAATCTAAACTCTCTATTCAGCGAAGCGCAAGATTTTGGTCAAATTAATCATATAATTATTGCACCAATAGCACTACCTCCTGAGTTCAAAGACATAGGCGAGTCGATATCACGCAGAAATCATGGGAAATCTGCTTTCATAAGTAAGCGCGTAAATTTTAATGTCATACAGTCAAACAATTCACAGAAGATTGCTGAAGAAATATGTGATTCTTTTTTGCAGGGCGTAATAGAGTTTGAAAATAAATACAAAATCTATTTCGATAAATTAAAGTATGAAATTATTCAGTTTAGAGCTTTCCGGGGACAGAATAGTTAATCTAGTCAGACCTGTAGTTCCCGTAACGTCGCAGTTTGAGTTCGCTGGTCTATAACTCGCTTGGGCGGCTTTTTTGAAACCAGCACCCCGAGCGGCGCGACGACGCGGTTCCTCTATGACGGCGATGCGCTGGTCGCGGAATATGATGGCAATGGCGCGCTGCTGCGCCGCTATGTGCATGGCCCCGGCGTCGATGAGCCGCTGGTCTGGTATGAAGGCAGCGCCATCGGCAGCGCCGGCCGCCGCTATCTGCTCGCCAACCACCAGGGCTCGATCGTCGGCGTCACCGATGCGAGCGGCGCCATGCTGCGGATCAAGAGCTATGATCCCTATGGCATCCCCGATGGCGCCAGCGGCGGTAGTCTCGATGGCTATAGCCGGTTCCAGTACACCGGCCAGATCGTCCTGCCTGAAGTGGGGCTTTACCACTACAAGGCCCGGGCCTACTCTCCGTTCATCGGGAGGTTCCTGCAGACAGAGCCCATCGGGTACGATGATCAGATCAACCTCTATGCCTATGCGGGGAACGATCCGATGAATGGCATTGATCCCAGTGGTCTTTTGGAAAAGTGCACTGGGACGCCCCCTCCTCCAAAAGATGGGGCTGCTGCTCCGCCGCCGCCCGCTCAATGCGGCGATGATGGAACCAAGCCTGACAAGAAGGATGAGATTGTTGTTACGGCAAAGCGGCAGCACAAAATACGGCTGTCGGGGCCGGAACAGTTTTTTTCTGTCACAGATGCCGGAATAACGGTCTTCGACGCTGATTCGGCTCAAAATTGTGGTGGGTTCGTTTCCTATAGTGCAGCCCCAAGCCGATTTGGCTCAGGTGATCCGGGGCATAGCCATCCCGATGGTTCCAGTGACCCAGATGAGAATACAAGTCCTGCACCTGGGCCGGACGATGGGATGGCAGCGAATAAGACAGGGCGTGCCTATCTGGTGTCACCCCAAGGCGTGGTGCGCTTCGGACGAGAAGCGAATGGCGCGTATTCGGCGACGCTTGTGCAAGGCTCATTTGGCGCGTCGCGGTCGGCGGTTTTGGCACAACTTTCGAGATTTGGTCGAAACGGTGGTTCTCAGGTTGCAGGTGGAGCTACACGACAGGCGCAAAGCTCTGGCCAGTGCCGCCCAATGAGGACTCACTAATGCCACTTTCGTTCTTAGCGAACATGGCGGCAGCGCCCTTGCTTCTCGTCAGCACCATCGACAATGCCCATGTTGTGTTTGATAGCGGCATGGTTCTTGTTTTTGACGACGAGGTATCATCAAAATCTCTTGATACAAGGTATTGTTATAATGCCATTGTAAACAGGAAGGTGAGCAAAAAAATATACCGTATTAATAATTTGGGAAAACCGCTTAATCTCAATGTCAGAATTATAAGAGCGTTCTTTCACAGCAATGGGATGGCATATAATGTCGTTGGTCATTACACATACCATGGCGTTCCAGTTCCCGACTTCTGTGAGAGAGATGACCTCATTGTGATAACCGGTGTGCATTGATGGTGTTTGGTAGGGCTGTATGTGGTCTAATCCTCAATCAGGCCCATACCCCGGATCGATGATTTGGAATTGCGGTGACAGTGCACTAGTTTTCACAGTGGGAATTACGGTGACAGTGCACTAAATTGATATTGCGGCTCTGCCATGCACGGGAATTACGGTGACAGTGCACTAAATTGATATTGCGGCTCTGCCATGCACGGCGGGTCTATGGGAACTACGATGCCAGTGCACTTGCATCACGTCCCTTTGGCCCGCGCCGGAGGCTGATGCCAGGCCGCTGATCGGGAGGACTCGCGGGAGTGAGGCCGCTCTGTCCTACAGGTGCCGAATCTTCTATAAGTCGGTTTTGAAACCATAACGCGAACAGTGCCGCAATCTTGCACGCCACAAGCGTCGCGTTCGTGTCGCGTTAAGCGCCAAGCCACTGTTTCAGAACGGTTTTTCGATTGGAATTACGGTGACAGGGAACCAGGGTGACCGTGCACGCATGCTGCCAATGGCATCGCGAACGCCAGCTTCGCTTTTGACCGGCTGGGCCGGCTCTACCAAAGCAGCAGCCCCAATGGACCAACGACGCGGTTCTGCCATGGCAGCGATGCGCTGGTCTGGCATGAAGGCAGCGCCCTTGGCAGTGCCGGCCGCCGCTTTCAGCTCGCCAACCACCAGGGCGCGATCGTCGGCATCACCGATGCGTGCTGCGCCATGCTGCGGATCGGGCGTGTAACCCGCGCCGGCATGCTGCGCCGGGGGACAGGGGCTTGGTGCGGCCAAGAAGACTCGAACTTCCACGGCCTTTCGGCCACAACGACCTCAACGTTGCGCGTCTACCAGTTCCGCCATGGCCGCACAGCCATCAGTCCGGGATCGGATCCCGGCCGGTAGGAGGGGGCGGGTAGCAGGGGCCGCGCCCGCGCGCAAGTCGGATATTGGCCTGTCGCCCGCGCCGATCAGCACTTCGCCGCGGCGGGATGGCGCGGAATGCTGGGGATGCTGTTGCCGCAGAACCGTCCCTGGCTGTCATCGAAGCGCACATTGACCTTTTTCGGGAAATCCGGGGTCGCCAGCACGCTGTTGCCGGTGATGCTGCAATCGCGGCAGGCGAACAGCGCGATGCCGGCCTGTCGCGACAGGGTCAGGCTGTTGCCGGTCACGGCGATCCGGTCATACCCCTGGCCGCGCGGGCCGAAAGTGCTGATGCCCTGGGTATCGCCGATGATGACATTGCCGCGCACGATGATGTCGCGCATCGTCGGGTTCGTCGCTGTCGTCCAGAACTGGATGGCATCGGGATGGTCGCCATCCTTCCAATTGCCGTCGGCCTTTGATCCCGTTGGCAGGATCGGGCGGAAATCGGTGAACCGGTTGTTCTCGATCAGCAACTGGCTGGTGCCGGGCGCGTCGATGCCATCGGTGCGCAGCCCGGTGAAGCTGGAATTGCGGATGGTGACATTGCGGCTGTCGGTGACCACCAGGCCGCGCGCCGCCGCCGTGAAGCTGACGCCTTCGAAGCGCAGCCCTTCGACATTGACGGCATGGGCGGCATAGCCGCGGCTGGCGCTCGGCTCTGACGCGGTCGGCGCCATGATGGTGCCGCCCAGCCAGATGATGCCGCTGCTGTTGACGATGCGCAGGCCGGCGATGGTCGAGCCATCGGCCTTGATCGTCACCGGCGGATTGAAATGCGCGCCGTTGATTTCCAGCATCGGGTGATTGTCGGGCTTCAGCCGGACCGTGACACCGGCGGCCAGGCCTTCGATGCCCATGGCGAGGGCAAGCCCCAGGATGATCATGTGCGTCCTCCCGGGGCTGCGATCCCCTCAATTATAGCGGCGCAGTTCGTTCTTGGCGATGGCCTGACGATGCACCTCGTCCGGACCGTCGGCAAGGCGCAGGGTGCGCTGGCCGGCATAGCCACTGGCGAGGCCGTAATCCTGCGAAACGCCGCCGCCGCCATGCGCCTGGATGGCATGGTCGTGGATCAGGCAGCTCATGTTCGGCGCCACCACCTTGATCATGGCGATCTCGTTGGCCGCGGCCTTGTTGCCGACCGTGTCCATCATATAGGCGGCCTTCAGCGTCAGCAGGCGGGCCTGTTCGATGGCGATGCGCGAATCGGCGATGCGTTCGTGCCACAGGCTGTGCTCCGAAATCGCCTTGCCAAAGGCAACGCGCGACTTCAGCCGCTTGCACATCTTTTCGAGCGCGCGCTCGGCGGCGCCGATGGAGCGCATGCAATGGTGGATGCGGCCGGGGCCGAGGCGCCCCTGCGCGATTTCGAAGCCGCGGCCTTCGCCCAGGATCATGTTCGATACCGGCACGCGGACATTGTCGAGCACCACTTCGAAATGGCCGTGCGGCGCATCGTCGAAGCCGAAGACGTTGAGGGCGCGCACCTTGGTGATGCCCGGCGCATCGAGCGGCACCAGGATCTGGCTCTGCTGGGCGTGGCGGGCCGCGTTGGGGTCGGTCTTGCCCATCACGATGGCGATGGTGCAGCGCGGATCGCCGACGCCCGACGACCACCATTTGCGGCCGTTGATGACATATTCATCACCCTGGCGGACGATCGAGGTTTCGATGTTGGTGGCGTCCGACGAGGCCACCGCCGGCTCGGTCATGAGGAACGCCGAGCGGATCTGGCCGGCCATCAGCGGCTTCAGCCAGGTCTGCTTCTGCTCTTCGCTGCCATAGGTGCGCAGCACTTCCATGTTGCCGGTATCGGGTGCCGAACAGTTGAACACTTCGCTCGACCAGCCGGCGCGGCCCATTTCCTCGGCCAGCGGGGCGTATTCCAGGTTTGTGAGGCCGGGGCCCTTCCATTCGCCGGTGTCATGCTCGCAGATGTTGAGGAACAGGTTCCACAGGCCGGCCTGGCGGGCAATCGGCTTCAGCTCCTCGATGACCGGCAGCACCTTCCAGCGCTCGCCCGTCGACACTTCATGGTGGTAGCGGTCTTCATTGGGATAGATATGCTCGTCCATGAAGGCGCGAACGCGCTCGATATATTCCTTGGTCTTGGCGCTATATTCGAAAATCATGGACGTTCCTCTCCTATGGCTGTCGGCATCGTCACTGTCATGCCCCGCCCGCCAAATCCAGCGCTTATCGCCACGCGGCGACCAAACTCAGCGCATTGGATAGGACGGCGCGGCCGGCCGGGGATAGCGGCGGCGCGGCACGGGCGGCATCGGGGGAAATACCGAGGCGCGGAACGGCAGGGGGCCGCCGGTGGCCGGGGCCCGAGGCCCTGGCCACCGGAGGCAAAACCTCTCAGATCGTCCGCGAAATCACTTCGCGCATGATCTCGCTGGTGCCGCCATAAATGCGCTGCACGCGCGCATCGCGCCACATGCGGGCGATCGGGTATTCGTTCATGTACCCGGCGCCGCCGTGCAGCTGCAGCGCTTCATCGACGACGCGGCCCTGCATTTCGGTGTGCCACAGCTTGGCGGCGCTGGCTTCGGCGGCGGTCAGCTTGCCGGCCATCAGCCGCTTCAGGCCCCAGTCGATATGCGCCCAGCCGACCTGCAATTCGGTCTTCAGGCTAGCGAGCACGAACTTGGTGTTCTGGAAATCGAACACCGTCTTGCCGAACGCCTTGCGCTCCTTGACGAACTTCACCGCCTCGTCGAACGCCCGCTGCGCGCCGGCCTGTGCCGAAATGGCGATGCCCAGCCGTTCCTGCGGCAGCTGGCTCATCAGATAGATGAAGCCCTTGTTTTCCTCGCCCAGGCAATTGGTCATCGGCACGCGCACATCGTTGAAGAACAGTTCCGAGGTGTCGGCGCTGTTCTGGCCGATTTTGTCGAGGTTGCGGCCGCGGGCAAAGCCTTCGCGGTCCGATTCCACCAGGATCAGCGAGGTGCCCTTGGCGCCCTTGTCCGGCTCGGTCTTGGCGACGACGATGATCAGATCGGCGTTCTGACCGTTGGTGATATAGGTCTTGGACCCCGAAATGACATAGTGATTGCCGTCCTTCTTCGCGGTGGTGCGCACGCCCTGCAGGTCGGACCCGGCGCCCGGCTCGGTCATCGCGATGGCGGTGATCAGCTCGCCGGAAATCATCTTCGGCAGATACTTCTTCTTCTGCTCCTCCGACCCATAGGCGAGGATGTAATCGGCCACGATGTCGGATTGCAGCGTGATGCCGGCGGACGAGCCGGCATAGGCCAGCTCCTCGTTCACCACGGCGTTATAGCCGAAATCGAGGCCGAGGCCGCCGTACTCCTCCGGAATCGTCGGGCAGAGCAGGCCATTGTCACCGCACGCCCGCCAGAAATCCCGGGACACCAGTCCTTCTTCCTCGAAGCGATCGAGATTGGGGATCAGCTCCTTGTCGAACAGCTTGCGCACGGTATCGCGGAACGCCGCATGATCGGCAGTGTAGCATTCGCGTTCGTTAGTATTGAGCATGTTTAAATTCCATAATATATAAAATTAGGAAAATATTATCGTTTTACGCCGTATATAAACGGGGAAAATAATTTGTTAAATGCGAATATTCGGTATATTTTTCTTCCATCATTTGTTTTTGATTCGTCAGTTAATACTTCAAATTTGAATTCTTCTTTAAAAAATGATACTATTTGTGCACGCTTATCATTTATTAACGTCGAAATTGCAAAAGCAAAAGGCTGTTCATTCACGATAGAGTTCCAAGACAAACCATCTATAAATATACGAAAACCCTGCTGAGTTTGCGGATGCAAATTCCATTTTCTTCCATCAATAACCATGAGACAAGGCTGTTTTGACCTGAGAACACAATGTGCAAGCAGCATACTTAAATGATTTTTAACCCAAGGACCTTGAACGTAGTTGTCAATCATGAATCCAGCAACGGACATTATAGATAGCCCAATCTGGCCATCCCTTCGTAGCCAATCAGTATACTCTTCTGTCGTTTTCGAAATTCTATTTCTGGCACTCTCGCTTAAATTCCATCCATTTTGTTCATAAAAGAAGACAGTTTCTGGCGTAATATTAACAAGCGCTCCAAATGTTTTTCCAGTTTTTCCAATAGGAGGTGGAGGATATAAATGTAAATTCCGATACGGAGGAAGAGCTCCTTCCATTCCCATAGATAGCTCTAAAAAATTGAGTATACTATTTGTACTAATTGTCACCTTTTCATTTGTGTGATTATGAAAATAAGATGGAACATTTTTAATATAGTTGTTAAATTGTTGACAAACTCGAAAGGTAGTAGACCCCCCATCTATAAATATCCGTTTTATTCCCGGATCGTGTTCAAGGTTTGGGCAAATTATCCGCCATATAAAATTTCCTATAGCTTCTTTTTCTTCGATATCCGATTCCATATTATCAGCGACTTCACTTAGATCGAAAAATCTAAGCATCAATTTCGATAGACTTGGATTGCTTACCATATCGAATGGTACTGTTTCTTTTTTAACATATTTTTCCAATTCTTCATTACGAATCCAGCCGCCTGAAGAATTTATAGTTAAAATATTTACCGTTTCTCTTATTGAATCGGCGGCCTGATCACGCAAAGACAATATATTTGCAATATTAAAGAATCCAACTATCTTTCCGGAGTCAATTATTTCTTGACGAAATTTTACAAGAGCTCTTTTCGGTTCAAGACCTCTCATGCTATCAGCATCTAAAACGAAAGATATAATAGGTTTATTGTATAATTTTGCAATTTCATACTCCCACTGAGTCCAAGATTTTCGGTTACTCTTTGCAGTACCAATTGCTTGACCTAGTATAATCAGAAATATATCACAGCTTTCAATAAGTGATTCGATATACTCTTCTGTGAAATGACCTGATGAAAACGCATCCATTGCGATCGGCCTGTGGCCGAGTTTAGTGATTTTTTCAGTCACACTCAGTCGGTGTTTTTCTAAATCTTTAGTAGTTGAACTTACAAAAATATCATAAACTCGCGAAGTTTTAAAATTATTCATGATGCGCACGGCCCCACGTTTGCATAGATCTTTTCGTTACGATACAGCGTCAAAATCCTTATGCAATTGCAAATTTTATGCTAATTTGTCATTAACATAGCGATACGAGGGAGGTCATTGTGACAAATTGGAGGTTGGTTTTTGCACTTGCTTTGATCGTTGGGTTTGACTCGGTTGCTATTGCCGCGCCTATTGACCCCTTCCTCGTCCGCGCCCGCGCCGTGCTGAAGGCACAGCCGATCATCGACGGGCACAATGACTGGGCGGAGCAGCTGCGCGGCCAGTTCGGCGAAAAATGGTGGTCGGTCGATCTCAACGCTGACAGCCGCAGCTTCAAGACCCCCTTGCAGACCGACATTCCCCGCCTGCACGCCGGCCAGGTCGGCGGGCAGTTCTGGAGCGTCTGGGTGCCGGCCAACATCACCGGCCCGGCGGCGGTGAAGGCGACGCTGGAACAGATCGACATCATCCGCGGCATCGTCGCCCGCCACCCCCGGGATTTCGAGCTGGCCAGCACGGCCGCCGACATCCGCCGCATCCAGAAGACCGGCAAGGTCGCCAGCCTGATGGGCGTGGAGGGCGGCAGCCAGATCGACAACAGCCTGCCGGCGCTGCGCATGTTCTATGCGCTGGGCGTCCGCTATATGACGCTGACGCATGTGCGCCACAACGACTGGGCCGACAGCGCCAACGAAGGCCCGCGCGCCAAGCCGCTCACCCCCTTCGGCGAAGCGGTGGTGCATGAAATGAACCGCATCGGCATGCTGGTCGATATCAGCCATGTCTCGCCCGGCACGATGAAGGCGGCGATGGCGGTGTCGAAGGCGCCGGTGATCTTCTCCCACTCCTCGGCGCGCAGCCTTGTCGATCACCCGCGCAACGTGCCCGATGATGTGTTGCAGCTGCTCGCTGCCAATGGCGGGGTGGTGATGGTCAACTACGCCCCCGGCTATGTCAGCCGCGCCCGCCAGGAATGGGAGGCGGCCCGCGCCGCCGAGCGCGCCCGCGCCAACGCCCCGCCCTATTCCGGCCTCTACATCGGCCAGCCCGAGCGTGCCGAAGCCGCGCTCGCTGCCTGGGAAAAGGCCAATCCGATGCCGCCGGTGACCCTCGCCCAGGTCGCCGACCATCTCGATCATCTGGCCAGGATCGCCGGCCACGACCATGTCGGCATCGGCAGCGATCTCGACGGCATCGACACCACGCCGACCGGCCTCGAAGGCGTCGAAACCTACCCTGCCCTCATCGCCGAACTGCTCCGCCGCGGCTGGAGCGAGGAGGATTGCCGGAAGCTCGCCGGCGGCAATGTGCTGCGCGTGCTGGAAACGGCGGAAAAGGTGGCGGCAGGGCTGGCCGGCGAAGTGCCGAGCGCGGCGGTGCCCTGAGGGGCGGCGACTGTCCTACAGGGCCGGTTTTTGCTAGTCTGAAGCCCGATTATCGGTTCTTTGACATGGGTGAAGTGATTGGGGTTCGTCCGCCGGTTGTGGGCGCGGGATGGGCTGGTTGTGCGAGGGTCCGATCTGTCAACTTTGTCAATTTGTAAAGAAAAAGTTAAGAAATTCGGGTCGTGATGGACGGAAAACACGACTCAAAGCGTGAACTTCGTGACGTTTGCGTTTTGGGTGGCGGTGTGGCGGGGCGGGCCGCGGCAAAGCCGCGTCCTGACGTCAGACGGGTTCGCCGAAGCTGAGGCTTCGGCGCCCCGCTGGCCGCGCTGGCGCGAGTCTGCGCGCTGCGCTTCGCGCTGCTTGCAGCCGCGCTGCACGCAAATGGCGGCTGGTGTTGCCACCAGCCGCCACTGTGTCGTGCCACGCGTCGGGTTCGCGCCACCGTTCGCCTTGCCCTGGGTTGCCCTGCCGGCTTGCGGCGTGACGGGCTTTCCTCGGGCCTTGCCGCATCGGCTTGCGCCGCTGCGGCTGGCGTTCGGCCTTCGCCGCGCTGCCCGGCTTTGCACCCGGCTGCGCTGGCGTCCGCCTTGCGGCATCGGGGCTGGCACCCCTTGCCTTCCGGCGTCGCGGGCCTGCCCGCGTCACGGCACTTTCGCAGAACCGTCCGGTGCGCCCTGGCGAGCGTCGTTCCGGCCTGCCGGACTGCTACCGCGGGCGCGTTTGCCACTCGCGATCATCTGCATGATGACGGTGGCGCGTCAGCCCGGGCCCTGGCCCGGCCAGCGGCGGCTGCAATTCCCCGGATTGCTCCGGCCAATGCGCCTCTCCTCTGGCGTAACCGTTTCTTCTTCCTTGGCTTTTCAGCCTCGGTCAATTCCCGGCTACAGGTGAATGCTCTCACCTTTCCGCGAGTCGCAAAAGCGGAAAAATCAGCGTTTGGCCTGTGGATAACGAGGATAACGGGGATAAGTGGTGAGCAAACTCCCTCCCCCTTGCGGGGAGGGCGACTCGGCGCCAGCCGAGCGGGGTGGGGGTTACACATGCGCCAACGCGAGCACCCCCCACCCCGCTCGCTTCGCGAGTCGCCCTCCCCGCAAGGGGGAGGGAGGGGTTTCACCCGGCCGTCCAGCCGCCGTCCATCGACAGGTTGGTGCCGGTCATCTGTGCCGCCGCATCGCTGCACAGGAACAGCGCCAGCGCCGCCACCTGCTCGACGGTGACGAATTCCTTGGTCGGCTGGGCGGTCAGCAACACATCGTTGATCACCTGCTCGCGGGTCAGTCCGCGGGCGGCCATGGTGTCGGGGATCTGCTTTTCGACCAGCGGGGTCCAGACATAGCCGGGGGAGATGCTGTTGGCGGTGATGCCGTGCGTCGCCACTTCCAGCGCCACGGTCTTGGTCAGCCCGTCGATGCCATGCTTGGCGGCGACATAGGCCGACTTGAACGGCGAAGCGACCTTGGAATGGGCCGAGGCGGTGTTGATGATGCGGCCCCATTTGCGGGCCTTCATGCCCGGCACCACGGCGCGCATGGCGTGGAAGGCGGCCGACAGGTTGATGGCGATGATCGCATCCCATTTTTCGGGCGGAAAGTCCTCCACCGGCGAGACGAACTGGATGCCGGCATTGTTGACCAGGATGTCGACGGCGCCAAAGGCGGCCTCGGCCTCGGCGATCATCGCGGCGATGGCGTCGCCCTTGCTCATGTCGGCGGCGGAATAAAGCGCGCGAACGCCGAAGTCCGTCTCCAGCCCGGCGCGCTCCGCCTCGATCGCCGCGGCATCGCCGAAGCCGTTGATCATGACATTGGCGCCGGCGCCGGCCAAAGCCTTGGCTATCGCGAGACCGATTCCCGAGGTGGAGCCGGTTATGACGGCGGACTTACCCTTGAGCATATATGGAGTCCCTAAAAAATGGGGGTCTGGGGCCTCAGGCCCCAGCCGCCGGAGGCAAAAAATCAGTCCCGCTCCACCGCAATCGCCGTCGCCTCACCGCCACCGATGCACAGCGCCGCGACGCCGCGTTTGCCGCCGGTGCGTTCCAGCGCCGCGACCAGCGTGGCGATGATACGGGCGCCGGATGCGCCAATGGGGTGGCCGAGCGCGGTGGCGCCGCCATGGATGTTGAGCTTGTCGCGCGGGATGCCGAGGTCGTGCATGGCGATCATGGCGACGGCGGCAAAGGCTTCATTCACTTCGAACAGATCAACGTCGGCAATGTTCCATCCGGCCTTGGCCAGCACCTTCCGGATGGCAGGCACCGGCGCGGTGGTGAACTTGCCCGGTTCATGGGCATGGGCGGCATGGGCGATGATGCGGGCGCGCACGGTGGCACCGTCGCGCGCGGCCGTGCTGGCGCGGGTGAGGACGAGCGCGGCGGCGCCATCGGAGATGGAGGAGGCGTTGGCAGCGGTGATGGTGCCGTCCTTCGCAAAGGCGGGCTTCAGGCCGGGGATCTTGTCGGGCCGCGCCTTGCCGGGCTGTTCGTCGATGGCGACGATGGTGTCACCGCCGCGGCCGGAAACGGTGACGGCCGTGATTTCGGCGTCGAAGGCGCCGGCGGCGATGGCGGCGTTGGCACGACTCAGGCTCTCGATGGCATATTCGTCCTGCGCGGCGCGGGTGAACTGGTAATCGCGGGCCGACTCCTCGGCAAAGCTGCCCATCAGGCGGCCGGGGTCATAGGCATCCTCCAGCCCGTCGAGGTACATCGAATCCTTGACGGCATCATGGCCGATGCGAGCACCGGCGCGATGCTTGGTGAGCAGATAGGGGGCGTTCGACATGCTCTCCATGCCGCCGGCGACGATATAGTCGGCGCTGTCGGCGAGCAGGGCATCATGCGCCATGATCGTCGCCTGCATGCCGGAGCCGCACATCTTGTTGACCGTGGTCGCTTCCACCGACAGCGGCAGCCCGGCGCCCAGCGCCGCCTGGCGCGCCGGCGCCTGGCCCAGCCCCGCCGGCAGCACGCAGCCCATGAAGATCTGGCCGACGCGGTCGCCGGCAACCCCGGCGCGTTCAACCGCGGCCTTGACCGCGACCGCACCCAGCTGCGTGGCGGTGGCGCCGGCGAGGGCACCCTGGAAGCCGCCCATCGGCGTGCGGGCGAAACCGGTGATGACGATGGGATCGACGGGGCGGGACATGACGACTCCTCTGGCTACGGGCAGGCCCGTTTACAACGGCTGCGCCATACGCCTTCCCCCGTGAGAGGCCAAGTCTGGCGGTCAGGCGGCGCGCACGCCCTGCACGCCGGCGCCGGTCAGCAGCACCGATTCCACGCCATCGACGATGCGGAACACCGTGCCCTGCGGCGCATCATCGGCAACGCGGACACCGTGCCAGTCATGGCCGCCGACCAGCAGCCCGCGCAGCACGCGGGCGGTGATGCCATGGCTGATCGCCAACACCGGGCGCGACGGATCGAGCTCGGCCAGCCAGCTCTGCAGGCGCGCGGCGATGGCCGGGAACCATTCGCCTTCCGGCGGCTCGACGCTGAACAGGCGGCGGTCGGCATCGACGATGGGGCCGATCTCGGCGACGATGTCGGCATAATAACGCCCTTCCCAGGCGCCGACGTCGATCTCCAGCAGCCGCTTGTCCTGGCGCCAGTCGAAGAACGGCCGCTGCAGATGCTCGCCGACGATCGCCGCCGTCTGCTGGGTACGGCCGGAGGGGGAAACCCACAAATCGCGATCGGGCTGCGGCCCCAGCACCTCGGCGAGCGCCGCCCCCATCGCTTCGGCCTGGGCGATGCCGGCGCGGGTCAGCGGCGTGTGGGCCATATGGCCCTGCATGCGCGCCGCAGCGTTGAACACGGTTTCGGCGTGGCGGGCGAGGATGATGTCCATGGCCGGCTCTTATCACGGTCGGCGCACTTGGCCACTACCGCCGCGCCGCAACCGCGCTATAGTCGATTGCAATCACGACAACCCTGAACGGGCAAGGACCATAGATGAAGGCGACGGTCGAACGCGCAACCCTGCTGAAGTGCCTGGGGCATATCCAATCCGTTGTGGAGCGCCGCAACACCATCCCCATCCTGTCGAACGTGCTGATCGAGGCGCGCAGCGATGGCCTGCGCCTGATGGCGACCGACCTTGACCTGCAGGTCGTCGAAACCATTCCGGCCGCCATCGACATCAACGGTGCCACCACCGTGTCGGCGCACACGCTGTTCGATATCGTCCGCAAGCTGTCGGACGGCAGCCAGGTCGAACTCGCCGTCGCCGGTGACAAGATGACCGTCGTCGCCAACCGCTCGCGCTTCAGCCTCGCGACGCTGAAGCGCGACGATTTCCCGGTGATCGCCGAAACCGAGCTGCCGACCCAGTTCAGCCTGAAGGCCGCCGAGCTGAAGGAGCTGATCGACAGCACCCGCTTCGCGATCTCCACCGAAGAGACGCGCTATTACCTCAACGGCATCTATATCCATGCCGTCGAAGGCGCGGTGCCCAAACTGCGCGCGGTTGCCACCGATGGCCATCGCCTCGCCCGTATCGAGATCGACCTGCCCGATGGCGCCGCCGCCATGCCCGGCGTGATCGTGCCGCGCAAATGCGTCGCGGAGGTCAGGAAGCTGCTCGATGAAGTCGGCGACGACAGCCTGATCGAGATTTCGCTGAGCGCATCGAAGATCCGCTTCCGCTTCTCGGCCGAAGCGACGCTGACCTCCAAGCTGATCGACGGCACCTTCCCCGACTATAGCCGGGTGATTCCCACCGCCAACGACCGGCTGCTGAAGATCGACGCCAAGAGCCTGTCGGAAGGCGTCGACCGTGTCGCCGCCATCGCCACCACGGAAAAGACCCGGGCCGTCAAGCTGGCGCTGGGCCGCGACAAGGTCACGCTGTCGGTCACCAGCCCCGAAAACGGCACCGCCGCCGAAGAGGTGCCGGCTGATTACAATGCCCCGGAATTCGAGGTCGGCTTCAACTATCGCTACCTGCTCGATATCCTCGGCCAGGTGAACAGCGACCTTGTCGACGTCCACCTCGCCGATGCGGCAGCCCCGACGCTGATCCGTGAGAGCGATGATTCGCGGGCGCTGTATGTGCTGATGCCGATGCGGGTTTGATGACGAGCGAAGCGTAAGGGCCGGCGGCGGCTGGGGCCTGGGGCCGTCGGCCCAGCCGCCGGAGGCACGCCAATCGCCTCAGCGCCGCCGTTCACCCACGATATGCCGCACGCTCGCTTGCATGCGGGCGTTGAAGCGCGCCAGCACCGGATGGTCGCCGCCACTGCCGAACTGGGTGATGAGGTCGCTGCCGGTCCAGTAGTGTAGGGCAAAGCCGGGGACTTCGGCGACGATCATGTCGCGGCCATCGGGGTGTTCGGGATCGAGATCGCGGAAATCGATGGCGACCTGCGGCGCCGTGGAGGGACAGACGGCGAGGGTGCTGCCGGCCCAGGCCATGACCATGGCGCGGTGCAGATGGCCGCAGACCAGCCGGATGACATGGGGGTTGGCGGCAATGATGGCGCGCAGCGCCTGCACCCAGGGCGCGCTGATATCTTCCGTCATCCAGCCATTGCCGGTTTCGATGGGCGGGTGGTGGAGGACGAGGATGGTCGGTTTCGCCGACTGCGCCAATGTGCCGGCCAGCCAGTCGAGCCGCCGCGCATCGAGCTGGCCGCCGTGGCGCCCGGCTTCGGCGCTGTCGAGCACGACGATGCGCAGGGGCCCAAGGTCGAGGGCATATTGCAGAAAGCCGCCGACCAGCGGCGCATCGGGGAAGACATGGCAGAAATTGCCGCGATCGTCATGGTTGCCGATCGCCGGCAGCGCCGGGAACGGCAAGGTGTCGAGCACGGATTTCAGCGTCTGGTAGGAGGCGATGCTGCCGCTTTCGCTCATGTCGCCGGTGACGAGCAGGGCGGCCGGTTGCGGGGTCAGGGCGCGCAGCGATGCAATCACCTCGTCGAATCGCCGCCGGTTCAGCTCGGCGGGGTCGTCCGGCTGGAATCCGAGATGGATATCAGTGATCTGCGCAATCAGCATCGAACCGGTCGCAACCCTTTTTCCACCAGATACGTTTACGACTGGCACGCTGACGCAACGGCGCCGGCAACACAAGATTAACCGAACGACCTCACTTTTCCACAGCCTGGAACACCCCGTCCCAATCCGGCCCCGGCGGGCGGCTGCGAAACGCGGCAATCCGCTCGGCATAGAGCGCGCCGAGCTTGCCAAGGCCGAATGTCGCGCCGGGCCACGCCGCCAGTGCCGCATCGGCACCGTCCCAATCCTGCTGGCGATAGGCGGCGAGCAGCCGGTCCTGCGCCGCCGCCAGCGCCTGGAACCCCGCGTCATCGGTCAGCCCCTCGTCGCCGAGCAGCGCATAGAGCCGTTCCGGCGTGGCGCGGCCGACGACCCGCACCTGGTCGAGTTCGATGAGGGCAAAGCCCGGCAACCGTTCCGCCATGCTGCTGCCGATGGCGATGGTGACGCCATAATATTTGGTCAGCCCTTCGATTCGGCTGGCAAGGTTCACCGTGTCGCCGATCAGCGAATAGGACAGACGCTGCGATGACCCCATGTTGCCGACGCAGCAGGGCCCGCAGTTGAGGCCGATGCCGATCCTGACCTCGCCCGGCCACAGGCTGTCGGCCGGGCGATTGGCGGGATCATTCAGCAATCTGAGCCGCGCCACCATGTCGAGCGCACCGCGCGCAGCATTTTCGGGGTGCTCTGCATCATCCAGCGGCGCATTCCAGAAAGCGAGGATCGCATCGCCGATGTATTTGTCGATCGTCGCCTTGCGGGTGAGCAGCAGGTCGGTCATCGGCGTCAGGAATTCGATCAGGAAGCCGATGATCTCGTTGGGTTTCAGTTTCTCTGACAGGGCGGAAAAGCTGCGCACGTCGCAGAACATCACCGTCATGTCGCGTTCCTCGCCGCCCAGTTCGAGCTGGCCGGGATCGCGGGCGATGCGGTCGACGAGTTCCGGGGACAGATAGCGATCGAAGGCGCGGTGGATGTAGCTGCGCGCCTTTTCCTCGCGATAGAAGGTCAACAGCGTCACCGCCGAATAGGCCAGCACCACTCCCAGCGCCGGCACCGTCGGATCGACCAGCAATTGCGCCCGCGAGAACAGATACCAGCTGCCCGTCACCGCCGCCGCCAGCGCCACCGCGGCGAGCAGTGCGCCGCGCGCCGCCCCCAGCCGCGGCAGCAGCAGCGACAGGCCGATGCCGAACAGCAGCAGCGCCAGCCGCTCCACGCCCGGTGCCCAGTCCGGCCGCACGATGAACTTGCCAAGGATCATCTGCTCGACCGCCTGGGCATGGACGACGACGCCCAGCTCGCGATCGCGGATCGGCGTCGCCACCAGATCGCGCAGGCCCGATGCGCCGGTGCCGATGAAAATGATATGCCCTTCGAACAACCGGCGCATTTCAGCAGGCGACAGGCGACCCTCCAGGATCTTCCAGGCCGGCACGATGCGGTCGGGGCGCGGCGCCGTATAGTGCATCCAGAGCTCGCCGGCGCTGGTTGTCGGCACTTCAAAGGCGCCGACCTTGATCCGCGACACGCCGATGGCGCCGCCGCCGAGTTCGCCGCTGGCGTCCGTGGATTTGACGATGATGGCGCCGGCGCCCTGGGCCACGCGCAGCGCCTCCAGGCTGAGCGAGGGCACGATGCGGCCATGGATGCGGGCGAGCAGCGGCGCGCGGCGGATGATGCCGTCATTGTCGCCGACGATGGAGACAAAGCCGCTGCCCGGCGCCGCTGCCGCGAGTTCCGGCAGCGGCGGAATGGTGCCGGCAAAGCCGGGCAATGCGTCGCCAGGGTCGCTGCCGGCGATGGCGATGCCGCTCTTGTCGGGCGGGTCGAGCCGGTTGGGCTCGCGCGTCAGGAAAAAGCCGGGAATGCTGGGTGAGGCCGCCAGCGCATCGGCGAAGATGCGATCATGGTCGGCGAGGCGCGCGACATCGGGATAGTTGCCGCGCGCCAGCGGGTTGCGTGCCAGCACGGCGGCAATGCGCGATGGCGAGGTGCGGTCGCTTTCCGAAAAGACGATGTCGAAGGCGATGGCGGCGGCACCGGCTTCGGTCAGTGCCTGGGTCAGGCGCGCCACATCGGTGCGCGGCCAGGGCCATTGGCCTTCGCGGGCGATGGTGGTGTCGTCGATATCGACGATGCGCACCGCCGCGTCCTCGAACGGCCGCGGCAATTGCCGGTTGTACTCGTCGAACAGCAGATTGCCGAGTTGGTGCAGCGCCGGCACATCAGCGACATGCAGCGCCAGCACCAGCAGCGTGACGATGATACCGGGCAGGGCAAAGGCGAATTTGCCGGTGGCCAGACGTTGCTGCCACCATCGTCGCCATGCTGGTTCCGCGCGTTCCACCCTGTCCCCCCAAGCGGCATCAGCATAGCGCCTTGCCGGGGTGTTGCACATTGATTAGTCTGGCGGGAAGCCGGAAGGGGCAGGGCATTGCGGCAGTTGGGGTTAGTATTGGCGATCGCGGGCCTGGGCTGCGCCACCAGCGCGCTTGCCCAGAATGCCGCGATCACCGCGGATCCGCGTGCACCCACCAGCTTCGACCAGGTGCTGACCGCGCCCGACGACCAGCCGACCAACCTGAAATACGCCCGTGAACAGGCCAGTGCCGGCAATCTGGTCGGTGCCGCGGCCGCGCTGGAACGCCTGCTCATCCAGCAGCCGGACTGGCATGCGGTGCGGCTGTTCTATGCCGGCGTGCTCTACCGGCTCGACGATCTGCAGGCGGCGCAGCGCGAACTGAATGTGCTGAAGGGCCGCGACCTGTCCGAAACCCTGCGCCGCGAGGTCGACAAGTTCCAGGGCCTGATCGCCGGCCGCGGCAGCCAGACGCGTTTCAGCGGCCAGGCCGCCATCGGTGTCGGCTATGACAGTGATGCGGTCGGGGCACTGGCCAATGCCGTCGATCTGGGTGCGGGCGCGCCGCGCAACGATGATGGCCTGTCGGTCATCGCCAGCGGCTCCGCCACCGGCGCCCGCAAGCTGGGCGATGACATCGAATTGTTCGCCACCGTGTCGGCAGTGACCAAGGCCAGCATCGCCGGGCCAGAGCAGCGCTATCTGCGCGGCGAGGCGCGCGCCGGCGTCACCTGGAACAATGGCAAGACCAGCGTCTCCGCCATGCCGCTGGTCCGGCACGTCCGCGTCGACAATGACGCCTATCTGACCGAGGGCGGCGGCCGGGTCGAGGCGGTGACCAAGCTGTCGCCGCGCCTGTCGCTGACCGGCGCTGCCGAGGTCGTGCACCAGGATTTCGACGAGATATCCAATGTGCCACTGATCGTGCCCAACAGCGCCCGCACCGGCACCGCCTTCGATGCCGCCATCGGGCTCGGCTATCGCATCACCGGGCGGCAATCGATCGTATTTGAATTCGGCTATGAACATAAATCCGCCGACTATGATCCCTTTGGCTATGCCGGCCCGCGGCTGGGGGCGAGCTATGCGGCGCTGCTCGGGCGCGGCAGCTATTTCACGCTCGCCGGATCGCTGCGCTGGCTCGACTATGCCGCCGCCGACCTGCTTATCACCGGCATCAAGCGACAGGACACCCGGCTGTTCCTGCGCGGCGCCCTGGGTGCGCCGCTGTCGGCCTTCAGCGTCACCGGCTCGACGCATGACTGGCGCGAGGCGACAAGGCTGGAGGGCGCGCTCAGCTATGTGCGGCGCGACAGCAGCGACCCCTATCTCGATTACGACAGCTTCGGCGCGGAAATGCGCATGATCTATCGGTTCGGTTCATGATCGCGCGCTTGTTGCTTGCAGCGACTCTGCTCGCCGGCAGCACCCCGGCGCTGGCCCAGGCGGTCGGCACCAATGCCGCCATACGCAACCAGGTGACGATGAAGACGGCGCGTGACGCGGCGCCCCGCCCGGCCGTGCTGCGCGAACCGGTCAGCCTCGGCGATCAGATCGCCTCGGGCGCAGCCAGCCAGTTGCAGGTGCTGTTGCGCGACCAGTCGGTGTTCACCATCGGCGCCAATGCCCGGATGACCATCGACAAATTCGTCTATGATCCGGCGCGTGGCGCCTCCGATGTCGCGGCCTCGGTGGCGCGCGGGGCGTTTCGCTTCATGTCCGGGCGCAGCCTCGGCCGCGCTGGCGGCGGCACCGCGGCGGTGCGCACGCCCGTCGCCTCGATCGGCGTGCGCGGCACCATCATCGAAGGCGCCGTCGGCGAAGAAGCCGTGGCGGCCATGGCCAATGAAGGCGCCGCCGGCAACACCACGCCCGGCGAGGGCGCAACGCTGATCGTGCTGCGCGGCCCCGGCCCGCGCGCCAATGGCCTCGACAAGCCCGGCGCCATCGATGTCACGGCGGGCGGCGTCACCGTCACGCTCGATCGGCCCGGCATGGCGCTCTACATCCCCGGCCCCGGCATGGCGCCCATCGGTCCCTTTCTGCTGTCCGCCGAAGGCTATGCACGGCTGGGGGAATATCTGCGCACAACGCCCGGCAATGTGCCCGACAGCGGGCCGATCGGCATCGAATCGACCGCCGTCGCGTCGGGCGAGATCCTGTCCGTCGCCGAATTCGCCGGGATCTGGAACTATGATCCGCTCGCGGTGGAACAGCCCCTGCGGCGCACCGAAGATCTGGGCGTGCCCTGTGACCCGCCGGTCAATGGCGGGCCGGGCGGCAGCTTCTGCCCGCGCTGACGCGGAAACTTCACACGGCCGCCTGATTGCACGCACTGCTATTGCCCCTTAAGGGAGCAATTCCACAGCATTGGAACGCCCTTGCTCCGCCGCCTCTACGACTGGACGCTGGCCCGCGCCGCCGGGCCACAGGCCGAAAAATGGCTGATCGGCATCAGCTTTGCCGATTCGTCGTTCTTTCCGATTCCGCCCGACGTCATGCAGATTCCGATGTCGATCGCCCGGCCGGAAAAATCGCTGCGCTATGCCGCGGTCTCCACGATCGCATCGGTATGCGGTGCGCTGCTCGGCTATACGATCGGTGCGCTGCTGTTCCAGGCGATCGGCGTGCCGCTGCTGCATCTCTATGGCTATGAGGACCGGTTCCTCGCCTTTGCCGCCGATATCAAGCTGCACGGCTTTCTGTGGATGCTGGCCTTTGCCTTTCTGCCCATCCCCTACAAGGTCGCGACCATCGCCGCCGGCAGTGTCGGGCTCGGCATTCCGGTGTTGCTGGCCGCCTCGCTGCTCGGCCGCGGTGGACGCTTCTTCCTGGTGGCGCTGGTCCTGCGGCGGTATGGTGCCGCCGCGCAGGCGCTGATCGACAAATATTTCCACTCGCTGGCGCTGGTGGCGGTCGGGCTGTTCGTCGGGGGCTTCGTTGTCGTCAAATATGCGCTCTGATCGGCTGACGACCGCATTGCTGCTGGCCGGGCCGGCGGCGCTGCTCGGCGGTGCGCTCGGCTTTCAGTATATCGGCCACCTCTACCCCTGCGAAATGTGCATGTGGCAACGCTGGGCGCTGGTGACGGCGCTGGCGCTGGCGCTGCTCGGCTGGCTGCTGCGCCATGATCGCCGCGTGCTGGCAATGGCGGCCATGGCAGTGCTCGTCGGCGCCGGCATCGCCGGCTTCCACGCCGGTGTCGAGCAGCATTGGTGGCAGGGCTTCACCACCTGCACGGCGCCCATCGTGTCGGGGCAGGATATGCTGGCCCAGATCCTCGCCCAGCCGCTCAACCGCTGCGACGCCATTCCCTGGTCCCTGTTCGGCATTTCCATGGCAGGGTGGAACGCATTATGGTCCACCCTGATCGGAGGCACGGCATTATGGCGGCTGACACGCGTGTGAGGCATTTGCCCGGCGGTCCCCGCGTCGACACGCGGCCTATGGTGCGCGTCGATCAGGCCGGCGAATATGGCGCCGCGCGCATCTATGCCGGGCAGCTGGCGGTGATGGGCAATCGCGCCCGCGTTTCCGGCGAGATTCGCCATATGGCGGCCCAGGAACAGCGCCATCTCGATGCCTTCGATGCGCTGATGGTGCAGCGCGGCGTGCGGCCGACGCTGTTCGGTCCGGTCTGGCATGTCGCCGGCTATGCGCTGGGCGCCGCCACGGCACTGCTGGGGCCCAAGGCCGCGATGGCCGCCACCGTTGCCGTCGAAACCGTTATCGACCAGCATTATGGCGAACAGGCCGAAGCGCTGGCCGATGGCAGCGATCCCGAACTCGCCGCCATGGTCGATGACTTCCGCGCCGACGAGGTTGCCCACCGTGACACCGCCGCCGGCCATAGCGGCGCCGATGGTTTCCCGCTGTTGCAGGCGGCGATCAGAACTGGCGTGCGCGCCGCGATTGCCGTCGCGAAACGAATTTAATTCCTGATTTCCGGGCGCAGCCGATAGCGGCCGCCTTCGAAACCATCGAACATCTGGCCGACGGCCGGGTGCTGCACCGGGTCACCTTCACTGTCGAACACCAGATTCTGCTGACTGACATAGGCGACATAGGATGATTCGTCGTTTTCGGCGAGCAGGTGATAAAAGGGCTGGTCCTTGCGCGGCCGCACCTCTTCCGGGATGGCGTTCCACCATTCTTCGGTGTTGTTGAACACCGGATCGACATCGAAGATGACGCCGCGGAACGGAAACAGCCGGTGCCGTACCACGTCACCGATGGTGAATGTGGCCGGTGTCGCCGGCGCGGCCGTGCCGGTTTCCGTCTCGTTGCGGGTCTCGATCGTCGATTTCACCATGGCTGCCAACCTTTTCATCGCTCCGATATTGCTGGACGGTGCAATCAATATAGGGCGCTTCCGCCATTCGTGAAGGGGAGGCTTGGCAAGCCGCACCCAGCCCGTTATAGCCCGCCTCCTTCGACCGGTTGCGCAGCCGCCAACCCGCCCTTGAGGAGAGGTGCCAGAGTGGTCGATTGGGACGGTCTCGAAAACCGTTGTGCCCGCGAGGGTACCGTGGGTTCGAATCCCACCCTCTCCTCCACGCGGCGCTCCAGCCGTCCGCCACTGCCCTTCAGCTAATCGGTTAGCCTTCTAAGGCTTGGCCCAGATTGGCGTGCGCCACGCCGCCATCGACGGTGATGGTTTCGCCGACAACATAATCGCCGGCGCGGCTGGCGAGGTAGATGGCGGCGCCGGCCATATCCTCGTCCACACCGATGCGGCGCGACGGGATGAATTTGGAAATCGCATCGCCATGATCACGCGCGACGCGGTTCATCTCGCTGGCAAAGGCGCCCGGCGCTATCGAGGTGACGTTGATGGCGTCTGCAATCAGCCGCGCCGCCATGCGCTTGGTGAGATAGATCAGTGCCGATTTGGAGGCATGGTAGCTGTAGGTTTCCTGCGGGTTGAGCCGAATGCCGTCGATCGAGGTGATGTTGATGACCTTGGCCGGCTGGGCGCGGGTGCCCGACGCCTTCAACAGGCCGTGCAGCGCCTGCGTCAGGAAGAACGGTGATTTGACGTTCAGATCCATCACCTTGTCCCAGCCGCTTTCGGGGAAATCCGCGAATGGCGCACCCCAGGCGGCGCCGGCATTGTTGACGAGAATGTCGAGTTTCGATTCGAACGCGGCGAGCTGGGCAGCGAGCGCCTGACACCCTGCGACAGTCGAAACATCCTGCGGCAGCGGGATGCAATTGGGGCCGAGTTCGGCGGCGGTTTCAAGACAGGCCGGCGCCTTGCGCGACGAGATATAGACCTTGGCGCCTTGCGCGATGAAGCCGGCAGCGATCATCTTGCCGATGCCGCGGCTGCCACCGGTGACAAGCGCGACGCGGCCATCGAGGCGAAACAGGCTGCTGGTATCCATGATCATGTCCTTGAGCGAAAGCGTCAGGCTTGTGTCGCGGGGATGACCGCCAATGTGAAGCGCGAAATGCACACAAGGCGATCGGCGCTGTCGGTGATGCGGATCGACCAGATTTGCGTGGTGCGGCCGAGCGCTTCGGCATTGGCGGTCGCGATGACAAAACCGTCCTTGACCGGGCGAACATGGTTGGCGTTGATTTCAAGGCCGACGGCGATGCTTATGCCCGGCTCCAGCGTCAGATTCGCCGCGATCGATCCCAAGGTTTCGGCAAGAGCGACCGAGGCGCCGCCGTGAAGCCGGCCGTGCGGCTGAAGGGTGCGGTGATCGACAGGCATGCGCGCGGTCAGGGTGGCGTCGGTGAAGCCGGTCACCTCGATCCCCAGATTGGCCGCCATGGTCCTGGCCTGCAGGGCGTTGAGCGCCGCCACATCGACGTCAGGATTGTGCCAGATGCTCTTGGTCATACGCTCGCTCAGCCAACTTCGAAGATGTCGAGTGTTACCAGTCCGTGTTCGCGGCGGCCACGCGCCACGGCGAGAATGTGATTGAGCCGCAAAAGCCCCGGTGCGCTGGTTTTGAACCGGACGGCGGTGCGGAAATAATAGCGCGAAGGATCGACAGGTTCGTTGCGCGCAAGCGCCGCCAGTGTCTCGGCATCGGCATGGCGCAGGCCTTCGGAGCGCACTTCGACAAGGCCATGGCCGCTAATGTCCAGAACATGATGCGCGGCAATCTCGATGCTGCCGTCCGCTGCAATCGTCTGCCAGTCACCGCCGCCGGGCAGGACATGGCCGGTGTAGGCACCGTTGACCGTGCCAGCATTGACCGGGATGAAGCGCCGCCCTGGCGGCTCGACGCTGATCTGCTGCGGCGGCTCGACCTGCAGAGCGAGCGAGATGAGGGGCGAGAGCCTGAGGTTCATGCGGCGCGTTCGGCCTGCTTCATGCCGGTGAGTTGCTTGTAGCGCAGCGCCATCTCCGCCAGTTCGCCCGGCGCGAACACGTCGCCGGCATCGGCAAAGCCATTGGGTGCGCGTTCATGCGCCAGTTGCATGCACTGTTCGGGGCCGTTGCCGCGATTGGCGCGGACGATGGCGGCAGTTGGGGGCAAACGCTCCGCCTCATAGGCGTTGAGGGCCGCTTGCGGGTCGGCATGCGTGCGCAGCGCCGTCGCCAGTGCGCGCGCATCGAGAATGGCCTGGCTCGCGCCGTTGGAACCGATCGGATACATGGCGTGCGCCGCATCGCCGAGCAAGGTGACACGCCCATTGGTCCAGCGCTGGACCGGGTCGCGGTCGACCATCGGAAACTCGTAAATCCGCTCGGCGCTGCGGATGAGGCCCGGCACATCGAGCCAGCCGAACTGCCAATCGGCAAAGGCCGGCAGAAAGTCATCGGGGTTGCCGGGGCGGTTCCAGTCCTCACGCGCCGGCATCTCGGCGCGGCGCAGCTCGGCAATCCAGTTGATGCGCTGCAGGCCGTCGGGCCGCACCGGCTCGATGGGATAGCAGACGAACTTCTGGTCAGCGTGCCCTGCCATGATCATCGAAGCGCCGGACAGATAGGGCCGGGCAAGGCTCGTCGCGCGCCACAGGATGCGGCCCGACCAGGGTGGCGGGCCTTCATCGGGATAGAGCTGCCGCCGCGCCGCCGAATGAATGCCATCGGCGCAGATCAGCACATCGGCGTCGACGACCTCGCCGCTGACAAAGCGGGCGATGGCGCGCTCGCCCTGCGTCTCGAACGACTGCAGGCGTTGGCCATAATGGATACGATCCGCCCCCAGTTGCGCCACCGCATGGCGCAACAGGGTCATCTGCAACGCGCCGCGCGCCAGCGAGATCTGCGGCGCGCCATAGCCACCGAACAGCCCGCGCGGCTCGGTCCAGATATGCTGGCCGAAGCGGTTGTAATAGCTGAGGTCGCGCGTTGCGACGCCTTCGACGAGCAAATCGTCGACCACGCCAAGCTCGCCAAGCACCGTCGCTGCCTGAGGCAGCAGGTTGATGCCGACACCCAGCGGCAGGATCTCCGCAACCGCTTCATAAACTTCGACGTCATGGCCATCCGCCTGCAGCGTCAGCGCCGCGGCCAGTCCGCCGATACCGGCGCCGGCGATGGCGATCTTCACGCGCTGTGTTCCGCGGTGAACGTGATCGGCATGCGGATGATGGCGTTGAACCAGATCGAGCGCAGCCATTCGGGTTCGCCCGCCAGCTGATATTCTGGCAGGCGCGTGACGATCTGCTGCAACAATGCCTTCAGCTGCATTTTGGCAAGACGCGCGCCGACGCAGATGTGCGGGCCGGCGCCAAAGGCGAGGTGGCGCTTGGCATTGGCGCGGGTGATGTCAAAGCGGTGCGGGTCCGCGAACACCGCCGGATCGCGGTTGGCAGCGGCATAGGACAGGTAGATCTTGTCGCCCTTCTTCACCGGCTGGTCACCGATCATCGTGTCGGCAACAGCGTGGCGGACGAAGTTGGTCGTCGTCGAGGTGAACCGCAGCACTTCATCGATGGCATTGTCGATATGTGCCTCAAAGTCGCTGCGCAACAGGGCATATTGGTCGGGGTGGCGCTGCATCAGATACATGAAATGCGCGGCGGTCGATCGGGTGGTTTCGTGCCCGGCCATGGCGAACACCAGCACGAACTGGTTGATCATCATCGGATCGAGATTGAGTGTCGTGTCGTTGACCATGACGCTGAGCAGCCGGCCATCGGGGTTGCGGCGCTTTTCCTCGGCCATCTGCTGGGCAAGACCGAACAGGCCGATCATCGGATCCATCGAAATGCTGGTGCGGCTTTCGACATCGGCCATTTCATTGCCATAGTGGGCCACCTGGTCGCGATACTGGGGCGGGATGCCCATCAATTCGCAAAAGGTATGGACCGGCAGGATCGAGGCGACGTCGAAGACAAACTCGCAGGCGCCGCGCGGGGCGATGCGGTCGACGATCTCGGCGGCGAGCTTGTCGACCTCGGGCGACAATTCCGCCAGCGCGCGCGGCATGAACGGCGGCATGATCACCTTTTTCACCGCGCTGTGCGCGTCCGGCTGCATCACCATGAAATTGGCACGCTGCCGTTCCAGCTCTTCCCCCTCCACGTCCCACAGCACGATGCCGTCATGCGAGGTGAACATCGCCTGATTCATCGAGACGTCGAACACGTCCTGATAACGCGTCAGCACCCAGAAACCCTTGACCCCGGCCGAGCCCGGCATGCCGCCGACATAGCTGGGGTTTGCCGGGTTCCAGTGGACCGGATCGGTCTGCCGCCAGCGATCGAACAGGCGATGCGGCGGGCCCTGTTCGGCCGGGAACAGGTCGGGATCGAGCAGATTCTCCTCTGCGAGCAGCGTTGCCATCGTCAGTTCCTCCCCAGGGCCGGTTGTCCGGCGCATGTATTCAGGCGGGTTTGCGCGGTTCGAACTTGCCGAGCGCCACGCGCCAGACCTGCTCGCTGTTGGTCGGCTGGGCCCCCACGGCGTGGGTTGGCGCCGGAGTGTCCTGCACCAGATTGCCGACCCGGCCGACGCCGGTGACTTCGACCTCGACGAAATCGCCGGGCTGCATCGGCCGCGAATTGGCCGGCGTGCCGGTCAGCACGACATCGCCCGGCAGCAGCGTGATGTGGCGGCAAAGGTCGGCAAGGATGTAGGGGATGTCGAAGGTCATTTCGGCGACCGGACCATCCTGCACGACCTTGCCGTTGATGTACGTCCGCACCGTTTGCTCGCGGATGTCGACGCCGCGGACGATGCCGGGGCCGATCGGGCAAAAGCCGTCCTGGCCTTTTACCCGCAGCATCGAACCGGCGTCGGTGTCGCGGAAATCCTGGGCGCCGACATCATTGGCGGCGGCAAAGCCGGCGATGTAATCCCAGACCGCGTCGCGGCCGATGTTGCGCATCGGCTTGCCGATGATCGCGGCGATCTCGCCTTCGTAATTGAGATACTGGCAATCGGCGGGGCGGTTGAGCTTGCCGCGATGGCTGTTCAGCGCGCTCAGCGGCTTCTGGAAATAGGTCGGCGTCGTCAGCGGCGGCGCCTGAAACTCCACCCGGCGCGATTCATAGTTCAGATGGATGCAGATGATCTTGGTCGGATCGCAGGGCGGCAGATAAAGGGCTTCGGCCTCCACAACCGTGCGGCCATCGCCCAGCCGCAGCCGGTCGCCTTCGGGTCGCACCCAGTGCGGCGTGCCTTCGAACAGGATGCGGCGCCATTCTTCGCGCGGGCCGGTGAGGACGGACATGCTGTGATCCTTATGCAATGCTGCGGTTTGGCTCAGGCCGGGACCATGAAGCCCTTCATGTTGGGCATCACCGGCGCATGGCCGAAGCTGTCACGCTGGAAATATTCGCTCTGCCCGGTCGGGGAGCGGCCACCCCAGCCGATCTCGTTCATGAACCCCGACGGGTTCTTGAAGTAGAAGCTGTACATCTGATCGTTGGCGTGGCTGCCAGGCTCGATGATGACAGGCACGCCGGTTTGCGCGACGATGTCATAGGCGAGGCCGACATCCTCCATGCGCTCCACCTCGGTCATCAGATGGTTGATGCATTTCTCGCCGGGCGGGCCAAAGGCCAGCGTGTGCTGACGGCCGTTGCAGTGCAGGAACATCAGTTCAACCGGGTCCGGCAGGTGTGGCAGTGCCAGCTTGTATTCGACACCGCCGCGCAGGCCGAGCAGCGTGTAAAAGGCATGGATGGCCTCGAAATCGGCCTTGCGGTTGAGCATGACATGGCCAAAGCCGCCCAGCGCCGTCTTGAACCCGCCGTGCATGCGCCGGCCGGGATGGAAGGGCAGGTCATATTGTACCAGCGGCCCATGGAAGAGCTCGACCGGATAGCCATTGGGATCGGTGACGAACATCACCTCGAGAACGTGGCGGGCCTCGGCCTCGGCGGCGGTGCCGAGGCGCACCGGCACACCGGCAGCTTCCAGCGTCTTCGCCATGGCGCGGAACTCCAGCACGCCCGCGAGCCGCAGGCCCAGCCCGATCAGATCGTCCGATCCGTCGGCCACCAGCTTGATGCGATGGTGCCAGTAATCCATGCGAAGATAGCGCACGCCGTCGCTTTCGCCTGGAACGACCTCCAGCCCCAGAACGCCTGCGGCAAAACGGTCCCACATGGCAAGATCGCTGACACCCAAGGTGATGGTGCCCAGTTCGGTAACTCCGGTGAACCCTGTGCTCATCTCAAGCTCCTTTGGCCATGAATGATCCTTTACGGACCGCGATGTTCTTGATGTCGCAGTAGAAATCGAAACTATGGGTACCGCCTTCACGGCCGATGCCGGAGATGCGGCTGCCGCCGAACGGCGCCGACAGGTCGCGCACGAAGAAGCAATTGACCCAGAGGGTGCCGGCCACCACCTGCTCGGCAATCCGCATGGCGCGCGCTTCATCGCCGCAGAACAGGGTGCCGGCGAGGCCATATTCGGTGCCATTGGCCATGGCGACGGCTTCCGCGTCATCGCGGAAGGCCTGCCAGGTCAGCACCGGGCCAAAGACTTCCTTCTGGCTGATTTCATCGGAGAGGCTGACCCCGGCGAACATCGTCGGCTGGAAGTAGAGCCCGCCCGCTGCAGCGCGTCCGCCGCCCCACAGCAATTGCGCGCCGCCGGCCTTGGCGCGATCGACGAACCCGGCGACCCGGGCGAAATGGTCGGGATGGATCAGCGGCCCGACGCGGGTGGCCGGATCGCGGGGATCGCCGACCGTCATCTGGCCAACGGCGGCTCGCACCTTTTCCAGGAACGCCGACTCGATCTTGGCCTCGACGATGATGCGCGTCCCGGCAAGGCACACCTGCCCGGCATTGATGTACTGGCCGGCCACGGTTTGCGCGGCGGCATCAAGATCGGCATCGGCGCAGACGATGAAGGGTGATTTGCCGCCCAGTTCCGAACTCATCGCCGTGATCGAGCGCGCCGCGGCCTGGCCGATGATCTTTGCGGTATCGGTCGATCCGGTGAAGCTGATCCGCGCCAGATCGGGGTGGTTGACCAGGGCATCGCCGGCCTCCTCGCCGATGCCCTGCAAGACGTTGAGCACACCGGGCGGCACGCCGGCTTCATGGGCGATATCGGCCATCAGCGAGCAGCTGAGCGGCGCCCATTCCGGCGGCTTGACCACCGCCGTATTGCCGGCGGCCAGCGCCGGGCCGACCTTCCAGGTGGTCAGCATGAAGGGCGCATTCCACGGCGTGATCAGCGCCGCGACACCGGCTGGATCATAGCGGACATTGTTGACGACTTCCGCATGATCGATGGCATGATCATTAAGACCCAGTGCCCATTCGGCAAAGAAGCTGATGTTCTGCGCGGCGCGTGGCACCATCCGGTGCAGATTGCCGGCCAGCAGCGAGCCATTGTCGGCCGTTTCGACCGCAGCAATGTCGGCGGCGCGCGCCAGAATGCCGTCAGCAAAGCGCTTGAGAATGGGCAGCCGCCCTTTGGGGCCCAGCGCCGCCCAGGCCGGGAAGGCAGACTTTGCCGCCGCCACCGCCATATCGGCTTCGGCCTTGCCGCCGGCCGCAACCGACCCGAGATCACTGCCATCGATGGGCGAAGCGTTTTCGAAGCGCTCGGCGGACGGTACGCGACGACCGTTGATGAAGTGATCGGTCGCGACCGCGACTCCGGCGACCATGGTGGTGGCTGATGGCATGACGTCTCCCCGCGACGCCGTTGGTCGGCGCCGATCTATGTCGTTCTGGATATGCAGCGCGCTCGCTTCAGCCGGCGCCAAGGCCCTTCAACAGCAGTTCGAAATGTTCTCGCACCATGCGGTCGAAGCGGTCGCGGTCGATGTAGCCGCTGAGGAACCCGCCAAGGTGGAGATAGTAACAGGCAAAAATCGAGCGCGCCGCCGGCAACAGCGGTGCCGCCGCGCCAACTTCGCCGCGCGTCTTGGCCGCTTCGATCAGCATCGCCAGCCGCGTGTAATTGGCGGACATCAGCTCGGTGACGGCATCGCGCTGCTCGGCGTTGTCGACATAGCCCAATTTGCGCATCAGCGCCCGCGCCAGTGGCAGGTCGCGTTCGTGATAATCGGCCTCCACGTCGAAGAACGCACAGAGCTGGTCGACCAGCCCGGCGTGCTTCAGCGCGGCGCGATAGGCCTGATCGATGACGCCGGTCATCTCGTCATGAAAGACGAGGATCAGCAGATCTTCCTTGGCCTTGGCATAAAGGAACACCGTGCCCACCGAGACGCCGGCGGCATCGGCGATATCCTGGATGGTCGTCGCCTCGAAACCCTTTTGCGCGAAGAAGGCCCGGGCGGCCGCAATGATCCGGCCACGCTTTTCAAGCTTGTTCTGGTCGCGGCGCGAGAGCGGTGCCTGGGCCATGGCCGAGTCGTCCTTTCGGCGACAAGCTATGCAAAGGCGTCGCTGCCATGTCAACAAAAATGAGTGTATTCATTTTTATCTTGGCGTGAGCGTCGGTCGCTGTTATCGCAACGCCAACGAAATCGACGCAGGCAGGGTGATTCCAAAACTGAGCCTGTTCATTGGGGGAGGCCATTCATGCGCGCAGTCAAGGCCCGCCAGCTGCTTGCCAGCGGCAAAATCGTCCTCAACGGCTGGTCGGTCATCCCGGGCGCCTTTCTCGCCGAAACCATGGCGAGCCTGGGTTGGGACGCGCTGACCATTGACGCCCAGCACGGCGTCATCGGCTACCCCGACGTGGTTGCCATGTTGCAGGGTGTTTCGGGCGCCGACCTGACGCCGATGGTGCGCGTGGCCGGCAATGACCATGTGTTGATCGGCCAGGCGCTCGATGCCGGTGCCATGGGGGTCATCTGCCCGCTGGTGAGCACTGCCGAGGCTGCCGCCGCCTTTGTCGCCGCCTGTCGCTACCCGCCGCACGGCAACCGCAGCAGTGGCGCGACACGGGCGATGATCTACGCCGGCTTCGATTACGGCGCCAACGCCGACCAGGTGCTGAAATTCGCGATGATCGAGACGGCGGAAGGCCTCGACAATGTCGACGCCATTGCCGCGACACCGGGACTCGACGGCCTCTACATCGGCCCTTCCGACCTGTCGCTGGCGCTGGGCGGCACGCAAGGGTTCGACAAGGACGAGCCGCACATGCTCGCCGCTTATGAAAAGATCGCCGCTGCCGCCGCCCGCCACCGCATTGTCGCCGGCATCCATACCGCCACCCCCGCCTTTGCCGGTCGCATGGCCGCCATGGGCTTCCGATTCATCACGCTGGTCGGGGATTTCAATTTCATCCTCGCCGGGCGCGGCCTTGTCGGGGCCGCGCGCGAACAGATCGGCGTCAACGCTTCCAATCGTTGAAAGGCACAACCATGCCCCTGTCCCCCGAGATCATCGCCGACACCGCCCGCCGGCTGCACGAGGCCGAAAAGACCCGAATCCGCATCGGGCAGATTTCCAAGGCCAATCCCGACATGACGATGGCCGACGGCTATGCCATCCAGCAGGCCTGGCTCGACCTCAAGCTGGCCGAAGGTCGGCGGATCGTCGGCCGCAAGATCGGGCTGACGTCGCGGGCCATGCAGATGAACTCGCAGATCGACGAGCCGGATTATGGCGCGCTGCTCGACGACATGGTGTTCGCCGAAGGCACGCCGATCCCGACGGCGCGCTTCATCAACCCGCTGATCGAGGTCGAACTCGCCTTCATCCTGTCGCGACCGCTGCAAGGCCCCAATGTCACCATCTTCGACGTGCTCGCCGCCACTGCCTGGGTCGCCCCGGCGCTGGAGATCATCGATCTGCGCGTCGATCCCGTCGACCCCGAAACCAAATCGATGATGAAGGCGCTCGACACCATTTCCGACAACGCCGCCTGCGCCGGCTATGTCGTCGGCGGCAACCCGGTGCGGGTGGACGACGTCGACCTGCGCTGGGTCGGCGCCATCCTGTCGAAGAACGGCGTCGTCGAGGAAACCGGGCTGGCCGCCGGCGTGCTCAACCACCCCGCCACCGGCATCGCCTGGCTGGCCAACAAGCTCAGCGCCCATGGCCACCGGCTGGAGGCCGACCAGGTCATCATGTGCGGCTCCTTCACCCGACCGATCTTCGCCAAGGCGGGCGACGTCTTCCACGCCGACTATGGACCGCTGGGGAGCTTTTCAGCGGTATTCTGCTAAAGGGCCGCTCATGGATAGCACCTCGAGCACTTCGGCCAGCGCCGCAAACCAGCGCCAGCCGAGCTTCTACATCCCCCATGGCGGCGGCCCCTGTTTCTTCATGCCGGATCCGAGCGGCATATGGACCGGCATGGCGCAATTCCTGCAAGCCCTGCCGACCCTGCTGCCGGAACGGCCAAAGGCAATTCTGGTCATCTCTGGACATTGGGAAACCAGTGGCTTTGCCTTCACAGGGGCCGCCAATCCGTCGCTGATCTATGACTACAGCGGCTTTCCGCCCGACACCTATGCGCTGCGCTATGACGTGCCGGGTGCTCCTGCTCTGGCGGCGCGTGCGGCAACGCTGCTGGCCGATGCGGGCCTGCCGAGCGCCGTCGATCCCGGCCGTGGGCTCGACCATGGCGTGTTCGTTCCGCTGAAGGTAGCATTCCCCGACGCCGACATTCCGGTCGTTGAAATGTCTCTCGACAAGGGTCTCGATCCGGAACGGCATGCGGCGGCCGGGCGGGCCTTGGCACCGCTGCGCGACGAAGCTGTTCTCATCCTCGGTTCGGGCATGAGCTTCCACAACATGCGCGGCTATGGTGATCCGCGCTCCCAAGGCCCGTCGCGAGACTTCGACGACTGGCTGACCGCCTCCATCGCCATGCCCGGCGCCCGGCGTGCCGCCGCCCTTGCCGGCTGGGTTACGGCGCCTGGCGGTCGCTATTCGCATCCGCGGGAAGAGCATCTCTTGCCGCTGATGGTGGCCGCCGCCGCATCGGAATCACCCGGGCAGAGCGTTTACAAGGGTGTGCTCGGCGAGTCGGTCATATCGGGGTATCGCTTCGACTGAAGTGAGACCAGACGCGCAAACCCGCGAATCCAGCCACCTTGGACTGCGAGGCAGGGCAGAGGCCCTAATCGTCCAAACGACAAAATGGCGACGCCCCCAGTCGGGGGCATTCTAAGAGGTACAAGCAACCTTTTGGCCCATTTTTCCTGTTATTTTCAAACAGGTTGTAGCTTGTACCCGACGAACACCCTCGCCTCCACAGGGCCCGGCATGCGGGCCTGACCCGCAATCGCTCGGCAGGGCCGGCCGATATCAACCTGCCGCGATCATTGGACGAACAGGACGGATCCCGTCGATCTGCCGTTGCCTGCCCAGCGAATCGGGTGAGCCTCGCAGCGAAGTCGGTCGCGCTCGGAGCCCTGACACGGTGTCGGCAAGCAGCGTCCGCCGCTCATTCCCACTCGATCGTGCCGGGCGGCTTCGACGTATAGTCATAAACGACGCGGTTGATGCCCGGCACCTCGTTGACGATGCGGGTTGCGACCCGACTCAGGAAAGCGCTTTCGAACGGATAGACGTCTGCGGTCATGCCATCGACGCTGGTCACGGCGCGCAGGCCGCAAACCTTGTCATAGGTGCGGCCGTCACCCATCACGCCGACGGTGCGGACGGGCAGCAGCACGGCAAAGGCCTGCCAGATCTCGTCGTAGAGGCCGGCGTTGCGGATTTCCTCGAGATAGATGGCATCGGCCTGGCGCAGCGTGTCACAGGCTTCGCGCGTCACTTCGCCGGGGATGCGGATAGCGAGGCCGGGGCCGGGGAACGGGTGGCGGCCGACGAACGCCGGCGGCAGGCCGAGCTCGACGCCGAGGCGCCGAACCTCGTCCTTGAACAGCTCGCGCAAGGGTTCGACCAGCGCCATATTCATCCGGGCGGGCAGGCCGCCGACATTGTGGTGGCTCTTGATGGTGACGCTCGGCCCGCCGGTGAAGGAGACGCTTTCGATAACATCGGGGTAGAGCGTGCCCTGGGCGAGGAAGCGCGCGCCGCCGAGCTTTTTCGCCTCGGCCTCGAACACGTCGATGAAGGCGCCGCCGATGAACTTGCGCTTCTTCTCGGGGTCGGTGACGCCGGCGAGACCGGCCATGAACACGTCCGACGCGTCCACATGCACCAGCGGGATGTGATAATGTTCGCGGAACAGGCTGACGACCTGTTCGGCCTCGCCCTTGCGCAACAGGCCATGGTCGACGAACACACAGGTCAGCTGGTCGCCGATGGCTTCGTGGATGAGCAGCGCCGCAACCGAGGAATCGACGCCGCCGGAAAGGCCGCACAGCACCTTCTCGCGGCCGACCTGTTCGCGGATTTCGGCGATCTTGGCAGCGCGGAAGCCGGCCATCGTCCAGTTCGGCGTGATGCCCGCAACCCTGGTGACGAAATTGGCGAGCAGCTTGCCGCCGTCGGGCGTGTGATGCACCTCCGGGTGGAACTGCACGCCATAGCGGCGGCGCTCGTCATCGGCGATGGCGGCAAAGGGCGCGCCGGCGGAGACGGCGACGGGGCGGAAGCCGGCCGGAATCGCCTCGATACGATCGCCATGGCTCATCCAGACATGCGGGCGGTCGCCCCTGGCCCAGACGCCGTCGAACAGCGCGCAATCATCGACGATGTCGATGTCGGCACGGCCGAATTCGCGGTGGCCGCTGGCGCCGACCTTGCCGCCGGTCTGTTCGCACAGCACCTGTTCGCCATAGCAGATGCCGAGGATCGGCACGGCGGCGGCGAGGACTTGCGGCGGGATGCGCGGGCTGCCGGCGTCAGTGACCGAGGCCGGGCTGCCGGACAAGATCACCGCCTGCGGGCGCAGCCGCTCATAGGCCTCGCCGCCCTTGGCAAAGGGAACGATCTCGCAATAGACGCCGACCTCGCGGACGCGGCGGGCAATCAGCTGGGTTACCTGGCTGCCGAAATCGAGGATGAGGACGGAGGCATCGGGCTGGGTCATCCGCGGCTGCTAAAGCCCTTGTGCGGACGTGTCCAGAGTGGCGAGGCGAGTGCGCCATGCGACGGGCAGCGGCCGGGGTCGCCGGCTGGAGCGGTCGACATAGACATGGACGAAATGTCCTTCCGCCGCCGGCGCCTCATGCCCGGCGGTGAACAGCCCGACCTCCCAGCGGATGCTGGAATTGCCGATGCGGGCGATGCGCACCCCGGCCTCCACGGTTTCCGGAAAGGCGACGGAGCGGTGGTAGCGGCAGCCGGTTTCGACGACGAGGCCGATGGTGTCGCCGTGATGAATGTCGAGCAGGCCCCATTCGATCAGCAGCGCGTTCACCGCCGTGTCGAACCAGCTATAATAGACGACATTGTTGACATGGCCGTAGGCGTCATTGTCCATCCAGCGCGTCGGGACGGCGCGGAAGGCCGGATAGGCACTGCGTGTCATTGCGCCGGGATGGCTGCGAAACCGGGTGGGGCCGGTTTTGGCTGCGGCACACCGCGTGGCCGATCCGGATTCTGCAATCGCCAGATCAGGCCGGCCAAACAGCCGGCGTACAGGAATGCGATCGGCATGTTGGGTTCCGGGCTCAGCACGCTGCGAACGACGATGAAGTTCAACAGGGCGCTGCAAATCGGGCCAGCCAGCTGGGCTTCGGGTTCCCGCACTTCGATATAGAGCCGGAACGCGCGCCAGATGACATAGACAAAGAACAGCATGAACAAGAGGAAGCCAAGAAAGCCATATTCGAGCAGCAAGCTGAGATAATAGCTGTCGATCGTCACTTCGCCAGCGCCATTGGCATAGCCGAGCACATCCGCCGCCCGGCCCGAGCCATGGCCAAAGGGGTGCGTGTACACCTTTGGCATGCCGATATCCCATTGCACGCCGCGCGTGTCGGTGCTGGCCTGATGCTGACCGCCACCAAGGGTCATCACGCGCAGGCGGGTCCAGGTGAACATCAGCACCGTCAGCATGGCGAGCCCGGCCGGATAGGCGTAAAGCGCAGCGGTCGAAATCAAGGCCGTCTTGTGCTGCCGGTTCAGGCGGTAGACGGAAATGAACAGATAGACGACCAGACTGAGCAGCAACGCGATCGTGCCGGAACGCGCATTGGTCAGCACCATGTTGGCAGCGACCGCGACGGCCGCCAGGGCCAGCAGCAACCGTTCCAGAAGGCTGTGCTTCTGAAAGACGGCGTGCAGGAAGAACGGGAACATCAGACCCAGGAACTCGGCATAATAGAGGCTGACGGCAAAGGTCCCGCGCACGCGATAGACGTCGGTGCCGGCACGGGCCTGAGAATCGGCGATGGTCGCCATGATTGCCGGATCGACCTTCAGAAACGACGGCAGATAATCGAGCCAGACCACGCGTTGCTGCTGAAACTCCAGCAAGCCGATCATGCAGACGACGATCGTCGTCCACAGCAGGACCCGGTTGATCGCACTGAGCACCCCCGGCTTGGTACAGGCCAGGGCAGCGACGATGAAAAGCATCGTCCAGTAGATCTGATTGTTGATGTATTTCGTCAGCGCACCGACGGTGCCGGACCCGGCCATGGCCAGCGACAGTGTCGTGCATAGCCAGAACAGCCAGAACAGCCGCGTCATCATCGGAGTCGACGACAATACGGTGGTGATCCATTGCCGCAGGCGACGTGAGGTGGCGAGATTGTAGACGAACATCGCCGTAAGGGCGCCCAGCAGCCCGCGCACCGGCGTGATCCACGGCAACCCCGGCAAGGCGACCGCCACATAGTTCGGCCATAATGTGCTGAGCCCGACGGTCCAGACCAGCATCTTGATCATGGTATCGTCGTAGAGCGCGTCGGTATCAGGCAGCAGCCAAAGGCAGACACCGGCCATTGTGAGGATCGGGACCACCGGCACAAAAATCAGATTCGGCGGCAGGAACACCACGAACAGGCCATAAAGCGCCGCAACCAGCGTCAGCCCGATGAACAGCAGGATGCGCAGCGACAGCGGCGCTTCGCGGCGTCGCTGATAGGGTTTCAGGATGAAACTCTTTGCCAATGCCCAGCCTGCGCCTGAAATCCAATACGCCGCCATGCCGTCGACGCTTGGCATCGGGCTATACCGGGATCGGCGCCGTCCTGTCCAGCAAGCCGATGTCGATGGCAGCACGGGTAACGGCTTGACTCCCGAACGTGATTATCGCCTTGCCGCTGTGCCATGACTCAAAATCGCACCCTCATCATCGGCCTGCATGGCGCGGTTGGCAGCTATCTGGCCCGCCTGCTGCAGGCACGCGGCTGGCAGGTTTCCGGCACCCATGGCGGTGACGACCGTGTCTGCCGTCGTCTCGGCATCACGGATGACATCGAGATCATTGACGCCGATACTGCCCGGGAGCGGGCAGCGACGGGGGCCCAGAACCTGATCTTTGCCTGTGCGGAAGGTGCGGCGCCCGCACTGGCGCTTGCCGAAGCGGTGTTTGCCGCGGCCGGCCAGAGCCGATTGTGTCATGTCGCAACGCTCGCCGAATTGCAGCTGCCGGCAGTCGGTCGCCTGGCCGCCCAGATTGCAACGTGGCGACAGGCGGGCCGGGCCGATGCCGTCAATGCACTGCTGGGCGCCCATGACTCCCGGCTGGGTCCGCACGATAGCCTGCCCGCCCGGATCATCCGCACCGCCTATGCCGCGGCGCAAGGCGAAGCCCCCGACGTTGCGCCCTTGCAGCTGGTCGAAACCGGAGCGGTCGATTGGGGCTGGACGCCTGAATATGTCGATGCCGTCGCCCGCATCGCGACGGCAGAGCAGCTGGCCGACAGGGTGGTCGTGTCGGGACATCTGATGACGGCCGCCGAAATCGCCGACCATGCCTTTGCCTATTTCAGGCAGCCGGTCGCCGGACGCGTGCACTTCGCCCCGGCCGCCCAGCCGCAGCCGCCGCAGGCCGGCAGCGCTGCCGCGCTGAAGGCCGCCATCGGCTGGTCGGCGACAACCCATGGCCGCGATCTCGTGCGGGCCTGGTGCGAAGGGGCCGCGGATCGGCTGTGAACACCGCCGATGCCGCCGTTGGTGGACCCTGATGGCCGTTTGTGCCAGTGCCAGTCGCAGGTTGCAGACAGCCCTCGCGACGTCAGGATGATGATGACCGACACGCCCGATCGGCCCGCGATGCCCATGGCCTCCGACGCTGACGATCTGGCCTGGATTGGCAGCGCCATGGTCACCGTTCGACAGCGCTGGCTGTGGATCCTCGGCTGCACCTGCGCCCTGCTCGCAGCGGCGGTCGCCTACCTCGGTGGCACGGACGCCACGTTCAGCGTTGTGATGCGCGTCTCGCCAACGGTCTCCGCCGTCGCCGGCCAGGATGGCGATACGTCGGATGCATTCGGCAATTTCGCCGGATTGAACGGCAATGCGATCGTTGCAACGCTGGCAACGCCCTATCACCTCTACAGGGAAGGCCTGCGTTCGCAGGCTGTCGCCGCCTGCCTGGCGCGCGACGCCGCCATCATGCGCGGCGCGTCTCGCGATGGCTGGTGGCCGGACCGCGGGCTGCGGCGGATGACGGACAGCATCGGCACCTGGCTGCTTGCCGGCCTGAATGGCCTGGCCGGGGCACCTGTAGATGGCGGTCGCCCCTCCCCTGCCGCACGGCTGAAGCACCAGCTGGCGACACGCGTCACCATTGTACCGGATGGAAAATCCCCCGCCACGCTGGTGACCGTCGATGCCGTCGATCCGGCGTTTGGCAGGCATTTGCTGCTGCAGATGCATCGCTGTGCCGACACGCTGCTGCGCGACCGGGCCCGGGACCGGCTGCTGCACAACATCGGCCATCTGACGGCCCGACTGAACAGCATCGCGGATGCCGAACACCGCCAGGTCCTGGTTGCGATTCTCGCCGATCAGCAGCGACGTCTGACGATTGTCGATGCGTCGGACAATTATGCGGCGAAACCTGATGGTGCGGTTGTTGCATCACCCTATCCGACCGGGCCGCAGCCATTGCCCCTCATGCTTGCGGCGCTGGGTCTGGGCGCTGGCTTCGGGATTGTCCTGGTGCTGGTGTGGCCCAAACGGCGACCCACATGATGCTGCCGCGGATCAGCATCGTCACGCTGTCGTTCAATCAGGCGTCATTTCTGGCGGCCGCGATGGAATCGATCCTGTCCCAGGGCTATCCCGAACTGGAATACATCGTCGTCGATCCGGGTTCGCGTGACGACAGCCGCGCGATCATCGAGCGCTATCGCGACCGTATCGACAGGCTTTTGCTCGATCCCGATCAGGGGCCGGCGGATGGCCTCAACAAGGGCTTTGCCACTGCAACGGGTGCCATCTTCGGCTATATCAACGCCGATGACCTGATGTTGCCGGGCAGTCTGCATCGAATCGCGGCGCATTTTGCCGATCCAGTAGTCGATGCCATTCTGGGGCAGGGCTGCATTGTCGATCGCGACGGCCGGGTCATCCGCCGCGCCGGTTCCAGTCGCTTCGATCTTGTCGACTTTGGTCATGGTGCAATGACGTTCCTGCAGCAGGGCCATTACTTTCGCCGTAGCGCCTTTGAACGGACCGCCGGCTTCAACATCGAAAATCGCACCTGTTGGGACGCGGAACTGCTGGTCGACATGGCGCTGGCCGGTGTGCGGCCCGTGAATGTACCCGATTCACTGGGCGCGTTTCGAAGTTATGCCGAAACGATCTCGGGAAATGATCGCCTGGCTGCACAAAGGACACGCGACCTTGCCCGTATCAAGGCGCGCGCGCTGGGCCGCGGTCCCCGCGCCAGTGATCGCATCGTCGCGCCGTTGCGCCTGATGATGCGGCGACTTGGCGATCCGGCCATGACGCTCGCTGGCCTTCGCGCGCGCTGGCACGGGTGACGAGACCGTGATCATCGCGGTCGTTCTGGCCCTGTTTGTCGTGATGACGATCGTTGCGGCGCGAAAACCGCGCGCGGCGTTGCTGACGGTGGTGTTCCTGGCGCCCTGGGGTGGCCTCGATGTCGATATCGGGCTGCGCGTCACCGCCTATGAGGTGGCGCTGGTGCCGCTTTGCCTGGTGATGTTGCTCAGGGCGACCCAGCCCGGCTGGTCACCACCGCGGCTGGCCGCCGGCGCGCTGCTTGTCGCGATGGTCGTGCATGGGGTGGTCTGGTCGCTATTGCAGACGGCCTATATTCCGCTCATCCGGGCCGGTGACAGCCCGCTGCGCGGCCCGATCATGCGCGCCATCATCCAGATTCCGTTCTATCTCTTCAACTTCAGTCCGGTCGTGCTCGCCGCGATGCTGTTGCGGTCGGCTGCCGATGTCATGCAGGCGCTGCGAATCTACATGGCAGCGCTGGTGGTGTTGGGACTGATCGGCTGGCTGCAAGTGATGCTCTGGTATGGCGCCGGCTACAATCCGATACCGGTCGGGATCCTCAACGTCGCGCTGGGTGGCAGCGAGGCCTATATCCGGGAAGGTCAGTTCAGCTTTGGCAGTCTCGCCATCTATCGGATGAATTCCTTTGCCGGCGAGCCGCGCAACCTGGCGACGGCGCTGGTGCTGGGCATGCTCGTGCTGCAGGCACTGCTGCTGGGCGTGCGACGGCCCGACTGGCGGCTGATGGGACTATGGGGGTTCTTTTTCGTCACGACACTGGCGACCTTTTCGACCAGCGGGGCGATGGTCTGGGCGGCCGGAACAGTGGCCCTGTTGCCGGCCTTCTGGATCGGGCGAATCCCGATCCGTCGCAAGGCCGCAACCCTGATTGCGGCAATGGCCTATGGTCTTCTGCCCCTGGTCCTCGGCGTCGCTGTTGCCGAGGCAAGGGGCATACCGGTCCTTGATCTGGTTGCGGAGCGCACCTTCGACCGCATCGAGAACAATGGAGCTGTCGAGGATTTCGATCTGGCCATTACCCGCTATCTGTCCGCCCATCGCGAAGCCATCATCACCGGTACCGGGCTCGGCAATGCCCATCTTTACGCCATCCCCTACCTCGAGCCCGAACATGCGGTGTATGCCGAGGGCAATGTGTTTCAGGCCAAGACCGGCGTGGTGCGCATCGTGTCCGAACTCGGCCTGATCGGGCTGGCGCTGTTCGGGCTATGGTACCTTGCCCTGGTCTGGCAGATGCGACCGATGGTGATGGCAGCCGACGACATGGCCGTGGCGGTCCCCATCGCGCTGCTGGTGCTGGTGGTGTATCTGGCCACCATCCAGATCGCCGGCGAACTCTGGCTGATGGCAGGCGCGATGGCGGCGCTGATCCGATTCGGGGCACCGCGCCACAGCGACCTCCCGGCGCGACAGCTGCCGGCATGACAGCGCCCCTTCATGTCATCCAGACCGTCGGCAGCATTGCCGAGCGCACCGGGGGCCCGGCCCGCACCATCCGCGACTTGAGCGAGGCGCTGGCCCGGCAAGGTGCGCGCGTGACGCTGGTGGCGGGGCACGACCCGCGCAACGACGATGCGCTGCTGCCACCGGACCCGGCGCTGGTGAGAACGGTGCTGGTGCCGGTCGACCGCCGGTTGCGGCTGCCCCGCTATGATTTCACGGCAGCCATCGGCGGGCTGCCACGCGGCAAGGACACCATCGTTCACGACAATGGCATCTGGAGCCCCAGCAATCTTGCCGTCGGTATCGCCGCGCGGCGGCTGGATTTGCCGCTGGTCATCAGCCCGCACGGCATGCTCGATCCCTGGGCCATGGCCCATCATGGCGGTCGCAAGGCCATCGCCTGGACATTGTATCAACGCCGGCTGCTGCACCAGGCGCGCGGCCTGCTGGCGACGGCGGCGCGCGAGACCGGGCCGATGCGGCAGCGCGTGCCCGGTTGGCCGATCGCGCAGATCGCCAATGGCGTCGCCTGCCCCGCCACCATGCCGGATCGCAGCGAACGCGACACGGCATCGGCGCGCGTCGTGTTCGTCATGGCGCGCATCCACCCGAAAAAGAATCTGGTCGGTCTGATCGATGCCTGGCGGCCGTTGGCATTCGACCCCGAATTTGCCGATTGGACGCTGGTGATCGCCGGCCCGGATGAGCTTGATCACAGCGCCGAACTCCGCGCCAGGGTGACGACGCTCGGGCTCGCCGGCCGCGTGCGGGTGGCAGGGCCGGTACCGGACGCCGACAAGGATGCAGCCTTTGCCGCCGCGGATCTGTTCGTGCTCCCCAGCTTTTCGGAGAACTTCGGCATCGTTGTCGCCGAGGCTCTGGCCCGGGGCGTTCCTGCCATCGTCAGCGACGGCGCGCCCTGGGCCAGCCTCGAAACCGAAGGCTGTGGCTGGTTTGTCGGTACCGAACCGGCAAGCATCGGTGCGGCTCTCCGGGCGGCCATGCAACTTTCGCCGGCCGAGCGCTGCGCGATGGGCCGACGTGGCCATGCCCATGTGCAGCGGGATTTCGGTTGGGACCCGATCGCGAGCCAGACCCTCGCCTATTATCGCTGGCTGCTTTACGGGGGCGCCAAACCGGAGTTTGTGCATGTCTGACCCCCCCCGCAAACCCAAAACCTATCACGATATCAATGTGACCTTTGGCAACCGGGCGGCGCGGGCGCTTTGGGGCATCGTATATCTGTTGCTCTATCGCCCCAGCCCGCGCACCGCCCATGGCTGGCGCTGCATGCTGTTGCGGCTGTTCGGCGCGCAGATCGGCAAGGGGGTCCACCCCTACAACAGCGCCCGAATCTGGGCGCCCTGGCATCTGATCATGGACGATGGCAGCTCGATCGATGATCATGTCATCTGCTACAATGTGACGACCGTGCACCTCGGCCGCAACGCCGTCGTTAGCCAGCACAGCTATCTGTGTCCCGGCAGCCATGACATCGATCGCCCGGGCCGACCGGTGATCGGATCACCGATCCATATCGGCAATGATGCCTGGGTGGCGGTGCAATGTTTCATCGGCCCCGGCGTGACGATCGGTGACAATGCGGTTGTCGGCGCCCGGTCGACCGTCACGCGCGACGTTGCGCCCGACAGCGTTGTGGCCGGATCGCCGCCGCGCCTGTTGCGGATGCGCTGACCGCCGTGACCGCGCCCGGCGCCTCGTCCCTGACGGTCCTGATCCTGACCTTCAACGAGGCCCGTCATATCGAGCGGGCGATCGCCAGCGTGCGCGATGTGGCGATGCGCATCATCGTCGTCGACAGCGGTTCGACGGACGCGACCCGGGAACTGGCTGCGGCCGCCGGCGCCGATGTTTTCCAGAATCCCTGGAGCAATCACAGCCGCCAGATCAACTGGGCGCTGGCCAACACCGGCATCGACACGCGCTGGACGTTTCGGCTCGATGCCGATGAGGTCGCCCTGCCCGAGCTGGCGAGCCAACTCGCCCGGCTCGACAGCCTGCCGGCCGGGACCATGGGCTATACCGTCAACCGCCGCATCCATTTCCTCGGTCGCTGGTTGCGCCACGGCGGCCTGTATCCGGTGCGCACGCTGCGTCTGTTCCGCACCGGGCATGGCGGCTGCGAAGATCGCTGGATGGACGAGCAGATTCTGGTCCAGGGCCCGGTCGGCCATCTCGATGCGGATATCGCCGACATCAATCTCAACACCATCGGCTGGTGGACGGCCAAGCACAATGACTATGCCACACGGGAAGCCATCGAGGAGTTGCTGGGCGGCGATGCGCTGGTCCGCCGCGCCGATGCCGAAGCGCGTCTCGAACCGCGAGCCCGCCTGCGCCGCTGGCTGAAGATGCGGGTCTATCGCGGACTGCCATTCGGTCTGCGCGCCTTTGGGCTCTTCCTTTATCGCTACATCCTGCGATTGGGCGTTCTCGATGGTTGGCAGGGCCTGTGCTTTGGCGTGTTGCAGTCGTTCTGGTATCGTTTCCTTGTCGATGTGAAGATTCGCGAGATCCGCACCCTGGCCAGGGATCGCGAGCAAAGTCTGAATCAGGTAATCGAAACCGAATATGGCCTTCGCGTCGCCGAAACGGCCGACACGACCGGCCAAAGCGGGAAGCTCCCCGGAGCCTGATGGACACCCGAGCGGGCAGCCTGTGTTTGCCAGCGCGCCCCCGGTACGACAGCCGAGCGGGAGAGCGTGCGCGCGACAACAGCCGGCAAATGTGCTGCGGCGCAACGAAAAAGGCGCCGCCCCTTCGGGCGACGCCTTTTTCATGTGGACGGTTGGTGGAGCGTAACGGGATCGAACCGTTGACCTCTACAATGCCATCGTAGCGCTCTCCCAGCTGAGCTAACGCCCCACGACCGTCACTTCCCGGCCAGCGCCGGAGAAGGGACGCGCCGGTTATGACAAAGTGCGCGGAGGTGCAAGCGCTTTTCGCATGGCGGCGCGCGAAAACCGCGCCGGCTTGCCGCCCGGCGGCGCGCCTGTCAGAACGCCGCGGCACGGTTTCAGGCGCCCGAGGTCTTTTCATGCGTGAGTTTGTTCGCAGCACGCTACGCCGGTGGGGTTGGGATCTGCACCGCTATCTGCCGACGCTGGCGGGCGACGCGCAGTTGCAGCACGCGCTGCGCTGCTTTGCCGTCGATCTCGTGCTCGATGTCGGCGCCAACAGCGGCCAGTTCGGCACGGCGCTGCGCAGCCTCGGCTATGCCGGGCGCATCCTGTCGTTCGAACCGCTCGCCGATGTGCATGCCGCACTGGAACGTAAATGCGCCGGCGACCCGCTGTGGTCGGCGGCGCCGCGCGGCGCGCTGGGCGGCGAGGACGGCCGTATCACCATCAACATCGCCGGCAATTCCGCCAGCTCGTCGGTGCTGCCGATGCTCGACAGCCACAGCCAGGCGGCGCCCGAATCGCGCTACATCGGCCAGGAACAGGTGCCGATCCACCGGCTCGACACGCTGCTGCCGGCGATGCGCGGCGATGCCCGGCAGATCTATCTGAAGATCGACACCCAGGGCTATGAACGCGAAGTCCTCGCCGGCGCGACGGCGACGCTCGCCGATGTCGCCGCCGTGCAGCTGGAGGTATCGCTGACGCCGCTTTACGGCGGTCAGGCCAGCTTTGCCGAAATGCTGGCGCTGATGGACGGCCATGGCCTGGTGCCCTGGGCGCTGTGGCCGGGCTTTGCCGAGCCCGGTACCGGCCGCATCCTGCAGGCCGATGTCATTTTCGGTCGCCCCGATCGCGCCCGCCGGCCATGATCCGCATCCTCGTCGATGCCGATGCCTGCCCGGTGAAGGACGAGATCTATCGCGTCGCCGTGCGCCATGGCGTGGCCGTCGTCGTCGTCTCCAACAGCGGCATGCGGCTGCCCGGCCATCCGCTGATCACCCAGACCATCGTCAGCGACGGCTTCGACGCCGCCGATGACTGGATCGCGGCCGCATCGGGCCCCGGTGTGCTGGTGGTGACCAGCGACATCCTGCTCGCCGACCGGGCGCTCAAGGCCGGGGCGCAGGTGCTGGCGCCGACCGGCCGCGCGTTCACGCCCAATTCCATCGGCGCCGCGGTCGCCACCCGCGCCATCATGGCCGATCTGCGCGCCGGCGGGGACGTAGTCGGCGGGCCGGCGGCGTTTTCGAAGACGGACCGGTCGCGGTTCCTCGACGCGCTGGATGCGGCGCTGATGCGGTTGCGGCGGGGGTCTTGAGATTCGCCTCCGGCGGCTGGGGCCGACGGCCCCAGACCCCGATCGTTGTCGGGGACTTCCGCGACCGAACGATGTGCCTATACGGAACGGGGTCTGGGGCCGAGGCCCCAGCCGCCGGAGGCTTTATGTCTCCACGTCATCCAGCGCCAGCAGCGCGAACGTCGCCAACCAATGCTCCCCGGCATAATCGCCGGCGATGTGCGGCAGGCCGGCGGCAAGATGCGTGGCGGCGGTGGCGGTGATGGTGTCGCGGTCCGGCCCCGGCGGCAGTTGCCGGGCGATGGCCTGCCAGCACCAGGCGCGGCTGAGGTTGAGACCGTCGAGATGGGCGATCTTGCCGTCGCTGCGGTCGCTGACCCGCGCCGGGGTGAACAGGCTGGCGGGCTGCTGCCGCACCACATCGGGCAGACAAGCGCCGAACCAGCGGCGGAAGTCGTCGCCCGGCAACAGCCGCGCCATCGCCAGCGCCGCGGTAAGGGTGGGGGACAGAAAGGCATCGCCATCCGGTTCCCAGGCTTGCGCGCCGCGATCTTCCCCGAACCAGTCCCGCGCCCGGCTGCGCAGCAGCGCCAGCAGCGCCGGGTCATGGCGGGTGGCCCAGGGGGCGGCAAGGGCGAGGGCAAAGGCCGAATTGCCATGGGCGCCGGTGCGGATGGGATAGGTCTGCAACGGCAGGAAGCCATGGAAGCGCGCCGCAAAGGCGCGGGCCAGCGGCGCCAGCACCGCCTCCCAGCGCGCATCCCCCGCCTGTGCAACCTCCTCGTGCAGCGCCAGCACCCAGGCCCAGCCATAGGGTCGCTCGAACCCGCGCGATGAGGCACGACCCAGATAGGCACATTCCGCTGCGACATTGCCGGGCGTGAACAGGGACTCGGCGAGGCGCAGCGTGTCGGCAGCGGCGGCATGATCCGGAAAACGCCGCGCCAGCCGGAACAGCAGCCACCAGCCATGCACGCAGCTGTGCCAGTCGAAACTGCCGAAGAAGATCGGGTGCAGGTCGCGCGGCGTGCGAGCATCCGCCGGTCCGTCGAGGACATGGTCGAGCTTGTGCGGATATTCGCGGGTGACATGGCCAAGCGCGATGCGCGCCAGCGTGGCGGCGGTGGTGGTGTCGAGCTGCATCAAAAGGCCCATCCCCAGATCATCAGCGTGTTGAAGGCGAGCAGCGGCAGCGCCGTCGCCACCTGCGCCTTGATGACGCCGTTGCGGTCATCCAGCTCCAGCAATGCTGCCGGCACGATATTGTAATTGGCCGCCATCGGCGTCAGCAGCGTGCCGCAGAAACCGGCCAGCATGCCGACCGCGGCGATGATGGCGGGATTGCCGCCATAGCCCTGCACCAGCACCGGCAGGCCAACGGCGGCCATCATCACCGGAAAGGCGGCAAAGGCATTGCCCATCACCATGGTGAAGCCGGCCATGCCGAGCGTGAACACCAGCACCGCGATGAAGCGCGCGCCATCAGGAATCAGCCCGCCCGTTACACTGCCGACGATCTGGCCGACGCCGGCCTGTGCAAAGACGGCGCCCAGGCTGGCCAGCAATTGCGGCAGGATGATCGCCCAGCCGATCTGACTGACCAGTCGCCGACCCTCCTGCAACGGTGCCAGCAGCGGCGGCCGCAGCCACAGGCTGGTCACCGCCACGGCCAGCAGCACGCCGGCGACCAGACAGACCAGGGTCACCTGCTTCGGATCGATGAAGCCCAGCCGCGGTGCCGCCAGCGTGCCGAGCAGCGCCACCAGCGGCACGATCAGTGCCGGCAACAGCAGGCGGTTGCCGCGCCGGGCGGCGCTGGCGATGCGATCGTCCGCGCTGGTCGTCGCCGGATTCGCCCGGCCGACCAGCCCGAAACCACCGATGGCGACCAGCGCCAGCACCAGCACGCCATTGCCGATATCGCCGAGGCGATCCCCGGCCAGAAAGCTCAACGCCAGCAGGGCCCAGAAGGCGGCGCTGGCCAACCGGCGCGGCTGGGCGCGGTCGGCGACCGTCAGCACCGCCCAGGCGGCAAAGACGGCACCGGCGACGGTGTAGATGAAGGGCAGGCCGATCATCGCGGCCGGCGCGGGTTGAAGCGCAACAGGCGCGCGCCATGGATCAGGAAGGCGGCGATGGCGGTGGGAATGGCCCAGACCGAGAGCGCCAGCGGGGCGATGATGATGCCCTGGCTTTCAAGGAACCCCTTGATGAGCAGGATGGAGGCGACGGCGAGAAATATGTCCTCACCGAAGAACATGCCGATATTGTCGGTGGCGGCGGCCATGGCGCGGATGCGCTGGCGATCGGCTTCGTTCAGGTCGGGATGCTGGCGTTCGGCCGCCGCCTCCGCCATCGGCGCCAGCAAGGGGCGCACCGTCTGGGCCTGGCCGGCGATGGTGGTCAGCCCGAGCGCCGCCGTCAGCTGGCGCAGGGCAAGATAGACCAGCAACAACCGCCCGGTCGTTGCTGCCGCCATGCCGACGACGAGCGCAGCGGCGCGTTCACGCAGGCCGGCCCGCTCCAGCAGGCCGATGACCGGCAGGATGATCCAGGGCACGCTGACATAGCGATTGGCGTTGAACGCCTTCCCGAGTGCGGCGATCACCGCCAGCGGCTGCAGGCCGGCGCCGATGCCGCTCGCCAGTGCCGCGCCGATGATCACCGGCAGCGGATTGAGGCGCAGCGCAAAACCCGCCATCAGCACCGCGATTCCCAGCAATGGCCACAGCATCGGCGCCCCCTTGGTTATGGCGGCGTGGTAGCAAGCGCAGGCGCCGAGTGACAGGGGCGATTGCCGCCCGGCCCTGTGCAAAGACGCTGGACAGGAAGCGACCGCTCTCTCAAAACAGGCCCGCCCGGCGGCATTGCCGGGCTGTCGGGGGACAGGAACATGGGTTCAGGACTGTTGAAGGCGACCGTTCGGCTGGCGCTGGCAAGTGCCGCGCTGTTGGTGATGACACCTGTGATGGCACAAACGGCTTCGCCGCAAGACCTCACGATGGGCACAAATCTGAGCGAGGCCGACCTGCAGATCATGCGCGCCGATCTGCGCGCCGACAAGCGCAAGGTGACAGCCGAAACTCTGGATCTGACGGAAGCGGAGGCCGCCAGATTCTGGCCGGTCTATGATCGCTACATCGCCGAGCTGACCGTGATCAACAATGCCAAATATGCCCTGATCAAGGAATACAGCGAGCATTTCGGCAGCTACAATGACGCCGAGGCAACCCGGTTCATCAGCCGCTGGCTCGATGTGGATGTGAAGGCCGACACATTGCGCAAGAAATATGTGCCGATCGTCGGCAAGGTGCTGCCCGGCATCAAGGCCGCAAGCTTTTTCCAGATCGATCGCCGTCTGGCGATGCTGATCAATCTGGGCCTGTCGTCGCAGCTGCCGATCCTGCAGCTGCAAGGCGCCAAATAGTCACGATAGGCGTGGCGGTCAGTCCGCCACGCCAAAGCCGCCGCCGCCGGGCGTCATCACCACGATGGCATCGCCGGCGGCCAGTTCGGCACGATCGGTGGCGCCCAGAGTTTCGATGCTGCCATCGCAGCGTTCAACCCGGGTTTCGCCGGGCGACGCGGCACTGCCGCCGGCAAGGCCGAACGGCGGCACCTGCCGACGGTTGGCAAGGATGCTCACCGTCATCGGCTCGCGGAAGCGCAGGCGACGGACGACGCCGTCACCACCGCGCCAGCGGCCGGCCCCGCCCGATCCGGCGCGGACCGCAAAATCCTCGACCAGCACCGGGAAGCGGGTTTCCAGCACTTCCGGGTCGGTCAGCCGGCTGTTGGTCATGTGCGTCTGCACCGCGCTCGCCCCGGCAAAGCCCGGGCCGGCCCCGGCACCACCGGCAATCGTTTCATAATATTGGTGGCGGGCGTTGCCGAAGGTCAGATTGTTCATCGTGCCCTGCGCCGCCGCCATCACGCCCAGGGCGCCGAACAGCGCATCGGTGATGACCTGGCTGGTTTCGACATTGCCGGCGACCACCGCCGCCGGATAGCGCGGGTTGAGCATCGATCCTTCCGGCACGACCAGCCGGATCGGCCGCAGGCAGCCGTCGTTCATCGGCAGGTCGCCATCGATCAGGCAGCGGAAGACATAGAGCACCGCGGCCCGGCACACGGCGAGCGGCGCGTTGAAATTGTCGGGCAGCTGGTCCGACGTGCCTGTGAAATCGACCGTCGCGCTGCCGGCGGCGCGATCGATACGCACCGCGACCCGCACCACCGCGCCATTGTCCATGGCATAGGCGAATTCGCCGTCGTGGAGCTGCCGGATTGCGGCGCGCACCGCGGCTTCGGCATTGTCCTGGACATGGCCCATATAGGCGGCGACGACATCGCCGCCGAACGTCGCCGCCAGCATCCGCAATTCCGCGGCGCCGCGCGCACAGGCGGCGGCCTGCGCCTGCAGATCGCCGAGGCAGCGTTCCGGATCGCGCGCCGGCCAGGGGCCCGAGCGCAGCAGCGCTAGCACCGCGTCGCGGCACAGCCGGCCCTCGTCGACCAGCAGCACATTGTCGATCAGCACGCCTTCTTCGGCGACGCTGCGGCTGTCGGGGGGCATCGATCCCGGCGTGGTGCCACCGATATCGGCCTGATGGCCCCGCGCCGCCACCCAATAGTCGGGCGTCGCCGCCGCGCCGAACACCGGCATCACCACCGTCACATCGGGAAGATGCGTGCCGCCATTATAGGGCGCGTTGAGCATGTAGACGTCGCCCGGCCGTATGCCGCGGCCATCGTCGGCGCGCGCGCCGCGCACGGCGCGAATCGAATCGCCCATGGACCCCAGATGCACGGGCATGTGCGGGGCATTGGCGATGAGATGGCCGTCGGCATCGAAAATGGCGCAGGAAAAATCCAGGCGTTCCTTGATGTTGACCGACCAGGCCGTGGTCTGCAGCGCCACGCCCATCTGTTCGGCGATGGCCATGAAGCGGTTGGCGAACACTTCCAGCAGCACCGGGTCACAGGTCGTGGCGGCGGGTGGCGGCGGCGGCGCATCGCGGCGTTCGAGAATGAGATTGGCCGCCGCATCGACGCGCACCGCCCAGCCCGGTTCGACAATGGTCGTGGCGCTGGCGTCGATGATGATTGCAGGGCCAGCCATGGCCCAGCCGGCGCCGAGGCCGGCACGATCGTAGAACGGCACGTCGTGCCAGGCATCGGCCATATACACCGGCCGCTCTGCCAGGGGCGCCGGCGCCGGCAAGGGTCGGGCGGCCGAAGCGGCAGCGCGGGTGGTTTCGCCGATCGCTTCCACCGCAATCGAATCGATGACCAGCGCAGCGTCGCTGACCGCAAAGCCGAAGCGGCGCTGCTGCTCGGCCGCAAAGGCCGCAGCCATGGCGGCGGGCGGGGCCAGCGCCACGGCGATGCTCGAATCGGAACCGGCATAACGGATGCGCGCTTCGGCCTGCTGGCGGATAGTGTCGAAGCGCAGCCCCTGCGCTGCCAGCGCATCGGTCGCGGCCCGGGCCAGATCGGCCGCCGCCGCTGCGACTGCCGACGTCGCCATATCGTCCAGCGCCACACCCAGCGTCGCCTCGCGCAGCACCCGCACATCGGCGAGGCCGATGCCATAGGCGGAGAGCACGCCGGCGAGCGGGTGCACCATGATCCGCCGCATGCCGAGCGCATCGGCAACCAGGCAGGCATGCTGGCCGGCGGCGCCGCCGAAACAGGCCAGCGTATAGCCGGCGACATCATGGCCGCGGGCGATGGAAATGCCCTTGATCGCCTGCGCCATGGTTTCAACGGCGATGGCGAGCGCGCCGGCGGCGACGCGTTCCGGGCGGCTGTCCATGCGGGCGGCAAGGTCGCCAAAGCCGGCGGCGACCGTATCGCGATCGAGCGGCGCGTCACCATTGGGGCCGAACAGCGAAGGGAAGAAGTCCGGCTGCAATTTCCCCAGCAGCACATTGCAATCGGTGACGGTCAGCGGGCCACCGCGGCGATAGGCGGCGGGGCCAGGGCTGGCACCGGCGCTGTCCGGCCCCACCCGCAGCCGGGCGCCATCGAAGGCGAGGATGGAGCCGCCGCCCGCCGCCACCGTGTCGATGCGCAGCATCGGCACGCGCAGATTGACGCCGGCCACCGTCACCGCCTCGGCGCGTTCGAAGGCGCCGTCATGATGGGACACGTCGGTGGAGGTGCCGCCCATGTCAAAGCCGATCAACCGATCGAAACCCGCCGCCGCACCGGTCGCCGCCATGCCGACGATGCCGCCGGCCGGGCCGGACAGGATGGCGTCGCGGCCCTGGAAATGCCGTGCGGCGACCAGACCGCCGTTCGACTGCATGAACAGCAATGTGTCGGTGTCGATGGCCGCCGCGACCGTCTCCACATAGCGACGCAGCACCGGCGACAGATAGGCATCGGCAACGGCAGTTTCGCCGCGCGGTACCAGTTTGATGACGGCACCGACCTGATGGCTCATCGTCACCTGGGTGAAGCCGATGCGCTGCGCGATGGTGGCCACGGCCCGTTCATGCGCCGGATGCGCCCAGCCGTGCATCAGCACGATGGCGATGCTGCGCAATCCGGTGTCGAACGCCGCCTGCAACGCCGCCGTGGTCGCTTCAGTGTCGAGCGGCATCAACACCCGGCCGGCGACATCGACCCGTTCGGCAATCTCGACGACGTCGGCGTAGAGCGGCGCCGGCCGCTCGATGTTGCGCGCAAAGATCTGCGGCCGCGCCTGATGGCCGATGCGCAGCGCGTCGCGATGCCCGCGTGTGATGGCGAGCAATGTCGGTTCGCCCTTGCGTTCCAGCAGGGCATTGGTGGCGACGGTGGTGCCCATGCGCACCGCGGCGATCGGCGCCGGATCGTCCCCCCGCAGCCGCACGATTCCTTCGGCGGCTGCATCGGCATAATGGCCGGGGTCCTCGCTCAACAGCTTCAGCGTCGCAAGCGTGCCATCCGGCCGGCGCGCGACGATGTCGGTGAAGGTGCCGCCGCGATCGACCCAGAATTCCCAAGCGTTCATGGCCGCTTGTGCTGGGCGAGCAGGCCGTTCAGGTCAAGGGGCAGGCGTTGCCGATGACATTCATGTTGCAGTGCAACAATACCCCTTGAAACCGGGTTGCGTTAGCGTTATGTTGCACCGCAGCAAGACACTCCATGGAGCGCGTGATGCCCGGCAAATCCAGTGACACGACCCGCAAGCCGCGCGCGCCCCGGACGGCAAAGCCCGCCAAGCCATTGCTGGCGAGCGTGCCGACCATGACTGCCCCGCCCCCGGCCGAAACGCCGGCGCGGGTTCCCCCAGTGTTGAAATCCGTCCCCACCACTTTTTCCCTCAAGGAGCATCCCATGGCCACCGCATTCGAAACCACCCAGGAAACCGTCAAGTCGACCGTCAGCCAGCTGAGCAAGACCGCCGAAGAAGCCGTCGCGAACGGCAAGGCTGCGATGGAACAGATCACCGTCAAGTCGAAGGAAGCCGTTGAGCAGTCGATGAAGTCGCTCGACGAAATGACCGAAATGGCCCGCGGCAATGTCGAAGCGCTGCTCGCCTCGGCCCGCGCTGCCTCGGCCGGCATCGAAGCCATCGCCAGCCATGTCGCCGAACTGTCGCGCACGCGCTTCGAAGAAGCCTCGACCGCCGTGAAGGCGATGACCGCCGCCAAGTCCCCGACCGAGCTGATGCAGCTGCAGAGCGATTTCGCCAAGGGTCAGTTCGATGCCGCCGTCAGCGAGTTTTCGAAGATGACCGAAATGATGGTCAAGCTGGCCGGCGAAGTGATGGAACCGGTGCAGAACCGCATCGCCATCGCCACCGACAAGCTGAAGACGACGTTCAACAAGTAAGCGTCGGCGACGTTACACAGAGGGGCGGGTGCGGTGACGCGCCCGCCCTTTTCTGTATGTCCGATTGCGCTTATATAGCCGCCATTCCACGCCCCAACCCAGGCCCGCCATCCATGCTGCTGACTCCGTATCTGAGCGATGATGATGCCGATGGCATGCCGCCCGGCGGTACCGGCGTCGGCGTCGCGACCAAGACACGGACCCGCACCGCCAAGCCGGCGCTGTACAAGGTGCTGCTGCTCAACGACGATTACACCCCGATGGAATTTGTCGTGCTGACGCTGCAGCGCTTCTTCCGCATGGATATCGAGGCGGCGACGCGGGTCATGCTGCACGTCCACCAGCGCGGCGTCGGCGTCTGCGGGATCTTCACCTATGAAGTCGCCGAGACCAAGGTCAACCAGGTCATCGATTTCGCGCGCGAGCATCAGCACCCATTGCAGTGCACGATGGAAAAGGACTGACGTGGTGCCATCAGCGACATGAGTCGCCTGTCATCCTTCACTTCCGGGATGCATGCCGTGGTGATTGGCGCCCGCGGCGGTATCGGTGCCGCACTGGCAACCCTGCTGGAGGCGGACGATCGGGTCACCCAGGTCAGCCGCCTCGGTCGCCACACCGGCCTTGATGTCACCAATCCGGACAGTGTTACCGCCGCTGCGGCCGGCCTGGCGGCGCCGCCCGATCTGGTCATTTGCACGGTCGGCCTGTTGCATGCGCCGGACCTGGCGCCGGAACGGGCGTTGAGGCAGCTCGACCCGGCCGCCATGGCGCGCTCCTTTGCCGTCAATGCCATCGGCCCGGCGCTGATCGCCCAGGCGTTCCTGCCGCTGCTGCCCAGGGGCCGCAAGACGCTGTTCGCCGCGCTCTCGGCCCGCGTTGGCTCCATCGCCGACAACCGGCTCGGTGGCTGGCACAGCTATCGCGCGTCCAAGGCGGCGCTCAACCAACTGATGCGCACGATGGCGATCGAACAGGCGCGCCGCAATCCCGATTCGATCCTGCTCAGCCTGCATCCCGGCACCGTCGACACCGACCTGTCACAGCCGTTTCACCGCTCGGTTCCGGCACTGTTGCAGCCGCTGCAGGCCGCCCGCCATCTCGTTGACGTCATCAATGCCGCCACGCCGGACCAGTCCGGCCAGTTGCTCGACTGGCAGGGCCTGGTCATACCCTATTGACATGGCTGCCCAAGCCGCGGCGCGTCTGGCATGATGGCGGCGACGGCCCATCTCTGCGCCACACCCCCGACGGGAGATTGATCGATGAAGACCCTGCACCGCCCCGCCGACGCGCGCGGCAAATTCGATTTCGGCTGGCTCGACACCGCGCACAGCTTCAGCTTCGGGGACTATCGTGACCCGCGCTACATGGGCTTTCGCAGCCTGCGCGTGATCAACGAGGACAAGATCGCCGGCGGCGGCGGTTTCCCGACGCACGGCCATGCCGATATGGAGATCGTCACCTATATCCTCGCTGGCGCGCTCGAACATCGCGACAGCCTCGGCACCGGCGCTGTCATCACGCCGGGCGAAGCGCAGCGGATGAGCGCCGGCAGCGGAATCCGCCATTCCGAATTCAACGCCAGCCCGACCGACCCTGTGCATCTGCTGCAGATCTGGCTGCTGCCCTCCGAACAGGGCATTGCGCCAGGCTATGAGCAGAAGCGCCTGCCGGCCGCCACCAGCGGCGAAACACGGCTCGATCTGATCGCCGCCCCCGAAGGTGGCCCGGAAGCCGTCACCATCCGCAGCGATGCGACGATCAGCCGGGCACTGCTGGCGCCGGGCGGGACTCTCGCCGTGCCGATCACCCGCGGCCATGCCTGGCTGCAGGTGGCCAGGGGCAGCCTGACCGCCGCCGACCAGCCACTGGCACAGGGCGATGGCTTTGCCGTGACGGAAACCGACACGCTGACGCTGACATCGGAAGCGGGCGCCGAAGTGCTGGTCTTCGACCTCGGCTGACGCGGCGTCCGGCGATGGACAGCGCCGGAACGAATGCCTAGCCTTGCCGGGTGAACGCGCCCGCTTCCGTTGATCAGACCGTGCACGCCCGCGATGCCGGGCTGGTGCGTTCGATCGGTCCCTGGCCGCTCGCCATCGCCTATGTCGGGATGCTGCTCGGTAGTTCGGTGTTCGTCGTGCCGGCAACGATGGCGGCGGCGGTCGGGCCCTGGGCGCCGCTTGCCTATCTCGCCTGTGCACTTGTCATTGGCTGCATGACCCTGTGCTTTGCCGAGGCGGCGAGCCGGGTGCCGACCAGCGGCGGGATTACCGGCTTTGTCGATCATGCGCTGGGACCATTCTGGTCGCTGCAGTCCGGGATGCTGCTCTGGGCGAGCCTGGTGCTCGCCGCCGGTGGCATCGCCGCCGCGGTCGCCGATACGGTGGCGGAGATGGTGCCGGCGCTGGCCGACGGCCCGGCGCGGGCGGCGGTGATCATGGCCATGCTGTTCGGCCTTGCCGTCATCAACGCCGCCGGCGTCGGCGGCGCGGCGCGGTTCGTCAGCGCGGCGACACTGATCAAGCTTGTGCCCCTGGCGGTGTTCCTGGGCGTCGGGCTGTGGTTCGTCACGCCGGCGCATTTGCTTGCGGCACCTGCCGCGGTCGCCGGGGGCAGCGATGTCGGTCGCGCCGCCATTGTCGGCATCTTCATGTTCTTCGGCATCGAATCCTCGATGGCGGTCTCGGGAGAGGTGCGGGACCCGGCGCGCACCATTCCGCGCGCCGCCATTGCCGCCCTGATCGGCTATGCGCTGCTGTGCATTGCCATCCAGCTGGTGGCACAGGGGCTGCTCGGCGCTGCGCTGGCGACGGCCAAGGCGCCGCTCGCCGATGCCATCGCCACCGTCTCGCTGCCGCTGCGGCTGCTGCTGCTCGTCGGCGCAGCGCTGTCGATGTTCGGCTGGCTGGCCAGCGATGCGCTGTCCTCGCCGCGCATCCTGTTCGCGCTGGCCCGCGATGGCTTTCTGCCGGCGGCGCTGGGCCGGGTTCACCCCCGCACCCGCGCACCGTGGATCGCCAGCTTCACCCATGCCGCCGTCGCCATTGCGCTCGCCATCTCCGGCAGCTTTGCCGCGCTGGTCGCCCTGTCGTCGCTGACCGCACTGCTCGTCTATCTGATCGCCGGCGTCGCGGTGTTGCGCCTGCGCCGCGATGGCGTGGCGCTTGCCGGGCCGCCGCTTCGCGTGCCCGGCCTGCAATGGCTCTGGGCGATCGGCTCGCTCGCCATCCTGTGGGTGACGGCGCAAAGCACGCGCGAGGAGGCCATCGGCATCGCCATCTACATCGCGTTGACAACGTTGCTCTATCGCGTGCGTCGCAGCGGCTGAGGCCTCAGCTGGCGCCCGCTTCCGCATAGGCTGCCAGCGCCCGCGCCCGGCCTTCGGCATGGCCGATGATCGGCCGGGGGTAGGTGCGCCCCAGGGTGACCCCGGCAGCGCGCAGCATCAGCGGCTCCGCCTCCCAGGGGGCGTGGATATCGGCATCGCGCAGCGGCGCGAGTTCCGGCACCCATTGCCGGATATAGCCGGCAGCGTCGAACTTGCTGCTTTGCGTCACCGGCGCGAACACCCGGTTGAACGGCGAGGAATCGACACCCGACCCCATCACCCATTGCCAGCCCAGCGAATTGGCGCCGAGGTCGGCATCGACCAGGCAATCCCAGAACCAGCGTTCCCCCACCCGCCAGTCGATGAGCAGATGCTTGGTGAGGAACGAGGCGGCGATCATGCGCACGCGATTGTGCATCCAGCCGGTCGCCCAGAGCTGGCGCATGCCGGCATCGACGATGGGATAGCCGGTGCTGCCCTGCTGCCAGGCGGCGAGATCGGCGGGCGCATCGCGAAAGGCGATGGCGTCAAAGACCGGTCGCCCCGGCACATCGCCATGGTCGGGGAATTGATCGAGGATGTTGGCAGCGAAATCGCGCCAGCCCAATTCGCGCAGAAAGGGCTCGGCCGCTGCCGCCGGAATGGCATCGGCGACGGCATGCCAGACCGCGCGCACGGATATCTCGCCAAGCGCCAGATGCGGGGAGAGGCGGGAGGAACCGTCCTGCGAAGGCAGGTTGCGGCCCTTGTCGTAAGCGGCGGCGACAGCGAGAAACTGCTGAAGCCGCGCGGCAGCACCGGCCTCGCCCGGCGTCCACACCGCGAAGCCGCCGGCCCAGTCGGGCTTGGTCGGCAGCAGCGTCCAGTCAGCGAGTGCGTCGCTCATCGGCGGCGCGGCGAACGCCATCGCCGGCGCCGGTTGTGGTCGCGCCGGCGGCATCTGCTCCTGCAACTTGCGCCACCAGGGCGTGAAGATGCGATAACGGCCGCCATTGCCGGCCAGCACGCTGGCGGGCGGCGCCAGCAGCACGCCATGATAGCGGCGGAACGCGGTCGGCGTGTCGGCCAGCGCCCGTGCCACGGCGGCGTCCTGCGCCTTGGCCCAGGGTTCGTAATGGGTCAGCGTATGGACAGCCGCTGCACCGATGTCGCGCGCCAGTTGCGGCACCACCACGCCGGCGGGTCCGCGCCGCAGCACCAGCCGGCCACCCTGCGCAGCCAGGCTTTCGGCGAGCGATGCCAGGCTGTGGTGCAGCCACCAGCGCTGCGCCGCGCCCATCTGCCAATGGCCGGGGCTGTCATCATCCAGCACGAACAGCGCCACCACCGGCCCGGCCCGCGCCGCGGCGCTGACGGCGGCATGGTCGGCGAGGCGCAGATCGTTGCGGAACCAGAGAAGCTGGGGTGCTGACATATGCCTGCCTTAGCCGCTAAGGCAGGCCCGTGTCGCGGCCGAAGCCGCCCGAAGGAAAGCGCCCAAATGCCGCAACTCGCCTATGTCGATGGTCGCATCACCCGGCTCGCCGAAGCGCGGGTGCATGTCGAGGACCGCGGCCTGCAATTCGCCGATTCGCTCTATGAGGTCGCCGCCATCCTGAACGGCCGGCTGCTCGACTGGCCTCAGCATCTGGCGCGGCTGCGGCGCGGGCTGGCGGCGCTGTTCATCGATTTCGACATGAGTGATGCGGCGCTGACCCTGCAGGCGCAGCGGCTGGTCGCCGCCAATGGCCAGACCGAAGGGCTGCTCTATCTCCAGCTCAGCCGCGGCAGCGCGCGGCGCGATCATCCCTTTCCGGTCGCTGTCCGCCCGACGTTGATCATGACGGTTCGCCGCTTCGACTTCGCCCAGCGCGTCGACCAGCAACAGACCGGCGTCAGCGTCATCACCGTCAACGACATGCGCTGGGGCCGCGTTGATCTGAAGACCACCGGCCTGCTGCCGAACGTGCTCGCCAAGCAGGATGCCCGCGCCGCCGGCGCCTTCGAGGCCTGGCTGCTCAGCCCCGATGCCATCGTCCGCGAAGGCGGCTCGACCAACGCCTGGATCGTCAGGCAAGGCCGCATCATCACCCATCCGCTATCGGCCAATATCCTGCCCGGCATCACCCGCGACACGCTGATCCGCCTCGCCCGCGCCGCGCAGATCCCGGTCGACGAACGCCCCTTCACCCTCGCCGAAGCGCTGGCGGCGGACGAAGCGCTGCTCACCTCCACCACCGCGCCGTTGCTGCCGGTGGTGCGGATCGATGGCCAGGCGATCGGCACCGGCGCCCCCGGCCCCATCGCCACGCGCCTTGCCGCGCTGGTCTGGGACGAAATCGCACGCCAGACCGGCTGGCGTCGCCCCTAGGCGAGACCCCGTCAGGTCACTGTCAGACTCATCCGCCACAGCCTGTACCGGCGCCGCGGCGCCCGTGCGCCTTCAGCGCTGCGCAGGAACGGATGAGGAGACAGGGATGCACGTCAGGATTTTCGCACTGCTGGCCAGTGTCGCCATGGCCGGCCTGCCGGCTGCGGCCAGCGCCACGACGATCTTCGGGTCGCTCGGCAATTTCGATGCGGTCAACAACACCGGCAGCGTCGCCCATGGCTTCGAGATCGAGCTGGAAGGCATCCATGCCAGCAATGTCACCGACACCTTCGGTGGCCCCGGTCGCGGCTTTCCGACGACGGTCGAACGCTATGGCGCGCCGACGATCACTGAATACAACAACGGCAGCAGCTTTGGCGTGCGCGTCACCTACAGCGCCAATCTGAGCGGTGCCCCGACCAGCTGGATCGGCACGCCCAGCGGCGTCTACAGCACGCCGGGCGAAAGCTGCTGGACGGGCGGCGGCTCCGGCTATGGCGCGGCGACGCCGTGCGACCATTTCGGCGTCGGCCTGTCGGCCAATCCGACCCGCACCGGTTACAGCTGGCTGGTCGAACAGACGCCCGGCTCCGCCACGCTGATCAACGCCACCTCGAACGTGCTGGCCCCGACCTGGACAGTGACGCCACAGGCCCCGGTGCCGGGCAATCCCGCACCCCCGCCGGTCATCGTCGCCCAGATCGTCGCGCCGCCGCCCAAGCTGGACGGGCCGGAGCCGCAGTTCGGCACGGCGGTCTGGGCCAAGGTGTTCACCACCGAGATCGACCGGCCGATCGCGCTGGAAGATCTGGTCGGCGGCAACGCCTTTGTGCAACAGGCGGAGCAGCACACCGAAACCGAATGGCAGCTGCTGCAGACCGATCCCGGCAATCCGCTGTCCGGCATCCTCGAAAACGGCGGCGCGGCGCCGGCCGGCAACAATGCGCAATCGATCATCCGTCGCTATGAATTCTACAGCTTCACCGGCCTGTATGATGCCGTGTCGCATGAGGCGCAGTTCGGCAACGGCTTTGGCGATTCCAATCCCGGTCCCGGCGATGTCGGCGATTTCATCGGCGCCCAGAATGCCGCGCTGAACTTTGTCGCCCCCGCCGGTATCGGCGGTGTGCCGGAACCGGCGAACTGGGCGATGCTGATGCTGGGCTTTGGCGGCATCGGCGGCATGGCGCGTGCGCGGCGCCGGCGACAGATCGCCGTTTGACAGCAGGCAGCTGCCGCGTGACAGCAGACATCGACGCACATCCCCGCGATCGGGAATCGGGCAGGCATCATGCGGCTGTTGCTGGTTGAAGATAATCCGCGGCTGGCCGGTCTGATCCGGGACGGTTTGCGCGGGCAGGGGTTTGCCGTCGATGGCTGCACCGGACTTGCCGACGCCGAAGCGGCCTTGCAGGTCAACAGCTATGACCTGCTGCTGCTCGATCTCGGGTTGCCCGATGGCGATGGCCTGGCGCTGCTGCGCGCCATTCGCCGCCGCCGCGACACGACGCCGATCCTGGTGATCACGGCGCGCGGCGGGCTGGATGACCGGGTCAGCGGCCTTGACGCCGGTGCCGATGATTATCTCGTCAAGCCGTTCCAGATTCCGGAACTCGCGGCGCGCTGCCGGGCGTTGTTGCGGCGGCCGGGGGCGGCGCTCGGCACCGTGCTCATCGGCGGCAATGTGGCGCTGGATACCGCGGCGCGGGAAGTGCTGGTGGCCGGGTGCACGGTCGAAACGCCGCCGCGCGAGGTCGACCTGCTGGAGCATCTGTTGCGCCGCGCCGGGCATGTCGTTGCCAAGGCCTCGCTGGAAAATGCACTCTACGCAATGGATGCGGAGGTGACGCCCAACGCGCTCGAGGCCGTTGTCTCGCGGCTGCGCAAGCGGCTGGCGGCGACAGCGGCGAATGTCACCATCCGCACCGTGCATGGCGTCGGCTATGCGCTGTTCACGCCGGCGGATGGCGACCATGCCTGATCGCCTCGGCACCGGCCCGACGCTGTTCCGCCAGATCAGCCGGCGGCTGATCGTCTTCACCCTGTTGTTCGCCCTGCTCGATGCCGGCATCGTGGTGCTGACCTATGCGCGCCAGCCCGAATCGCTGGCGCACGAACTGCTCAGCCTGGAGGCGGAACGGCTGGCGGCCCTGCCCGATCCCGCCCGCGCCACCGCATCCCCCGGCCTCGCCCATTGGTCGGCGCAACTGCTGACTCCGCACACCGCAGACGATGCGCGGCTGATCGACTGGACGCGGCGCGAGCGCATTCCCGGCGGCTATCGCATCAGCGGCGTGCGCGAACTGGCCGATGGCACTGCCCCGCGCTGGGTGCTGCTGCGTTTCGATGCCATCGGGGTGCGGCCGTTCCTGCCGGTCATCCGCGATGAACTGTTCGAACATGTCGCCCTGCCGCTGGTGCCGCTGACGCTGATGCTGCTGGCCTTCAACATCATATCGGTGCGCCGCGTGCTGGCCCCGTTGCGCCGTGCCGAGTGGGAGGTCGACGCGCTCGACCCCGACAACATGGCGCTGCGGCTGACGGTGCCGGGCGAGCCGCGCGAGGTCGATGCGCTGGTCCGGGCCGTCAATCGCGCTTTGGCCCGGCTGGAGGCCGCGGTCACCACCCTGCGCGATTTCACCGCCCATGCCGCGCATGAATTGCGGACACCGCTGGCCATCATGCAATTGTCGCTGGACCGGCTGGGCGACACGCCGGTCAAGGCGGAATTGCAGGCCGATACCGATCAGATGACACGGCTGGTCGGCCAGATGCTCGATCTCGCCCAGGCCGATGCGCTGGTCATCGCCGACGCCGAAAGCGTCGATCTCGCCGCCATTGGCCGCGCCGTGGTCGGGCAGCTGGCGCCGCGGGCCTTTGCGCTGCAGCGCGAGCTGGTGTTCAGCGATGCGGGCGGTGCCATCGTGCGCGGCCATGCCGAAGCGATCTTTCGCATCTATCGCAATCTCATCGACAATGCGCTGGCGCACGCACGCCCCGACGCTGTTGGCGACGCGGCCATTCTGGTAAGCGCCGGGCCCGGCCCCCAGCTTGCCGTGCGCGATCATGGGCCAGGCATCGCCGCGGCCGATGCGGCGCATCTGTTCGAACGCTTCTGGCGCAAGAATCGGAATGCCAGCGCGGGCGCCGGGCTCGGGCTCGGTATCGTCAAACGGCTGGTCGATGCCCATGGCGCCGAAATCACCGTCGAAACGCCGGCGGGTGGCGGCGCGCTGTTTCGGGTCAGCTTTCCGCCGGCGTGAGAATGGCCGTCAGACGCTGGTCAGCTTTCGGGCGTAACGGAAGACACAGGGGGCCACGTCCAGGAGGCCAGCATGACCGTTTCGACCGTATCCGACAGCCGCAGCAGTGCAATCGCCAGCGCCCGCATCAAGGTCTGGGATCTGCCCTTGCGCCTGTTTCACTGGCTGCTCGTCGGCAGCATTCTGCTCGCCTTTGTGTCGGCGGAAGAAGACTCCAGCCTCGGTGCCTGGCACGTCACCGCCGGCTGGGTCGCGGCGATCCTCATCGGCTTCCGGCTGCTCTGGGGCTTCATCGGCGGCGAGCACGCGCGCTTTGCGGACTTCGTCAAGCCGGGCCGCGTGCCCGACCATATCGGCGCGCTGCTGCGCGGCCGCGTTGAGCCGTCCGTCGGTCACAATCCGCTCGGCGGCCTCGCGACACTGGCGCTGCTGCTGGCAGTGGCCGCCGTGGTCTGGTCGGGTGCCGATCTGATCGGCGGCGGCGACAGTGGCGAGGCGCTGCACGAAGGGATCGCCACCGGCCTGCTGGTGCTGATCGGGCTGCACGTCGCCGCCGTCATCGCCATGTCGCTGCTGTCAAAGGAAAATCTGGTGTCGGCCATGATCAGCGGTGAAAAATCGGCGGTGCGGCATCCCGGCGCCCAGGATGCGGTGGCGGCGCCCGGCTTTGCCGTGCCGCTGGCGACCCTGGCCATCGCCGCCGGCGCCTATGGCGTGTTGCAGGTGGATGGCCAGGCCTTCACACCCGGCGCGCACAGCGAGGCGGGTGAAGCCGGTGGCGGAGGCGACGCCGACTGACAGTGCGGTGGCCCGGCACAGGGCCTGCCGAATTTGATCCAGATCAAGGCGAGGCGGGAATCGCCTGCATAATCTGACTGTGTTGGCGCCCAGCGCCCGCAACAGACGGAGGCCTTGCGATGAAACTGGAGTTCACGAGCGAAATCGACACCATGGTCGGCCCGCCGCGACGGGCGGCACGCCCGGCACCACAACTGATCTTCGATCTGCCGCGCCCCTTGCTGCGCCAGTTGCTGGCGGCGGGCCTGGGCTATCTGGTGGTGATGGGCTTCGCGTTTCGGGCCGGGGTCGGCATCGGCCTGATCTTCGCCATCTTCGCCACGGTGTTTGTCGCCTACTACGGCCTGCCGCTGGTGATGGCCCGCAGCAGCGGCGCCCGGCGCGCCGCCGATGCTCGCCCGGTCGGCAGCATCGAAACGGCCAGCGGGCCTCTCTCCCATGGCGCGGCCTGGGCACAGGTGATGACCGTGCCGCTGCTGATGCTGGGCTGGGCCATCGTCGTCGCCGTGCTGCACGCGCGGCTGTTCCCCTGATGGCGATCCGGGCTGCGGCGGTCGTGTCGCAGCCCGGTTATCCTGTTTCGCCTATTCGGCGGCCTGACGGCCTTCCAGCGCCCGCGCCGCCCGCCACAATTTCTCGATGGTCGCCGGCATTTCGATCTGGGTGCCGTCGAGCGCGTCGATGATGGCGTTCATGATGGAGGGCATGGCGCCGATGGTGCCGGCCTCGCCGCAGCCCTTGACGCCCAGCGGGTTGGTCGGGCTCGGCGTGCCCAGCGTGTCGAAGCCGATGGCGGTCGGCATGTCGTCGGCGCGCGGCACGCCATAGTCCATGAAGCTGCCGGTGACGAGCTGGCCATCCTCGGTATAGACGACATCTTCGAGCAGCGCCTGGCCCAGCCCCTGCGCGACGCCGCCATGGATCTGGCCTTCGACGAGCATCGGGTTCACCAGCTTGCCGAAATCATCGACGAGCGAATAGCGGGTGACGGTCACCTTGCCGGTGGCGGGATCAAGCGCGATCTCGGCGATGTGGCAGCCGTTGGGGAAGGTCGGCGCCGGCTTGCCGGTGGTGTATTTGCTGCGGCCATCGAGACCGCCGGGATGCGCGGCGGCGATTTCGGCGAGGCTGCGCGTCGCATTGGTGCCGCGGGCGCGGAACAGGCCGTCGGCATAATCGACTTCGGCGGCATCCAGATCCACCTTGGCCAGTTCGATGCCGCGTTCGATCAGCGCATCGGCCGAAGCCAGCACGGCGCCGCCGCCGAACGCCATGGAGCGCGAGCCGCCGGTGCCATGGCCTTCGTCGAGCCGATCGGTATTGCCCTGCACGATGCGGATTTGCTCCATGTCGATGCCCAGCTTCTCGCTCAGCACCTGGGCATAGGCGGTTTCATGGCCCTGGCCGTTGGACTGGGTGCCGACCGCCATTTCGACCATGCCATCGCTGGCAACGCGGACATCGGCATATTCATCGGTGCCGCCACCGCCAGCGATTTCGACATAATAGGCGATGCCGCGGCCGAGACGCAGGCCCTTGCGCGCCGCTTCGGCCTTGCGCGCCGGAAAGCCGGCCCAATCGGCCTGGGCCAGCGCCTTGTCGAGCACGGCGGGGAAATTGCCGATATCGAAGGTCAAACCAATACCATTGTCGTGCGGCAACTCCGCCGGCGTCAGCAGGTTGCGGCGGCGGATGTCATCGACGCCGAGCCCCAGCTCGCGCGCCGCGGCCTCGATCAGCCGCTCCATGATATAGGCCGATTCCGGGCGACCGGCGCCGCGATAGGCATCGACCGGCGCGGTGTTGGTGACCACGCCATGGACGAGGTTGTGGATGGTCGGGATGCGATAGACACCGCCCATGATGCGGCCGCCGGCAACGGTCTGGATGGCGGGGCCATACTGCGCCTGATAGGCGCCGAGATCGGACCAGGTTTCCACCGACAGGGCGGTGATCAGGCCATCGGCGTCGAAACCCAGCGCGGCATCGCTGACCATGGCGCGGCCATGCGTGTCGGTCTGGAAGGCGTCGCTGCGTTCGCCGGTCCATTTCACCGGCTTGCCGAGGTGGCGGGCGGCGTGCAGCACCAGCGGATATTCGGCGTAGATGAAGGTCTTCATGCCGAAACCGCCGCCGACATCGCCGGTAACAATGCGCACCTGTTCGGGCGCCACCTTCAGGATCGGGCCGGCGAGCATGGCGCGCATGCCGGCAACGCCCTGGCTACCCGTCGACAGAGTGAAGACGCCGCTGTCGGCATCATATTCGCCCAGTGCCGCGCGCACCTCCATCGAGGTCGGGGCGACGCGGTTCTGCACGAGGCGCAGGCGGGTGACATGCGCGGAGCCGGCCAGTGCGGCCTTGTTGGCTTCGGCATCGCCGACCGCCCAGTCGAACAGGCTGTTGGAGGCGGCGGCCTCCCAGATCTTCGGCGCGCCGGGGGCGATGGCAGCCTCGATCGAGGCGACCACCGGCAGTTCGGCATAATCGACCTCGATGGCTTCGGCGCCGGCGCGGGCAGCCTCCCGGGTTTCGCCGACCACGAACGCCACGGCATCGCCGACGAAGCGGACGCGGTCGCTGGCGAGCAGGATGCGCGGCGTCGTCACTTTGCCCGAAAACGGCACCAGGCAGGGAATCGGGCCATAATCGGCGACATCGGCGTGGGTATAGACGGCGACGACGCCCGGCAGGGCGAGCGCCGCGCTGGTGTCGATGGAGCGGATTTCGGCATGTGCCATCGGCGAGCGCAGGGTGACGCCATAGAGCATGCCATCGCGCTGCAGATCGTCGGTGAAATTGCCCTTGCCGGTCAGCAACCGGACATCTTCGACACGCTTGACCGATTGGCCGGCACCGAATTTCATCGCTTCATCTCCCCAAGGCAGGCGGCAAGCCCGTCACGATAGTCTGGATAGCGCAAAGTGTAGCCCAAATCCCGCGTCATCTTGCCATTGGCCACTCTGCGGCACTCCCCATAAAAGGCGCGACCCATCGGCGACAGCTGCGCCGCGTCGAGCGATTGCAGCGGCGCGGGCGTGAGGCCGAGCAGCCGGGCGGCATGGGCGGTCACCGCCTCGCCGGGCGCCGGCTCGTCATCGGCGAGATTGTAGACGCCAGGGCCACCGCGCGACAGGCTGGCCAGCATGGCGCCGACGATGTCATCGACATGCACGCGCGAAAAGACATGGCCGGGCAGATCGATCCGCGCCACCGGGCCAGCAAGCAACCGGTCGAGCGCGCTGCGGCCGGGGCCATAGATGCCCGGCAGACGAAACACACGGGCCCGGGGGTGCAGCACCTGCCAGGCTTCATCCGCCGCCAGCCGGCCGGAGCGGCGACCCTTGAGCACGCTCGCTTCATCGACCCAGGCGCCGCCGGCATCGCCATAGACGCCGGTGGAGGACAGATAGCCGACCCAGCCCGCCGGCGCCGCTGCCAGCGCCGCGCCATGCGCCACCAGCACCGGATCGCTGCCATCGACCGCCGGCGGCACAGACGACAGGATGTGCGTGGCAGCGGCGATGACCGCCGGCAGGGCGGGGTCATCGAGCGTCAGCACATCGGCGCCCGGTCGTGAGCGCACCGCCGTCACCCGGCCGGGAAAGGCGGCGGCAAAGCGTGCAGCGGTATAGCCGAGGCCGAGGACTAGGAGATGCATCGCAGCATCCTAGGCGGCATCGGTGCGATTCGGCAAAGATGCCGCATGGTCAAAATCTGGGGTTTGGGACTCGTGGCGGCAAGGGCTGCTTCCGACCCAGCTTAAACCGTTCTTCGATCGTTGCGAGAACGGCGGCTTTTGCCGGAATCGGCTATTCACCTACGATCTAGCCGCGCGGCATCTCCGTTCTGCATTGCGGGCTTTCCTGGGACTCAAGACGCTGCCCGGGAGCCGACTTTGCTGTCTCGGACGACAATCGACCGCCCAAGGACGGCCGATAATCTTGCGGCCTCTTAAGGGCCGGCCGGTGCTTCCCGTTTGACCGGCGGGAGCTTGTAGCTCCCGGCAAGCAACGGTTTCTGGGGAACATAAGTCCGCAGATGGACGTCGAAAGCCCCGGTGGGCGCTGGCAGCCAGTTGGCTTCCTTTTCTGGTCCGGGGTTTTCATGCTGGATGTAAAGGGTCAACGACCCGTCCGGTGCAAAGGCGAGGCCAGGCGTCTGGCTGCCGATCGAGTATCGCTTCTTCAGGTTCTCGACCATGAAAAAGGTCTTGCCGTCGTACATCGTCAACGACCAGAAACCATCGACGGGCGGCAGTTGCCCTTTCTCGAAGCGCATCGTGTAGCGGTTTGCACCATCCAGCGGCTGGCCTGAGACGTCCTTGTCAGCGTTGAAATAGATGGCTTCCTCGGGCGCGTTGCCGGCCAACGAGCGGAAGGCGATGGCTGAGCGCACGAGATAATCCTCGCCGAAGCGGCCGTTTTTCATGCTGAAGTCCCAACCATTGGCGCTGTCGCCCAGTTTGGCCGCCTGAATCGCTGCAAAGCCCTCCTTTGCTCCTGCGTCCATCGCCGCCAGCGTTTCCTTCGACAGCGTCGCCGGGGTGAAGCCGGTCTTCGGGCTCAGTCCGATGGCGGCGAAGCGTGCTACCAGCGGCTGCGCTGCTGCCGGGGTTGGCGTGTCTTTCAGCACATCGCCAAAGACGGTGAAGAATTGCTCCGTCGGCCAGGTTTCGGGCGGTGCCAGCGGCTTGAAGCCCGGATTTGCAGCGACAACGCGCTGTCCCTTCAGGTCGGTCAGGCGAATCGAATCCTGGGCCTTGTGTGCGCCGGGCAGATCGGCTTCGCCGTGCACGCCGAAGCGGGCGGCGATCCAGATGCGGTTGGTCGGCGCCACAAAGACCTTGCTGACGCCCTCGGGCGTGTCCCCCTTCCAGCCTGGCGCCGCCAGCAGGAACTTGCCGCCTTTCGCCCCGGTCGCGCGGGTCCCGACATAGTCGAAGGTGTTGGAGAACGCGTCCATCATCTGGAAGGTGAAATAGCGATCACCCATCGGCGGAATGTCGAGCAGGAACGGCCCCTTCGACAGATCGATCCAGGCGCTGGAATACAGCGTGTCGTTGTTCGGCATGACGATGGTCTTCAGCGCCGGGCTGCCGAGTGCGCGCACATTGCCGAAGCTGTTTTCCGGCGCACTGCCATCGCCGCGGTCGGCGTCGACGCTGACCATGTTGCGTCGCTGACGTTCCATGTAAACGGGAGCATAGGCGTAGATATAGGCTTCCTTGGCCAGAGCCTTAGCCTCCGACGCGGAGAGTTGGCCGGGAGCGGCCTGGTTGCACGCTGACAGCGTCACGAGGCCAAGGCCGAGCAGCGGCAGGCCGAGCGCAAGCAGGCGACGCGTCGGGTTTGGGGCGATGTGCATTGCAGGCTCCTCGTTCAGTTCACGCGTTCAATGTCGGGAAGCGCCCAGCGCTTGTCGTAATAGGCTTCGGTCGGTCCGTACCAGCGAAAATAGGGGAACCAGGCACGGCCGGGAACCGTCTGCACCCAGTTGCTTTCGAGACCCGCAGGCGTCTTCGGGCCGAAATAGAGGTCAACCGAGCCGTCGGCGTTCATCTTGAGCTTGTTGACGTTGGGGTTGATCTCGGCGCGATGCTGCGGTGCCTCGATCAGGGCGCGGGTTTCGATGTCATAGACGGTCAGCGCCCAGAAATCGGCGACTGGGACGTTGGCCGGGATGCGCAGCCGATAGCTGTTTTCGCCCTTCAGCCAGTCGCCCGCCTTGTCCTGATAGGCGGCAGCATATTTCTGGCCAAAGCCTGGCGGATAATCCTTGGGGTCCCATGCAAACTGGGCTCCGTTGGCCTGATAGAAGCCGATCATCCGGCCCGCGACATAGGTCGAGTTCGGTCCTTCCTGGGTCATCGACGGCAGCAACTGGATGTTCTCCCAGTGAGTGCCGGGATAGAGTTCCTTCTCGACGCCATCGGGGATGGTGCGCGGTGAAAAGGCCTCGTTGACCATCATCAGCTTGCCCACCTGTTCGGCGTCGATGAGGATTTTCTGCATCCGGGCATCGGGCGCGAAGGGCTTGCCGCGCTCGATGCCGATCGGGGCAAGGCTGCCCAGCGTGATGCGATCACGATCCTCGATGGTCTCGCTGTCGATAAGCTGGTGAACCATTTGCCAATAGGCAAGGCCGGCGGGGCGATTCATCCGAAACTGCTTGCCGCCCTGGGCCGGATCACCCATCAGCACCAGGGTTTTGGGCTTGGGGTTCGCCGCGTCGGCAAGGCGATAGGTCTGCATCCGGCGATACAGGGCCAGCGCCTTTTCTTCGGTCATGCCTTCCTTGATGGACAGGCGGGTGATGGAAAAGATCTGGTTGGTCTTGGGCCGCGCCACCAGATAGCCATCTGGCACTACAGCGGTATAGCCTGGCGGCAGGATCAGGATGCGGTCGCCCTTGCCCTTGTTGGGGCCTACCGTGCCGAAATCGAGCACCGGTCGCATCCACATGTCGAAGAAGCCGGCGTTGATTGGCGATTCAGGCACGATATGCACCACCGGGCCGGTGTCGGCGAGGTTGATGCTGTCGTAGAGGTAGATGACGCTCTGGTTCGGGGTCAGCGTCTCCTGCCCCGGCTGCATGCGCTTGTCATAGACCATGGCGCCAAGGTTGGGGACGCCGGCCTTGACCATGCCCTGCTGGAACAGCGCGTTGTTGATCGCCGGTTCCGCCCAGATCACGCCCTGGACGGCACGCTGGAAATCCAGCTCGTCGTAAAGCTTCTGGCGAGTGGCAGGTATCGGCAGGCCGTGATCGACTTCGACCGGTCCTAGCCTTGTCTGCACGGTTTCGGCCTGTGCTGGCGCGATCAACAGCGCGAAAGCAATCAGCGATGCGGAACGATAACAGGACGATCGGCGCATTGGCATAACCTCGACGGTTGCAGCGAATGGTTGCACCCGGGCAAGCGTTGCAAGGTGTCCAATACTAGACATTCTCGTCGTTTTCTGGCGAAACTGCCTCATGAACCCAGACCAGGCGCGCCGCGTGCTGACAGAGAATGGCTGGCTCGCTTCGATGCCGGCGGATTTCCGGTCGGCGCTGCTGGACATTTGCCAATGGCAACCGTTCAATACGGGCGAAACGATCTACCTCGCCGGCGATCCGCCTGGTGGTATCTACGGCATCTGCAAGGGCGCGCTCGGGATGACTTCAGCGCTCGGGTCCGCTCTTTCGCCCGTCGCGCATCTGGGCCAGCCCGGCAGCTGGACAGGCCTTGGGCCGCTGCTGACCGGTGAACCGCGGCGGGCGACGATCCAAGCCATCACGCCGGTCTTGCTGGGCTATGTGCCGCTGCGGCCATTGCAGGCGATGCTGAATGAGCACCCCCGATGGTGGCTCCACATTGCGCAGGAATTGCTGATGGAGTTCGACACGGTCAGCATGATTGCTAACGACCTTCTGATCCGGTCGGCGAGCCGTCGGTGCGCCGCCGCCTTGTTGCGCGTGGCCAACTGTCGTCGAAAAGATCCTTCTGCCGGAACCGTGGTAACCGCCCCCATCACCCAGTCCATGCTGGCCGAAATGACCAACCTGTCGCGCAGCCACGTCATTCCGATCCTCTCCGAGTTTAACCAACGGAAGCTGATCAAATCGGAATACCGGGTGATATGGCTGCTCGACGTTCCAGGCCTGCGAGCCATCGCCGACGCCGATTGAGACGGCGCCGTGACCACGCACCCAGGGCGAGATGCGACCTAGGACGAACAGACGCCGGAATATCAGTTTTTGCTAGAAGCTGTCGTTCGGCGACCCTTGCAGAAATGGCTGCAAGGTCACAGAATTGGCCATTCCAAGCCTCATCAAGGTGAGAGCCAAGCGTCAGCTTTGGACCCCTAGCGCACATCTGCCTGACCCAGATGCTCGGCCTTCCAGCGCATTGCGGTCAGCACGCGGGTGTGGCCCGAGGGGTGATCGAAGAACAGGATTTCCTCGATCGGGCCGGGCTCGATCTTGCGATATTGCGACAGCTTCATCGCTGTGGTCGCAAAGGCATCGGGGGCGCGGGCGGCGTTGAGGCCGAAGCGATCGGCCTCGATTTCCTGGGTGCGGATGATGCTGTTGGTGATCGGCTGCATCGGCAGGCCGATGACCGCGGCGATGATCATCATCACCGGCAGGATCGCCGGATCGTCCATGCTCGTCACGCCCCAGCGCGGGCCGAAGCGCGCCAGCATCCAGGGCAGCGCCCGGCTGATGATCAGGAACAGCGTCGCCGCCAGCAGGGTCAGCGTGATCAGCATCTTCCAGACATGGTTGAGCACATAATGGCCGAGTTCATGCGCCATCACGGCGCGCACTTCATCGACCGGTTGCTTCAGCAGATTGTCGTTGAGCGCGATGCGGGTGGTGCCGAACAGGCCGGCGACATTGGCGGAAATGCGGTCGGTCTGGCGTGAGGCATCGACGAGATAGACATTGTCCGCCGGCACGCCATTGGCGCGCGCCATCGACAGCACGGCGCTCTTCACCGGCCCTTCGGGCAGCGGCGTGTAATCGTTGAACAGCGGCTGCACATAAACCGGCGCGATGGTGATGAACAGCGCGAGGCCGGCGACGGTGACGGCGGTGGCGCCGACCCACCAGCCCTTGGGCCAGCGCCGCAGCACGGCGTGGATGCCCATGAACAACAGGCCGAAGACCAGGGCGTTGATGGCGAGGCCGAGCAGCGCCTCCCCACCCCAGGCGGCGAAATCCTGGTTGAGCAGGCCATATTGCCGCTCGCGGTAGAAATCCTCGTAGATGGTCAGCGGCAGGATCAGCAGCGACGCCAGCAGCAGATAGGGGATGGCGAACAGGAAGGATTGCAGCCAGCGCTTGCCGGTGAAGCGCCGCACCCGCGCCGACAGCGCCGCCGCCCAGCCCAGCCGCAGGATGATCAGATCGGCAAGGATGCCGGCCAGCGCGCCCCACAGGATCAGCCAATAGCCGCCTTCGAAATAGGCATCGGATTTCGCCCGGGCAGCACCGCGCAGTGTCGCCATATAGGCCTGGGTGGCAAGTTCGGCGTCAAAGGGCATCGGCAGATTCCGTTTTCAGTGTCTGATTAAAATAACACAGTGAAAAAATCTTCACAAGTTGCGTTCCGCGATGAAACCTTGGTCGCGCCGGAGCGTAATAGATAGCGACAGCGCGACCATTCCCCCGCTTTCGCTGTCCGACCCCGGACCCGGCCGTACCTTTCCCCCGAAACACGGCCGGGTCCACCCCCGCTTCCTCCCAAAACATCCCGAACCGCCCCGTGGAACCGACGCGCCGGCGAACGGTTGTTGCGTCGGAACGCAACAGGAGAACACCCATGAAATCCAATCTGACTCCGATCATGCTGCTGGCCGTCGCCGGCCTTTCGCTCGCCGCCTGCAACAAGAAGCCGGAAGACAAGGCCGCCGATGCCGTGCGCAGCAACACCGAAGCGGTTGCCGACAGCGTCGACGCCAATGCCGACAAGGTCGAAGACCAGGGCAAGGCCAGTGCCGACGCCATGGCCAACAGCGCCGAGAACAAGGCCGATGCCATGCACAACCAGGCCGACGCCATCAAGGCGCAGGGCGAAGTGAAGGCCGACGCCATCGAAGCCAACAAGGCGACCGTCAGCACCACCACCGACAAGACGACGGTCACCACCAGGAAGTAAGTTGACGGCGAGGGCGGGTGACGCCGGGTGCCAAGGCACGCGGCGTCACTTCCCCCTTTGCATTTTAGCGGGCAAGGTGGCGCGATGATGGACGCCCGGACCCTGCCGACACTCGATGAAATCCGCCTGGCCGATTATGCGCCGCCGGACTGGCTGGTGCCCCAGATCGCGCTCGATTTTCAGCTGGATGCGGGCATCACCCGCGTCGCCTCGCGCCTGACCGTGCGCCGCAATGGCCAGCACGACCGGCCGCTGAAGCTGGATGGCCAGGACCTCAACACCATCAGCGTCGAAATCGATGGCGTGCCGGTGAATGTCGCACCGACCAGCGATGCGCTGGAACTCAGCATCGACGGCGACAGCGCTGTCGTCACCATCACCGTCGAGATCAACCCGGCCAGCAACACAAGGCTGATGGGTCTCTATGCCTCGGAAGGCAAATTGGTGACGCAGTGCGAGGCCGAGGGCTTTCGCCGCATCACCTGGTTCCCCGACCGGCCGGATGTGCTGTCGATCTATGATGTGACGATGACCGCCGACAAGGCGCGCTATCCCATCCTGCTGTCGAACGGCGATCGTGGCGCCACCACCGATCTCGGTGACGGCCGCCACCGCATGGTCTGGCACGATCCCTGGCCGAAACCCTGTTACCTGTTCGCGCTCGTCGCCGGTGATCTGGCCGCACTGACCGACAACTTCACCACGATGAACGGCCGCGAGGTCGCGCTGGCGATCTGGACGGCGCCCGCCGATGTGCCGCGCTGCGCCCATGCCATGGCAGCGCTGAAGGCCTCGATGGCCTGGGACGAACGCGTCTATGGCCGTGAATATGATCTGGCTGAATTCAACATCGTCGCCGTTGCCGATTTCAACGCCGGTGCGATGGAGAACAAGGGCCTCAACATCTTCAATTCGAAGTATATCCTCGCCGACGCCGAAACCGCCACCGATGCCGATTTCGATGCCGTCGCCGGGGTCGTCGCCCATGAATATTTCCACAATTGGACCGGCAACCGCATCACCTGCCGCGACTGGTTCCAGCTGAGCCTGAAGGAAGGCCTGACCGTCTTCCGCGACCAGCAATTCTCCGCCGACCAGGGCAGTCCCGCGGTGCGGCGCATCGAGGATGTGCGCGCGCTCCGCGCCGTGCAGTTTCCTGAGGATGCCGGGCCGCTCGCTCATCCCATCCGCCCCGATCACTATGTCGAGATCGCCAATTTCTACACGGCGACGATCTACAACAAGGGCGCCGAGGTCATCCGCATGCTGGCGACATTGCTCGGCGCAGCGGGCTTCCGGCGCGGCACCGATCTCTATTTCGATCGCCACGACGGCCAGGCCGTCACCTGCGAGGACTGGCTGCGCGCCATGGTCGATGCCAGCGGCCGCGACCTGACCCAGTTCCACCACTGGTACCAGCAGGCCGGCACGCCGCGCATCACCGTGCACACCGCCCGCGCCGGCCGCCAGCTGACCATCAACCTGGCGCAACACCTCGCTGCGACACCCGGACAGCCACGCAAGCCGCTGCTGCACATCCCGTTCCGGCTGGCGCTGATCGGCCGTAACTCCGGTCGCCGTATCGGGCCGGAACATCTCGTCGAACTGACCGGCGCCGAAACCCGGCTGGTCATTGAGGATCTCGACGAGCCGGTGCTGCTGTCGCTCAATCGCGGCTTTTCGGCGCCGGTGACGGTGGCCGCCACCGCTGGCCGTGCCGATCTCGCCTTCCTCGCCGGCCATGACGACGATCCCTTTGCGCGCTGGGAGGCGATGCAGCGGCTGGCCCTCGATGTGCTCGCCACCGATGATGACCCGGCCGAACTGGTCGAGGCGGTTGGGGCCACGCTCGCCGCAGGTGCCGCCGGTGAGCTCGATCCCGGCTTTGTCGGGGAGGCCGTGCTGCTGCCCACCGAAGCTTTTATCGGCGACCAGGCCAAGACCGTCGATGTCGAGGCCATCCATCGCCGCCGCGAAGCCGCCCGCCGCGCCATCGCCACGGCGCTGGAGCCGCAATGGTGGGAAGCCTGGCACTGGCATTCGGGCACCGGCACGGCGCTGCATGCCTCGGCCAAGGGCGCGCGCCGGCTGGCCAATGTCGCGCTCGCCTATCTCGTCACCGCCGGCTCTGCCGAGGCCGTGGCGGCGGCGATCCGCCAATATGAGACGGCGGCGAACATGACCGATCGGCTGGGTGCGTTGACCGCGCTGATCAACACCGACACGCCGGAACGCGACCGGGCGCTGGCCGATTTCCACACCCGCTTCGCCGGCAACAATGACGTCATCGACAAATGGTTCACCGTGCAGGCGCTGGCGCAGCGCCCCGATACACTGACCCAGGTCGAGGCGCTGCTGCACCATCCCGACTTCAGCCTGGCCAACCCCAACCGGCTGCGCGCCCTGGTCGGCGCCTTTGCCGCCAACCAGCGGCAGTTCCACGCCGCCGATGGCAGCGGCTATCGCCTGCTCGCCGACCAGTTGCTCGCCGTCGACCGCCTCAACCCGCAAAGCGCCGCCCGCCTCGCCGTGCCACTCGGCCGCTGGCGCCGCTTCGATGCGGCGCGCAGTGCGCTGATGCAGGACCAGCTGCAACGCATCCTCGCAGCGCCCGGCGTCAGCAAGGATGTGCTGGAAATGGCGTCGCGCGCGCTGGCGTGAGGGGATTTTGCCTCCGGCGGCTGGGGCCTTGGGCCCCAGACCCCATTTGTTGCATTCGCACCGGGAGCGCATGTGGTCATGATGCCGCTCTGAATCGATCGGGGTCTGGGGCCGTCGGCCCCAGCCGCCGAAGGCCCTTCTTCTCGTGATTTCAGCGCCACTCCCACTCTTCCACCACCCCGATTATGTCGCGGCGCTGCCGGCCGGGCATTCCTTCCCCATGTCGAAATATGCGCTGGTGCTGACAGCGCTGGCAGAGGCCGGGCAAGCGGTGAATCTGCGCAGCCCGGACCCGATGCCGCGGCACTGGCTGGAGGCGGTGCATGACCCGGACTATGTCGCGGCGGTGCTGGCGGCACGGGTCGATCCGGCCATCGAACGGCGCATCGGCTTTCCGGTGACAGCGGAGGTGGCGCGGCGTACGCTGGCGGTGGCGGGCGGCACTTATGCAGCCGCGTGCCATGCGCTGCGGCACGGCTTTGCCGCCAATGGCGCCGGCGGCAGCCATCATGCGCTGCCGGACAGCGGCGCCGGCTATTGTGTCACCAATGATCTGGCCATCGCCGCCAACCGGCTGGTGGTGGAGGGCATGGCGCGGCGCGTGCTGATCGTCGATCTGGATGTGCATCAGGGCGATGGCACGGCGGTGATGTTCGCCGGGCGTAACGATGTGCTGACCTTTTCGATGCATGCCGAGCGCAATTTCCCGGTGCGCAAGGCGCGCAGCTTCCGCGATGTCGCGCTGCCGGATGGGATGGGCGATGCCGATTATCTGGCGCTACTGGCGACCGAACTGGCGGCGCTGCTCGCCCTCGGCCCGGATCTGGTGCTGTTCCAGGCCGGCGTCGATCCACACGGTGAGGACAAGCTGGGCCGGCTGGCACTGACCGACGCCGGGCTGGCGGCGCGCGACGCGCATGTAGTCAAGGTTTGCCGGCAGCGCGGCATTGCCATCGCCTCGACACTGGGTGGTGGCTATGGCGCCGATCGCATGGCGGTGGCACAGCGCCATGCGCGCGGGCTGATGGCGCAATGGGCGGCTGCGAGGGAATTTCAGCGCCCTGGCGTATGATCGGCAGTCATGGTGCGTGCCCCCTTCGCTTCGAACGACCGTCTCGACGGACTGATGCAGCGCGTCGTCGCCGGCGATCGGGCGGCCTTTGCAGCGCTGGTCGGCGAATTGCAGGGGTTGGGCCAGCGGCTCGCCGAACGCACGCTCAACGATCGCGCCGCCGCCGAGGATGTCGTGCAGGTGGCGCTGACCCGGCTGTGGACGCTCGCCGATCGCTATGATTCGGCGCGCGGCTCGGTGGAGGGCTGGTTTCGCCGCATCGTCGTCAATCTCTGCCTCGACCGCCGCCGCGCCATGCGCCTTGTATCGCCGATCGAGGAGGCGATGCACCTGGCCAGCGATGCCCCCGATCCGGAGGCGGCGGCACTGGCCAATGACCAGCGCCGGCGGCTGGATGCCGCAATGGAAAAACTCCTGCCGCGCCAGCGCGCCGCGCTTGCCATGTTCCACGGCGATGGCCTGTCGATGGCGGAAATTGCGGTCGTGCTCGAAACCACGGCCAAGGCTGTCGAGGGATTGCTCGGCCGCGCCCGTATGGAATTGCGAACCCTGATTGCGGAAACGGACGAACGTTGAACACGCCTTTCACCATCGAACAGGCTCTGGCCATCATCGCCGCGCACGGCGGCGATGCGGCACGCTGGCCCGACGACGCCCGACCCGGCGTGCTGGCGCTGGCCGGTGACCCGGCGGTGGCGGCGGCCCTGGCGGACGCACGCGCGCTCGATGCATTGCTGGCGGATTGGGCCGGCGCGGATGCGCCGCTGCCGGCGCTCGATGTCGCCGCCATCACCGCGCTGCCGCAGCAGCGTGCGCCGCGTCGCCTGCCGCTCTGGCTGGGCGGCGGTGCCATTGCCGCCGCGCTGGCCGCCGTGCTGGTGCTGGCCATGCCCGAGGCGGCGCCACCCGAATCCCAGATCGCCCAATCCACCGCTACCACCGCGCCGTCGGCCGCGGTGACCGGCAATGACGCCGATGTCGTCTTTGCCACAGTGTTCACGCCGACCCAGGATGAGGAAGACCTGATATGAGCAAACTCCCAATGCGCGCCACGCTCGCCGCGCTGGCCCTGGCTGTGGCCGCCCCCGCACTCGCCCAGTCCGCCCCGCCGGCGCCCCCCGCCGGCGCCCAGCCGATGGTGCAGAAGCGCATGATGCTGCTGCGGCGCGGCCCGGGCGGGATGCCGCAAGGCCCGACCTTTGCGACGATGAGCGAAGCCGGCCAGGCCATCATGCGCGATGCGATGCGCGCCGCCGCCGATCGCAAGGCCGAGCATGACGCGGTCAAGGCCGCGCGCGACAAGATGCTGACCATCCTCGAGGCCGACAAGCTGGACAATGCCGCGCTGAAGCGGGCGATGGACGAGGAGCGCGCCGCCGCCAACGCCGGCCGCGAACGCGCCCAGGCCGCCATGGTCGATGCCTTCAACAAGCTGACGGTTGCCGACCGCAAGGCCTTCGTCAACGAAACCCGGGTGATGAAGGCCCGCATGGAACAGCGGCTGAAGCAATGGCGCGACCGCCGCGGTCCGGGTGGCGGCATGGGCGGCCCGATGGGCGGGCCCATGGGCGGCCCCGATCACATGAGCATGATGCTGGAAAGCGATATGCCGCCGATCGGGGGCTGAACGAATCAAGCCTCCGGCGGCTAGGGCCTCAGGCCCCAGACCCCATTCTTTGCCTGGACCCGACTATGGGTTCAGATCGGCAATCGAATTGGGGTCTGGGGCCAAGGCCCCAGCCGCCGGAGGCTTTTTATTGTCTCGATACGGGCCGAAACCAGACCTTACATCTTGTGGTCCATCTTCGGCGCCTTGGCCGCGATGGCCTCGATCTCGATCAGGAAGTTCGGGCCGGCGAGGGCGGCGACCTGCACGGTCGAACGGGCGACGAGGTTGGGGTTTTCGGCGGTGCCGAAGAACTGCTTATAGCCTTCGTTGAAGCCGGCGAAGTCCATCTTGCCGCCCAGCGCCGGGTCACCGGCGACGAACACGGTCAGCTTGACCACGTCCTTCATCGTATAACCGATCTTCTTCAGCGCGGCGTCGATCTTCTTGAAAATGCTGATGGTCTGGGTCTTGGTGTCGCCGAAATCGGCGATGCTCGTGGCCGGCTTCGACGGATCGATCGGGGAGGCGAGCTGGCCCGAGAGCAGTACGGTTTCGCTGCCGGCCGGCACGACGACGCCGCCGAGGATAAGCGCCGGCGGCGGATTGACGAGGCGGGTGATTTCGGCGGCGTGGGCCGGGCCCGCGATGGCGGCAGCGGCAAACAGGGCAGTCAGCAGGCGGTTCATCATCTTGTCCCCTTCAGGTTGAAATCACTGGCGTCGATACAGTTGCGGGCGACAGGATAATCCTGCCGCCCGCATCCGCAAGCCTGTCAGGCCGCTATCAGAACTTGGCGCTGGCGCGAACGTACCAGAAGCCACCGGCCCAACCGACCGGCGATGTGTCCGGATAGTAGGAGCCGTTCGCAGCACCGCCCGTCTGCGGGTAGATGTTGCGGGTTTCGCGATCCGGATAGTTGTTGAACAGGTTCTGCGCACCAACCGCGATCCGGTAGTCGTCCTTGATGGTGACGCCGACTTCCAGGTCCATCCAGACCTCGGCACCGAACGTCTTGGGCCAGGGGTTGGGGTAGAGCGCCGCCGAGGCCGGATCGAAACCGGTGACCGGAGCGAAGTAGGTGGTGATGCTGCTGGCGTAGTTGACCCGCGCCGTCACGTCGAAAATGCCCTTGGTATAGGTTTCCGACAGCACCGCACGCCACCGCGGCAGCGATTCCTCGATATTGCCTTCACGCACGCGGTCGATCAGCGGCGACGACGCGCCACCCACGGCGGACGACTGGACCACCGAGCGGATGCTGGTGACGTTGGTCTTGTTCCAGTTGACGGCGAGGCTGGTGTTGAAGTTGCCGAGGTCGCTGTCAGCCCGATGCGTCAACACCGCGTCGACACCCTGGGTGCGGGTGGCAAAGCCATTGGTGAAGAAGTTGATCTGGCCGAGATCGAGGGCATTGGTCACGCCCAGCGCCAGCAACGCCTGCTGATTGGCAGCCGTGACGTTGAAGTTGCCGGTAATGCCGATACGGTCGGTCACCTTGATGTTGTAATAGTCGACGGTGAAGTTGAAGCCGCCGCCCGGGGTCAGCACGGCGCCGCCCGAGAAGCTGGTCGATTTCTCGGGCTTCAGGGCCGACGAACCATAGGCGATGCCGACGATGCTGTCCGGTCGCACTGTGGCGACGGCGACGGGCACCGGGCTGCCGTTGGGGAAGGCAGTCTGGACGTTCTGGGTCAGCTGCTGGCCCGGCGTCGGTGCGCGGAACCCGGTGTTGAAGTTCCCGCGCACGGCGATGACGTCGTTGATCGCCCAGCGTGCCGAGATCTTGCCATTGATCGTGTCGCCGAAATCGGTGAACCGATCGTAGCGCAAGGCACCCGAAAGCGTGAAGCTCTCGACGATATCGGCTTCGAGATCGAGATAGGCCGAAACGCTGTTGCGGCCGCCGGCGCTGACCGAATCCGGACCGAAGCCTGGGAAGCCGTTTGCGCCGACCGGCTTGGTCGACAGGAATGTCGTGCCATTGGCGCGCTGCACCGTCTGTGCGGCATAGGGGCCCGTCACCCAGGAGGCGCGGTCACCCATGCCCACTTCATAAGCTTCACGCCGGAACTCGAAACCGCCAGCGATATTCAGCGGGCTGGCAAGCCCGACTTCCATCGGATAGCTGAGGTCGACGTTCAGGTTGGTTTCGGTCTGCTTCAGGCTGCCGAGGTAGAAGTTGGTCGGCGAATCCGGGCCCAGGGACGGGTTGAGCGTGTTGCCCATGAAGTAACGGATCTTGTTGGTCCCGGACGCGGCCGAGATATCGTACCGCAGGCCGTTTTCCATTTCGCCCTTGTAGCCGCCGACGATGGAGACATCCTCGTTCTCGGCTTCGAAGAACGGCGTGAAGCCATTCGGGAAGATCTGGCTGGCTTCGAACGTCCGGCCGGTTTCGCTGAAATTGCCGTTGGGCAGGCGATCGAGATAGGTGGTGTTTATCGACTTGCCGAAACTGCCGGTGTTGCCGAAGCCCGGGCCACGACCCGGAATCGGCGTGGTGGTGACGGCGATCGGGCGGCGATAGTTGAAGTCGTTGCCCTGGCGCTGGGTGCCCCAATTGCCGAACAGATAGACTTCATCCTTGTCACCGACCGGAATCGACGAGTTGAACACCACGCGATAGGCGCGGTTTTCGGGCTGACCGAGGCGGTTGCCGTTGGCGATCGGCGGCTTGATGCCGGCGGCGACCAGCGGTGCGATTTCCGGTCGCGGTGCCGAGCGATCGAAGATGTTCTGGTCGATGAATTCGCCGCTGATGTTGAAGAAGCCGCCATCATTGCCGAGCTTGGTGCCCCAGATCGCCGAGATCTGGGTGTCCTGGCCGTCGCCCTGATAGGTCTGGCCATAACGGGCCTGCACGTCGAGGCCGCTGTCCTTGCGGCTGAGGCCGAGGTTGATCACGCCGGCGATGGCATCCGACCCGTAAAGGGCCGACGCACCGTCACGCAGCACTTCGATGCGGCCGAGCGCCTGCGCCGGGATCTGCGAAAGGTCGGGACCCTGGGCACCCTGGGCGAGCGCGCCGCCAGTCACCTGGACCAGCGCCGAACGGTGCATGCGCTTGCCGTTGACGAGCACGAGGATCTGATCCGGCGGCAGGCCGCGCAGCGTCGGCGGGCGGACGAAGGCCGAAGCGTCGCCGAGCAGGTTGCGCTGCTGGTTGAACGACGGGACGAGGGTCTGCAGGATGGTCTGCAGCTGCGGGCTGGGCTGCGTCTTCAGGTCGGATGCGGTGAACACATCGACCGGCACCGACGATTCGGTCACCGTACGGTCGACGCGGCGCGTGCCGGTGACGACGATGGTGTCGGTATCGGCTGCGGCCTTGTTCGCAGCATCCTGCGCCATCGCCACATCGGCCAGACCCAGGCTGGCGATGGCCAGCACGGGCAGCGACGCGGCGGTGCGGCGCAAGCGGTTTCGAAGCATCGGTGTTATCATCAATTGGTCCCTCGCGAAAAAATCCGGACCTCCCCAACCCCGATCGGATGCGTTCTTGCAGCGCGGGCACAGGGTTCCGATCGGCACAATGGCCGCCATCGCAAACGCTGTTCCGCTCCCCCGAACGCTTCCAACCGGTTCGCCGCTGCTGTTCATGCAGTCATCCGAACAGTGGAGAGACTGACGCATTACGCACGATCAATACAAGCCGCTTGGTTCCCGTCGCACGATTCCGTCAGTCACTGTGTCTGTAAAGCAACAAAGCGTTGGAACGGTGCGCGCAACCGATTGCAGGCGGTCACCCATATCCAAACCGGTTCATGGCCAACGCACAACAGAATTGTAACGTTCGGCGCTGACGCTGATTGTCGCACCTGCCCTTGCGCCGCGATGGTTGACCCCCGGTGCGTGAGCATGGACAAGGCGGCGATGGCCAAGCTCTATTTCTACTATGCCTCGATGAACGCCGGGAAATCGACGATCCTGCTGCAATCGAGCTTCAACTATCGCGAACGCGGCATGACGACGATGCTGTTCACGGCCGCCATCGACGATCGCGCCGCGACCGGCGTCATCGCCTCGCGCATCGGGCTGACGGCGCCGGCGACGCCGTTCGATGCCGAAACCGATCTGTTCGCGCTGGTCGCCTCGGCGCCCGCCCGCGTTGATTGCGTCGCCGTCGACGAGGCGCAGTTCCTGACAAAGGCCCAGGTCTGGCAGCTGGCGCGGGTCTGCGACGAACGCGATATTCCGGTGCTCTGCTATGGGCTGCGCACCGATTTCCTCGGCAATCTGTTCGAAGGCAGCCAATGGCTGCTGGCGATTGCCGATGTGCTGAACGAGATCAAGGCGATCTGCGGCTGCGGCCGCAAGGCGACGATGAATTTGCGCATCGATGGCGCCGGCGCGCCGGTGGTGGCTGGCGCGCAGACCGAGATCGGTGGCAATGATCGCTATGTGGCGCTGTGTCGCCGACATTTCACCGCGGCACTGGAAGGCCGCGGCTGGCAGGAAGGGAACTGACATGACCGGCATCTTCGACATCACGGCGCGCAGCATCGATGGCCGCGAGGTGCCGCTCGCCGAATGGCAGAACCAGGTGCTGCTGATCGTCAACACTGCCAGCAAGTGCGGCTTCACGCCGCAATATGACGGGCTGGAGGCGCTGCAGAAGACCTATGGCGCCAAGGGCTTCAGCGTGCTCGGTTTCCCCTGCAACCAGTTTGGTGCCCAGGAACCGGGTGACGAGGCCGAAATCGCCAATTTCTGCAAGCTGACCTATGATGTCGACTTCCCGATGTTCGCCAAGGTCGATGTGAACGGCGACAAGGCCCACCCGCTGTTCAAGCTGTTGAAGACGGCGGCGCCCGGCCTGCTGGGCACGACGGCAATCAAATGGAACTTCACCAAATTCCTTGTCGCCCGCGACGGCCGGGTCGTCGATCGCTATGCACCGTCGACCACGCCGGAGGCGCTGGCCGCCGACATCGAGAAGCTGCTCTAGACGCGATCGGCCAGCCGCGGCGGAGGGATTTCTTGCCTTTTTGTAATCTTTTCGACGTCAGCCCCTTGCGGATGGTGGACAGGCTTCCCACCATGGCAGCGCCGCGCGATGGGCGCCGGCGCAATCGGGATGATCATGGCCGCTGACAACCACCAGATACGCCTGCGCGACGTGTTCCGCTGGGTCGGGCCGATTCTGGGCCCGGAGCGGAATTTCTTCTGGCTGGCGATCGTCTATGGCCTCGGCATCAGCCTGTTGACGCTGGCGGTGCCGGTGTCGGTGCAGCTGCTGATCAACAGCATCGCCAACACGGCGCTGCCGGCACCCCTGTTCACGCTCGCCGCCGTGCTGTTCGTGCTGCTGCTGCTGTCGGGCGTCCTCGGCCTGTTCCGCGCGCATCTGATGGAAATCTTCCGGCGCCGCTTCGTCGCCCGACTGGTCGCCGATGTCACGATGAAGACGATCAATGCCGCCAACCCGTTTTTCCAGGACGAGCGTCGCATCGATCTGTTCAATCGCTATTTCGAGCTGATCAATGTGCAGAAGGCGATACCGTCGCTGCTGATCGGTGGTTTCACCATCATCCTGCAGGCGGCCGTCGGCTTTGTGGTCACTGCCTTCTATCACCCGTTCTTCCTCGCCTTCAACATCATCGTCGTGCTGCTGGTCTGGCTGATCTGGGCGATCTGGGCGCGCGGTGCGATGCTCAGCTCGATCACGCTCAGCCATCAGAAATATTATGCGGCGCACTGGCTGGAAAGCGTCGGCGCTTCCAACGGCTTCTACAAATCGGCCCGCCATCTCGACTATGCCATCGAGAAGTCGGATGAAGTGTCCGCGAAATATGTGGCGGCGCACAGGCTCAACTATCGCTACACGCTGCCGCAGAACATCGCGCTGATGCTGCTCTATGCCGCCGCCAGCGCCGGGCTGCTGGCGCTGGGCGGCTGGCTGGTCATCCAGGAACAATTGTCGATCGGGCAGCTGGTGGCGGCAGAGCTGATCCTGTCGGGCGCCTTCTATGGCGTTGCCCAGCTCGGCACCTATCTCGACAGTTTCTACACGCTGGTCGCCAGTGTCGAGGAACTGGCGCTGCTCTATGGCATCCCGCAGGAACCGGCGCCCGATGGCCGCTCGCTGCTCGCGGCGCGCGGCGCGGCGCTGGGCCTGTCGAACGTGCGCTTCCAGCACATCTCCGGCCCCGTGCGCTTCGATCTCGAAATTCCGGAAGGGGCGCGGCTGGTGGCGCAGGGCTCGCCGGGCATGGAGCGCGAATTCTCCAGCCTGCTCAAGCGCCTGCTCAAACCCGACAATGGCATCGTCACGCTGGGCGGCGTCGACATCGCCGCGATGGACATCCTGCAGCTGCGCAGCGACGTCATCGTGCTCGATCGGCCCTATATCGTCGAAAGCAGCGTCATCGACTATCTGCGCCTGTCCAGCCCTGATGGCGACCCGGCGGCGATTCTCGACGCGCTGGAACTGGTCGGGCTGGCCGATCGCATCGCCATGCTGCCCGATGGCCTGCAGACAACCCTGTCCTCCACCGGCTGGCCGCTGTCGCTGGCCAAGACCATGCAGCTGAAGCTGGCCGCCGCCGTGCTGGCACCGCCGCGTATCCTGGTGCTGTCGCCGCTGTTCGATGTGGTGGCGGCCGACCGGTTGCAGCGGGTCTTCGACCATCTCGCCGGCCAGCGCACGACGCTCATCTATTTCAGCAACCGACCGGAAGCCGTGACGCTCGACGATTTCCTGTGGCTGGGGCGCGACAGCCAGGCCATCGTCGCCTCGCGCGGCGAATTCGACACGCTGCGCCGCCAGGGCCGCGGGGAGGTGGAGCATGGCTGATCGGCTCGATCCGCGTTTCCGCACGCTGGCCGGCATCCGGCCGCCGCGGCTGCTGCGCGCCATTGCCATATGGCTCATCGCCAGCATCGTCTTCCTCATCGTCTTCGCGCTGTTCGTGCCCTGGGTGCAGACGGCGCCGGGCAATGGCACGGTCATCGCGCTCGATCCGCGTGATCGCCAGCAGAACATCACCGCCATGGTGCAGGGCCGCATCGACAGCTGGTTCATCACCGATGGCGATGTCGTTCAGGCCGGCGATCCCATCGCACGCATCGTCGATATCGATCCCGGCCTGCTCGACCGGCTGGACAGCCAGCGCAACCAGCTGCTGTCGGAAATCGCAGCGGCCGAGGAGGCGATGGCAGTCGCCGGCCGCGATGTCGAGCGCACCGGCACGCTGTATCGCGAAGGGCTCGCCTCGCGGCGCGACTGGGAACTGGCGCAGATCAAGGTCGCCGACTATCGCGCCAAGATCGCCAAGTCCCGCGCCGACATCAACACCATCGAGGTCAACCGCAGCCGCGCCTCGGTGCAGCTGATCACCGCGCCGCGATCGGGACGCATCATGCGCGCCGGCTCGTTCGATTCGGCGACGCTGATCAAGCAGGGCGATGTGCTGGCGACCTTCGTGCCCGAACAATCGGCGCGCGTGGTGGAGCTGTATGTCGATGGCCGGGACGTGCCGCTGATCCGCGTCGGCCGCAAGGTGCGGCTGGAGTTCGAAGGCTGGCCGGCGATCCAGTTCAGCGGCTGGCCATCCGTGGCACGCGGGCTGTTCGATGGCCAGGTGTCGGCCATCGACGTGGCGGCGTCGCCCAGCGGCCTGTTCCGCGTGCTCGTCGAACAGAATCCGGACAAGCCGAACTGGCCGCTGGAACCTTCGGTACGGCTGGGCGCCAAGGTGCGCGGCTGGGTGCTGATGGACACGGTGCCGGTGTGGTTCGAACTGTGGCGGCTGCTCAACGACTTCCCGCTGCAGTTCACCCGGCCGGGCGCTTCGGCACCGGTCAATGGTGACGCCCCGGCAGACAAGGGCGGCAATGGCGCCAAGGCCGGCAATGGCAAATAGACCGTCGCTGGCGTTGCTGCTGGCGCTGCTGTTGCCGCTGCCGGCACTGGCAGCAGACGCGCCGACAGACACGCCCCTGCCGATAGCGCCGGCCCGCACGGCGCCGCTGACGCTCGACGAGGTGCTAGCCTCGGCGCGGTTCCACGCCCCGCAGGTGCTGGAGGCGCTGGCGCGGGTGCGCGGCGCGGAAGGCAAGCTGCTCAGTGCCGAGGCGGCGTTCGACACGGTGTTCAGCGCCCAGGCCGATACGCGGCTGACCGGTTATTATGATGGCCGCGATGTCGAGGCGAAGGTGACGCAGCCGCTCGCCGACTGGGGCGGCTATGCCTATGGCAGCTATCGCGTCTCGGGCGGCAAGTTTCCGATCTACGAGGACCAACGCTACACCAACCAGCTCGGCGAGATAAAGGCCGGCGCCGTGCTGGCCCTGATGCGCGACCGCATGATCGACGAGCGCCGCTTCGCCCGCACCATGGCGGAGGCCGATATCGCGCTGGCCGATGCCGACCGGCTGATGGTCGCCATCGGCGTGCAGACCCGCGCCATCCAGGCCTATAACAATTGGGTGGTCGCGGGCTTGCGTCTCGGTATCTATCGCGACCTGCTGAAACTGGCGGAGGATCGCCAGTCGGGCTTCAAGCGCCAGGTGCAGGAGGGTGCGCGGCCATCGATCCTGCTGACCGAGAACGAGCAGAACATCCTCAGGCGGCAAACGCTGGTCGTGCAATCCGAACAGGCGCTGGCCCAGGCGGCGCAGACGCTGTCGCTCTATCTGCGCGACGCCGATGGCCGCCCGCGCGTGCCCGATACGGCCCGGCTGCCCGGCGCGCTGCCACCGCCGCTGCGCCGCCCGGCCCAGCCGGCGGCCATGCTGGCGGCGCGGCCCGACATCCGCACCATCGATATCCGCATGAACCAGGCCCGGCAGCGCGTCGCGCTCGATCGCAATGCCTTTCTGCCGCGGCTCGACCTGAAGGTGGAGGCGTCGCAGGACATCGGTGGCTATGGGTTCGGCGGCCCATCGCGCAGCGGCACCGAATCGCGGGTGGGGCTGACCTTCACCCTGCCCCTGCAGCAGCGTGCCGCGCGCGGCCGCATCGCCCAGACCAATGCCGAGCTCGACGCCTTCAAGCAGCGGCGACGCATGCTCGAAGACCAGATCCTCGCCGATGTCGAAGGGCTGAACATCGCGGTGACCAACACCGCGAAACTGGCGACTCTGGCCGCGGACGAAGCGTCGCGCGCCGATGCCATGGCCGGGGCCGAGCGCCGGCGCTTCACACTCGGCGCCAGCGACTTCTTCCTCGTCAACGTCCGCGAGGAAGCCGCCGCCGATGCCCGGGTGCGCCGGCTCGATGCCGCCTTCCGCATGACGGTGGCGCACGCCGATCTTGCCGCCGCCACCGCCGATCTGGAGTCGCTGGGGCTCTAGTTGACCGGTGGGTGTTGTTATGGCACGTCATGTGCCAATGCTGCCGCCGTCGACCAATGCCGCCTATGCCGGCCATCCCGCCGCGGCCTGGTTCGTCATGCTCACCGGCGTGCTGTCGATCATCCCCGGCTGCATCCATTTCTTCCTGCCCGATGGCGGCGCCGGGGTGATCGCCGGCATCGACCTTTCCACCCGCGCCACCACGATCATCGCCGTCTTCGCCTGGCTCGGCGCCCTGCAGATTCCGCATGGCATCCTGCAATTCGTCATAGGCTGGCACTATCGCCCGCTGGTGCCGCTGGTGCTGGCGCTGGTCATCGTCGAGCGCGGGCTGATGGCGTTCGACGGCTGGTTCGGCAAGGCGAGCTTGACCGGCCACCACCCGCCCGAACATTATGCCAGTGTCGCCGCTGTCGCACTGGCAGCGCTGTTCCTGTTCCTGTCGCAACCCCGGCGCGTGGCCGGCTGAACCCCCCTGGAGATGATGACATGTTGTTTCGCGTGATCGTGATGGCCGCTGCGCTGGCGGCGACTCCGGCGCTGGCCGGCGATGTCAAGGCCAGTCAGAGCTGCGCCGCCAAGCTGACGCCGGACGGCAAGAAGATGTACGACGCCGCCGCGCCGGCCGTGAAGCCCGATTCCGACCTGCGCGAGGTCATTCGTTCCGCCGCCATCCCGATGGTGATGGGTGGCAGCCTGACCGTCGATGTTGCCCAGGCCAATGGCCCGGCCGTCGGCCAGTGCCTGGTTTTGCTGAAGTAAGGTGATGATGGCGGCCGGGGCGCACGGCTATTGGCCATCGCCCTGGCCGGCCGAGGATGGCGGCCCGCGCCGGCTGGCGGTGCCCGATGGCGCGCCAGGCTTTGCGGTGGCCCCCGATCAGCGACTGGCGGTGACCGCGCGTTCGACGCTGATGTCGACGATGACAATGCTCGGCGATCCGGGTGAGGTCTATCTGCTCACCCATGCGGCGCTGCGTGCGCAATTCGGGCTGCCGACGACATCGCGGGTCGAGCGCATCGATCCGCTCACCCTCAAGCCCCTTGATCGCTCGCCGGCCCTGCCGGGTGGGCCGATGTGGCCGGGTGGCATGGCTGTCCATGCCAATGGTGATCTCTATGTCGTCTATGGCCGCTGGGCGCACCGGCTGGATCGGCGTTGCCGGCTGAAGGCCTCGCTGTGCCTGCCGCTCGATATGCCCTATAATTCCTTCGTCGTGCTGGCCAACGGCCTGATCGTCACCAAGAATCTGTCGGAAACCGCGCCGGCGCGGCTGACGGTGATCGATCCCGAAACCCTAACCCCCGTCTGCGCCGACATCGTCTGTCCGGAGGCATCGATTGCCCGGCTGAGCGCCGATGGCGATACGCTGTATGTCGTCGGCGTGCGCTCGCTGTTCCGCTATCGCTGGACCGGCAGCACCCTGGCGTTCGATCCCGATTGGCGCTGCGACTATACCGCCGGCACGGCGCAGACGCATGGCTGGGACGTGGTGATCGCCGCCGGCAGCGCCTGGTTCATGGACAATGGCCGGCATCGCTATCGCACCAGCATGATCGGGCGCGGCGTGGCACCGACACCGAACCGGCTGATCCGCGTGGCGCTGGCCGATGCGGACGATCGTGACATGGTCGCGGTCAGCGGCCTGCCCGGCGGCAGCATCACCAACCCGCCGCTGGTCGATCCGCTGCGGCGCATCGTGGTCGGCTATGATTCCGCCAATCGCGTGGTGGCGGCCTGGCGGTTCGGCGCCGGCCTGACGCCGCTGTGGCGCAAGGACGGCATCGGCGCTGCCAGCCACATGCTGCTCGATCCAACCTCCGGCCAGATCGTCACCAATGATTACACCCCGCACCGCGGCGAAGCGGTGGTGGTGCTCGACATCGCAACCGGCGCCGAGCTGGCACGCGCGCAGATCGGCGGGCTGATGCAGGGCGTCGTTTTCCCGTCGGTCGGCTGGGATCGCGACCTCTACTGGTGCTCGATGACCAAAGTCGCCCGCATCAGCGTCCGGTGAAATTCGGCGCGCGCTTTTCGCGATAGCTGGTGAAGGCCTCGCGGAAATCGGCGGTGCCGGTGGCGAGGTCCTGTTCCTTGTCGGCATAGGCGAAGCCGACATCATAGCTGTCGTCCATCGCCGTCCAGATCTGCGCCTTCATCGCCGCCAGCGCGCGCGGCGCCGAATAGGCGGCGATGTTGCGCGCATAATCCATGACATGCGGCAGCAGCGCCTCGTCATCCAGCACGGCGTTGACGATACCGAGCCGTTCCGCCTCCACCCCGTCGAAGCGCCGGGCGGTGTAGAGCAGATCGGCAGCGCGGGCGGTGCCGACGAGGCGCGACAGCAGCCAGGCCGAGCCCTTTTCGCCCGGCACGCCGATGCGGGCGAAGGTGGCGTTGAACAGCGCCGAGCGGGCGGCAAAGCGGATGTCGCAATGCAGCGACAGGATGAAGCCCCAGCCGAAGGCCGGGCCGTTGACCGCGGCGATCGTCGGCTTGCGGCTGGTGATGAGCGCATTCCAGCCGCCGCTGAAGAAGCGCGCCATGTCCGGGCCGATGTCGTCGCCCCATTGCGGCGCGATGCCGGGGTCGGTCTCCACCCGGCCGCCGGCGCCCGATCCGATGATGCCGAGGTCGAGCCCCGCCGAAAAGCCGCGGCCGGCGCCGGTCAGCACGATGACCTTGACCGCCGGGTCCGCCGCCGCTTCCGCGGTGTGGCGGAAGACGAGCGAGAGCATTTCCGGCGTCAGCGCATTCAGCTTGTCCGGCCGGTTGAAGGTGATGACCGCCACGCCATCGGCGACGGCATAGAGCACATCGCTCATGCCGCCATGCCCGCCAGCCGGCTGCGGATGATGGCATCGGCTTCCGCCATGATGCGATCGATCAGTTCCTTGCAAGTCGGGATGTCGTGGATCAGGCCGACAACCATGCCGCACGACCAGGCGCCGGCCTCCATGGTGCCGTCCTTCATGATCTTCGGATACACGCCGGCGACTTCCTCGATGATGTCCTCGAACTTGATGGCGCTGCCCAGCGTGCGTTCCTTTTCCAAAAGGCGTTCGACCGCCGGATTGGTCAGCACCCGCTCGGTATTGCGCAGCGGCCGCATGACCAGGCGGGTGTCGAGCTCGGTGGCGGCGACAATCGCGTCCTTCACATTCTGGTGCACCGGCGCTTCGGTGGTGGCGATGAAGCGGGTGCCCATGTTGATGCCCTCGGCGCCCATCGACAGCGCCGCCACCAGGCTGCGGCCATCGGCCATGCCGCCGGAGGCGACGAACGGGATCTTCAGTCTGTCGGCGGCCGCCGGCAGCAGGATGAAGTTCGGCACATCATCCTCGCCCGGATGGCCGCCGCATTCGAAACCATCGACCGACACCGCGTCGCAACCGATGCTCTCCGCCTTCAGCGAATGGCGGACGCTGGTGCATTTGTGGATGACCTTGATGCCATGCTCCTTCAGCACCGGCAGCCATTTCGCCGGATTGTTGCCGGCGGTTTCCACAGCCTTCACGCCGCCTTCGATGATCGCCTTGATATAGCCGGGGTAATCCGGGGTGTTGACCATCGGCAGGAAGGTCAGGTTCACGCCGAACGGCTTGTCGGTCATCTCGCGACAGCGCGCGATTTCCTTGGCCAGATCCTCGGGACTGCGCTGCGTCAGGCCGGTGATGATGCCCAGGCCGCCGGCATTCGACACCGCCGCCGCCATTTCGGCAAAGCCGACATAATGCATGCCGCCCTGGATGATCGGATGTTCGATGCCGAACAATTCGGTGATGCGCGTCTTCATCGGTCACTCCCCAGTGCTATGGTTGACGTTAACGTAACCCGGCTTGGCCGTGGCTCGCAAGCTGTCTGTTTGGGCGAGGCGGTGTTGGCGAGAGAGAAGAAGGCCTCCGGCGGCTGGGGCCGACGGCCCCAGCCGCCGGAGGCCCTTTTCGTCCCCGAAGTCACCCCTTCACCGCCCCCAGCAACGGCTCCCCCGCCTTCAGCCGCGCGATGTTGGTCGCCAGCCGTTCGAACACCCGGCGCGAGGTGTCGGGCGAGCTCCACGACAGGTGCGGCGTGACGCGGGCGCGGGGGTGGCCGATCAGCCAATGGCCATCGGGCAGCGGTTCGGGATCGGTGACATCGAGCGAGGCCCAGAGCCGCTCCTTGTCGAACTCGGCTTTCAGTGCGGCCTCATCGATGATGGCGCCGCGGGCGATGTTGACGATATGGGCATCGGCCTTCATGCGGCCGAGCAGTTCGGCGCCCAGCAGCCCGCGCGTGCTGTCGCCGATCGGCGCCGCGATGACCAGATGATCGGCGCGGCCGACCAGCTCCATCAGCGGCACCAGCGTCACATTGGGGTCGGGCGAGGGGGTGGCCGAGGCGCGGGTGGCGATGATGGTCATGCCGAAGGCGGCGGCATAGCGGGCGATCTGCTGGGCGATCTGGCCAAGGCCGAGCAGCGCCAGGGTGCGGCCCTGCAGCGTGCCCAGGGGCCGGTCCATCAGCATGTCGCGCGTCGGCCAGCTGGCACCGGGGCCGAGGGTGATTTCGGGCAGGCGCTTGGCATGGCTGAGCATCGCCGCCAGCGCATATTCGGCGATGGGGACGGCGGTGGTGCCTGATGAACAGGCAACGGCCGGCGCCTCGAACAGCCATTCGGGATAATCGTCGAGGCCGGCGCTGGCGATCTGCACCAGTTTGACACTGCCGGGCCAGCCGGCCGGGCGCGGCGTGCCGGCGACGTTGCGGTCGTCATGCTCGCCATGCAGAACGAACAGCACATCGGCGTCGGTCGGCAACTGCCAGCGCCGGTCGAGCGGGATGTGTTCGGCGCTGGTGACGCCGGGCAGGCTGGCCAGCATTGCCGACATCGGCGGCGCGAACTGGTGGACGACACGCATGAATTTCTCCCCGGACTTCTGGTTGCATCACCCTATCGCGGCTTTGCCGGGCCCGCCATCTTGTCCTTTACCGGGCTGCGCCGCTAAGGGGGCGCTGACGATTGCAGCAGGGATGCGACAGATGGCCGAAATTCACGTCACCACCCGCGAAGGGGAAGAGCTCACGCTGGCAGCAAAGCCCGGCATGTCGGTGATGGAAATCATCCGCGACGGCGGCGTCGATGAACTGCTGGCGCTGTGTGGTGGCTGCTGTTCCTGCGCCACCTGCCATGTCTATGTCGAATCGGGCGATGCCGGCGCCGCCGGGCCCGATGAAAATGACCTGCTCGATTCCTCCGACCACAAGCGCGCCAATTCGCGCCTGTCGTGCCAGATCGCCTTCACCGCCGCGCTCGATGGCCTGAAGGTGCGTATCGCGCCCGAGGATTGATGACGGCCCTGCCGACGGCAATCGCGGCGGCGTTTCAAAAACAGTCGGGCTTTTGCCGTTTTTCCGGCTCGCCGCTGACGGCGCTGGTCTGCGAGGCGGCGGTGCTGGCGCTCGACAGCGCCAGCGCCACGGGCCGGGCGATCATCGCCTGGCCGGGGGAGCCCTTTGCCGATGCGCTGATGATGCGGCTGACCGGCGGCTGCAATGCGCTCGTACGCGCCGGTGTCGCGCCGGAACTGGCGGCACTCTATCCGCCGGCACCGCTGCCGGCGCTTGACGCACTCGCGGCGGCATTACGCGAAGTGCTTGCCGATCCGGTGCGCGACGCCCGGCTCTGCGTCTGGCTGGCCGGCCCGCCACAGACCAATGAGGTCGCGCGCGCCGGGGCGCTGATGCCCGGCCTGATGACCATCGCCGCCGCGACAGGCCTGCCGTTGCGACTGTTCGAGCTGGGGTGCAGCGCCGGGCTCAATCTCAATCTCGATCGCTTCGGCTATCGCCTCGGGGATGTGCTGGCCGGTGATGCGCAGTCGCCGGTGCAACTGGCGCCGCTGTGGCAGGGGCCGCCGCCGCCCGTCGCCACCGTGACGATGGCCGGACGCAGCGGCGTCGATCTCAACCCGCTCGATGTCGGCGATGCCGATGTGCGCGAGCGGCTGCTGGCCTATGTCTGGCCCGACCAGCTTGAGCGTGTACAGCGCGCCACCGCCGCCATTGCGCTGGCGACGACAGTGCCGCCGCCGATCGCGCGCGGCGACGCCGCCGACTGGGTGGAAGCGCATGTGGCGCCGCAAGCCGGCAGCACCGCGGTCGTCTATCACTCCATCGCCTGGCAATATTTCCCGGTTGCCACCCAGAGCCGCATCGCCGCGCATATGGCGGCGATGGGCGCCGCCGCCAGCCCCGCCGCGCCGCTCGCCTGGCTGCGCTATGAAATGGACAACCCCGATCTTGCCGAACTGCCGACGCTGCGGCTGACCCTATGGCAGGGCGGACCGCCCGGCGAGCGCCTGCTGGCGCACGTCCACCCGCACGGAGCCTTTGTGCAATGGCAGTGATTCTGGCCTCCGCCAGCCCGCGCCGGGTGGAGCTGTTGGCGCGGCTGGGTGTGGTGCCGGCGGCGATCGACCCCGCCGATCTCGATGAAACGCCGCTGCAGGCCGAAACCCCGCGCGGTCATGCCGAGCGGCTGGCGCGCGAAAAATGTGCGCTGGTGGCGGCGCGCCATCCCGGTGCCATCGTGCTCGCCGCCGATACCGTGGTCGGTGTCGGCCGCCGCATCCTGCCCAAGGCGGAGGATGAAGCGACGGCGCGCACCTGCCTCGCCCTGCTGTCGGGCCGCCGCCACCGGGTGACGACCGCCGTCGCCGTCGCCGATGCCGCCGGGCAGATCCGCCTGCGCAGCAATGAAACCATCGTCAGCTTCCTGCGCCTGACGCCCGCCGACATCGACGCGCTGATCGCCGCCGGCGACTGGCGCGGCAAGGCCGGCGGCTATGCGCTGCAGGGCGCGGCCGAGGCCTGGGTGCGCTGGCTGTCGGGCAGCTGGTCGGGTGTCGTCGGCCTGCCGCTCGCCGATACCCGCGCGCTGCTCATCGCCAGCGGCTGGCGCAGCGCCGCGACATGACCGAGGCGCTGGTCGAGGTCGGCATCGGCGCCACCCGCGCGCTGGTGCTGGATGGCGATCGGGTTGTCGAAGTGCATGTCGAGCGTGACGATTCGGGCCCGCGCGCCGGGGCGCGGCTCAACGGCCGGCTGGCGCAGATCCTGGTGCCGGGCCGGCGCGGCATCGTGCGCTGGGATGGCGGCGAGGGGCTGCTCGAACCGCTGCCGGCGCTCACCGAAGGCGCGGCGCTGAGCGTCGAGGTCGTGCGCGAGGCCATTCCCGAAGCCGCCCGCCCGCGCCTGCCCAAACTGCGCGCCATCCCCACGACAGCGCCGGCTGCCGGCCCCAACCTCGCCGCCCGGCTGAAGGCCGCCGGCCACCGCATGGTGATGCTGACCGGCCATGGCGAAGACCGGCTGGAGGCCGCCGGCTGGAGCGAGCAGATCGAGATGGCCGAGACCGGCCATGTGCCGTTCCCGGGCGGCCTGCTGACCATCAGCCCGACGCCGGCGATGACGGTGATCGATGTCGATGGCCCCGGCGATGCCGAGGCGCTGGCCGTCGCCGCCGCCCATGCCGCTGCCGCCGCCATCCGCCGCTTCGGCATCACCGGCAGCATCGGCATCGATTTCCCGACGCTGGGCAGCAAGGCGGCGCGCCAGGCTGTCGCGGCCGCCATCGACGCCGCGCTGCCGCTGCCGTTCGAGCGCACCGCCGTCAACGGCTTCGGCTTTCTGCAGATTGTCCGGCCCCGGCTGCGGCCCGCGCTGGTCGAGGCGGTGCGCGCGCCGGGCTTTGCGGCGCTGGAACTGCTGCGCCGCGCCGGCCGCGCCGCACCGGGGCCGCAGACGCTGATCGGCCCGGCCAGTGCCATCGCCTGGCTCGCCGCCCGGCCGCAGCTGACGGACGCGCTCGCCCGTCGCATCGGCGGCGCGGTGACCTTGCCGGGGGCGAACGGTGGTGCCACAGGCGGCGGCCATGGCTGACTCCCCCAATCCCGCCCGCCCCTGCGCCTATTGCGGCAAATCCCCCCGCACGCCCGACTTCACCCCGTTCTGCTCCCGCGGCTGCCAGGACCGCGATCTCGTGCAATGGCTGCGCGAAGGCTATGTCGTGCCGGCGAGCGACAATGAAGACGAACTTTCTGACACAAGCCCGCTGGACAAGGACGCCTGACTGCGGCTAGACGCTCCCCCTCGCGCGGCGTCACCCATGCCGCGGTGTCGTGCGCCCGGGTAGCTCAGGGGTAGAGCAGGGGATTGAAAATCCCCGTGTCGGTGGTTCAAATCCGCCCCCGGGCACCACACAGTCCAAGATAGCGGGATCAACCGGGAGATGCCGGGATGAACGCTTAGGCACCCAGATCGAGATTGCGCGAGACGAGCTCGCCGCGCTGGTCGACCCGGATCGACGCCGGATATGGCTTGTCTCCAACACGCCTGGCTACGCACCTATTGACATAAGCGAATATACGCTTATATAAATAGTCATCATGTCACAGCCGCCGCATCATTCGACACTTGGTCGCCCGGTCAACGAGGGAGCCCGCGCGCTGCGTCGCGAGCAGATCCTGGCGGGTGCCAGAACCTGTTTCGCGCGGAAGGGTTTCCATGCCGCCAGCACGGCCGAGATCAGCGCCGAGGCGAAGGTCAGCGTTGCCAATCTCTACCAGTATTTTCAGTCCAAGGATGATCTCGTCAGGGCGCTGATTGACGAGGATCTCGCCGGCGATCTCGAGCTTTTAGGGGCGGTCGAGGCGGCAGGCAGCTTTCGGGAAGGGTTGGAAATGGCCAGCAGGCTTCTGACCGCGGATAACGATGTCGCACAGGACAGCCGCCTTCGGTTGGAGATTCTGGCCGAAGCGTCCCGCCAACCCGCGATTGCCGCGATGGTCAAGGCAGCCGATGACCATCTGGTCCGTGTGCTCGGCGCATTGATCGCGCGATATCAAGCCAAGGGCGAACTTAGCGATGATGTTGCAGCAAACACTGCGGCGAGGCTGATCGTTTCGCTTTACGACGGCATGTTTTGCCGCTTCGCTTTTGGGGTGAGCGATACTGAACAGTTGATTGCTGCCGCCGACAGTTTCGTTTTCCAGGCGCTTGCAGCCGTTAAAGCGCCCGCCCACCGAATCGTTTAGTACGTAACGACACCCGCATTCCGGGCGCGCTGCTGCGCGACCCGCAACTCGGCAGGAGAATAAAGTGAGCAAGGCCTCCCTTATTATTGTCATTCTTGGTGCGCTGGCGCTGCCGGCCTGTTCGTCCTCTGTTGTGGAAACCGCCAAGGCCACGCCGCTCACCGTTCTTGTCAGTCGAGCAGAGGCGCCGACGAACCCTGCCGATACGGTGATTGGCACCGTGCGTGCGGCACGGATGCACGTCGTTTCTTCCGAACAGGGCGGTCGTGTTGTCGCGTTGCTCGCCGACATTGGCGATCGCGTCACGGCCGGTCAGGTGGTGGCGCGACTGGATGCAGCGCCGCTCGACCTTCGCGTCAGTGCAGCGACAGCGGAAACGACTCGCGCCGCAGCCACCGCCGCCGAGCGCAGCCGCCATGCCGAACGCATGCGGCAACTGGTTGCTGACGGCACGGCTTCGCCGGCGGAGCTTGATGCGGCACTTGCTGAAGTGGCGACGGCCCGGGCTGCGCTGCAGTTGGCCAAGGTGCAGGCAAGCCAGGCACGCCGCGACCGGACGCTGGCCCTGGTGCGGGCACCAGCCAATGGTGTTGTCGCGGCACGCCCCGCCATGCTTTCAGCGATACTTGCGCCGGGCGCACCGGTTTTCGAGATCGAGGCGCATGGCGACCGCCTGGTCAGCGCGGTGGTGCCCGCGGCAGCCGCGGCCCGGCTGCAACCCGGAACAGCCGTCACCTTTCACAGCGCTGGCACGATGGGCCAGGCGCGGCTGATCGGGATCAGTGCCCGCGATAATGGCGCAGGCGGTCGGGATGCCAGCTTTGCAGTCGTGGCCGGGGCGCCGGCGCCGGGTGCAACCGTCGAACTGATGCTGCCCGGTGGCGCACTGTCCGCCTCGGCCAGCGTGCCGGTAGCAGCTATCCTTGAAGGTCGCGATGGCAGCCAAAGTGTGCGCGTCGTCGGCGCCGGGAATCGCTTGCGCGATGTGCCTGTTCGCATGCTCGGCCTCGCGGGCGCCAACGCCATTGTCCAGGGCCGTCTTGCGGCAGGCGATCTGATCGTCGCGGCCGGCGGTGAGTTCCTGGAAGCGGGCTTTGTCGTCCGCCCCCATTTCGCCGCGCGCTGAAACCAATATCGTCGGGACCAGGATTCAACGCATGTCGATTACAGCTACAGCGCTCCGCCGGAGCCGCTTTACAATCGTGGCTGCCATCGCCCTCTTTCTGTCAGGGCTGGTCGCGCTGCTCGACTTCCCGGCCACCGAAGAGCCCTTTGTCCAGGTCCGTGCCGCCACGGTTGAGGCCTATCTGCCCGGTGCGACCAGCGATCGGATCGAACAGCTTGTCGCCAAGCCCATCGAGGAACGGCTGCGCGAAGTCGCCGAGGTCAAGACCATCGAGACGATCGTGCGGCCTGGCTCGGTGTATATCTCAATCACGCTGCACGACGGGACCGCCGCTGACCACTTGCCGGCGATATGGCAGCGCATTCGTGTCAAGATGGACGAGGTGCGCGGGCAATTGCCCGAGGGGATCAGCCAGATTGTCATCAACGACGAGTTCGCCCGCGTCGCCGTGCGCAGCCTGGCCCTGACCGGCAAGGGCTATAGCGCCGGCCAGCTGCAGGATTGGGCGCGCATCGCCCGTGACCGGTTGCAGACGGTCGAGGGCGTGGAGCGGATTTCACTGCATGGGGTGCGCGAGGAACGCGTGTTCATCGACCTGGCGCCCGCCAGCCTGGCGGCGGCCGGCCTGTCCTATGACGCGGTGGCGCGCCATCTCGCGGAGCGCAACATCGTCGCCACCGCCGGCGAGATCGATACCGGGCGGCGGCTGCTGGCACTGGAGCCGAGTGGTGACCTGTCCGGCGTCGCGGCCCTGGCGGCTGTGCAGATCCCGTTGACCGGTGATCGCAGCCTGCCGCTTGGCGCGCTCGGCAAAATCACCCGGCAAGTGGTCGATCCGCCGCAGACAGCGGTCGTCGTCAATGGCCAGCCTGCCGTGGTGCTTGGCATATCGATGCGCACCGGTCTGAATGTTCTGTCGTTCGCCGAGCGGCTCGATACAAGGATGGCCGAGGTCGAACAGGCGTTGCCGGCCGGCATGCGGCTTACCACGATCACCGACCAGTCGCAGGTGGTGGAAAAGGACCTGTTCAAGGTTGGCCAGACCTTCCTTGAAACCGTTGCGGTCGTAATTCTGGTGGTCGTGATGTTCCTTGGCTGGCGGGCCGGACTGGTCACGGGTGTGATCGTGCCGCTGACCGTGATGGGCACGCTGATCATCATGCGGCTGCTCGCCATCGAGCTGCACATGGTCTCGATCGCAGCCATCATCATTTCGCTGGGGCTGTTCGTCGATAACGGCATTGTCGTTGTCGAGGATTATCAGCGACGATTGGCGGATGGCGAAGCCGCTGACGTGGCAGCCGAAGCGGCCGGCCGCACCATGGCCCCGCCGCTGTTGACCTCAAGCCTCGCCATCATCCTTGCCTTTGCACCGCTGGTCGCCGGCACCAGCGACACGGCCGAATACATGCGCAGCCTTGCGATCGTCATGGCCATCACGCTGCTGCTGTCGCTGTTCCTGGCGTTGACCGTGACGCCGCTGCTGTCGCGCCAATATGCCGGTGCGCACGATGCGGCCCATGATGACAAGGGTTGGCTCGCCAGCTTGCGGCGCTGGTATGAGGGCAAGGTCGGCTTCATCGTCACCCGTCCTGTTGCGGTGGTGGCGGCCATGTTCGGGTTATTGCTGGCCGCTTTTGCGATCTTCGCCACCATTCCGCCACAGCTGCTTGCCGCTTCGGCGCGGCCGCAAATTCAGATCCCGATCGAACTGCCGGCCGGCGCTTCGACGCGGGCGAGCTATCGGTTGGCCAGCGACATGTCGTCGGTGCTCGCCGACAGGAAACGCTTTCCCGAACTGACCGGCAACGCATTTTACGTCAATGACGGCGGCCCGCGCTTCATTCTCAGCCTCAACCCGCCATCGCCGGCGCCGCACCGCATCTATGCTGTCGTCAATCTCGCCAAGGATGCCGATATCGAAGCGACGCTGGTCAAGCTGCGCGAGACATTGGGCGCGCGCTTCCCCGCGGCGCGGATCGAGCCCAAGCGTTTCTCGCTCGGCGTGTCCGAAGCCGGCACGGCGGTGTTTCGCCTCTCCGGCCCCGATCGCGCCGAGCTCGAGCGCGGCGCGACGGCGCTGAAACGGGCGCTGGCGGCCATCCCCGGCACCACCGACGTGCGTGATGATGCCGAAGGGCGCATGACCAGGCTGGTGGTTGATATCGATCATGCCAAGGCCATGGCGGCCGGTGTGTCGGCGAGCGCAGTGGCTCGCTCGCTGGAAACCGCGACAGCGGGCATGCCAGTGACGGTGCTGCGCCAGGGCGATGTGCTGGTGCCAGTGGTGCTGCGCGCGCCCGAGGATGCGCGCACCGCGCCCGAAAGGCTGGCCGCCCTGCCGGTGTTCGGTGCCGAGGGCAGTGTGCCGCTGGGCCAGATCGCGACTGTGCGCCTGGCCAGCCAGCCAAGCGTGCTGATGCGGCGTGACCATAGTCCCGTGATCACCGTATCGGCGCATCATCCGGCGCTTGGATCACAGGAGATTGTCGATCGCGTTGCGCCGGCCATCGAGACGCTTGCGCTGGCGCCGGGCCACGCGCTCGAACTCGGTGGCGAGATCGAGGAAGGCCGCGTCTCCAATGAAGGCATCGAGCGCTATTTCCCCATCGCCCTGATGGGCATGGCAGCGCTGTTCCTGTGGCAGTTCGGTTCGATCCGCAAAACGGCGATCATCATGATGTCGATCCCCTTCGTGCTCATCGGGGCGTCTTTGGGGTTGAAGCTCAGCGGCGAGGCAATGAGCTTCACCGCCACGCTCGGGCTGCTCGCGCTCGCCGGAATCATCGTCAACAATGCCGTGCTGCTGCTCGAGCGTATCCAGGAGGAGCGCCGCGCTGGCGCGCCGCTCAACAAGGCGGTGGCGACGGCCGCTGCCGTGCGCCTGCGCCCGATCGTGATGACCAAGCTCGCCTGCATCATGGGGCTGGTGCCGCTCTACCTGTTCGGCGGCGAGCTCTGGCGGCCGATGAGTGCCGCCATGATCGGCGGCCTTGCCCTTGGCACCCTCATCACCCTTGTCCTTATCCCAGCTCTCTACGCGCTGCTGTTCCGCGAACGGCAGGTGCTGGCCGCTGCCTGACGAAAGACCGATCATGATCCGCTCCCTGTCAGCAACGATTGCGCTTGCCGCACTGCTCGCCGGTTGTGCCGGCGCGCCGCCACCGAAACCGGTGCCGGCGTCACCTTCGCCGCAATGGAGCGCCAATGACCCGGCGTTGACCAATGGCGCGCTGCGCTTTGATTGGTGGACGGCATATGGTTCGGCAGATCTTGATCGGTTGGTTGCCACGGCGCTGGCAGCGAACTTCGAATTGGCGGCGGCCGATGCCAATCTCAGGGCTGCAAGCGCACTGGCGCGCGAAGCCCGGGCCCAACGCCTGCCGCAAGGCGATGTTGCGACCGGCGTGCAACGCCTGCGCGAGCCTTCGGCAACGCAGCCGCCGATCTTCCGGACACCAGAGGCCTTCCCGGATCAGACGATCGCCACCCTTGGCGGCGAACTGTTCTGGGAGATCGATTTTGCCGGTGGTCGCGCGAAGTCCGAAAGGGCGGCTGTTGCTGATGCGCAGGCGGCACGGTGGCAACGCCGGCAGATCGAAGCATCCATCGCCGCACAGGTGGTGCGAGCCTGGCTTGATCTGGGACGAAATCGACAGTTGGCAGCCGTCGTCGACCAACGACTGATGGCGCTGGACCTACTGATCGCGATGGCACGACTTCGGGTGACCCGTGGCGGCGGCACCGCTGCCGATGTCGCGGCACTGGAGCATGTACGGGCGCAAGCCTCCGCGGAGCGTCCGGCGCTCGACCTGGCCATGCGCAATGCGCTGCGGAGGCTGGCGGTGCTGACGGCGAACGACCCGATCCGTTTTGTCGGCGACGGGGCGGCGGTGGGCACAGAAGCCAGAACGCCGACGACTCTTGCCGTCCACGACCCGCGCGCGCTGCTGCGGATGCGCCCGGATGTACAGCGCGCCGAACAGCAATTGCTGGCCGCTTTCGAGCGCGCTGGCGCGTCGCGGGCTGCGCTCTATCCTAGCCTGTCATTGGGCGCTTCCGCCGGGCTGGCGGCTTCTCCTGCCGATCTTGGCAAGGCCGGCGCCTTTCGCTTTGCCATCGGGCCATCGATCAACTGGGGAATCCTCAACCTTGGTCGGGTCATGGCCGGTATTGCCGCCGCCGATGCCAACAGCGAAGCCGCGGCAGCAACCTGGCAGCAGACCTTGCTGGCGGCCGTGGAAGAAGCCGACGGCGCCATCGATGGCTGGCTCAGTGCGCGGCGTAGCGCCGAGGCCGCCAGCGCAGCGCGTCGTGCCGCGGACGTGGCGGTCAACGCCGCGCGCTCCCGCAGCCGTGCTGGCATGTCCAGTCCATTTGAACTCGCACAGGCCGAGGCTGATTATCTGGCCGCGCAGGCTGTGCAAGCCACTGCCAAAGCCAGCGAACGCGATGCCTGGGCGAATGCCAATCTTGCGCTCGGGGCTGGATGGCGCAGCGAGGTTCCCATGACCCGGACACGCTGAGGCCAACCGGCGGTGCCTCTAGTGTCCGCCGGCGGGATCGCTGTGCCTGCTTCCAGCAGGAAGCGGTTAACTGCGCTGCAGGTCTGACGGGCCTAGAGGAACCTCGCAGCCATGGTCACCCTTGCGGCTGCGGTGATGTGCGCCTCATCCATAACGATGAGTGGTGCAATGCCATAAAGTTGGCGGCTGACGCCCTTCATGATGATACGGCCGCGATCAACAAAGCCAAGGCCGGTCTGGCGGCCGTGCCCGGCGCGGCTGCGGTGACGCCGGCGCGGGGCAGCCCTGCACATGTCACCCCCGGCAGCGGCAAATTGGCGTGTCCCGTCGCGGACAGACTGTTTTTCGCTGGCGATGCGGTCGGCGGCGCTCTGTCGATGTCAGTTGGCGGCGCCTGGCGTGCCGGCGATGCCATCGTGGCGGCTCTGATCCCCGCTGGATGAAATCAGGGGGTCACGTCATTGTAGGTCACAAACAAAAAACAGAATTTTCGGGCTTGTCGAGAACCAGATCTGAACAATTTTCTGAACCGGCCAGGCGAATTGATATCGCATTGACTATTGGATGAGGGGATTATGCGCCGAACGCGATTGTTTATATTGCCGTTTACTGCTCTGTGTTCCCAGTCTCGCGTGGGCTATATTCGATAAGAACAGCCAACCCACCCCAGACGAGGAGTGATGGGAACAGCATCTCCGGTATTTTTCTGCTTATTGGCTCTATGTATAAAAAATAATACACTAAATAAAACATAACAGCAAGAAACACCATATTCAATAGTTTTCTCTTCGAATGAGTAATGTAAAGAATATAAGTAATTGCTGCTACAGTGATTAAAATTATCAATACATAGTTGAAAATACTGAGCCCGCTAAATTCACCAAAATGGACGCCAATCATTGCTCCGAAAAAAATATTCAGGGCATCAATTGCCGCCCTGTGTTCATTTGATGAAATTTTGAGGAAACTGGTTTTTTTGCTAACAAAACCAGTGATTTTGGTCATATGACGTTGAATTTGCATTACAAGGACTCTGCGAATAAAATCTGAAGTTTGTTGAATTTTCAAACTTATGGGACGATATTTGCTTTTGTTCAGTAATGTTATGCAGTGTCGAGTTCTCAAATTGTCATGCCAACTCCGAGCTTGTCAAGACCACCCAGGACTCGCGGACAAAGGGTGTCCACAGTTTGATTGAGGCAAGGGGAACTCGGTCTATGTGCGGTTCCGGCGCTGGGCCGAACAAGGCGTGTTGGATGCCTTGCTGCAAACGCTGGTCGATCTTTGGCGCACCGACGACTGGCAACACATGATCGACAGCACCACGTTCGCGGCCACGTCTCGGCAGCGGGCGGAGCCATAGGCCAGCGCAGCAAAAAAAGGGGGCTTGTGCGAATGCTTTTGGTCGATCACGCGGCGGCTTTACGAGCAAAGTCCACACCCGGTCCGACAATCAGGGACGCCCTCTCGGCTTCATCCTGACCGGGGACGAAGCTTCGGACCACGCCGCGGCCGACGCGCTGATGACGGTCGGCATCATCGGGCCGCGTCGAGCGATGGCGAACGCTCTTGCGATCAGCCCCAACAACCCGGCACGCCCGCCGCTCGCTCATCCCCAGGCTGGCCTGAAGATGCGCAACCGCTTCCCGCATCGCGGCAGGCGTCACCAATTTTCTGCAGAAGGTCCTTCAGCGCAGCATTGTCGAGCATCGTGTCGGCCAACAGCCGGTTGCGCTTGGCGTTCTCATCCGCCAGCGACCGAAGACGCTTGGCTTCGGACACCTCCAGGCCACCATATTTGGCCTTCCAGTTGGCGATGGTCGCTTCCGACACGCCGTCCCGCCGGGCTAGCTCGGGCGACTTTGGGCCAGCTTCGGCCGCCTTCAAAATCCCGATGATCTGCTCTTCCGCAACCCTCGTTCGCTTCATCGTCCGTCCTCTTGCAAGGGCCGAACTCCAATCCATCGTGGAGGAGAATCAGGGCGTCACGTCAATCAGGGTGAAGCGTCAGTTTCTGCAGCCGCCAGTTCAGCAGTTCCCCGACATAGAGTTGATTCTCGGCCGGGCAGGCGATCTCGTGGATCCAGCCGAACTGCTTCAGCTGCTTGCCGGCCCCGCCGAGCCAGCCCAGCACCCTGCCATCCAATGACAGCTTGTAGATGCGGCCGGGCCAGGCGTCGGCGACATAGAGGACCTGCCTGCCGTCACGCCCCGGCGGGGTGATGCACAGCGCCCAGGGCGCGCCGGGCATCATCGTCCTTGCCGGCGCCGCGTCGGGGCCGGCGGGCGGTACCACCGGGCGATTTCCGATCGCCGCCGGTGCATCGGCGGGGGCGGGAACATTGATCTGGATGATCCGCAGCAGCGTGCCGGCGGTGTCGAACACCTGGATGCGGCGGTTGCCGCGATCGGCGACATAGATCCGGTCCTGCGCATCGACCTGGATCGAATGCAGCGTGTTGAACTGGCCCGGTTCGCTGCCGAAGCTGCCCCATGACCCCAGCCAGCGGCCATCGGGTGCCACTTTGGCGACGCGCGAATTGATGTAGCCGTCGCTGATATAGGTGTTGCCCTGGCTGTCCCACGCCATGTCGGTGACTTCGCGGAACTGGCCGTCGACGGCGGGCAGCGGCGGCCTTGGATGTTCGAGCGGGCGGGCGTTTTCGTCGCTCGCCTCGGGCTTGCGGCCAAAGACCATGGCGACACGGCCGGCGGGATTGAACTTCACCACCATGTTCGATCCCTTGTCCGCCACCCAGATGTTGCCGGCGGGGTCGACCCGGGTGGCATGGGCATAGGACCAGGCATAGAGATGATGGCCGATCTCGCGGACGTAACGGCCTTGAGAATCGAATTCGAGCAGCTGGGCGGCGGCGGCGGCATAGGCCGGCCCCTCGGTGTTGCCGCGGTGAAAGACATAGACCTGCCCGGCCTTGCCGACCGCAACACCGGCGACTTCGCCCAGATGCAGGTCGGCCGGGGGTTTCAGGAAATCCATGGCGTCGAAACGGATTTCCGGGGCCTCCTGCGCTGCGCCCGCCGTCGCCAGCAGGGCAGAAAGGCCGATGATGCCCGCCCTGATGTGCCGTCCGGCCAAAACCCTGTCCGCCATGCTGCGTCCCCCCGCTCGCGACGGCGCGTGCGGTCGAAGCGACGCGCGGCCATGCGGCACGCATCCTAGGCCTTTGCCGCTGTTCGACCAAATAGCGGAATCGAGGGGGGCTGCCGCGCGCCGCCACTGGGGCGCAGACCATGGCCGCCGTCTCGACAAGGCCGGGCGCTTCCCGCACTGTTGCCTGATGCAATCCTTGTCGCACGCCCGGCCGCTGGCCTGGCCCTTTCTCGCCTGCTCGGTGGTGGTGGTCGCCGGGATGGTGGCGCCGGCGCTCGCCATGCTGATGCTGGCGGATGCACCGGCGCCGGCGCCGCTGGCGCTGCTCGGCGGCCCGGTGCTGGCGGTGGGCATGATGGGCGCCGGCATGATCGGCGCGGCCGCGGCCGGGCGCCTGTGGGTCGGTATCCTGCTGGCGCTGCTGACCGGGGCCGGCCTCCTCCTGTGGGCGCGGGCGCTCGGCCTGCCCGCCCTGCCCCACCCCTTTTCGACCGGACTGGCCTGCATCATCGCCAGCACCAGCTTTGCCGCGCGGGGCAGCCTGTTTGCCCGCAGCGCTGCCGACAAGGGCTGGTGGATCGCCGTCTTCGTCGTCGGGGGCGAAGCGGCGATGCTGTTGACCGCCGCGGCCATGCCGGGCGCCTTGCCCCATTGGCTGCTGGTGCTGCTGCCGGCGCAATGGGCGAGCACGGCGATCCAGACAGCGCTGACCGGCACGGGCACGCGCGCGGCAGGCGCGGCGCTGTGCGCGCTCGCCGGCACCGCGGCGACGACGCTGCTGGTCGCGCGGCTATGGCCGCGCTGCTGGCCCTATGCGCTGATGTTCACCGCCTGGCTCGGCCTGTCGGCGCTGGTCTGGCAGCGGCCCGGCCCGCCGATGCCGCGCGCCGATCTTGCCATCGCGGCGGTGCCGACGGGGCGGGTCGCGCCCATCGCCATCACACCGCCCGACGCCGCCACCGCCAGCGCGCTTGCCCGCATCCGGCGCCAGATCGCCAAATGGCCGGCGGCGGCCGAGCCGGACCTGACGCAACGCGCCCGCAACCTGCTGCTGATCGCCGCCGTGCCCGATCTCTACGACAGCGAACCGCTGCAATCCCAATTGCCCCGGCTGGTCGCCGCCGAATTGCGGGCGCGCCTGCCCGCCGACCGTCGCGCCGCCATCTTGGCTGCCATTGCCGCCGATCCTGCCGCCGGCAGCGTCACCGCGCGCGAGACGCTGCCGCTGCTCGGCCTGCCCGCCAATGTCGGGGATGAAGCGCCGGTGCGGAACCGCATGGGCCTCTACGCCGTGCGGTTAGAGTCGATTGCAGTCTGACGGCCCCGGCCCGCTCCCCCGCCCGCGACGGAGGTCGCATCCGCTCCGGGCCACCCAAGTCATTGTACGATATGGGTGGCCGGGCGGGGGAGCGGGCCGGGGCCGACTTCACTTTAACGCAATCGACTCTAAGCGGTGAATGGTCGTGATACCGCGCACCACCGCATCGCCTCAGAAGCGCAGCCGCACCCCGCCGCCGAAATTGTAGGCGGAATTGATGCCGCCGCGGGCATCGAGGTTGAGCTGCAGCGACGGGGTGATGTCGATGCGAGCACCGATACCGCCGAGCAGGCGATCGCGGGCCAGACCCGGGTTGGCGATCGTCCAGGTCAGGCTTTCGACCGTCAGATTGCCGGTCAGCGGCGTCAGTTCCTTGCCGAGTTCGCGTTCATAGGTAACGTCGAAATAGGCGACCGTGTTGGCCATCAGATTGGTGCCCAGCTTGGCATCGAAACGGCCGACCCAGGCGCTGCGCCGGATGTCGGCGATGCGCTGCAGGTCGAGCGTGCTGGCGCCGCCCACCGTGGCCGCGGTTTCGCTGAAGCCATTCTGCACCTGATCCATGCCGATGACCTTGGCCGAGACATCGACCAGCATCTTGCCCTGCTGGCGATAGGCCAGACCGAAGGCATAGGCGGTGGTATGGCCGCTCAGCCCCGTGGCATTGGCGGTGCCGGTGTTGGTGACACGGGTGCCATGCGCCGAATAATCGCCATAGATGAAATCACCGGTCAGCCGCAGCTGCTGGTCCAGCGCCACCGGGATCGACAGGCCGGCGATGACCTGTTCGCCATTCTGGGTGCCGCGCAGATAATCGCCATTCACGCTGCCATCGGTATGGCCATAGGCCAGGCTGACTTCGGCAAAGCCGAACTGATAGGCAAAGCCGATGTTGAAGGCGGTGTCACGGAACGTGTTGCGGGCATAGCCGGCCAGCGACGAGCCCTTGGTGCCGTTGCGGCTGACGTTGCCGGTGGCATAGACGCGACCAGCCTCGAGCTTGGCATAGCTGGGGGCGGCCGGCAGATTGTCGAGCACCGACTGCTTCATCTGGTCGGAAAGGCCCACATAGGCTTCCGGTGACCAGCGGGCGAAGGCGCCTTCGACAGCGCCCGGCGCACCCGTTGCCAGTGCGGATGCCGCGTAACCCAGCAGATTGCCGCCATAATATTGGTTGATGCCGCCGCTGGTGCTGACGCGCAGCGTGTTGATGAGCGCGCTGGCGTTCGGCGAAGTGGCGAGCGCGGCTTCGAACTGGGCGGTGCTGTTGCTGCCGAGGCCGATCAGGCTGCCGGTGCCGATGTTGAAGATCATGTTGCGGGTGAAGCCGGTCGACGACGCGGTGCCGAACTGGCCCGAAACGGCGCCGGGGGCAAAACGGAACAGCTGGATGCGCTGGCCGAGTGCCAGTTCAAAGCTGTTGGGCAGCGCCGATTTGGCGATGGCGAGCGTCGAGCCGGCCTTCAGCGTCAGGCTGCCGTTGACGACCAGCAGGTCGTTGCCGCCAGCCAGACCCGGCCCGGCCGCCCCCTCGACCTCCATCGCCGCGAAGGAGAAATTGTCGAAGGTGATGTTGTTGACGGTGATGATGCCCGGCGAATTGCCGGGGGCGACGATGCCGGTGGAGCCGCCGCCGACGACGACATTGCCGTTGACCGTGCCATTGCCGGTCAACTGGCCGCCGCTGTTGATGTTGAGCGTGCCGCTGTTCAGCGTGCCGTTGCCGGCGCCGGTGACGCCGATGTTGATGCCATTGCCCAGCCGCAGGATGCCGCCATTGGTGATGTTGGTGGTGGTGGCCGTGGCCGTGGAATTGAGGTTGAGGCGGCCACCATTGATGTTGAGCACCGCGGTGGTGATCGATCCGCTGTTGCCGACATTGAAGATGGAGCCGGTCTGCACGCCGAAGGTGCCGCCCGGATTGTTCAGCGCGCTGTTGAGCGTGAAGCTGCCCGAGGCGAGCTGTACGGCGCCAGTGCCATTGATCGTGCCGCTGAAATTGCCGCCCTGGGCCAGCGTCAGATTGTTGGTGCCGAGGTTGACCGTGCCCGAGCCGGTGAGGTTGTTGATGGTCTGCGCCGCCTGCAGCGTCAGCGCGCCGCCGTTCACCGCCACCTGCAGAGCCTGGTTGAGCGCGCCGGCGGTGGTGACGATGACCTGGCCGGCAAAGATGCTGAGCGAGGCCGGCGAGAAGCTGTTGACGCCGCCGGAAATGGTCAGATTGGCGCTGCCATATTTCAGCACGCCGCCGGTGCCGGTGATGCTGCCGGCATAGGTGCCGTCGCTGGTCTGGTTGAGGACGAAGGCGCTGGCATTGTCGAGCCGGATGCTGCCGCCGCTGCCCGACAGCGAGCCGGAGCCGAGACCCTGGGTGACGGTCAGGCTGCCGGCGTTCTGCACATAGGCGCCGGCGATGTTGAGCAGATCGGCGCTGGTGATGGTGCCGCTGTTGGTGAGGCTGCCGAGCACCGGGGTGGCGCCGGCACCGAGTGTCAGCACGCCCGTGGCGCCGTTGGTCACCGCGCCGGTGACGGTCAGGGGCGACGACACGGTCAGCTGGCCATTGTTGATGAGGCTGCCGAAGGTCGATGACCCGCCGCTGCCCAATGTCGCGGTGGCGCCGCTGTCGTTGGTGACGCTGCCGGCCACCGTCAGTGCGGCCTGCGAGGCGAGCGTGCCGCTGTTGGCGAGGTTGCCGCCGATGCTGCCGGTGGTGCGCGCCGCGAAGTTGAGCGTGCCGGCATTGCCGACATTGCCGGTGCTGGTCAGCGCGTTGCTGATGTTGGTGGTGCCGCCGGCATTGGTGGTCAGTGTCGCCAGCGTCAGCCCGGCATTGGCGTTGGTGGTGCCGCTGTTGGTCAGCGAGCGGATGGTGTCGCGGGTGCCGAGGACATAGGTCGCGCCGCGGGCGACCGTCACGTCGAGCGTGTCGGCGAGCGTGCCGCCGCCCGTGGTATCGATCGTGCCGGCATTGATCGCCAGCGGCCCGGTGAAGCTGCTGGCACCGGTGAGGGTCAGCGTGCCCGCGCCGGCCTTGGTCAGGCCGCCGGCGCCGGTGAAGGTGCCGGCATAGAGCGAGGCGTCCGACTGGTTGATGACGAGCGTGTTGGCCGTGGTGCCGGCGACGCCGCCGAGGTTGGTGGTGCCGGTGCCGGCAAAGCCGGCGGTGGTCAGCGTCCGCGTTGCCGCCGTATCGGTGGTGGCGCGGGCGGCGATCGTGCCGATGACGTTCAGCGTGCCATTGTTGGTCGTCGTGCCGCTCGTCGTCAGGTCGGCGACCAGATTGGTGGTGCCATTGTTGAGCAGGCTGGCGATCGACTGGTTGGCGAGCAGGGTGAGCGTGCCGGCCGCATCGGTGGTGATCGGCAGGGCGCCGCCCAGAATGCCGGCATTCTGCACGACGATCTGGCCGGTGCGCACGGTCAGCGCCGAGGGCGCAAAGCTGCCGGTGCCACCGGTCAGCGTCAGCGTGGCATTGCCCTGCTTCAGCACGGTGCCGGTGCCGGTGACGGTGCCGGCATAGCTGCCATCGGCCGCCTGGTTGATGGTGAACAGGCTGGTGCCGTTGAGCACGACATCGCCGCCGGCGCCGGAGAAGCTGCCGCTGGTCAGATTGGCGTTGTTGCCGGTGGTCAGCGATCCGGCGTTCTGGGTGTAGGCGCCGCTTATGGTCGTCGAGTCATTGGCGGCGATGGTGCCGCTGTTGGTCAGGCTACCGAACTGCGGGGCCGAGCCCGTGTTCAGCGTCATCGAGCCGCTGTTGGTGGCGGCGCCGGTGACGGTGAACGGCGAGGACGCGGTCAGCGTGCCGGCATTCGACAGGCTGCCAAAGGTGCTGGACCCGGCGCTGCCGAAATTCGCCGTCGCATTGCTGTCGTTGCTGAACAGGCCGGCGACGCTGAGCGTGCCTTGCGAGGTCAGCGTGCCGCTGCCGCTATTGTTAAGGTCGGCGGCCAGCGTGCCGGTCGCACCCGCGGCAAAGCCCAGGGTGCCGGTGTTGGCAACCAGGCCGGAGGCGGTGAGCGAACCGTTGACGGTCGCGGTGCCGGTGGCGTTGTTGGTCAGCGTGGCCAGCGTCAGCGCGGCATTGACCGTGGTGGTGCCATTGTTGGTCACCGAACGGATCGTGTCGTTGCTGCCGACGATATAGGTCGCGCCGCGGGCCACGGTCACATCGATGGTGTCGGCCATGGTGCCGCCGCCGGTGGTATCGAGCGTGCCGCCATTGACGGTCAGCGGCCCGGTGAAGCTGCTGGCGCCGGTCACGGTCAGCGTGCCCGCGCCGGTCTTGGTCAGCGCGCCGGCGCCGGTGAAGGTGCCGGAATAGAGCGAAGCGCCCGACTGGTTGATGACGAGCGTGTTGGCGGTGGTGCCGCCAAGGCCGCCGAGATTGGTGGTGCCGCTACCGGCGAACCCGGCTGTGGTGATGGTGCGCGTCGCGGCGGTTTCAACCGTCGGAGACCCCGCCAGCGTGCCGATGACGTTGAGCGTGCCATTGTTGGTGACGGTGCCGCTGGTCGTCAGATCGGCCTGCAGATTGGTGGTGCCATTGTTGAGCAGGCGCGCGATCGACTGGTTGGCGAGCAGGGGCAGCGTGCCGGCCGCATCGGTGGTGACCGGCAGGGCGCTGCCGAGGATGTTGGCGTTCTGCACGATGACCTGGCCGGTCCGCACCGTCAGCAGCGACGGTGCGAAGCTGGCGGCGGCACCGGCGAGGGGCAGCGTGGCATTGCCCTGCTTCACCACGGTGCCGGTGCCGGAAACACTGCCCGAATAGGTGCCATCCGCCGCCTGGTTGATGGTGAACAGGCTGGTGCCGTTGAGGACGACGGCGCCGCCGCTGCCGGAGAAGCTGCCGGTGGTCAGGCTGGCATTGTTGCCGGTGGTCAGCGAGCCGGCGTTCTGGATGTAGGCGCCGCTGACCGTGGTCGTGTCCCGGGTGGTGATGGTGCCGCTGTTGGTCAGGCTGCCGAGTTGCGGCCGCGAACCGGCATTCAGCGTCATGGTGCCGCTGTTGGTGGCGGCGCCGGTCACGGTCAGCGGCGAGGACGCCGTCAGGGTGCCGCTGTTCGACAGGCTGCCGAAGCTGCTCGACCCTGCGCTGCCCAGCGTGGCGGTGCCGTCGTTGGTGAACAGGCCCGTGACGCCGAGCGTGCCAAGCGAGGTCAGCGTGCCGCCGCTGATGTTGGTCAGCGTGCCGGACAGCGTGCCGGTGGAACCGGCCGCAAAGCTCATCGTGCCGGCATTGCTGACATTGCCCGACGCGATCAGCGCGCCGTTGACGACGGCATTGCCGCCGGCGCTGTTGGCCAGCGTCGCCAGCGTCAGCGCCCCATCGATCTGCACCACGCCGCGGTTGGTGACCGATCGGATGGTGTCCCTGGTGCCGGCGATAAAGCTGCCGGCGCGTTCGATGCTGATGTCTAGGGTATCGGCGAAGGTGCCGCCGACCGAGGTGTCGATGACCCCCGCACTGATGTTGAGCGGCCCGGTGAAGCTGCTGGCGCCACCCAGAATCAGGGCGCCCTGACCCGCCTTGGTCAGTCCGCCAGCACCCGAAAATGTGCCGAAATAGATGGAATTGCCTGACTGGTTGAGCAGCAGCGTATTGGTCACGCTGCCCGACAGACCGCCGAGATTGATGGACCCGGAACCGCGAAGGCCAGCGGTGTCGATCGTGCGTGTCACCGCCGTTTCGACGACGGGCGAGCCAGACGTGGCGCCGACAAGCGTCAGATTGCCGTTGTTGGCGAACTCACCATTGGCCGTCAGATCGGCCTGCATGAACCAGTTGCCATTGTTGGTGACGGGGCCGGCATTGAGCGCGCCCGTCTGCATGACGAGACCGCCGGCGGCATTGCTGACCGCAGCCGTCACCCGCGACGGGCCAAGCAGGTTGAGCATGCCGGAATTGGTGATCGAATTGGCCACCAGCGACGACATGAAGGTCAGCGTGCCGACATTGGTGATGTCGCCGGCCGTCGTCGGCCCGGCAGCCATCAGCACGCCGGGCGCCTTGATATCGACTGTTGTCAGCTTCTCACTGCCACCGATCAGCAGCGTGCCGGCATTGATCGTGACGAAGCCGCCGGTCGTCTGGTTCATCAGCGCGCCAATGGTCGTGCCATTGGTCGTCGACAGGGTGCCGCCGTTCAGTGTCACGCCCGACAGATTGTTGAACAGCGAGGTGAGCAGCAGCGAGCCCGTGTAGCCGGTATCGTTGACGGTCAGCGTGCCGCGGGTGATCGCGCCCGATATCACGGCGTCATAGCTGGTGGTGCCGTTTGTCGTGCTGCCGGCATTGTGGAACACCGCGATCCGGGCATTGTTGTTGTTGAGATTGATGGCATTCTGGAAGGTGACCGTGCCGGTGGCATTCGCCGCATCGGACCCGAAGACCAGCGTGGCGCCGGCGCCAACGAAGTTGCCCGCATCCCAGTTCAGCTGCTGGCCAACGCCATTGACGGCGCCCAGCGTCACGGTCAGGCCGCTGGCCTGGGCGGCAAAGCCGCCACTGCCGCTCCACTGCACATTGTTCGACCGGATGCCGACCGACCGGGTGAAGCTGCCGCCCGACAGCAGGACCCCTGCATTTTCCGTCGTTATGCCGGCGCCAATGTTGCCGGTGCCCGAAAACAGGATCAGGCTGTTGGCGTTGATGCCGACACCATCCTGCGCTTCCAGCGTCGCGCCGGCGATCTCGGTGGTGCCGGAATAGGTGTTGGTGGCAAGGAATTGCACCGTGCCGCCGCCGGCGATCTTCAGCGATGCGCCCTGCCCGGCGGCAATATAGGCGTTCGACAGGCTGGTGGCACTGTCATCGGCGATGGCGCCATTGAAGGTGATGGTCTTGCCGATACCGGGGCTGAGCAGCACATTTGCACCGGTCATGATGAACAGGTCGCCGCCGGCGGATTGACCGGCGGCGCCGCGGTTGTTGCTGCTGCCACCATAGGCGGAATTGTTCTGGAATGCCGCGTTGCCGCGAATTTCCAGCGTGCCGCCGTCACGCACGAAAATCGCACCGCCCATGCCGGAACCGCCACCGCCGCCGAAGCTGATCGGCAGATTCCCGCTGCCGCCGAGGATGAATGTGGAGCCGACACCGCCGCCAAAGCCGCCCTGGCCGCGGCCGCCGGGGCCACCGATGGTGATCGTTTCCGCGCCGCGACCGCCGAGGCCGCCGGCACCGCCCGCGCCACCGCCAAAGAAATCCGATCCGGAGCCGCCATTGCCGCCATTGCCACCGGCGCCGCCAAGGGCGACAAGGCCGAGCTTTTCGTTGATCTGCCAGGCCGAGAGCTGGACAACGCTCTTGGCCAGATCGACGCCATGCAGGACGGCATCGAGAATGTCGCCGATCCCGGCCGGAATGGTGAAGACGCCCGCGAAGTTCGCCGCCGCCTTGACAAAGTCAGTGGCCAGCGTCGCGGCGCCAAAGGCCACCGACGTCACCAGGCCGATATTGACCGGGCTGCCATTGGTGCCGCTGCCGCCGACGCCGCCATTGCCGCCCGCCGAATTGTCGCCGACGATGCCGTTGCCGCCGTTGGTGCCGATAGAGCCTTCGCCATTGTCGAACACTGCGCTGTAGATCGAACCGGTGCGGCCATTGTCGCCGTTCAGCGCCGGTGCGCCGCTGGCCTTCAGGCCATTGAGCGTGCCGCCCTTGGCAAGCGTCGCAGCGGTCGGGTCGATGCGATAGGTGACGACATTGGTGTCCTTGTCGATCGCCGTGATGATGGCAAAGGGCGGAATGAGGGCGTCACCCGACAGCAGCGATCCCACCGACAACCCTGCAACCGACACGAACGTGATGGTTCTGGTGTCCCTGTTGATGTTCAGAATCGGGTCGTTGACGATCTGTTGCTTGCCCTGGGCGATGGCCGTAACGCCGGCCGCACCGATTTCATTGTTCAGCGTGATCTGCCGTGTGGCGCTGTCGATGGCCGTGATCTTGGTGCCGGTCGGAATACCGATCCCCGCCACGCCCTGACCAACGGCCAGGCCGAGGATGGAATTGACCTGAATGACAGCCTGATTGCCGCCATTTGAAATCAGCGGGCTGAAGGCGGCCTTGAACGACGTCAGATAATGGGTGTCAACCTCTTGTGAAAGCGTGATTTCTCCGGTTTCAACATTGACGGCCGTTATGGTGGTGCCCGCCGGTATGGCCGCCGGCTGGGTAAAGCCGGCCGTGACCGTCATGCCGACCTGGAAACCACCAAGGGCCCCGGCCGGTTTCAGCGTTTTCGTCAGATTTGTCGTGGTGGACGCTTGATAGCGGGTGACTTCCAGCGACTGGATGGCAGGAATATCGACGCGCGTGCCGCCGTCCAGCACCTTGTCGATCTCATAATAGTCGATCCGGCCTTCGTCGTTGAAATGGACCTTGGTCACGGTCGCCGTCCGCGTGGCACCGCCGGATTTGTAATAGACCGTCTGGCCCTTTTGCACGGTCACGGGTTCGGCCGTTGTTTGCAGGAAAACCGCGCCGGCGGTTCCAAACGATCCAGTGATGACATTGGCCCCGAAGACCGTCACCGGATTCGACAATTCGATCTTGAACAGATCATTGCCCGTATCGTTCTGGCCATTGGGCGTGACCGATTTCACCGTCGACTCGATCAATGTGGTGAACTGCCCCGAACCGGCCCGCTGCGCGACACCGCCACCAGGCTGGATCAGCGGATTGTCACCCACGGCGGTGAAGCCGGTGATCGTGAAATTGCCGTCGCCGCCATAGACCAGGCCTTCCAGCTTGGGCAGGAAAACCCGCGACGCGAGGCCGTCGGCCGTTGTTGCGACGACACTATAGGCCGTTGGGCCCACGGCTGCGACCTTGATGCCGCCACCCTGGCCGCCGACGGCGCCATTGTTGCTGAAACTGACATTGGTCAGCAGCAGCGAAGCACCGGAATCGACGAAAAAGGCACCACCGGCACCGGCACCGCCGCCGGCACCCGCGCCGCCCGTCGTGACGAAGTTCGTGTAAATCGTCTGCCGTCCGGCGCTGCCGATCGAAACAAGGCCATTGGTGTCGGCGCCGATCACCTGCGACCCGCTCGCCACCCCGATGGCGTTGGCGGCTTGCAACTGGACGTCGGACGTAATCACCATGCCGGGCTTTGCACCGCCATCGATGATGACGGGATCGGCGGAGGGGGCGGCGAGGGCCAAGGCGGGAGCGGAGGGCAGGACGCCGAGTGCCAGAATGGTGCCGCAGAACAGAGTCCGCCTGTACGTCGTCATTGCCGTCCCTCCCCCGAGGATTTTCCCCTTTGTTAAGGCAAGGCTACGGCGATATGTCGCAGTCTGCAACGGGGGCATATTTGGCCGGGACCATCGTTGTCAGCTATGCGCAAGCCATTGATTATGTTTTTATTTGAATCTGCGCTTTAAATTGACTGCAGAATTGTCAAATATAAATATTTTTTTAATTACCTGAATTAAACATCATTCAGGAATCGTCAGACAAACCTGGCAGAAACAGTGCACAAGGCCATGCTGTTTTTGGCTGGCAGCGTGTCAATTGCCGAGTTTCCGTCGAGAACAATGGCACGCTATTGCGAAACTTCCAGTCGTTCGCCGGCAATTATTTTAAAAATGTTTCGGCGCTTTCCGCGCATTATGCGAAATAATATTTCAAGTTTTAACAATATCGCAAGCGTTTGATTGCTTTGCGCAACGGACGGGCGTCATGATGGCGTGCGCTGCGTCAGTTCGGGAAATCCATGCCGAGGACAGCGCCCAGCGCCGTCAGCGCCTGCTGCTGGTTGTCGACCTTGATCGCCGTCATGCCCAGCGCGGCCGCCGGTTTGCAGTTGATGCCGAGGTCGTCGAGATACACACAATCCGCCGGCGCCACCGCCAGCGTTTCGCACATCATCTGGTAAATGCGCGGATCGGGCTTGCGCAGCCCGGTCTTGGCGCTTTCGATCACCGCGTCGAAGCGGGTCATGATCGCCGCCACCGCCGCTGCTTTCGCCGGGTCATCCGTCATGCCGGGGCCTTCGCCGACCTTGGCGTTGTTGGTGATGCAGCCGAGCTTGTAGCCCGCGGCGCGGCAGGCATCGAGCGCCGCGACCATCGCCGGCCGCACATCGCCGGCGAGCAGGCCGAGGACGATGCGACCCGGCACGGCATGGCCGAGCGCGGCGGCTTCGGCGGCGAAGGCGGTGTCGAAATCGGCAGCGCTGATCTCGCTGCGCTCCAGCCGCGCCCAGGCGTTGCTGTCAGGGTTCCGCGCATTGACGCCGCGGATGAAATTCACCGGCAGGCCGTGTTCGGCCTCGTAGCGGTTGAAGGCGTCGAACGGCGAGGAGGTGATGACTCCGCCGAAATCCCAGATGACTGCCTTGAAGGTCATGCGCGCTCTCCCCGCGAAGTGTTGATCGCGTCAGGACGGCACCGGCCAGCGGGCCGGTGCCGTCTCCGCTAAAACGCAATCCGCCTAGCCGCTCAGAATTGCAAAGGGAATGGCCGGGGCTGCGGATTCCGCCTGACGATCTCGAGATTGAGTCGGGCAGCGAAGGTCACCCAGAAGAGATAGGGCAGGATCAGCAGCGCCGCCGTGCGGTCGATGGGCCAGAGCGCGACCAGCATCGCGAGCACCGAGGCCCAGAGGAACGGCACCTCGCCCAGCGCCCAGTCCGGCCGTTCGGCGCGGAAGAACAACGGGCTCCACAGCATGTGGAACAGGGCGTTGACGCCAAAGACGATGAGGATGTCGACCTGCTGCGCCGGCATCGCCACATCCCAGGCGCGCACCCCGGCCCAGGCGGCCAGGCCGAGGATCAGCGTCCAGGCCGGGCCGAACGCCCAGCCCGGCGGCTGCCAGGGCGGTTTCCTGAGGCTGGCATACCAGGGCCCACGCGGCGTCATCAGTCCGCCGATCAGGCACAGCCCGACCGCCCAGAGCAGGGCCGAGAGCAGGGGGAGCGAGATATTCGCCATGGGCGTCCAATGCGCGAAGCGCCGGCATGGTTGCACTCGGGAGCGTTGCCGGGCAGGAAGCTGCGCCATGAACCTCGCACGCTTTCCCCGCCGCCGCTATACCCCTGGTTTCACGCCGCTGGAGCCGCTGCCGCGGCTGAGCGCCGCGCTGGGTGGCCCCGACATCTGGATCAAGCGCGACGATCTGCTCGGGCTGGCCGCCGGCGGCAACAAGACCCGCAAGCTGGAATTTCTCGTCGCCGACGCACTGGCCAGGGGCGCCGACACGCTGATCACCGTCGGCGCGCCGCAATCCAACCATTGCCGGCTGACGCTGGCGGCGGCGGCGAAGGAAGGCCTCAAATGCCGGCTGATCATCGAGGAGCGGGTGCCGGGCAGCTATGCGGCGGACGCGCTCGGCAACAATCTGCTGTTCGACCTGATGGGCGTTGCGGCGCTGCGCGTGGTGCCGCTGGGCGCCGATCTGGCGGCGGAGATGGAAAAGGATGCCGCCGAGGTGCGCGCCGCCGGTGGCACGCCCTATGTCATCGTCGGCGGCGGCTCCAACCCGCTGGGCGCGCTCGGCTATGCCGCCTGCGCCGCCGAAATCATGGCGCAGAGCTTTGACCAGGGCGTCGCCTTTGATCGCATCATCGTTGCCAGCGGCAGCGCCGGCACCCATTCCGGCCTGCTCGCCGGGCTGGTGGCGCTGAATGCCGGGATTCCGGTGACCGGCATCAACGTGCGCCGGCCGCGCGCCGAGCAGGAAGGCAATGTCCACCGCCTCGCCGTCGCCACCGCCGAATTGCTCGGCACGCCGGCGCCGGCGGCCAGCGACGTCGTCTGCCTCGCCGATTGGGTCGGCCCCGGCTATTCGCTGCCGACGCCCGAAATGGTCGAGGCCGTGCGGATGCTGGCAGCCGTCGAAGGCATCCTGCTCGATCCCGTCTATTCGGGGAAGGCGATGGCCGGGCTGATCGCGCTGGTCCGCGACGGCGCGATCAAGGCCGGCGAAAAGCTGCTGTTCCTCCACACCGGCGGCAGCCCGTCGCTGTCCCACTGCGACCTTTCGGTCAGCGCCACGCCTTCATATAGCCCGGTGAGTTCGTAAGGGTCCTCGATACCCAGCGAATCGAGCTGTTCGTCGGTGGCGAACTCCTCCACCCGCAACACCACGCCTTCGAGCTCGCGGCGGAACACCTCGGGCAGGCGGGCCAGCACGCCATGCGCGGCGGTTTCGAATTCGGCAGTGCTCGGCTCGTGCACGGGGCCCTCGCTTCCTTTCTACGCCGCCGGGGGATGAATTGCCCGCGCGGCCTATTACATTTGCATAGAATGGGGAGGGCAGCCTTCCGGCGCAATCCGCGTATCTGTAGGGAACGTGCGCGGGTCCGGGTGGTTGAGCCCATTCCAGACAGGCAGGCGAGGGGGCCTCGACACGCGCCTCTGAGGGAAGAAAGACAAACGACCATGAATTACGTTGCCGCGCATGATCACGACGAAATCGATCCGGACAACCCGCTCGGCAAGCCCGAAGTGCCCGAGGAGGTTCAGGACGCGATTCGTACGCTGATCCGCTGGACGGGCGATGATCCGGCGCGCGAGGGCCTGCTCGACACGCCCAAGCGCGTGGGCCGTGCGTGGCTGGAATATTGCGCAGGCTACAAGGAAGACCCGGCGATCCACCTCACGCGTCAGTTCACCGAGGTGGGTGGCTATGACGAGATCGTCCTGCTGAAGAACATCCCATTCCAGTCGCATTGCGAACACCACATGGCGCCGATCACTGGCAAGGCCGCGATCGCCTATCTGCCGCGCAACAAGGTGGTGGGCATCTCCAAGCTCGCGCGGGTGCTCCATGGCTACGCCAACCGGCTGCAAATCCAGGAGCGCCTGACTGCCGAAGTAGCACAATGCATCTGGGACCATCTCGACCCACACGGTGTCGCGGTGGTGATCGAGGCCGAGCACGGCTGCATGACCGGCCGCGGGGTCAAGACCCACGGCGTCGGCATGGTGACGAGCCGCGTGCTGGGTTGCTTCCTCGACGACAACCGCAGCCGCAAGGAAGTCATGAGCCTGATGGGCTATTGATCGTCGCAAACCTGCGTGAAGCGGCACATTGGCGTGATGTTATGTTGCAACATCGACGGCCAAAAAGGCCGCGAGGACGCAGGAGAACATCCACAATGATTAAACGTGCATTTGTATGCGCGGTGCTGGCGGCTTGTGCCGCCTCGCCGGCACTCGCGCTCGAACATGAAGTGGTGATCGACCATGCCGGCGGCCCTATTGCCGCCGACTACCGTGGCGCTGTGACGATCGAGACTAAGCAGGTCGGCACCGCCAGTGCCGCGGGGCGTCCCAGCACGCTGCGTTGCCAGTGGACAGCCTCGCTCAACGTGGAACGGGTCGCCAAGGTCGGGGCCGGGCTGCAATCTCTTCGCACGCTGACAACCGACGATGTTACGGGCGGCTCCAAGCCGGGCTGGTGCCCCACCAAGCCGCAGGCGCTCGACAAATTCGTCGATGCCCGCGACGCGCGCTTCAAGGCCGCGCTATTGGCGCTGGTCGATCAGGACCGTGCAACGCTGCTTGCCGAGGCTGACAACGCCAAGGCTATGATCCGCGGCTGACGGACGAGGTTGCCTGAAAGAAAAAGGGGCGCCCCGCGAAGGGCGCCC